>CACZZN010000001.1 GCA_902785705.1 uncultured Veillonellaceae bacterium
TTTGCGCCGGGTCCTAAAATTTCTGCCCACCATTTGAAAGCCTTATTCAAGCCGCTTTTAAGGTCGCTTGATAAATCATAATTGAGAGCTGTAGTACCACTTCCTTTAAAAGCACTTGCTCTTGTTGCGTTGTAGTCGCTCGCGCCGTAATATTTGACATTGAAAAGCGTTTTTCCGTCCCAACCAATATCAAACTGCTCCGCAGCCTCAGCAGGCTGCGGCAGGACAGCCCCGCTGACACAGATGCCTGCTGCCACGGCATAGAGAATTGCTTTTTTCTTCCTTGCTGATAAAAGTTTTTTCATTGTCTTCGCTCCTTGAAACTACAACATCATTCTGCACATATTATCCCTAGTTGGAACACTTCGCCAAACATTCCTCTTTTCCTGCCGTCAAAGGATAATTTTTTGAATTTCACCCAAATTATCTTCACAAAGCATCACATGCCGCGCCCGAAATCCCCCTTGAAACTCCCCCGATTTTTGCTACAATAGTATCATTGATACACGCAACGGAAGGAGAATACGTCATGCCTGTGACCGGCATCATCGCAGAATACAATCCCTACCACAACGGGCACAGCTATCAGCTTGAGGCACTGCGCCGAAGCCATCCGGATACCCGCGTCATCATCGCTATGAGCGGCAGCTTCACCCAGCGCGGCACCTCCGTCGTCCTCGACAAATGGACCCGGGCGCGCCTTGCCGTGCAGGGCGGCTGCGATCTCGTACTGGAGCTTCCCGCTGTTTTCGCGCTGCGCAGCGCGCAGGACTTCGCCCGCGGAGGCGTCCGGCTCTTTTCCCGCCTCGGCATCGTTGACAGCCTTGCCTTCGGGACGGAGCTCATGGAGCCGGATATGCTCACGAATACCGCTGCCATCATCGATACGGAGGAAGTGCAGCAAGCCATCCGCCATGAAATGCGCCAAGGCACCTCCTATGCGGCCGCCATCTGCCATGTGCTTTCCCTCTTCACGGGAATCGAGGAAACTGCCCTGCGCCAGCCCAATACCATCCTCGCCATCGAATATCTGCGTGCATTGCAGGCGAGCAACACGGCATGGCAGAAACCGGGCGGCGCAAATGCCCCCATCCTGCAGCCCATTCCGATCCAGCGAAAGAGCACAGCCTATCACGACGATGCGCTCCATGCCGAGATATCAAGCGCCAATGCGCTCCGGCTCGCGCTCAACCGAAAAACGCCCGACTGGGACGCCATCGCCCGGAATGTGTCCCCCGAGTCCGTGGATGCGCTGCAAAGAGCCAAAAACGCCGGGCTGCCGCAAATGGAACGCCTTTTTCTTCCCATCCTCGCCCGGCTCCACACCATACATCTCCAATCCCTGCGCAGCATCTACGGCATCAACGAGGGACTGGAACACCGTATCCTGAGAGCCGCGCAGACGGCAAAAAGTCTGGACGGGCTGGTCGATGCCATCAGCAGCAAGCGCTATCCCAAAAGCAGGATCCAGCGCACCATGCTGCATCTCCTGCTCTCGCTCCAAAAATCCCAGATACAGCAAATGGATCATATCGGTCCCGCCTATGCGCGTGTGCTCGCTTTCAACCGACACGGACGGGAACTTCTGCGCATCATGCGAAGGACCTCCCGTGTCCCTGTCATCACAAAGCTCAGCCAGTATCTCACCAGCCAGGACTGCCTGGCCGAGCCGGAGACGCTGCAGCCCTGCCAGCAGCAGCTTGTCATCGACATCCGCGCCGCCCATCTGCGAAATCTCACGCTTCCCAAAATGCCGGCCATCGGGCAGGATTTCATTACCTCCCCTTTTTATTTGGCTGCCGGCAATTGATGTAACCCCTTGCTTCACGAAAGGAGCATTCCCATGAACCAATATCATTTACAGGAACTTCTGATCTGCCGCAATCTCTTGGAGGACAGCGCTTTGCAAGCGCTCCTGCAGGCCGTCAATACCCCCGAACCGTCCACAGGAGCAAAAGCTGTCTCCATGCTCATCGAGCAGGCGGAGCAGCTCGGGCTTGCAGGAGATATTATCCGCGCCTATACCTTGCACCTTCTGACCCACACGGGCAACCTGGCCTCCCGGACATCCGAGAAATGCCACGGAAAGCTCGGATCCAGTCTGAAAAAAGCATTCGTGCATGATATGGAGCTGCTGTCTCCCCTGCTCTCCACGCAGGGCACGCTTTCCGCCTTTCCCCTGCTGGCGGACTACCATCCGACGAAAGCGCTCCGCACGGAGGCATGGGAAAAGCTGCAGGAACTCATGGGCTCCGCAGACACCGCGGAAAGCATGGCAGATGCGCTGCTCACCTATTACCGCCGCTACGGCTACGGAGACATTGCCTCCTACCGCGCCTTTCAATGGGACAACGGGAAGCTCGCAGGCATCCGTCACTTTGAGACCATCCGCATGAACGACCTCATTGGCTATGCCCATCAAAAGGAACAGCTCATCGACAATACCGAGGCCTTTGTCGCAGGCCGCCCTGCCAATCATGTGCTGCTGGTGGGAGCGCGGGGCACGGGAAAATCCTCCGGTGTCAAGGCCCTTGCCAATGAGTATTACAGCGAGGGCCTGCGCCTGCTGCAGCTCACCAAGCCGCAGCTCCGTGCCCTGCCCGAAATCATGGAGACGCTTCGCCAGTTCTCCAGCAAGCGCTTCATCATCTTCATGGACGATCTGTCCTTCGAAGAATCCGACGCGGAATACAAGTATTTGAAATCCGCCATCGAGGGCGGCGTTTCCTCCCGTCCCGAAAACGTGCTCATCTACGCGACCTCCAACCGCCGTCATCTGATCCGCGAAAGCTGGCGGGACCGCATCGACGGACAGGACGAGCTCTACCGTGATGACAGCATCCAGGAGACCATCTCGCTCTCCGACCGCTTCGGCCTCATCATCCACTACTATGCGCCGGACCAGTCCGAATACCTTGCCATCATCCGCCATATGCTCAAAAAGCAGGGCATCGAAATGACCGATGAACAGCTCCGTGTCGAAGGCCTGCGCTGGGAAATGAGCCATTCCGGCCGCAGCGGCCGCACCGCCCAGCAATTCGTAGCCCACTATCTGGGGCACAAATCAAATTCCTAAGCAATCATTGCATAACAAGCCCTGTTTTCCATGCTGTTCCACACAGAAAACAGGGCTTGTTGTTTTATTGGCAAAAATGAACCATCAAGGCATCCTTCAATTCCTTTTCGTTATATTTCTCTCGTATTGATTTTGGTTGAAACTAAAAAAATATATATTCCTATAAATTTTTATGTTACAATTAAAAAAGAGGTGATTTTATGGAAAAATTACTTGTAGAGCGAAAAAATTATCTAAACCATCTGCTTCAGGCGAAGGACAAGCACATGATCAAAGTCATTACCGGGGTACGCCGTTGCGGCAAGTCCACGCTTCTCGCGCAGTTTCAGCAAATATTGCTGTCTCAAGGGGTACACGAGGAGCAGATACTTTCTATACACCTGGACTGGATTGAGTCAGAGCCCTTGCTTGAATATCATGCCCTTTACGACCACATAAAAGGACACCTTCAACGAGGTTGCACCACCTACATCTTTTTAGATGAAATTCAGCTCGTGCCAAACTTTCAAAAAGCCGTGCTAAGCATCTTTGAGCAGGAAAACGCAGACATTTATTTAACCGGCTCCAATGCCGGCCTGCTCTCTGGTGAGCTTGCCACCCTGCTTTCCGGGCGTTATATGGAGCTTTCCCTTTTTCCCTTGTCCTTTGCGGAGTACTGTGAACTACGCGGAGGAGACCAGGCAGATAACTGGAAGGAGTATTTCAGCTGGGGCGGTTTTCCCTATCTATCGCAAATCCCAGCGGAAGACATCAGGCTGGACTATCTATCCGGCATATACCACACAGTGCTCATGAAAGATATCATGGAACGCCGAAGTATCCAAGATGCCAGCAAGCTGAAAAATGTGGTTAAATTTATGCTTGATAACATAGGGAATCCCACCTCAGCCAAAAAAATTGCCGACACCCTTACCTCCAACGGGCATAAAACCGTCTCCTCTACCATTGACCAATATCTGCAAACCTTGTGTGATGCCTTCATCCTTTACCCCTGCAGCCGCTATGACATACACGGCAAGCAACATCTGAAAACCATGCAGAAATACTACACAGTCGATATGGGTTTTCGCCGTCTGCTGCTTGGCAATCCTGGCCGGGATATCGGGCATATTCTGGAAAACATCGTCTTCCTGGAGCTTTTGCGCCGCGGCTACCAAGTACACATAGGCAAGATTGGCTCCTTCGAAATAGACTTCATCGCCCAGCGAGGCAGCAGCCGTATTTATTACCAAGTATCCGCCAGCATAATAGATCCAACTACCTTTCAAAGAGAAATTCGCCCTCTAAAGCAAATACAAGACAACTACCCCAAATTTATCCTGAGCCTGGATGACCTCCCCCTAGAAGAAGATGGCATTCTGCAGAAAAATATCATCGAATGGCTCAGAGGGGGCAGCTAATCTTATTTAGTCGTCTCGATAGGGGTTTACGCATAGATACGGACGGCCTTCGGCACGGTTTCGATCCGCAATGGCAAGGGCGGCCCGATCTCGCCGTCGAGATCGCTCGTGACATCCTCCGAGGCCGAAATCAGGAAATTTTTCGATTGCAAATGCAGGACCGCATTCTGCCTCGATACGGACTTTCCTGCAATCAGATCCGCCGTGAGCTTCACCAGCTGCGCTGCGTTCTGCTTGCGGATCGCCAGAAAGTCCAGCTTCCCGTCATCCGCCTCCACATCGTCCGCCACATGCTTCATGCTGCCCACCACGCTGCTGTTGATGACAACGAACAGGAACGCGTCCAGTTCATGTGTCGCATCATCCACCTCCACGTGCAGGCGGATCGTGCGGAGCTTCGGGATCTCCCCGATTCCCTTCAGATAATAGGCCATCCTGCCCAGTGCATTCTTCCATTTCACATTGACCTCATGGGCAATGGAAGTCATCATGCCCGCGCTTGCCACATTGATGAAATATTCCTCCCCCACGCGCCCCAGATCCACACTGCGCGTGCGTCCCTCTGCGATGCAGTCGAAATATGCCTCCATATTCTCGTTGATGTTCAGATAGGTCGCAAAGTCATTGGAAGTGCCGCTGCCGATGATGCCGACGGGAATATCCAGCCCCTCCTTGACCACTAGATTCACGACCTCATGCAGGGTACCGTCCCCGCCTGCGGCGAGCACGCCCTCCGCCCGCGCCTCGCGCAGGAAATCCACCAGTTCCCCGTTCCCGTCCTTCTTCGTCCGATACAGATACAAAAGGATGCCCCGCCGCTGGAATGCCTCGACCATCTCATCCAGCCGGTTCTTGAAGGTGGCGTTCCCTGAAACGGGATTATACGCCAATGCCAATCGCCTCATGTCACGCCTCCTTCGATTTGAAAATGCCCAGCTTGCGAAATACGCGGATGCCGTATTTTCCTACCATGGGGATGCGGTTCATGTCGCTCTCCTGGATGCCGCCGATCAATCCCATCGCCAGCAGGTAGACCGCACAGCCGAAGAACACCGCGCCGAAAGTGGAGAATATATCGCTCTGCCATTCGGCAATCGTGAAATCATAGAAGAACTTGACCGCCACGGCCATGACAGCCGCGGCCCCCATGGTCTTGAAAAGCTGCGGGATCTCCATGCGATAGCCGATATAGCGGTGGATGAAATACAGATTGATGATGGCCGCGACGCCCATATCCGCCGCGGTCGCCCATGCCGCACCCATGATGCCGAGGGAGGGCTGAGCGGTCAGCACCCAGTTCAGGATGACTTTGGCGATCGCCGCCAGCACCATGTTCACCATGGGAATCGTCGTATGCCCCAGCCCCTGCAGCACGCCCGTCGAAACCTGGTGCAGCCCCAGCAGGATAATGCTGAATGCCGAGATCATGACCGCAGGGCCTGCGCCCGGCGCATTGTAAATCAGGGAGGAAATCGGAGTGGCCAGAACAAACACCACGACAAAGGCAGGGAAGCACACAAAATTGGAAATGCGCACCGCCGCCGCCGTCTGGCTGAAAATACGCGAGGTATCCTGCAATGCACGCGCCTCGGAAATCGCCGGCACGATGCTCATGGCAAGGGATGCCGTGAGGATCGTCGCCAGATTGACCAGCGGCACCGCCATGCCCGTCAGATAGCCGAACAGCTCCGTTGCCTCATTCACGGAATAGCCGGCCACCTCCAGCCGCTGGGGAACGATCATGAGATCCAGGTTCGACACCACGGGCAGCATGATGCTGGCCGCCGATACGGGCAGGGACAGCATAAAGATCCTGCGGATAATCTGGCGCGTCGATTCCCGTTCCGTGCCAGGCGCTGGCTTCAGCTCCACACCGTACTCCGCCTCGATGTCCCGATCCAGTTTCCAATGATAATAGACCAGCACAATCAGCCCTGTCACAGCGCCCGCCAAGGCGCCAAGGCTCGCCCCCGCCGCGGCATAGTCCAGTCCCCAAGGCAGAAGCAGATCCGCCAACAGGACCATGGTGATGACGCGGAAAATCTGCTCCACGATCTGGGACACCGCCGTGGGCGTCATGCGCTGCCAGCCCTGCAGATAGCCGCGCGAGCTTGCCAGAAAAGTCACGAAAAAGACCGTCGGCGCAAGGGCAACCACGGACATATAGGCACGGGAGTCCCGGATAAAATGCCAGTCAATGAGCCATTCAGCCGCAAAATAGGTCAAGAGCGAGAAGAAGATACCCGTGAACAGCATGAGCGCCATGGAGATACGGAACACCCGCTTCGCACCATAGATATCCTTCAGCGCCACACGCTCTGCCGTAATGATGGAAATCGCCACAGGCACGCCGGCCTGCGAGACCGTCATGGCAAAAAAATAAATCGGGAAAGCCATCTGATAAAGGCCAATGCCTTCGCCGCCCAGGATACGGGACACAAAGATCCAGTTGAGGGAGCCGATGACCTTCACCACAAAGCCGGCAATCGTCAGGATGAAAGTTCCCTTCAGGAACTTCTCTCCCTTGCCGGAATGGTTATCTGAAGCATCCACGAATCGAAAACACCATCCTCGCAATACGCAAATCCTCGCGGAACTGCTCACAAATAAATTTTAGAGTACCAGTTCCTTTGCAAAAAAAACGCAATGCTTATATAATATAAGTAAATGTTCGTTCCATAAAATAAACCATTAGAAATTATATCATCATATGCCCTGCAATTCCAGCAGAAACTTCAAGGAGCGCCTTATGAACATCAATCTGATACGATTCAATACTTCCATCGGGCAGCAAAAACCCGAGAATATGCGCAACCGGGAAAACGCCTGTCCCTTCTGCGACGTGGCGAGCCTCACGGATATCATCGATACGGACGGCGATATCATCCTGCTCAAGAACAAATACAATGTCATCGAGGGAGCCGACCAGTTCGTGATCATCGAGGGGAGCGCCTGCAAGAGCGACATGCCGGAATACAGCAAGGAGCACATGCACCGCCTCATCCGCATGGGGCTTCGCCATTGGAAGCATTTATTGGACTGCGGCAAATACCGCGACGTGCTCTTTTTCAAGAATTACGGTCCCCTGTCCGGCGGCACCATCCGCCATCCCCACATGCAGCTCATCGGCTTTCCCGAAATCGACGAAACGCTTTTCTTCTCACCGGAGGAAATGAACGGTCTCATCATCCATGAACAGGACGGCGTGCAGCTCAACATCTCCAACTGCCCCCGCGTGGGCTTTGGGGAGCTCAACGTCATCCCTGCCATCGGCAGCAGCCCGGATGTCCTTGCGGACTATATCCAGATTGCCGTCCACTATCTCATGCATCACTTCAACCGCAACTGCACAAGCTATAACATCTTCTTTTATCACAAGGCGGAACAGATCTATGTGAAAATCCTGCCCCGCTTCGCCACCTCGCCCTATTTCATCGGCTACAATATTCACTTCCTGCCGACCAATGTCGAGCGCATTGCCGCTGAAATGCAGGAACTTTACTTTAGGAACTGTCAAAAAATAACTTAGCCATCTTGCTTGTCCAAATTCCGTCTGTCTGCGTCAGCGAAAACTTGACGTAGCTCCGCTACGACTGCATTTCCGCTTCCTTGTCAGACAAAATTTGTTCTACACAATATGACTGACTTATTTTCCTCCAGTTCCTACCACCGCCCGGTCAAAGGGCACCTGATTGAGCTGCAGCTTCGGATTGTTGTCCGTGATCCATCCGAGGGCCCATTCATTGTTCACCAGAAGCACAGGGTTCTGCTTCCTGTCGTAGACAAACATCCCGCGGTCCGCGCCCCTGAGGGCCGCGGGCGTGACCTCGCTGCCATCCTCAAAGGCCATCCAGCGTGCCACCTCGAAGGGCTGCATCTGCAAAATGATGTCCACATTGTACTCATTTTTCAGACGGTATTCCAGCACCTCAAACTGCAGGGTCCCTACCGTCCCCACGATATAGGATTCCGTCCCCGCCCCCGCCTGCTGGAAGAGCTGGATCGCGCCTTCCTGCGTGAGCTGCTCGATGCCCTTCACGAACTGCTTGCGCTTCATCGTGTCCTTCGCCTGCACGCGGGCGAATTTCTCCGGCGGAAACACGGGAAAGTCCTCAAAGCTGAACTTGTGGGCGTCATCGCAGATCGTGTCCCCGATGCCGAAAATCCCCGGGTCGAAAAGCCCTACGATGTCCCCCGGATAGGCCGTATCGATGATCTGCCTGTCCTGCGCCAAGAACTGCTGCGGCTGCGCCAGCTTGATGTCCTTGGCGCTTTTGTTGTGCCATACGCTCATATTGCGCTCGAATTTGCCCGAGCAGATGCGGATAAAGGCCAGACGATCCCGGTGGGCAGGATTCATATTCGCCTGAATTTTGAACACAAAGGCCGAAAATCTCTCATCGTCCGGCTCGATCTTTCCGTCCGAGGAATTGCGCGGCGCAGGAGGCGGCGCAAGGCGGATATACTCCTCCAGGAAGTTCTGCACACCGAAATTCGTCATGGCGGAGCCGAAGAACATCGGCGTCAGCTCCCCTGCCGCCACTTTTTCCAAGTCAAAGCCCTCGCCGGCCTCGTCCAGCAGCGCGATATCGTCCTGCAAAGCGTCATAGGCATCCTGCCCGATGCGCTCAATCATCTCCGGCGCATCCGGGGCAAAGATTTCCGACACGCGCTCTTCCTGACCGTGGGTACTGTCCTCCGCAAAAAGCTCCACCCGTTTCTTCTGGCGGTCATACACGCCCATGTACTTGCCGTCCACCCCGATGGGCCAGTTCATGGGATAGGAGCGGATGCCCAGCACCGTCTCGATCTCATCCATCAAATCCAGCGGCGCCTTGCCGAAACGGTCCAGCTTGTTCACAAAGGTAAAGATGGGGATATTGCGCTGCTTGCAGACGCGGAACAGTTTTTTCGTCTGCGCCTCCACGCCCTTTGCCACATCGATGATCATGACCGCGCTGTCCACCGCCATCAGGGTACGATAGGTATCCTCGCTGAAATCCTGGTGCCCCGGTGTATCAAGGATATTGATGCGGCAGCCGTCGTAATCGAACTGCAGGACGCTGCTTGTCACCGAAATGCCGCGCTGCTTCTCGATCTCCATCCAGTCCGACACCGCGTGCCGCTGTGTCTTGCGAGACTTGATGGATCCCGCCAGATGAATGGCGCCCCCATAGAGCAGCAGCTTCTCCGTCAGTGTCGTCTTTCCCGCATCCGGGTGGGAGATGATCGCAAATGTCCTGCGTTTCCCGATTTCCTGCTGCAATTCTTCCTTCAATGATGCCATTCCAAAAATCCTCCATCCAGAATGCGCTTTCGCACTCCCGCCAATCTCTTTATCAACTGCTCCATTGTATCAAAAAGTAGGCTTGCACGCTACACTTTTCAAAAAAATATCACCCTCCGGATCGGAGGGCGACAAAACTTCCTCGATATCTCAAAACATCATATTGAGCAGATTTCCCACATTGCCGTAGCCGGACATCCGCGCATAGGCGCTGCCGGTATAAACGGAAGCGGTGGAAAGCTGCGAGCCGAACATGTCATTCACGGACGGGAACAACCTGTCGCGCTGCGAAGTCGCGACATCCACATGACCCTCCGCCTTGTCGGCAAGACCACTAAGCACACGCGACACCTTGTCCGGATCCTCCGTGATGGCCTTCGTGAGCTTGTCCTCGTCAATCGAGAACTTGCCGGAGCCATCCACTTTCAGGCCGATGGAATCATACTGTCCTGACCGATAGGTCGTATCCGCAAACAGCGACTCCAAGCGTCCCATGCGCTTCGATACCTCGCCATTGTCGGAAAAGAAATCAATCGCGTCATTATAGTCGCTCGCCAGCTGCTCCACTGCCTTGAGCGCGGATACCAGCGCCTCGCTCTTCTTCGTGGTCGTCGTGCCGTCCTCATTTTCCGTCGTTGTCACCGCGGAAGCGCCGCCGACGTTGAAATCCATCCTTTTGATTGCCGCCGCCGAATCCTTCAGATTGCTCATGGCGGAGTCGAATTCCGAATAAAAGGTCTTGGAGGTCTCATCATAGGAGGACAAAAGCGACCTCACGTTGGCGCTGACCTCGCCGATCCCCGATGCAGCGCTCGCCGCCGAGGACTGCGAGGAATAAAAATTGTTGAACATGGAGGCCGTCGCACCTGTATTCGAAATCAGAGCCTTGGAACTGTTGAATAAGGTTCCGTTCTGCTGCGCGTTCTTATAAAGTGAGTAGGTGCCTCCCAGCATATTCGAAATCGTTGGCATAAAAATCATCCTTCCATAGAATTAAAGACAACACATCCTGTCCGGAGGGCAGACCCCTCCCGTTATTTTAATTTTATCATCCGCTGGCACCCCTGTCAACGAAAACCTTTGTCATGGAAAATGAAATGGCGGCTGAATGAATCCGTGTTTCCTAAAATGCTTGCTGATTTTTTTCCAAAAATGTGATATACTGATGAGTATATTTTAAAAAGGATGTGGTAAATCTTTGGATCATCCCTCATCGGGCTTATGGCTCGTACTGATTGCTTTGTTTGCTCTGGGCAGCGGCTATTTCTCGCTGATGGAAACCGCCTTGATGGAAAGCCGCCGCGGGACATTGGAAAAGCTTGCGGAAGACGAAAACCGGGACGCGCAGGAGGCTCTTGCCATTTTGGAGCATCCTGAAAGGTACCTTTCCGTGGCCCAGATCGGCATCACCTTGACCGGAATCCTATGCGGCATGTTTGCCGGCATGTTCGTTGCGCCCTATGTGGCAGCGCTTTTCGCCCCCATTCGGGAGGCCGCATGGATCGCGCTGTTCCTCACGGTGATCGGTGTGACGTATGGCATGCTCCTCTTGGGGGAGTTCCTGCCGAAAAGGATTGCGGCCCAGCGACCTGAACACATATTGATGGAGCACTATCACAGCCTCAAGCGCTTGACGCTGCTGGCCCGTCCCATCGTGTCCCTGCTGTCCGCGTCCGCGAACAGCCTGCTGCTGCTCCTGGGGATCAACCCCAAGATCGAGGATACCGTTACCGAAGACGAGGTAAAAGACCTCATTGAGCAGGGCACCGAGGACGGCACCTTTGAAAAGGCCGAGCAATACATGGTGGATCGCATCTTCCATCTGAGCGACCAAACGGCTTACGGACTCATGACACCGCGCACGCAGATGCTCTGGCTGGATCTTTCGGATCCTTTGAAGGAAAATCTGAAACTGATCCGTGAGAACCCTTTGACCGTATTTGCCGTAGGGCGCGACAGTCTGGACGACTTCTGCGGCGTGCTTTATGCCAAGGATCTTTTGAATGCTTCCTTGGATCGGAAATCACTGGATCTCATGCAATATCTGCGCAAGCCCATGTTCATCCCAAGGTCTATGGAGACCTTCCGCCTGCTGGAGAAATTCCGTGACAGCGGCATTCATGAAGCGGTCGTGCTGGATGAATACGGCGGCGTCATCGGCTTCATCACATTGGATGATATTCTGCAGGAAATCATCGGAGATTCCGCGACGAACATTGAGCCCGATCTCATCCAGGTCACCCAGCGGGATGAAAACTCCTGGTATGTGGACGGACTCTACTCCATCGACGACTTCAAGGAGCGCTTCGGCGTCGATGAGCTGCCCGATGAGGAGCATGACCATTACCAGACCATGGGCGGTTTCCTGACCTCCTATTTCGGCTATATCCCCAAGGTCGCCGAATGCTGCGAATGGAACGGATTCCGGTTTGAAATCGTGGATATGGATCGGGCACGCATCGACAAGATCCTGATTACCAAGCTGGAAAATCAAGAAGAAGATTTGACTGCAGAGAACGCATAGTATCGTATGCCAAAAGACCATGAAGCCGTTTTGACTTCATGGTCTTTTACTGTCCTTCGCTTAATTCTCGATTCCCGGGCGGGCTGCTATGCCCTTGGCATAATAATGCCGGATCTCCTTCATCTCCGTCACAAGATCCGCCCGTTCCAGCAGCCATGCGGGCGCATTCCTGCCTGTCACCACAAGCTCCGTCTGCTCCCTCAGCTTTGCCATCAGAGCCTCTGCACGCTCCCTTGGCAATAGGCCAAAAAACAGTGCGGGATTCAGTTCATCCAAGATGACCATATCATAGTTCCCTGAGCAATATGCCTCTTCCGCCTCCGCAAAGCCCGCCGAAATCAAGGCAACATAGTCCTTTGGCGGCTTCCCCGGCGGAAATATGACGATATCCTTGCCCCACGCCTCCTGCTCTTCTTCGCTCAGCATCCCCTCCTTCGCAATGAAAAAGGGCTTCCCGCTGGTCCTGAGCTCCAGCTGCGGCGCAAATCCCCGCAGGATGTTCTGTTCGCTGTAGGCCAGGCTTTTCATGAACTGCATCAGAAAGATGCGCTTCCCCGCGCCCAATGCGCGGATGGCCAGCCCAATGGCCGCCGTCGTCTTCCCCTTTCCGTTTCCGGTGTAAACCTGCAGCATCATTCCCACCTTCCTCTCCACAAAAACCTGAAACACTGTCCGTCCCCCTTTGGGGGCGGGGGACCGCCATCGGCGGTGGTGGGGGTACAATGTGTCAATGAATGCAGCCATCCTACCGTAAAATCGTCACCCCCACCACCATCTTCGATGGTTCCCCGCCCCCAAGGGGGGCGGACATAGCAGGTACATCATACATCCTATCCAGTTTCACGGATTCAGGAAAAATATATCCATTGGCCCGCACAGCAAGGTACAAGCCAATGGATACGGATTATGCGCCTACATAGAGGGCGCGCACCTGTATATTGATTTCATGCACGATCATGCCCGTCATGAATTCCACCGCTTCACGCACACGCTTCTGCGTCTGCGCAATCAGGGTCGGGATATGGTTTCCATAGGACAGGACAATCTCGAAGGATATGTCAAGCCCGCAGTCCTCATTTCCGCGAAAGAGATGCTTGACCCGGATCGAGCCGATCTTGTTCACGAAGTCCTTCGCCTTCACGACATTCGCCACAATGGACTGGATGGCAGAATCATCAATGACCAGCTTGCCGTAATAGCTGAACACGGGCCTGACGATTGACTTTTCGCCAAGCCTTCTGCGCTTGGTGCGGGAGCGCTTGAACAAGGACTGCAGCGGATCGATCAGATAGCCGGAAAAATGCGGCTTCAGCTCAATGGTCGGCACAGGGATGATGTGCTTCCCTTCCTTCAGGCGATGATACCTTGCCTCTGCCATTTCATCCAAAGATGCAATGTCCTCAATGTGGATGATCTTCGCAATCGGCGGAAGCTGCAGCTTCTTTGCGATTTTCTGCACCATGTTCTCCGATGTGCCGATAATCAGGATGCGATGAGGCCGGGCTTCGTCTATGGCTGCCCGCACCTCTTCCGCATGCCCCGGCAGTACGAAAATCGCGCGCCGCACCGCCATGATCTTGCTCTTCTCCTGCTTTGCGGAATGTCCGCCGACAATCTTCCCGTCTTTAATCAGGATGCCGTCATCAATGATCGCATCGGCGTGATGTTCTTGAGAAACCTTCAGCGCACGATGGCTCTTCCCCGTTCCGCTGGGGCCAACTAAAGCAATAACATCCATCCTCAGCCACGCTCCACTCAATTCAAATTTTTCTCCGGGCGGTAAAAAGCCTCCGCCCATGAATCCTCAATGGTAAACATGCCCACTTCCGGCGGGTATCTGGTAGGATAGCCGTGGAAATCCGAGCCGCCGGAAACCATGAGCTGATATTTCTCCGCCATCGCCCGATAGCGCTTCACATCTTCCTCATCATGCTGCGGATAAAAGATCTCCATGCCCTCGATGCCCTTTTGGCATATCTCTTCCACGAGCGCATCGTCCTTGATCAGCTTGGGATGTGCCAGCACCGCCACGCCTCCCGCCTCATGGATGAGCCGGATGATCTCGTCCACCTCCAGACGGTAGTGCGGCACATAGGCAGGCTTCCCCTTTTCCAGCATGGTATCAAACGCATCGCGGATTGTCGGGAAACATCCGTTCTTGACCAAAACCCTCGCAATATGCGAGCGGCTGATGGATTTGCTGCTGCCCGCCAGTTTCAAGACTTCCGACTCGCGGATGGGATACCCGTACCCCTGAAGTTTCTCCACCATCTCGCTGAAACGGGACCAGCGGGCTTCCGTCACCTCATTGAGCCTGTCCCCCAGCCCCCTGTGATAGATATCAATATTGTATCCCAAAATATGTATCTCATGCAGCGGATGATGCGCACTGAACTCAATGCCGGGAATGATATTGACGCTGCGGCTGGGATAGAGCCCGTTCTCGTAGAGATGGACAATCCCCTCCACCGTATCGTGATCCGTGATTGAAATATAGCGCAGACCCGCATGCTTTGCAGCTGCCACGAGCTCCTCCGGCGACAGCTTTCCGTCCGAAAAAGTCGTATGCATATGCAGATCACTGGACATACCTTACATCTCCCATCGAGGAAAAATGGCCGCAATCAGCGCGGTTCGACAATCAGCTTGATTGCAGTACGCTCCTCGCCTTCAATCTTGATGTCCGTAAAAGCGGGCACACAGATCAGGTCGACTCCATGGGGAGCCACAAAGCCACGTGCGATGGCCACAGCCTTGACAGCCTGGTTCAAAGCCCCGGCTCCAATGGCTTGCATTTCAGCGCTTCCGTTCTCCCGGATGACACCAGCCAAAGCCCCGGCAACAGAATTCGGGTTCGATTTTGCCGATACTTTCAAAACTTCCATCATTGCCACGTCCTTTCTTTCGAATCGAAAAAAATACTACTGCAATTTCTTCTCTTACTTCTGCAAATTTCTTAAAAATCCTGCTGGGAACCATGCACAAAAATTATTTTATTTTCTATGCAAAGCCCGCTCCGTCACAGGATGCTACTCTTTGATCAGGACGCGTTCTATGGCGGTGGTCTTGTTGCTCACGTCATCGATTTCAAGGATGACCGCGGAATATACATTCGGCCCGTTCGCCAAATCAAACCGGACGGGAAGCGCTTTGGTGAATTTGTCGATCACAATATCCGTGCAAACCCCCAGCACGGAATTCCACGCGCCGACCATTCCCAAATCCGTGATATATGCTGTCCCCCCCGGAAGAATCCTCTCATCTGCAGTCTGAATGTGCGTATGGGTTCCCACAATGCAGTTGACACGTCCATCCAGATACCATCCCATCGCCATCTTCTCAGAGGTCGCCTCCGCATGGAAGTCCAGGATCAGCACATCACATACAGGCGTCAGTTCCCGCAAAAGCTCCTCTGCCTTTTGGAACGGGCAGTCCAGGACAGGCATGAAGGTCCTGCCGGACAGATTCATCACGCCAATATTCTTGGAACGGAAAGGATAGATGCAGCTGCCTTTGCCTGGAGCGCCCTCAGGATAATTGGCAGGACGGACCAGAAATGGCTCCCTGTCGATAAACTCCAGAACATCTTTTTTGTCCCATACGTGGTTGCCCGAGGTAACGATATCCGCGCCTCCATGATAAAGCTCATCCAAGGATTTCCTTGTGATGCCTTTGCCACCTGCGGAATTCTCCCCATTCACCACAACAACGTCAATCTGTCTTTCCTGTCTCAGCTTCGGCGTATACTTCTGAAAAGCCCTGCGTCCCGGTCTTCCCACGACATCGCCTGTCAGCATGATCTTCAAGACAAAGCCCCCTATTGCGCTCTATATCTGCACATATTATTCTGCGTAAACCATCACCCGTTCATGTTCCCGGACACCGACCATGCGGTCCGGTATCTGCATCTGCCGAATATTGCCGAACATTTGATCCAGCTGCTCCTCCTGCGCCAAAAGGAAATCGGGATCCGCCGAGGGAGGAAGCTCATCAAATACCAGCTCCTCCGAAAAGTATTCCTCGACCAGAGTCGTCAGGACAGACAGCTCTCCCCTGCTCAAGGAAGCGGTATCCCGCTTGATGTGCAGGAAACAGGTCGCTCCCAGGCCCTCCATGTGCATCTCGATCCTCGCCTGCGGAAAGCCCTCAAGCTGATGATATGCATCCAAAGAGTCAATGATCTGCTTGGCTATTTTCTCAAATCGTTCCTTCGTCGGAGCGGCTTTCATCGCAAAGACCAATTCCAGCATCGCATCCTCCTGCGGCTCATAGGACACCGTGGAAATCACGGGATACACGACAAGAATGGTCGCCAACAGATGGCTGACATCCGGATTCGGCTTCTTCCGCTTTCTGAAGTTCAGCATATTCGCACCTCCTTAAATTCAATCTTTTGAAACGCTCAAAAAATAACCGGAAAACGAGGGCTGTGCAGTCCAACGGCACGCCCTCGTTCCCTTTCTCAGATGGCGCCCTCCTTGGAAGACACCGACTGCACATCTTCACTTCGCGTAGTCTACCACGCGTGTCTCACGAATGATGGTAGCCTTGATCTGCCCCGGATATTCGAGTTCTTCCTCGATTTTCTTGACAATGTGGTGCGCAAGGCTGACGGCCTCCGCATCATCGACCTTATCCGGCTTGACCATGACCCGGATCTCGCGTCCCGCTTGGATGGCAAAGCACCGCTCCACTCCCTCGAAGGACTCTGCGATCTCTTCCAGACGCTTCAGCCGCTTCAAGTAGGCTTCCAAACTCTCGCGGCGCGCCCCCGGACGCGCGGCAGAAACCGCATCCGCAGCAGCCACCAGCACCGCCTCAACGGTTGTCGCCTCGACATCCCCGTGATGCGCAGCGATGGCATTGATGACATCCTTCGACTCACGATATTTCTTCGCCAAATCGGCGCCGATGGTGACGTGCGGGCCTTCCACCTCATGCGTCATCGCCTTGCCGATATCGTGCAGCAGGCCGCCGCGCTTCGCCAGCATCACATCAACGCCAAGTTCTGCAGCCATGACGCCTGCCAAGTGGGAAACCTCGACGGAGTGGTTGAGCACATTCTGTCCGTAGCTCGTGCGGTAGCGGAGACGCCCCAAAAGCTTCACCAGCTCCGGATGAATGCCATGGACACCGGTCTCGAAAGTAGCCTGCTCACCAGCCTCCTTGATTCTCTGTTCCACCTCACGGCGCGCTTTTTCCACCATTTCCTCGATGCGCGCCGGATGGATGCGCCCGTCCACAATGAGTTTCTCCAGCGCGATTCGCGCGATCTCGCGGCGCACCGGATCGAATCCCGAGATGATCACCGCTTCCGGCGTATCATCAATGATCAAATCAATGCCGGTCATCGTCTCCAGCGTGCGGATGTTCCGCCCTTCCCGTCCGATGATGCGTCCTTTCATCTCATCATTCGGCAGCGCAACGACGGACACCGTCGTCTCAGCCACATGATCCGCCGCGCAGCGCTGGATCGCCAAAGACAGGATCTCCCGCGCCTTCTTGTCGGACTCATCCTTGATCTGCTGCTCGTATTCCTTGATCTTCATGGCTTTTTCATGCTTCAGTTCCGCCTCGGCTTCTTCCATCAGCATGGTCTTTGCCTCATCTGCCGTCAAGGACGAGATGCGTTCCAGCTCTTCTTTCTGCTTTTCGTGAAGAGAATTGATCTCCGCCTGCGCCTGATCCAGACGCGCCTCCTTGCGGCTCAGGGAATTCTCCTTTTTCTCCAAAGATTCCAGCTTGCGGTCCAGATTCTCTTCTTTCTGGACGATTCTGCGCTCCTGACGCTGGATTTCCCCCCTGCGCTCTTTCGTATCACGATCAAGCTCCTGCCGCATGCGATGGATCTCCTCCTTCGCTTCCAGCATGGCCTCCTTCTTTTTGGTCTCGCCTTTGGTTTCCGCGTCCGCTACGATTCTTCTTGCTTCTTCCTCGGCCGAGCCGATCTGCGCTTCCGCTGTTTGCTTGCGCACAGCATAGCCGGCGCCTCCGCCGATCACGACTGCAACGATTACCGCTAAAATTGTTTCAACGATAACGTTCACCCCCTTTTGCATTTTTTGTGTCATGTTTTGTGTTCAGTATACATTGTCAGCAACTTACATGGATAGGAAACCGTCCCCTCCGTTTGTGATGAACGAGACAGTTCTTGGACTTTCATGATAAAGCAGCCTAACTATACCCATATATTTTACTTTTTTTCGGCAAAACTGTCAATGTAAACTTCTGCAGCCCAAAAGATGTCCCTGCAAAAAATCGGCAGGAATTTCACATGCTGTGGCGAATATAAACGGTGAGCAAATATTGTACGAATTTGACGCAGGAGGTATCGCCATGGCTGTATCATTATTGGAAGCATTTCAAGCAGTAACCCCGATTGTTCCCAACCTTTTGGCCCATCGCGTCGGTATGGTCGTTTCAAGCCAGACCCACTGGATTGCTTCAAATTCCATCAAAGAGCTGGAACATCAGGTCGTTGTCGGCGAACCGATTAAACCCGGTACCGCTGTTGCCGTTGCCATGAAGGAAAACCGCAAGGTCGTCGTCCATGTCGCGAAGGAAGTCTATGGAATCCCCTATGTGGCCATCAGCCTGCCGCTCAAAGAAGACGGGAAGATCGTAGGCGCAGTGGCAATCCATGAATCGCTGGAAGAATACGACCTGCTCCACGAGACTGCGGACAGTCTCTCGGTTTCCACAGAAGCCATGCGCAAGGCGCTGGAAATGATTGAGGAAAAGGCCGGACATCTGGTGGATGTCAATAACAATCTGCAGCAGCTGGCCGACAGCGCAAGCACGGAAGTCAGCGAGACAGACAAGGTCATAAATTTCATCAAGTCCGTTGCCAGCCAAACCAATATGCTGGGACTCAACGCAGCGATCGAAGCGGCGCGCGTAGGAGAGCAGGGCCGCGGGTTTGCCGTAGTCGCGGAAGAAGTCCGGAAGCTCGCAGTGGACAGCGCGGACTCCGCCGAGCAGATCACCACCACCCTGACACGGATTTACGACTCCATCAAACGGATTGACGATGAGATTTCGCGGGCAGCAGAAGTAACGGAAGAACAGGCGCATCTGATCCAGGAAATCGCCGAACAGGGGCGGAAACTCCAGCAGGTTTCCACGAAGATGGCGCACATGAGCGAGGAATTCGCCAATATTTCCGCAGACTGAAGTCGGAGAAAACGCGGAAAATTTTTACTTCCCCTATCTGTCGTTTTGCGATAGAATGGAGCGGGGAGGAATTCTATGCTGAAATGTAAACTCTGCGGATGCAGCTTGGAAGAAAAGGATGCTCTGGTCCATAAGAACCAGCAGGGCGAACAGGAAATCATCTGCCGCGCCTGCTTCGAAAAGGCCGCCGGCATCGACTATGAAACCTTCGCTTTCCGCAAGGAAAACGCAAAACAGACGCTGTTCGCCGTGCTTCTGTGCCTTGGCGCCACCGTCTACGCCTTTGTGGAAAAGGGGCCGCTCTATGGCGTTGCAGGCATCGTGCTCACGATTTTGATTTATTTCTTTGCAAGCAAAGCGAAATAACCCCATCAAAGAAAACGGCTCCATTGCGCGTGATGTGCAATGGAGCCGCTTTCTTGCCTGTCCTTATACTACTCTCAGTTAGAAATTTTATTTCTTACTGAGAGTGCATGAGACTTCAGGCGTGCGAAAGCACGACTGGCTTTGATAAAAATTCCTTATCCTTAAAATTCTTATCAAAGATAAGTATTAGGAACTGTCGAAAAACAACTTACACTGACGGTTTCTGACGTTTACGTTTCCACTGGAAGAAAATGACTGCCGCAAAGATCATAATGCCGACAATATCCGTCGTGATTCCCGGCTTGATCATGAGAAGGCCTCCGACAAACAATACGAAACGCTCCGCAGGCAGGCAGTGATCCGCCAAATATCCGATCAAGGATGCGCTGATTGCCACCATGCCGATCACTGCCGTGAACAAAGACAGAGCCAGCCCGCCCACGGTAGCGTCGATCATCAGCAGTTCCGGCGACAACACGAACATATAGGGAATGATGAAGGCTGCAATGGCTAGCTTCGACGCATTCACGCCAGTCATGAGCGCATTGCCGCCGCTGATGCCTGCGCCGGCATAGGCCGCCAACGCCACAGGCGGCGTCACATCCGCAATGATGCCGAAATAGAACACGAACATATGGGCCGCAAGCACGGGAATCCCCAGCTGGATCAGCGCAGGCGCGGCAATCGTCGAGGTGATGACATAATTCGCCGTGGTCGGCACGCCCATCCCCAGCACGATGGCGGTGATCATTGTAAAGAACATGCTCGGCAGCAGCATGCCGCCCGAGAATTCCAGCAGACCGGAAGCCAGCTTCAGCCCGACCCCCGTCTTGGTCACAACGCCGATGACAATGCCCGCTGCCGCGCATGCCACCAATACGCCAAGCACATTTCGCGCTCCGGTTTCCAGCCCGAGCAGGATTTCCATGGGTTTCATGCGGGTTGACTTCCGAAGGGAAGACACCAGAATCGAAAGGAAAATCGCAACGAGCGCCGCTCGCATTGGCGTATAGCCCGAAACTAGGAGATAGACAATGACGATCAGCGGCAAGGCCAGATGGCCGCGCTCCCGCAGCAGCGTGCCAAGCCTTGGGAGCTGATCCCGCGGGATGCCCTTGAGATTGCTCCGCTTCGCTTCGAAATGCACGCCCAGCCACACGCCCATGAAGTAGAGGAACGCGGGAATAATGGCTGCCTGCACGATCTCGATATAGGGAACGCCTACAAATTCCGCCATCAGGAATGCGGCCGCGCCCATGACGGGAGGCATCAGCTGCCCGCCCGTTGAAGCCGCCGCCTCCACAGCGCCGGCAAAATTCTTATGGTAGCCCAGCTTCTTCATCATGGGGATGGTCAGGCTGCCCGTGCCCACCACATTCGCGACGGAACTTCCCGACACCGTCCCCATGAGCCCGCTGGAAAGCACCGCCACCTTCGCAGGCCCGCCGCTGGCCCATCCTGCAATGGCATTTGCCGCGTCAATGAAGAACTTTCCCAGCCCCGTAGACTCCAGATAGGCCCCAAACAGGATGAACAAAAAGATAAAGGTAGAGGATACCCCCAGCGGAATCCCGAAAATGCCCTCCGTCGTGTAGTACAGATGACTGACCAGCTGATTCACCGTCAGTCCCCGGTGCGCGAGCACTCCGGGCATATAGGGGCCTGCAAAGGCATAGGCGAGAAACGCCAGCACCACACAGACCATCGGTATCCCCACCACACGGCGGGCAGCCTCGATCACCAGCAGGATGCCCGTCACGCCGACAACGATGTCCAGCTCCGTGGGCATCGCCGCCCGCAGCACAAGGTTCTGATACTCATAGACAATATAGGCCGGTGCGGCGGCTCCCAAAACAGCCAGAATGACATCCAAGGGATGTATCGTTTGCCGTGACCAGGAGTCCAAGGCCGGATACAGCAAATAGGAAAGCGCCAATCCGAATCCCAGATGCACCGCTCGTTGCAACTGTGCGTCCAAAACGCCGAAAATCGCGGTATAAAGCTGAAATACAGAGAACGTGATCGCCAGGGCAGACACGATTTTCGCCATAAACGTCGTATACTGCATGGTATTCGATTCCCTGTCGTATTTCTTCAATACCGCCTCCGCTCTTTCCTTCTCTCTCATAAATCCATCCTTCCTGTATATGCCCCATCAAATCCATTTCCTGTAAACCGGCTCCACACGGACATCAATGCGCGTCCCGGGCGGGAACATCTCATAGAGCTTGTACTCCTTCCCATTCAGGTACAGCGTGAGCTGCGTTCCCACTCCCGTGCGCAGGCTCAGCTCCGGAAAACGCCTGTCCATATGATCCATCACGTAGACATTGCCCTCCTGCCGGAAATCCCCTTCCGTCTCCAAAAAAGGCAGTCCCACCCCAAAGGACTGATATTCCGTGCGGAGCAGACGAAAGCCACCGGGCTCCACCACCAAATCCTCCCGGACGGGAGTCTTTTGCACGGAATGGATAAAACGCAGGGAAAACTGCTGTCCCTGCCGTCCGATGCTTGCCGGTGCACATGCAATGAGTTCTCCGTTTCCATAGAAAAAAACCGTCGGCTGGAAAAAGAGGCTCAGACAGAGCCACCCCAAAGCCAGCAAATATCCGTAAAAATACATCCGATTCTGCATCAATTTAACCACAAAAGCAGCGAACGCCCGCATTTCACCCAGGCATCCGCTGCTCTTTCCCATCTAAGACCGCGTGCGGCCTATTCCTTGAAGAACTTCTCCGCACCGGCATTCATCTTGAGGGGCATACCCTCCATCGCCTTCTCCTTCGTGATGAGCTTGCCCACCGAATGAGCCGCCTGGATACGATCGAGATTCGAGAAAATAGCCTTCGCAATGTCATAGCCGAGCTTCTCATCTACGTTTTTGGATGCCACGAGCATCGCCATGACGGAAACCGAAGGAACGACCTCGTCAAATCCTTGATAGGTGCCTGCCGGAATCAGCGCTTTGGTATAGAACGGATACTTGGCAATCAGGGCGTCCGCCTTGTCTTCCTCCACCGGAAGCAGACGCACCTTGTTCTGGGATGCGATATCCTGCACGGAAGCCGTCGGATAACCCGCGGTCAGGAACGCGGCGTCCACATTGCCGTCCTTCAGGGCGCTGGCGCCTTCGGCAAAGGAAAGATACTGCACCGTGATGTCATCGTAGGTGATGCCATAGGCCTCCAGAATCTGCCGCGCATTGGCCTCGGCTCCGCTACCTGCGGCACCGACCGCCACACGTTTTCCTTTGAGGTCTGCAATGCTTTGGATACCGGACTTGTCAAGGGTCACAAACTGGCAAGTCTCGGGATAGAGCGTCGCAATGCCCTGCAGCCCGGACACTTTCTCATCCTTGAACATCTCTGTGCCGTTGACCGCGTAATAAGTAATATCATTCTGGATGATCGCCAAATCCACTTGATCATCCTTCAGCATATTGACATTGGAAACCGAAGCTCCCGTGCTCTGCGCACTCGCATTCATGCCCGGAATGCTCTTGTTCAGGATCTCCGCCATCGCGCCGCCGATCGGGTAGTAAGTCCCCGCCGTGCCGCCCGTCGCGATATTGATGAACTTCTTTTCAGCGCTCTGATTCCCGCTGCCACCGCAGCCGGCCAAAAGCGCCGTGGCCATAATCGCCGTGAGACCTGCCGTCAAAATCTTCTTCCACGAAAACTTCATAACAGACCACTCCAATCCTTTATCATATATTTATCTTCATACCGCACATAAGATTATAACATAGATTCTTCCAGTGGGCAATCCATCCCGAATCAGCCAGAGTTTTTTAACCTTCCTCATACTCGATCCTGTTCTCTAAGCACCAGTCCTTTGCGGCTTCCATGAAGTGTGCTTGCAGGAATGCATTCCATTTCGCCAAAAGCAGCAGCCGTTTCACCTGCTGCCGAAAGTTCCATGCTGCGCGCGGGGCAAAGAGGATTTTTTGCAGGCGCCCGCGAAGTTCCTCATTCGGCTGCAACGCCGCAAAGCGCTCCATCGCCCTGCGTTCTTCCTCATCCCTCAGATTCGGGATGGGCACATAGTGCTCCCAGTTCTCCTCAATGGAAAAGACGTGCTCCAGCGCTTCCTCTTCCCCCATATCGGCAGCGAGCATCACGACCCTGCCCTTTCCGATGTCCACATAGCTTTGGGAAGCGTCGGACTTCAGCATCGCCTGCGCCAGCTCGGACAGCTTGACTTTCATCCTGCCACCTCCATGCCGAGCGCATAGGTGCGGATGGCCTTCGCAACGCCGGAATGATCGCAGTCGGGAGCCACATGCGCCGCGATTTCCTTCAGCTGCGGGATGGCATTCCCCATCGCGACACTGTTCGTCGGGAACGCCTCGAACATGGAAAGGTCATTGAGCCCATCCCCGATGACCATGACCTCATCCTCCCGGATGCCTTCCTTTGCGATCAACCGCTTCAGGATATTGCCCTTGGAAGCATCCCCCGCATTGATTTCCAGATTCAGGCGGAAACTGGAGGAAATCGCGATGCCCGGAACCCCGTCCAGCAGTCCGCGCATCTTGTCGATCTCCTGTTCCGACCTGCCAAAGCTGATGAATTTTGCGATTTTCGTGCCGCTTTGCAGGAACGCGTCAAAATCGCGGATATATCGCATCTTCCGAAAATGCTGGTTGTTCAACGCAAACAAAACGTCCCGCAAAAGGCCGCGGCTGGGGTAAAACGTCTTTCCCCTCCGCATCATGCCCCGGAACGTTTTCCAGCGGGACTGGGTAGTATAGCATCCGTCATTTCCATAAATCTCTGCCGAAATCTCCGGCATCCCGGCGAGCACAGACTGCACCTCGCGCGCCTTGCCTGCGGAAAAATAGCACCCCTCCAGGCAGTTCCCCCTTGCATCGTAATACTCCGCGCCATTCATGGAGAGACACTCGCAGGAAAGACCGTAGCGCTCCAGCAGGATGCGGATATCCGCGTACATGCGCCCGCTCGCAATGGCAAAGCGGATGCCCCTCTGCTGCGCCATGGCAACGGCCTCGCAATTCTCCCTGCTGATTTCCCGCGCATGGCTGAGCAGGGTGCCATCCACATCCGACACAATGAGCTTGATCAAATTTATCACGTCCTCCAAGAGCCATACCGCACGAAGTTTACTTCGTCGTATTCTTCACATTGCCCATGATATCATCGTAGCTCATGGAACGGGTATGCTTCGTATGGCTCCACTCATGCTCATTGCGGTGAATGAAGCCCAGGAAGATGATCGGGATCCAGGTATAGATGAACAGCGGATAGAGCAGCATGTAGAACCACGCCTTCCACTTCGCGCGGATCTTGAAGAGGATGATCATGGGCAAAATGTACTGCCCCAGCATGATCGCCGTCATGAGCTGCGACGGCATGAAATTGTAGATATTGGTATAAAAAGGCGGGAATGCCAGCTGCACATAGCTGATGACGACGAAGAACGTAGAAACCATCAGGAAATGCGGCTGCAGCAGATAGATGCATCCATCCCAGATACGGATATCACGCCGCTTGAAGCCCTCCACCAGCATCTTGGGGATAAAGCGATGCGCCACATCGAACTGCCCCTGCGCCCAGCGTTTTCTCTGATTCCAAGACTGCACAAACGTCAACGGCTTCTCATCGTAGACAATCGCGTCATGCGCCCAAGTCGTCTTGATGCCTTCCGCAAGGGACTTCATCGTGAACTCCATATCCTCCGTCAGGCAGGTCGCGCGCCATCCGTGCTTTTCCAGCACATCCGTGGTGATGCACATGCCGGTGCCGCCCAATACCGCCGAGAGCCCGATATTGGTCTTTGCCAGATGGGAAATATGGTCAATGACCCAGAAGGCAATCGCAAATGTGCCTGCCACCCAGGTATCATACGGATTCTTGGCATCCAGATAACCCTGGATAATCTTGTCGCCCTTGCAGAGCCGATTGTTCATCTCCATGAGGAATTTCGGATGCACCAGATTATCCGCATCGAAAATGACCACCGCATCGTATTTCTTTTCCATCCGGAACAGCTTCTCAAACATCCATTCCAGCGCAAAGCCCTTGCTCTTCTTCGTGGGATGCGTGCGCTCGCACACAATGGCGCCTGCATCTTTCGCGATTTCCGCCGTGCGATCCGCGCAGTTGTCCGCAATCACATAAATATCGTAAAGCTCTTTTGGATATTCCAACTGCTGCAGATTATCCACCAGCTGCCCGATGACCGCTTCCTCGTTATGCGCTGCCACAATCACCGCAAAATTCTTCTCCGGTGTCAGAATCTTGTCTTCCTTCCTGCGCCACATGCCGCAGAAACCAATCACAAAGAAATAAATCGTGAACAGAAAAATCAATATCTGCATCGGTACCATGATGATATCAAAAGGATAATTCATGCGTTCTTACTCCTTGCAAATTTACTCCTTGCAAATCATTCATTCCGCGATATCAGCGCAAACAGGGAATTCACGATGCCAAACAGGGCGTAGGTCGAGAATACGGCTACCAGCAGGGCCTGCCAGAGCGCCTCCCTGCCGAAAAACAGAATCCCCAGAAACATCAAGACCGCAAACGCTTTGGAAATCCCGTACAGCGTCTCGCCCTTTCCCTTGAAATCCGGGTAATGCACGTGGCTCACCATCAAATAAGCCACAATCGCCATGGCTGCCGGATAGACCAATCCGTAATCCTCGGGCCGGATGCCGAGCGCCGTGAAGAGCAGTGTGGTCGTCGCTATGATGCAGCCCCCCGCAGGGATCGCAAGCCCCATGAAATAGCCATGCACCACATCCGTGTTTACATTGAAACGCGCCAGCCTCCACATGCCGCAGAGCGCAAAAAAAATCGCGACTGCCCATCCCATATAGCCATAGGAATCCAGACAGAACACATAGGCAAGGAATGCAGGCGCAATGCCAAAAGAACCCAGATCGCAAAGCGAATCCATCTCTTTCCCCAGCTCGCTGGTCACGCCGAAATACCTCGCCGTGCGTCCGTCCAATCCGTCCGCCACAAGCGCGATGAGAATGAACATCGCGCCCCAAAACAGATTCCCGTGCAAAGTCGACAGAATGGAACACATGCCAAACAACAAGTTCGATGAAGTACACGCATTCGGAATCAAACGTCTATACATCTTCTACCGAATCCTCCCAATGACGGTCTCTCCGCCGACGACCTTCTGTCCCTTTTCTACCATGACCTCCACGTTCCGCGGCATGACGATCTCCGTACAGGAGCCGAAACGGATCAGCCCGTAAAGCTCTCCCTTTTCCAAGCTGTCATCCAGCGTCACCCAAGAGACAATGCGGCGCGCAAGGATTCCCGCAACCTGTGTGACCGTCACGCGAAGCTTGTCGTTCTCGATGCCGATGAGGTGCCGTTCATTCTCAAATCCGACGCTGTCCTTGTAGGCAGGACGGAAACGCCCACACACATATTTCTGTATCTTGATTTCCCCTGCAATCGGGCTGCGGTTCACATGCACATCGAACACCGAAAGAAAGATGATGACCTTATTGCACGGCTCCTTTACAAAATCATCCATCTCCACGGGCACGATATCCTGTACCGTCCCATCGGCCGGCGAGACCACCAAAGACTCATCCTCAGGTATCGTACGATCCGGATTCCGGAAGAAATAGGCAAAGTACAGCGCCAGCACCACAAAAGGTATCGCCGCATAGGGATGCACGGTCACGCCCAGAAGCGCCGCCAACGCCAACGCGGCCCCAATGAAGCGGTACCCTTCACCAACAATCGGCGTCATAGCCCGCACACCTCCTTATCTCTCCGTGCACCCCAAGGGCGCACCCTCTGAAAAACTACTCCCAATTATATCCATTTGCCCCTGCTTTGTCTACGTTTTTTTAGAATTTCTTCGCTTGTACTCCTTCACCTTCATCACAAACTGCGGCAGCGCCACCAGCCTTCCTGCCCGCTTCGGCTGCAGCAGCCCACGGAACAGCCATTCCAGCTTCGCCTTCTGCATCCATTTCGGTGCACGCTTCACCGCGCCCGCCATTACGTCCAGCGTTCCGCCCACACCGATGGCGACAGGCACCTGCAGTTCCTCCAAATGCGCATGGAGCCATTTCTCCTGCTTCGGAACCCCCAAGGCAGCCAGCAGGATATCCGGCTTTGCTTCCTTGATTTCCCCTATGATCTGCCGCTCATCCGCCTCGGTAAAGAATCCGTTCCGCACGCCAACCACCTGTATGCCGTGATACAGCAACTCCGCCTTTGCCTTCGCTTTCTCCGCAATGCCCGGCGCGGAGCCGAAGAAATAGACTTTCTGCCCCTTCTCCGGCGCCAGCGCCATAAGTTCCTGCGCCAGATCATAGCCTGCCACGCGCTCCGGCATATCATAGCCAAGATGACGTGCCGCCCAGACCGTACCGGCGCCATCCGGCACGACAAGCGCCGCTTCATTCAGTATGTGCATGAGTTCCGCATCCTTCGTGGCACGCATGATCATCTCCGCGTTTGCCGTCGCGATAAGCCTCGGCTCCCCCTCCTCGATGAACGTCTCGATCCGATCGACCGCTTCCCGCATCGTGACGGGGTCCACGCTGACCCCCAAAATATCTACTTTCTGCGACACAAATCACATCTCCTTTTCCCTGCCTAACATGAAAACCGCCGACAAAAGCCAGCGGTTCAAGACATCACCTTAAATACTCTCCACGGATATCTTCCTTCGGCGGCGCAATCGGATAATTCCCACTGAAACACGCATCGCAGATAGAGCGCCCATCCACCATTTCCTTCAGGCGTTCCAGCCCCAGATACCCAAGGGAATCCGCTCCGATGATCCTGCAGATCTCCTCGACCGTCCTGCCATTTGCGATAAGCTGGTCCTCCGACGGGATATCGATGCCAAAATAACACGGATGCAGGAACGGCGGGGCAGAAACGCGCATGTGCACTTCCTTCGCGCCCGCATTTCGGAGCAAGGTCACAATCTGATCACTCGTTGTTCCGCGCACGATGGAATCATCAATCATCACGATGCGCTTGCCCTCCACCATCTCGCGCAATACATTGAGCTTCACGCGCACCCCTGTCTCGCGCCTGCTCTGCTTCGGCTTGATAAAAGTCCGTCCCACGTAGGTGTTCTTCGTGAACGCGATGCCATAGGGGATCCCTGACTCCATGGCATAGCCGAGAGCCGCCATGTTTCCCGACTCCGGCACGCCGACCACCAGATCCGCCTCCACGGGATGATCCTTTGCAAGGCACCGCCCCGCTATCATACGGGCTCGTGTCACATTCATGCCATCAATCGTCGTATCCGGACGCGCAAAATAGATATACTCGAAGATGCAGCGTGCCAGCTTCTCTTCCGGCTGGCACATCTCCCGGTTGGAATCTATGTTCCCATCCTTGTCAATGGTCACGATCTCGCCCGGCAGCACATCGCGGACAAAATCCGCGCCAATGGTTTCCAAAGCGCAGTTTTCCGAAGACAAAATATAGGCATTGTCACGCTTCCCGATCACAAGCGGCTTAAATCCCCAGGGATCGCGCACGCCGATCAGCTTTCTCGGGCTTGCGATCACCAGCGCATAAGCGCCCCTGACCTTGTGCATGGCCTGCAGCACGGCCTCCTGTACATTCTTGCTCTTGACACGTGCTCTTGCAATATGGTACGCAATCGTCTCAGAGTCGATCGTTGTCTGAAAAATCGCTCCGTCATGCGCAAGCTCGCGCCGCAATTCCGGCGCGTTGACCAGATTCCCGTTATGCGACAGCATCAGCGTCCCCTTGATATAGCTGAGCACCAAGGGCTGCGAATTCTCGCGGTTCGATGCGCCCGCCGTGGAATAGCGCACATGCCCCACGCCGAGATTCCCCTTCAAGGCTTCCATGTTCTCCGGCTTGAATACCTCATTGACCAGGCCCAAATCCTTATGGCAACGCACCTCATCATGCTGATCAAAGGTGTCTGTCACCGCAATGCCGGCGCTTTCCTGCCCGCGGTGCTGCAATGCGTAAAGCCCATAATAGATGGAAGCAGCCACATCATTTCCATCCAGATCATACATCCCAAAAACGCCGCATGCCTCGCCAATCGGCTGCTCGGCTGTACCAAAATCCATTCTCTGCTCTCCCTCTCACAAAACTCCATACCTCTGCACTCCTATTCTACTATGAAATTTTAGTGAATACAAGCAAAAGGCGCAGTGCTCGCTAAGATTTCATAATCATACGGCAAAGCCACCTGTACAAACAAACGGCTTTTGCGAATAGGTACTGCGCCCTATGGCTCAGTGGGTGTAGAGCCTCTCAATGATATTTTTTCGATATTTTGACGAGTTTTCGGACAGTCTGCGTGCTATCCCGGCATATTTTCATGAATGTTTTGCAGGGATTACAAAAAAAAAGGAGAAGTATATCATGGTTACCGTAGACTTTGAATCAAAGGAGCACGTCAATATGCCGGTTATGGAATATTTGGAGCGCAATGCCGATCTGTATGGCGAGGAGGTCGCTCTGGTCGAGCTGAACCCGGCCGAGCCGGATGGGAGGCGCATGAGCTGGAAAGAGTACAGCCTGATCGAGTCCAACGCCTTCGCGCCCTATCGGCGGGAAATCACGTGGCACGTCTTTGAGGAAAAGGCGAACCGCTGCGCGAATCTGCTGCTTTCACGGGGCATCCGCAAGGGCGACAAGGTCGCCATCCTCATGTACAACTGCCTGGAGTGGCTGCCGATTTACTTCGGGATCCTGAAATCGGGCGCCATTGCCGTTCCCTTCAATTTCCGCTACGATGCGGAGGAAATACGCTATTGCGCGGAGCTGGCGGAGGTGGATGTCATCATCTTCGGCCCCGAGTTCATCGGCAGGCTGGAAACGAATGCGGAACGCCTGTCCCAAGGCAGGCTGCTCATCTATGTCGGAGACGGCTGCCCGAGCTTCGCGGAGAGCTATCATCTGCTTGTGGCAGACTGCTCCAGTTCCCGTCCGGAGGTCGGGCCGATCACAGATGAGGACGATGGCGCCATCTACTTTTCCTCGGGCACCACGGGATTCCCCAAGGCCATCCTGCACAAGCACCGAAGCCTCACCCAAGCGGCCCAGATGGAGCAGAAGCACCATCTGACTTCCCGCACGGACTGCTTTCTTTGCATCCCGCCGCTCTATCATACGGGCGCGAAGTTCCACTGGATGGGCAGCCTTGTGGCAGGCAGCAAGGCGGTCCTGCTCAAGGGCACGAAGCCGGAGATCATCCTCGACGCTGTCTCCCGGGAAAAATGCACCATTGTCTGGCTGCTCGTCCCCTGGGCGCAAGACATCGTGGACGCACTGGACCGCGGCGAACTGAAACTGGAGGACTATGAGCTTTCCCAGTGGCGGCTCATGCATATCGGAGCGCAGCCCGTGCCGCCCAGCCTCATCCGCCGCTGGAAGGAATACTTCCCCTGCCATGACTATGATACCAACTACGGTCTTTCCGAGTCCACAGGCCCCGGCTGCGTGCATCTGGGGCTTGGCAATATCTCCAAGGTCGGCGCGATCGGCGTTCCCGGCTATCGTTGGGAATGCAAGATCATCGACGAGCATGGCGAGGAGGTCCCCCGCGGCGAAGTCGGTGAGCTCTGCGTCAAGGGGCCGGGCGTCATGACCTGCTATTATAATGATAAAAGCGCCACCGACGAAGTGCTGCGGGACGGATGGCTGCTGACGGGCGATATGGCAATGCAGGACGAGGACGGATTCTATTTCCTCGTGGACCGCAAGAAGGATGTCATTGTCAGCGGCGGCGAAAACATCTATCCCGTGCAGATCGAGGACTTCCTGCACAAATATGACAAGGTCAAGGATGTGGCGGTCATCGGACTGCCGGATCGGCGTCTGGGCGAGATCAGCGCGGCAATCGTGGAAATCAAGGAAGGCATGGAATGCACGGAAGCGGAAATCGAGAAATTCTGCCTTTCCCTGCCTCGCTATAAGCGTCCGAAGAAAATCATCTTCGACCCCGTCCCGCGCAATGCCACGGGAAAGATAGAAAAGCCCGCGCTGCGGAAGCGCTACGGGTCGGACCGATTGGTCGAGAAGGAAAATCAAAGCTGAAATCAGGAACTGGTAATAAATAAATTTTAAGATAGGACGCAGGATAAATCTTCATAGGCTAGGCGGAGGAAGGAGTCATAGCGGTGCTATGTCGACTGACGACAACAACGCCTATGGAGATTTAGACAAGTCAAAGGGCGTCGTAATGAAAGAATTGATGTTGGGCAACAAGGCCGTGGCACGCGGCCTGTACGAAGCGGGCGTCTGCTTCGTCTCAAGCTATCCGGGTACGCCGAGTACCGAAATCACGGAGGAAGCCGTGCGCTATGATGATATCTACTGCGAATGGGCTCCGAACGAGAAGGTCGCGATGGAATCCGCCTTTGGTGCGTCCCTTGCGGGGAAACGCGCGTTCTGTGCCCAGAAACATGTGGGGCTGAATGTCGCGGCGGACCCCCTCTTCACCATGTCCTATACGGGCGTGAACGCGGGTTTTGTCGTGGTCGTGGCCGACGATGCGGGCTGCCATTCCTCCCAGAATGAGCAGGACAGCCGTCACTATGCGATTGCGGCGAAGGTGCCGATGCTGGAGCCTTCGGATTCCGCCGAGGCGCTGGCCTTCACCAAGCTGGCCTATGAGCTGTCGGAGAAATACGACACGCCGGTGCTGCTCAAGATGTGCACCCGCGTGGCTCATTCCCAGTCCATCGTGGAACCCGGCGAACGCGAGGAGCACACGAAGCCCTATGAAAAGAATATCGCAAAATACGTGATGATGCCGGGCAACGCAAAGAAGCGCCATCCCATCGTGGAAGAACGCACCAGGGCGCTCACGGAATATGCGGAAACAGGGCCTTTGAACCGCATCGAGAAGGGCACGGGAGACGTGGGCATCATCACCTGCTCCACCTCCTATCAATACGTCAAGGAAGTATTCGGCGATGAAGCCCACATCCTGAAGCTGGGCATGACAAACCCGCTGCCCGTGGAACTGATCCGGAACTTCGCCGCGCAGGTCAAGGAGCTTTATGTGGTCGAGGAGCTGGACAGCATCATCGAGGATCATGTGAAATCATTGGGCATCCAAGTGTCGGGAAGCAATCTCCTGCCCCGCATCGATGAATTTTCGCAGAATTTGATCGCAAAGGCATTCGGCAGGGAAACAACCTCCGGCACCGCCCTGGAGGACGCCATCCCTCCCCGCCCGCCGGTGATGTGCGCAGGCTGCCCCCACCGCGGCATGTTCTACTCGCTGAAAAAGAGGAATTGCACCGTGCTGGGCGATATCGGCTGCTATACCCTTGGCGCAGTCGCCCCGCTGAACACCATCGAGCTTACGCTCTGCATGGGCGCATCCATCGGCGCAGCCCATGGCTTCAACAAGATGTTGGGCAAGGCAAGCGAGGGAAAGACCGTGGCGGTCATCGGCGATTCCACCTTCATGCACTCCGGCATGACAGGGCTTGCGAACGTGGCATATAACCAATCCAATTCCACCATCGTCATTCTGGACAATTCCATCACAGGCATGACAGGGCATCAGCAGAATCCCACTACAGGGCTGAACATCAAAGGGGAACCTGCGGGCAAGATCGATCTGGAGGCCCTTTGCCGCGCGATGGGCTTCCGCCGCATCCGCGTCGTCGATCCCTACCAGCTGGCGGAATGTGATACGGCAATCAAGGAAGAGCTTGCTGCGGAGGAGCCGTCTATTATCATCTCGCGCCGCCCCTGCGCATTGCTGAAGCACGTCAAGCACAAGCCGCCTCTCGCCGTGGACCCGGAGAAATGCATCGGCTGCAAATCCTGCATGCGCATCGGCTGCCCCGCGATTTCCATGAAGAACGGAAAAGCCGTGGTGGATGCCACGCAGTGCGTCGGCTGCAATGTCTGCAGCCAGCTCTGCCCGAAACAGGCATTCTCAAGCACCGCAAACTAAGGAACTGTTAATGAGAGGTTTTGAATATGGAAACAAAGAATATCATCATCGTAGGCGTTGGCGGCCAAGGCTCCCTGCTGGCCAGCAAGCTGCTGGGCTATCTTCTGCTGAAGCAGGGCTATGACGTAAAGGTTTCCGAGGTGCATGGCATGTCCCAGCGCGGCGGCAGCGTCGTGACCTATGTGCGCTTCGGGGACAGGGTATTTTCCCCTGTGGTGGACAAGGGCGAAGCGGACTTCATCGTCTCCTTCGAGATTCTGGAAACTGCCCGTTGGCTCTCCTATCTGAAACCGGGGGGTCAGATCGTGACCAACACCCAGCAGATCGATCCCATGCCCGTCATCACGGGCGCTGCGGAGTATCCTGCGGAGCTTGTGGAAAAAATCAAGCGCAAGGGCCTCAAGATCGATGCGATGGACTGCCTGTCCCTCGCGCGGGAAGCAGGCTCCCCCAAGGCCGTGAACATCGTGCTTCTCGGCAGGCTGTCCCATTACTTCGATATCGAGGACGCCGCGTGGCAGGAAGCGCTTTCCGCCAATGTCCCGCCGAAATTCTTGGAACTCAATAAGAAGGCCTTTGCATTAGGAAAATCGCTCACCCAGTAAGGAGGAACCCCATGTCAAACTATTTCCAGAAGGAAATCGAGTGTGCGCCCATCGAGCAGATACGCGCCATCCAAAATGAAAAGATCGTCAAACAGGTGCGCTACGTGTGGGAACATGTGCCCTACTATCGCAAGAAAATGGAGGAAAAGGGCGTAAGGCCCGATGATGTCCGCTCCATCGAGGACATGCACAAGCTGCCCTTCCTGTCCAAGGCGGATCTTCGCAAGGCCTATCCCTACGGCCTGCTTGCCGTTCCCCTCAAGGACTGCGTGCGCATCCACTCCACCTCGGGCACCACGGGAAAGCGTGTGATTGCCTTTTACACACAGGCGGATATCGACATGTGGAGCGAATGCTGCGCCCGTGCCATCATGGCAGCAGGCGGCACAGCGGAGGATGTCTGCCAGATTTCCTATGGCTATGGGCTCTTCACGGGCGGCGCGGGACTGGACGGCGGTTCCCACAAGGTAGGCTGTCTGACCGTCCCCGCAAGCTCCGGGAACACAGAGCGCCAGATCATGTTCATCAAGGATCTCAACGCGACCATTCTCTGCTGTACCCCAAGCTATGCGGCATATCTCGGGGAATCCATGAAGGAAATGGGGCTGGGGCCTGACGATATCCCCCTCAAAGCCGGCATCTTCGGCGCAGAAGCATGGTCGGAGGAAATGCGCCGCAGCATCGAGGAAACCCTTGGCATCAAGGCATACGACATCTACGGGCTCACGGAGCTTTCCGGGCCGGGCGTATCCTTTGAGTGCTCAGAGCAGCATGGCATGCATATCAACGAAGATCATTTCCTTGCGGAGATCATCGATCCCGACACAGGCGAAGTCCTGCCGGAGGGCACGCAGGGCGAGCTGGTCTTCACGTCCTTGGACAAGCAGGCATTCCCGCTGCTGCGCTACCGCACGCGGGATATCTGCACCCTTACCCGTGAGAAATGCTCCTGCGGACGCACCCATGTGCGCATGGCGAAGCCCAAGGGACGCACGGACGACATGCTCATCATCCGCGGCGTGAACGTCTTCCCGAGCCAGATCGAGACCGTCCTGCTCAACAACGGCTATGCGGCGAACTACCAGATCATCGTGGGCCGTGTGAACCATACGGATACCTTTGAAATCAAGGTCGAGATGACCCCCGATATGTTCACCGATAACGTCGGAGAAATCGATGAGCGCCGCAAGGTGCTGGCCGACGACCTGAAGGCTATGCTGGGCATCAAGGCAAAGGTCTCGCTGGTCGCCCCGAAGAGCATCACCCGCAGCGAGGGCAAAGCCGTCCGCGTCATCGACAACCGCAAGATTTGATCAGGAGGGACGAAACATGAGCGCAAAACAGATTTCCGTATTTTTGGAGAACAAGCCCGGCACATTGAAAAAACTGACTTCCGTACTGGCATCCCACAGTGTGAACATCCGCGCCCTCTCCCTTGCCGATACCAAGGATTTCGGCATCGTGCGGATGCTGGTCGACGATGTCTTCGACGCAACGAATGTCCTGAAGGAAGCCGACTTCATCGCCGCCCTCACCTCCGTCTTGGTCTTTGAGATCTCAGACGAGACGGGGGGACTTGACAATCTGCTGCAGTCCTTCTCCGATGCCAAGATCAATATTGAATACATGTATGCCTTTGCAGGCAAGCAGGGCGCCTATATGATCTTCCGCGTCGCAGACACAAAAAAAGCGGAAGCCGCCCTCCAGGGAAAGGGCCTGCATCCCCTTTCCCAAGAGGACATCGCTTCCGTCTGATTCCTTTATGACAGCTGCTTAGGGCGTGTTGATTAATTCCATCCGCCCATCTTCACGGATCTTGACTGTCCTTGCGTCGTTGACAAATCCTCGACATAGCACCGCTATGACTGCGGTTTTTAATCAACACGCCCTAGAGATAATGCTTTTCAAAAATAGCGGCTGCCGCTGCACATAAATCCGCGCAGGGGCGCTTGGCATAATACGCGTTGGTGCGTTTCGAGGGCGTCGGCTCGTCATGTTTCTGCGATAAGCCCAACAACTCTCTGCAAACGATGGAACCGTTGTATTCCTGAAATTCAAGCGCCAGTGACTGAACTTTGTGATACAACGCCTTTTTCTTCTCGTCATCGGGAATGTCATACCCGTCGGTCAACCCGATCAGCAGGCACAAAGCCGAAACGGTGCCGCACACTTCGCGCAGCCGGCTGATACCTCCGCCCATCGGCGATGCCATACGCAAAACGGTTTTAGGATCCAGTCCTTTTCCCTCAATATAATCTTCAAAAGCCAGCAGCACCGATTGCGTGCAATTATAGCCGGACGTAAAATGCTCCTTCGCCTTTTGTCCGCGAACCGATCGCTCAATTTCTTCTTTTGTAATCATCAGCTTTTCCTCCCTTCAGCGCCGCCAAGTTTACCGTTTCCCCATTGTTCCATGAGGTTCATATATCTGTAAGAATTCCATAATCCGATCCGAACCTGACGATAGAATGAGCTTTTTGCTTTGAAATGCCGCGTTCATATGCCTTTCGCATTTGAATAAATTCTCGCCATATTTGTCCAAAAGTAGCATTCTTAAAAAGTTTTACTTCCTTGCCACACCCCATATCGTATACTTCATAATTCTCACACTTTGATGTGAGTGTCAAAACAGGGGCAGCGTCATTCTTGAACTGATCCCAATTTCCTTCAGGCGGAAAAATCTTCTGCTTATCAATTTTTCCTGATGGCAATATCGGAAATTCATTCAGTCGAATGTAATTATTGGGAATCATATACTCAGGCAATAGTTTAAATATTTTCTCATGCAGTATGACAGGATCTAATTCGATGTCATCGGTAAAAAATACTGTAATAGAGGACATCTCTTTGTATGCAAATCCTCTTACTATCATATGCTCCAAACCGCTTGCTGACTTTACGGCACTTTCCACCTCGGCAGGCTCTATACGATATCCGTTCACCTTGAACATTTCGTCAATCCTGCCTACCACGATAAGATTTCCATCCTTGTCCTTCTTACCCGCATCTTTTGTGTGAAATATTCTATCCTCAGGCGGCAATGTTTTTTGGTGGATATATCCTCTTACAAAAGGAGTTTTGAAACAAACTTCCCCAATATCTCCCTGTAAAATTTCATTTTCATCTTCATCGACAAGACTTACGACAACATCACTGTGTGATATTCCCACAGGTACAGGTGTCATAGGTTTTTTTATTTCGTACCCACCTAACCAGCAGCCGGATTCTGTGGAAGCGTAGCAATTATAGCATTTTACGCCGGGAATATAGAGTCCGTCTGCAGGTTCAGATGCAAGAACACACATACGCCATGGTTGTTTAAAAGGCAGATGCTTGCGTAAAAGGGTGGGAGTCAAATATCCACAATTCACCTCAGCTCTTTCAAGATAATCTGAGAAAGCCCCTTCGTCATTTCTGCACTTATACGGCATCATTGCAACAGCACATCCAAATGCACAGGTAAACGAAAAACATATGGGGGTAGCAACAAAGTGTATGGGACTTGTATTTAAGTATGTATCGGTATTTTCCAGGATAGGTTTTCCATAAAAAATGACACTTTTCCAGGCATTATCCAGAGAGCCATACTCGTGCAACACCCCTTTAGGATGCCCTGTTGTACCCGATGTATACGCTATGTACAACAGATTGTGCAAGTTAATTGACTCATACCCGTCCAAAGGCTCTAACGCAAGTATTCCTTTCATGCGCTCTTCATCTACATATAGACTGCACCCTGAATCTTCCCGAATGAAAGCCGTACGTTCGGCATCCGCACCTGTTTCTGCCATAACGAAAGCTGCTCCTGCGCGCATTGTTCCGGTCATACAGGCATATAGTTCAATCCCTCTTGGCAGGTGATACATAACGACATCTTCTGCCCCTATGCCTTGAGATTTCAAATACGCATATATCTTCCCCGAAAGCTCCCACAGTTCTTTAAAAGTTGCGCTTATCCCCGGCTCAAAGACAACCGCCCGACGATCCGGTGTTTTTATGACCCAGCTTTCCAATAACTGCAGCGCTGTTGCATGTTTGTTTTTCCAGTGTATATCATCCATGATTTGCCTTACTCCTTGAAATTCACCAATATTTCTCCGAAACTACGTACCTTCCCCACGCGCAACACTCTCCTTCCTATTTAATTTTTCTACTATTCTACCATAATTCTCTCCACTCCTGCTTTAGAAAATAAAAATTTCCCAAGATTAGGGCGTGTTGATTAATTCACTCAGCCCATCTTCGCGGGTCTTGACTGCCCCTGCTGCGTTGACAAATCCTCAGCATAGCACCACTATGCCTGCGCAAATCTGGACTAAGCTCATTTAATCAACACGCCCTACACCTCCAAGAAAAAATCCATGCCTTGCAGGAGTGCGGGGCATGGGTGAAGAAGTCTATATAAAATGTGTATTGGAGAGGAATATGAGATGGATTTATTTTCCGGCAAAAAGGTCGGTGTCAGCCAAGAAGAGCGTCGCCTGCCGTATTTCAAGTATTACGAACAGGATATGGCATCTATCCCGGATGAAAAAATCCGGCTGATGGCTGCGCCGCAATCATCGCCGTGTGTTCCCTTCGAGGAGCGTGATCTTTTCCTTCAGGGCAAAGACACGGAATACTGTCAAACCGGCTATGGTACTGCTCCCAATGGTACCGGCTTTGTCTGCAATGAGACATATATGCCCGGTGTCAGCGGGGAAATGCTTGACTGGTGGTTTCCGTGGCACAGTGTAGGCTCGGACTTGCGGTATAAAATATGGGACAGAGAAGACCATTATTTCGCAAGAGCCGACCGCACCGACTACGTCTGTAATCCGGATGTACCGGTCCATCAGAAGACTTGGGGCGTCAATCACTACATACTGGAGGATGTGGGAAACGGCCCGGATTTCCTCAAACTGTGTTTTCTCAGCCCGGAGTCGTATGGATATGACACTTCGCTCATTGGCACCGATAAATGCGAATCCCTCGTGTGTGCCGTTGGAGCGGGAAATTGTGCGGCAGCCATGACGCACAAATGGTATGCTTACAGGGACGGCGTCATGTTCTGCTCCCGTTTCTGGATTGGCTATGCTCTGTCAGACGGAAAGATTATCTGCGGATTGCCCGAAGGTGCAGCAGTTCCGACAGAAGTATCCAAGGGGTTGTTTGCGCACAACATCAAGGAGTTTTCCAACCTCGCGGCAATCCTGCCGAAAGTCTACGAAGAGAACAAAGATAATTTCTGAGTATTGCATTTGTTTCACTTTTGCGTTACAATACCCTCAAAGGAGGGATTGTCATGCCCAAAACAGCCAACATCAATCTTCGTATCGAGCCGGACATCAAAGCCCAGGCCGATGCCGTCTTCTCCAGCCTCGGCATCTCGGTCACCGATGCCATCAATGTCTTTCTCCATGCATCCATTATGGAGGGCGGTTTCCCGTTCCAGCCCAAGCAGCCACGATATAATCGTGAAACTGTGATGGCCATGCAGGAAGCACGAGACATCATGGCCGGAAAGGTTGAGGCAAAACGCTACCGTTCTTTGAGTGACCTTTTAGCGGACATAGATGCGAAGGATGCCCATGCTTGACTTAGTGACCACTACACAGTTCCGAAAGGACTTAAAACGCATCCGCAAGCGGGGCTATGATTTGTCTAAACTGGATGATGTCCTGCAGAGACTTCTGGCTGAAGAGCCTCTCGAAGAAAAACATCGCGACCATGATTTAATCGGAGACTACAAAGGATTCCGTGAGTGCCATATTGAACCAGACTGGCTATTGGTTTATGCGGTAGACAATGGAAAGCTCATTCTTACTGCTTCTCGCACGGGTACACATTCCGATTTGTTTTGACGGCTTTCATCAGCCGTCTTTTTTCTTGCACCGATGGATTTTCTCATGGCAACTCGCACTTGGGACAACCTTACACGAAATCTAAGCTCATCTGCGTCCTACGGACTTGATTCGCTAAGATTTCATAGCAAAAAAAACCACTGTCCGGAATCCGGACAGTGGACGAAAGAAACGGTGAATTACTTCATCTCGACCGTAGCGCCAGCCTCTTCGAGCTTCGCCTTCAGAGCCTCTGCATCAGCCTTTGCGATGTTCTCCTTGACCGGAGCCGGAGCGCCGTCAACGAGCGCCTTAGCTTCCTTCAGGCCAAGGCCCGTAGCCTCGCGGACAACCTTGATGACGTTGATCTTCTTATCGCCTGCGGATGCGAGCACAACGGTGAACTCGCTCTTCTCCTCAGCAGCAGCACCGCCGGCAGCAGCACCGCCGGCAGCAGCAACAGCAACCGGAGCAGCAGCGGATACACCGAACTTCTCTTCCATAGCCTTAACGAGCTCAGACAGTTCGAGGACAGTCATGCCCTCAATGACTTCCATGATTTCTTCTTTTGTCATTTGATATTCCTCCATTACATTGAAACAATTTTTCTCTTTACATCTCTATGATTATGCGGATTCCTTCTGGACGCGGATTGCGTCAAGCACATAGACCGCATTGCGGATAACGCCCTGCAGGACGTTGACCGTGTTGGAAATAGGAGCATTCATGCTGCCCAGCAGCTTCGCGATAAGCTCCTCGCGGGACGGCAGGGATGCCAAGGCCTTGACCTCAGATGCATCGATGACCTTGCCTTCCACCAAGCCGACCTTCACCGTCAAGATGCCGGCATCTTCCAGCTTGTTCTTCTTGATATAGTCGCAGATGACCTTTGCAGGCGCCACTGCGTCCTCAGCCGAGAAGGCCAGTGCTGTCGTGCCCTCCAGATGCTCATCAATGCCCTCGAGGCCCGCCTCTTTCGCAGCGATGCGCGTCATTGTGTTTTTCACCACGCGATAGGTCACGCCGGCAGCGCGGAGCTCACGACGAAGCTCTGTGTCCTGTGCGACCGTCAGCCCCCTGTAGCTCGTGAAAACCGCTCCCTTTGCAGATGTCATCTGCTCCTTGAGCTCGGCTACGACTGCCTGTTTCTTTGGTGTCACACCCATGTCTACACCTCCTCTCACATAGGGGAACCCCCTATATCGTCATTGTCAAAAAACCTCCGGCTGCGTGCACCGGAGGTCAAAAGGACTCCGGCCTCGGCAGGCGGCAATGCCGTTAGATGATTTCTCAAACCTGCTGTCTACAGCCTTTTCGGAAGCGAACTTCCTTGCTTTATGAGGTTGTTCTGGACCGGAGTCCGGAATTTCTTAGTCGAGAGCAATGGGCACGCCCGGGCCCATCGTAGCGCTCACCGTGATGGAGCGGATGTACTGCCCCTTGGCCGCTGCCGGCTTGACCCGGTTCAGCGTATCGATCAAGGTACGATAGTTCTGCTGGAGCTTCTCGGCATCAAAGGATGCCTTGCCGATCGGACAGTGGATGTTTCCTGCCTTGTCCGTACGATACTCGACCTTGCCGGCCTTGATCTCGGAAATAGCCTTGCCGAGATCCATCGTGACCGTTCCCAGCTTCGGGTTCGGCATGAGTCCGCGAGGACCGAGCACCTTACCCAGACGACCTACGGTACCCATCATGTCCGGAGTAGCGACAGCCACATCAAATTCCAGCCAGCCACCCTGGATCTTGGTAACGATTTCATCGGAGCCGACGAAGTCTGCACCTGCATCCTCCGCCTCCTTCACCTTCTCGCCCTTTGCGAAAACGAGAACGCGCTTGCTTTTGCCGGTGCCGTTCGGAAGAACGACCGCACCGCGCACCTGCTGATCCGCATACTTCGGATCTACGCCGAGACGCACATGCAGCTCAATGGTCTCATCGAATTTTGCCGTTGCCGTCTTCTTGACGAGCTCCATCGCTTCAGCCACCGGATACAGCTTGCCAGCCTCCATCAGCTTGCAAGCATCCTGATACTTCTTGCCTGCTTTTGCCATATACTTTCTCCTCTCGTGGTCATAACAGCAGTCTTGCCTCCCACACGGGACGAACCGAATCAGTCTACGATCTCGATTCCCATGCTGCGTGCCGTACCCTCGATCATACGAGTTGCAGCTTCAATGTCCGCAGCGTTCAGGTCCTTCATCTTGGTCTCGGCAATCTCGCGAGCCTTCGCACGCGGCAGCTTTGCGACCTTGTTCTTGTTCGGCTCACCGGAAGCCTTCTCGATGCCCGCAGCCTTCTTCAGCAGCACAGCAGCCGGAGGAGTCTTCGTGATGAACGTAAAGGATCTATCCTCAAAAACTGTAATCTCGACCGGAATGATAAGACCGGCCTGCTTCGCGGTCCTCTCATTGAAATCCTTGACAAATGCCATGATGTTGACACCTGCCTGGCCCAGCGCCGGACCAACCGGAGGAGCCGGAGTCGCCTTTCCGGCGGGAACTTGCAGTTTTACAAGTTTTGCAACCTTCTTTGCCATATTTTCCACCCCCTTTCGGTGCGAAATGACTAAATCCTCTCTACCTGATCGGATTCCAAATCAATCTGCTTTCCCTCGACCTGAACCTTCAAGCGGGTTTTTTCCGGACTGATTTCCTTCACTACCGCAGTATAGTCTGCAAACGGTCCCTCCGTGATGCGGACAGATTCCCCGATTTCCACATCCAGCTCGGCCTGTTTCCGCGTCTCGCCCATGGAACCCAGAATCCGCTTCGCCTCCGCATCCGTCAGGGGAATGGGATCCTTTTCCGAACCGACAAAGCCCGTGACGCCCTGCGTATTGCGCACGACATACCAGGAATAGTTGTTGACGATCATCTCCACCAGCACATAGCCGGGGAAAACCTTCCGCTGAACAACCTTCTTGCGGCCATCCTTCTCCTCGGTCTCGTCCTCCACGGGCACCACGATATTGAAGATCACATCGCTGAGTCCTTGGGACGCGACCTTGCGTTCCAGATTTGCCTTGACCTTGTTCTCATAACCCGAATATGTGTGGATCACATACCAAGCTCTGAGGGAATCCTTATCATTCTGCTCCATCATTGATTCCTTCTGTGATTCCATCATTCACATTCCTTCACCTCAGGATGATGTGGAACAATCTTGCAAAGATCGTGTCACAAATCCAGATCAGCGCACAGACAATCACGACTGCCACGGCGACGACCCCCGTATAGGAAATCATCTCCTGCTTGGTGGACCAGGACACCTTCTTCATCTCGGCCTGAACTTCGCTCAAGAACTGCTTGGGATTGAAGCCGCCCGATGCTTCGTTTCTTTGTTCCTCCAAATTCGTTCACATCCCCCGTGTGCCCGGAAATCGGAAATCCATTGCCATCCGGCAAGGGCTCCGAACCCCTTTACTTTGTTTCCTTATGAAGCGTATGCTTCTTGCAGAATTTGCAGTACTTATTGAATTCCAGCCGATCCGGATTGTTCTTCTTGTTCTTGTTGGTCTGATAATTACGGCTCTTGCATTCCGTGCAGGCCAGCGTAACCGCATTGCGCATTTCTTTTGCACCCCTTTTGCCCTAGGCATAAAACTCTTCAAAATGTCACTAGTATAATTTACCATACTTGCGAAGGGGTGTCAACAATCCTCCCAAGCCATTTTGAAAAATTATCCAGTGACGCATGACATAAATAAAACCCCTTTGCAGGGGCTTCCTTCATCAGGAATGGTGGCGGCACAGAGACTTGAACTCCGGACACTGCGGGTATGAACCGCATGCTCTAGCCAGCTGAGCTATGCCGCCAAAATATATGGAGCTGATGACCAGGATTGAACTGGTGACCTTATCCTTACCAAGGATACGCTCTGCCGACTGAGCTACATCAGCATTCCTGCTTTGGTTGCGGGAGCAGGACTTGAACCTGCGACCTTCGGGTTATGAGCCCGACGAGCTACCGACTGCTCCACCCCGCGATGGCATCATCGCACAGTGGCAGCATTTGGTTGCGGGGGCAGGACTTGAACCTGCGACCTTCGGGTTATGAGCCCGACGAGCTACCGACTGCTCCACCCCGCGATGTTCCATTTTTTCTCAACCACCGGCTGACAAGTAAATATACTAGCACAGTCCGCATCTTTTGTAAAGAGATAAAATAAAAAAAACGGAAAAAAACCGGGATTTTCTCAAATCCCGGTGAAAGAATACATCAGCAAAGGCTCCGAATCACTCTTCAAAGAGATATCCGTAGCGCTCCCTAAACTCGGACGGTTCCATTTTGAACGCATTTGCAAGCCCCGGATCGTCCAGATCCTCCTTCTCGATGCGCATCATGAAGCCGCGCGCGATCTTATAGTGCACGGACTCGATATTCACCTTGCGCACCATCGTCTTGCCCGTCTCCGGATCGCGGATGTCCTCGAAGCGAAGGGGCACGGCCTGATTGTCCTGAATGGTGATCAGCGCGCCGCTGTCTCCGCGGAACAGGAACTGCATCGCCTCATAGCCAAGGTTGCGCGCATAATCGATATCGTAAGCAATCGGCGCCGTGCAGCGAAGCTCATAGCCGATTTCCTTGTCCACGATGGAAATCTTGATGCCGAGCTTCTGCATCTCAGCCAGCACCGCCTGCTTCAGGATTTCGCCGAAGTCCAGCTCGCTGTAGCGGATATGCCCGTGCTCATCCAGCTCGATCTTCCCAAGCTTCGTGAAGTCCTCCTGAGCGATCTTCTCGATCACGCCCTCCGCAATGACCGCAACGCCGTAATTCTTGCCCGTCAGACGGCGCTTCACGATGGAGCCTGTGATGATATCCACCACCTGCTGGAGGGGAATCGTATCCTGCGGGAATTCCTCCGGAATGATCGTAACGGCAGCGCCCGCGGAACGTCCCATGCCGAGCGCCAGATGGCCTGCGGTACGCCCCATCGCAATTGTGAAGTACCAACGATTGTTCGATGTACGGGCATCCTCCATGAGATTCTGGATCTCCGTCGTCGCAAAGGCACGCGCCGTCTCGAAACCGAAAGTCGGCACGCCCTCCGGCAGCGGCAGATCGTTGTCGATGGTCTTCGGCACATGCACCACATTGATGGTGCGTCCCATCTTGCGTGCATATTCGGAAACAGCCGTGGAGCTGTATGCCGTATCGTCGCCGCCGATGGTCACCAGATGCGTGACTCCCAGTTCCGTCAACGTCTCAACCACCGTACGGAGATCGGACTCCTTCTTGGTCGGGTTGAAACGGGACATCTTCAGGATGCAGCCGCCCGTCAGATGGATGCGGCTCACATTGTTGAAGTCCAGGCGGATATAGTTCTTCTCACCGCGGGCCAGACGGGAAAAACCGTCATACATGCCCAGCACGTCCCAGCCGCGGCGGTTCGCCTCATTGGTAACCGCAGAGATGACGGCATTGATACCGGGCGCAGGCCCTCCGCCGCAGACAATAGCAACGACATTTTTGATTCCTATCATTGGGAAATCCCCCTTCTTAAAATATAGAAGCGCCTCAGCGGAACGCCGGCTCTCTTCTTGAACACACCCTAACACTCTGTTCTATTCGTTTCATTCCCCGAAAATCCTGCCTAGAAAATTATTTTTTTCTTCGGCTCCGCAAATTCCGCCCTTTATGCGCTGCCCCTTTGCGGTTTGCATATTTGCTCAGGGGCTTGGGCTTCTTCCGCGACAGCTTTCTCTCCTGCAAAGCCTGCGCCTTCATCTTTGCCTGTTTTTCCGCATGGCGCTTGTGCCTGTCGGAATGTTTCTTTTCGATGCGGGCGCGGATGCCCGCCTCGATGCGCCGCAGTATCTCGTACTGCCGCGCATTGACAAAGGTGATGGCTGTGCCCTTTTCCCCCGCGCGTCCCGTGCGCCCGATCCGGTGGATATAATCCTCCGTGCGGTGCGGGATATCGAAATTGATTACATGGGTGACACCCTCGATGTCCAGTCCTCTTGCCGCGATATCCGTCGCCACAAGGATCTGCAGCTCCGCTTTGCGGAAGCGCTTCAAGACCAAAGTCCGCCGCACCTGCGTAAGCTCCCCGTGCAGCTCGTCCGCCAGATATCCGCGCTGCGCCAGAGCCATCGCCACCATGCCCACCCGTTTCCTCGTATGGCAAAATACCATGGCAAGGTAGGGCTGCTCTTGGTTGATGATCTCGCAGAGCCTGTCCAGCTTCGTTTCCTCCGTCGTGTCGATGATGACCTGACGGATGGCCTCCAGAGTCACATGCTCCGCTTCCACCGCAATGTACTGAGGCTGGCGCATGTAGGCGTGCGCCAATCCTCTCACGCGCTCCGGTATCGTGGCAGAAAAAAGCAGCAGCTGCCGGTCTGCAGCCGTATGCCGAAGCAGCAGCTCCACATCCTCTAAAAAGCCGAGCTTCATCATCTCGTCCGCTTCATCCAGCACCACGCGATTGACCTGAGATATGTCAACGGTACGGCGGCGCACATGGTCCAGCAATCGCCCCGGCGTCCCGATGATCAGCTGCGGATGCCGGCGCAGCTTTTCCTTTTGCCGCTCGATATCCTGCCCGCCATAAATGACTAGTGACGTCACATCTGCTGTCTGTCCCACAATGGATGCAACCTTCGAGATCTGCACCGCAAGCTCCCTGGTCGGCACAACGATCAAAGCCTGCGCCGTAGGAACTCCCTTTTTGATTTTTTCCATCACAGGAAGCAGAAAGGCCAGCGTCTTGCCCGTCCCTGTCCGGGACTGTACCATGAGGTCCTTCCCGCTCCGCACCGCAGGGATGGCCTGCTCCTGCACGGAGGTCGGCTCCTCGATGCCATGCTGCCGCAGAAGCTCGCAAAGCGGTTCCGGAATGTTCAAATCCTGAAATGTCATCAACTGGACAATACCTCCCTGCCCGTTTCCGTGATGAGGATGGTCTTCTCCCACTGCGCGGAAAGCTTCCGATCCTTGGTGCGCACCGTCCAATGGTCGCCGCTGTCCACCTCGACTTCCTTCTTCCCCTCATTGATCATCGGCTCCACGGTCAGCACCATGCCGGGCACCAGCAGCATGCCCGTATCCGGCTTCGTATCATGTGACACGAAGGGCTCCAGATGGAACTTCTTCCCGACGCCATGGCCGCCCAAATCCGTCACCACCGAATAGCCGTTCGCCTTTGCGTGCGCCGCGCATGCCGCGCCGATATCCCCGAGGAAATGCCACGGCTTTGCCGCCTCGATGCCAAGCTCCATGCACTCCTTGGTCACGCGCACGAGTTTCTCTGCCCGCTCACTGGTCTTGCCGCCCACGATATACATACGGGACGCATCCGAGAAGTAGCCGTCCAAAATCGTCGTGACATCGATATTGACGATATCCCCTTCCTTCAAAATCGTCTTTCTGGAAGGAATCCCATGGCACACCACCTCGTTGACGGAGATGCAGACGCTCTTCGGAAAGCCCTCATAGTTCAGGCAGGCGGGAATCCCCCCGCGGCTCGTGATATACTCATGCGCGGCCTGGTTCAGGGACTCCGTGTCGATACCGGGCTTCACCAGCTCGGCCATCAAATCCAGGGTGCCGTCGTTAATCACAGCGCTCTTCCGGATGCCCTCGATATCCGCCGGCGTATTGATGATGCTGTGCGGCGGGCGCACCTGCCCCTTCAGCACATTGAACTTGAACTCGTCAATGCGTGCATCAAAATCCATATGGCATTTCTTATACTTCTTCCCGCTGCCGCACCAGCAGGGATCATTTCTCTGCATAAATCTCAAAACATCCTTTCCGATCCGAATTAAACTCATCATAAATTCCTTATTTCATCATTATATAGGTATTTTCCAAAAAGTCCAATGATTTCTTGACAGGCTTCTTCCCTTGTTATATATTAGGTTTCATGGAAAAATACTGAAAAGGAGAACCGACATGAAACGCTTTCTCAAAGGATGCCTCTTGGCATTGGCCCTCTGCGCGCTCCTGTCCTTCGTCTGCATTGCATGGATGTTCCATGACACCAGCCGCGACGTGCCGATCCTGAACTACCATCAGATCAACGACACCGCGCAGAATGCATTGACCGTGAATACCGAGCAGTTCGAGACGCAGATGAAGTATCTGGCGGAACAGGGATATCACAGCATTACCCCCTCGGAGATGCTGGACGCATGGGAGAACGGGTCCGAGCTGCCCGAAAAGCCTGTCATCATCACCTTTGATGACGGCTATGTCGACAACTACAGCAACGCCTTCCCGATCCTGCAAAAATACAATTTGAAGGCCACCATTTTCCTGATCCCGGATTATGTGAACGTGTATCCCAATTATTTGACCTGGGCGCAGGCCGCAGAGATGCAGAGGAGCGGGCTCATCCATTTCGGGAGCCATACCATGAACCACAGTGTGCTGACAGAGCTCTCCCAGACGGAGCTGCGCCGCCAGCTGGTGGACTCCAAGCAGGCCATCGAATGGCATCTCAAGCAGCCCGTGGCCTTCATCGCGTACCCCTGCGGCGCATACAATCAACAGGTCATAGAGCGTACCAGTGATGCCGGCTATCGTGCTGCCTTCACGGTAAATTACGGCTGGGCCTCTCCATCAGAGAAGCGCATGGTCATGGACCGCGTCCCCATTTTCGGCAGCAACAGCCACACGTTCCTGCGCTTCAAGCTGCGCCTGACCTGCGCGCCTGTCATCTGCCGGGTGAACGCGATAAAAACCTATCTCGAAAATGAGGGCTATACCTCGCTCGCATCCCTGATCGTCATCCCGTGAGGGGTGAGAGAAACAAAAAGCCGGCACTCCTTCGGAGTGACCGGTTTTTTCGTTATCCTTCCTGAATTTTCTTCGCAGCCGCACACACCCGCTCATAGGAGTCATCCACTTTTTTCGCAAGCTCCATGATTTCCGGCGTGTCTGCTTTGGCACGGATTGCTTTCACGGCAGCATCGGCATCCTGATACAGGATTTCCATGCTCAGATTTCCGGCCGTTCCCTTCAGGGTGTGGATGGCTTTCTCCGCCATGGCCATATCGCCGGACGACAATGCCATATTGAATTCCTCATGCGATCCGTCATACAGGAATTTCACAAGGAATTTCTCATAAAGCGCCCGATTCCCCATGAAGCGGTCTAATCCCTTCGCGTAATTGATCCCTGCCTCGTCCAGAATCTCCTTCAGTCTCGCCTCTTCCATACCGACACCATCCTCCCTGACTACGGAACTGTCACGAAATAACTACCGAATGAACTGGTCGATTGCCTGATTCAGGCGCTCGATCGCATCTTCATCCCCATCGCGCACCGCCTCCACGACACAGTGCTCCATGTGATCTTTCAGGATCACACGGCCGACCCCGCGAAGCGCGGCGTCCACAGCAGAGAGCTGGATCAGCACCTCGCTGCAGTCACGCCCGTCTTCCACCATTTTCCGGATGGCTTCCAGATGGCCGATCAGCCGCGACATACGATTCAATACTGCCTTGGTCTGTGTATGAGTATGCACATGGGCATGACGGAGGATCGTTCCATCCTCCGTTACATGCTCATGCACATCGCCCTGCAGTTCTTTCCGGTTCATACCCTAAGTATACTCCCATTTGTTATTTCACGGCAAGTGCAATCTTCTCCCCATTGATATTCCATTCCTTGTAGAAGCCTTCCGTCCTGCCATACTGCACGGCGTCCGCCAGCACGATGCGGCTGATTTCCTCCTCATGCTTCCGCATGAGCTCTGTCAGCTTGTCATTGCCCGCTGCAAACACCGTGATGTGATCCGTGACCTCGAAGCCGTTCTCCTTGCGCATGGTCTGGAGCTTGCTCACGATCTCGCGCACAAAGCCCTCCTCGATGAGCTCCGGCGTCAACGTCGTCTCCAGCGCAATGGTGACCTCGCCTGCATGCTGGCAGAGATAGCCCTCGGTCTGGGACATGGTGATTTCGATATCCTCCGGCAGCAGCGTGACCTCGCCGGAGGGCAGCGCGAGCTTCAGGCAGCCGTTCCTGTCCATCTCTTCCTTTGCCTTCTGGCCGTTCAGCTTCAAAAGAGCGGCCTTGACTTCGCTCATCTGCTTGCCGACCTTCGGACCGAGGACGCGGAATTGCGGCTTCACCGTATAGCTCAGATATTCTTCCATATCCTCTTTGAATGTGAGCTTCTTGATATTGAGCTCGTCCTCCACGATCTCGCAGAAGAAGGCGGGAAGCTCCGAGCCTGCCTTCACGAACATATTGCCGATGGGCTGGCGGTTCTTGATATTCGCCGTATTGCGTGCCGCGCGCCCCAGCACTACGATTTCCAGCACCAGCTCCATATTCTTTTCCAACTCGGCATCAATGTACTTTTCCTCCGCTGCCGGATAATCGCAGAGATGCACGCTCTCGGGCGCATCCTTGTCGATGCCCGCCACGAGATTGCGGTAGATGCTCTCCGTCATGAACGGGATCATCGGGGCCGCTGCCTTTGCTGTCGTCACCAGGGCAGTGTAGAGCGTCATGTAGGCGTTGATCTTGTCCTGCTCCATGCCCTTCGCCCAGAAGCGCGAACGGCTGCGGCGCACGTACCAGTTGCTGAGCTCCTCCACAAAGGACTGCAAAGCCTTCGCCGCTTCGGTCACCCGGTAGTTGGCAAGATTGTCATCCACCTCTTTCACCATGGTGTTCAGGCGAGACAGGCACCATTTGTCCATCACGCCGAGCTTTTCATAGTCCAGACTGTATTTCGTCGCATCGAAATTGTCAATATTCGCATAGAGCACGAAGAACGCATAGGTATTCCAGAGCGTTCCCATGAACTTGCGCTGCCCCTCCTGCACTGCGCCCGCATGATAGCGGTTCGGCAGCCATGGTGCGCTGTTCTCGTAGAAATACCAGCGGATCGCATCTGCGCCATGGGTGCGGAGCGCGTCCATCGGATCCACCGCATTGCCCTTGGACTTCGACATCTTCTGGCCGTTCTCGTCCTGCACATGGCCCAGCACAATGACATTGCGATAGGGTGCCTTGTTGAAGAGCAAGGTGGAAATCGCAATAAGCGAGTAGAACCATCCGCGCGTCTGGTCCACCGCCTCGGAAATGAAGTCCGCGGGGAAACGGCGCTCAAAGATGTCCTTGTTTTCAAACGGGTAATGCCACTGCGCAAACGGCATCGCGCCCGAATCAAACCAGCAGTCGATGACCTCCGGCACGCGGTGCATTTCCTTTCCGCACTCCGGGCATGGGAATGTCACATTGTCGATATAGGGGCGGTGCAGCTCGATATCCTCCGGGCAGTTGTCCGAAAGCCCGCGAAGCTCCTCAATGGAACCGACGGCGTGCTGATGGCCGCACTCGCACTCCCAGACATTCAGCGGCGTGCCCCAATAGCGGTTGCGGCTGATGCCCCAGTCCTGCACATGCTCCAGCCAGTCGCCGAAGCGCCCCTCGCCGATGGACTTCGGGATCCAGTTGACCGTATTGTTGTTCTTGATGAGGTCATCCTTCACATCCGTCATCTTGATGAACCACGACTCCCGCGCATAGTAAATGAGCGGCGTGTCGCAGCGCCAGCAGTGCGGATAGCTGTGCTCAAAAGCAGGCGCCTTGAAGAGCTTGCCCGTTTCTTTCAGATTTTCCAAGATCAGCGGATCTGCATCCTTCACGAACACACCCGGCCAATCCGTATCCTCGGTCATCTGCCCCTTCGTGTCCACATACTGCACAAAGGGCATATCATATTTGCGGCAGACGCGGTTATCGTCCTCACCGAAGGCCGGCGCGATGTGTACGATGCCCGTACCGTCGGAGGTCGTCACATAGTCATCGCAGACCACATAGAACGCCTTTTTCCTGAGCTTGCCCTCCGCATAGGGATACAACGGCACATACTCACGATATTCCAAATCCTTTCCTTTGCAGGACGCCAAGACCCTGCGCTCGCCCTCGACTCCATCGAAGACCGTGTCCACCAGCGCTTCGGCAAGATAGTAAACGGTGCCTGCAACGTCAATCTTGACATAATCCACCTCAGGATTCACGCAGAGACCGAGATTGGAAGGCAGCGTCCAGGGCGTGGTCGTCCATGCGAGGAAATAAGCATCCTCATCTTTTGCCTTGAACTTCACCATGGCGGAGCGTTCCTTCACATCCTTATAGCCCTGCGCCACCTCATGGGAAGAAAGCGGCGTGCCGCAGCGCGGGCAATAGGGAACGACCTTATGCCCCTTGTAAAGCAGGCCCTTGTTCCAGATCTCCTTCAGCGCCCACCACTCGGACTCGATATAGTCATTCTCATAGGTGATGTAGGGATGCTCCATATCCGCCCAGAAGCCCACAACACCGGAGAATTCTTCCCACATGCCCTTGTACTTCCAGACGGACTCGCGGCACTTCTTGATGAAAGGTTCGATGCCGTAGTTCTCGATCTGCTCCTTGCCATTGATGCCGATGAGCTTCTCGACCTCCAACTCCACAGGCAGCCCATGGGTATCCCATCCTGCCTTGCGCAGTACCTTCTTCCCCTTCATGGACTGATAGCGCGGCAGCATGTCCTTGATGACGCGCGTGAGCACATGCCCGATATGGGGCTTGCCGTTTGCCGTCGGCGGGCCGTCGTAAAACGTGAACGTATCGCAGCCCTCGCGCTGGTCGATGGCCTTCTGGGCAATATCGTGCTCCTTCCAGAACTCCTCGACCTCCTTCTCCCTTTCCACGAAATTCAGATTCGTATCTACCTTGCTATACAAATGAATGCCTCCTCACAAGAAACTCCATGCGAAACGGTGTTTCGCATTACGCCCTTACACGAAATCTAAGCTCACACCGCGCCCTTATGGGCTTGTACTCACTAAGATTTCATAGTAAACTTACTGGACACCTAGCGGTGTCCACACGCCCTTACACGAAATCTAAGCTCCCGCTGCGCCTTTGGCTTGCGCTCGCTAAGATTTCATAGTAAACTTACTGGACACCTTCGGTGTCCACACGCCCTTACATGAAATCTAAGCTCCCACTGCGCTTTCAGCTTGTGCTCGCTAAGATTTCATAGTAAAAAAGGAACTGCCGCACTGTTGCAACAGTTCCGTCATGTCGCACAAACGCTTCTATATCGTATCACAGCAAGCGTTTTTTTTCAATGAATTCTTCAGGAAACACTGATTAACTCCCTTTTGCCCTTGCCGAGTCTTTTTCTGTCATGTTGCGTCAGATGCCGTTCGACGTAGCTCTGCCCTAAAGGACTAGCTGCGCGTCGCTACGACTTCACGGCATCTTTCTTGCCTGACAGAAAAATCCTTCGCAACATGTCGCCGCAAATGATATATTTATCTCAAGAAAAAACATGAATATATTTTCAAATTAGGCTTGACAATCCTTTTGAATGAGAGTATCATATGTGATACTACTTTATGAGTACGAGAAATACAGATGAAAGGGGGGGCGGCAAGAGATGGGAAAGAGAATGCAGTGTCCGTACTGCGGGAGCGTTGAAACCATCTGCCATGCGCACACGATTGAATGTGACACCTGCGGTGCGTCGATACCGGTGGAGAAAGCAGCAGCCGTTCGCGCCGCACGGGAGCAGCGCCCGAAACATGAGCAGAGCAAATAACGAATGACAAAGGATGCCGCACGACCGGAACAGTGCGGCATCCTTTTTTTACAGCCTCTCTTCTTCTTCCCGCAAAATATACGGGAGAAAGTAAACGATCTGCTTTCTCCACCACTCCCAGTCGTGGTCCACATCATAGCCCCAGAAATCGACCCATGCATGGATGCCTTTTTCATAGAGCACGTCCCCCATAAGGGCCGTCGTACGGCGGCACTCTTCCTCCCATCGCCCCTGCCCGACGCAGAGCACGATGCGGCGCTGGTTGTAGGTATCAATATAGGGGTGGCTCGGCGGCATATGGGACAGGAAATCCAGCGGCGAATTGTCATAAAGCGTCGTATCCATCCAGCCATCCGTGAAGTATTTCGCATCATAGGAACCGGAAAGAGAAAGCACACCGTCAAAGATATCCGGCCGGCGGAAAAAGACAATGGACGCCTGCATGCCGCCCAGGCTGCAGCCTGCAGCAATCGGATGCCGCTTCGAGCGATTTTCCTTGCGCAGGAAGGGAATGACCTCTTCAATGACGTAGGCATAGTAAAGCTCCTGGCGGTTGGCGCGCCAAGCCTTGTCCCCCCAGACATTCGACCAGGTTTCCGCGTCCACGGAGTCCACGCAGAAAAGCTGAATGCGTCCGCTTTCGATATCCCCTGCCAGCACATCGATCATGCCGAAGTTCTCGAAATTGTCGCACATGGCGTCCTGGGAGGGGAACACCAGCATCGGCACCCCTTCGCCGCTTCCGTAAACCCTCACGTTCATCGTCCGCTGCAATCGTTGGCTGTACCAGTTGACCTCCCCATGTTCCATCATCATCGCCCCGCTTCCATGACTCTCATACTGTCCGAATCCATGTAGAGAACGGGACTGCCGCAAAACACAGCAGTCCCAAAAACTCCGGAAAACTTACAACTTGAATCTCTTCATCTCTGCCTGCAGCTCGCCGGCCAGACGCGCAAGACTGCGGCTCGCATCCGCAATCTCATGCATAGATGCGGACTGCTGCTCGGTTGCGGCGGAAACAGACTGCGCCTCATCGGAATTCTTTCCGCTGGTATCGCGGATGGTCACGCTCGCGTTCAGCATGTTCTCATTTTCCGATGCCATCTTCTGGATGGCCGATGCAATCGTTTCGATCTCATGCACCAGATGGTCGATCGTATCCACCATGGACTGGAACACTTCATCCGCAGACTGCACCGTCGCAATGCCCTTCTGCACGCTTTCCGCGCCTGTCATGCTCGCCTCCACGGCCTGCGCCATATCCGTGGCGTTCGACTTCACCAGCTCCGTGATCTGCTGGGAGGAATGACTGGATTCCTCCGCCAGCTTGCGGACTTCCTCCGCTACGACGGCAAAGCCGCGTCCCTGCTCGCCTGCGCGCGCCGCCTCGATGGCCGCGTTGAGAGCCAAGAGGTTCGTCTGCTCCGCGATGCTCGTGATCATATTGACCATCTCGGAAATCTTCTTCCCGCTCGTGCCCAGTTTGTCAATGGACTGCTGGATGCTGTCCGTACTGACCGTGATTTGATGCATCTGGTCCACAGCTTCCTGAATGGCACTGCGCCCGGAGACAATGCTTTCCCGCGCATTCATCGCATTCTTCACCACAGACTGCGTCCTGTCCGAAATATCCCGCGCATGGGACGTGACATCATCCGCCGTCTCTTGGATGTTTTGCGCCTCCACGGCCTGCACAGACGCCCCCTCGGCGATGGTCACGATGGAATTCGCTACCTGATGCGCCGCTTGGGCAGACTGATCCGAGCTGGCGGTGAGCTGTTCGCTTGCAGCAGCCACCTGCACCGCCATGTCATCGACTTTTTTGATGACATGCTTGAGATTTTCGACCATGTGGCTCAGGGACTGAGCCAGATGCCCCATTTCATCCTCCGATGCCACCTCGATCTTCGTCCGCAGATCCCCATCCGCAATCTTGCCTGCCGACTCCATCAAATGCTCGATCGGCCTGCCCACGCGGCGATTGAAGATCGTAATCATCGCAACGCAGAGAATGACCATGACAAGGACTGCCATGACGACGCTCAGCGTGATTGCTTTCGTAATCGGACCGCTGTAGTCCGCCTTCGGCGCAACCAGCACAAGTTTCATGTTGTCGATGCAAAGGGGAGCAACCAGCACATAGCTGTCCTCTCCGAAATCCCCGCTCTCCGTGAAGAACAGTTCCTTTGCCGCCACAATCTGCTGCCCCAATGCGGCGAGGTTCGGATTTTTCTCCTCGGTGATCTTGGCCTTCATATTCTTCGCTTCGTCCTTGGAAGCAAGATAATATCCCTCATGGCTCACCAGGAACGCATAGCCCGTCTCGCCGATCTTGATGTCCTGAATGTATTTTTCCAGCTCCGTGATGCCGATATCCACCGTCACGTTTCCGGCAACAGCGCCGCCCTTGCGGATTGCGCAGGCGCTCGTCAGCATGGTCGTCTTGCTCACATCATCGTAATAAGGCCCGGTCCACGCGACTTTGCCCGGGTTCGCCATGGCATTCTTGTACCAGTCGAAGGAGCCGTAATTATACTCCGCGTTGCTGTATTCCATGGTAAGCTTCACAACATTCCCGTCGCGCGTATAGTACGGGCCGAAATATTGCATGCCCTCCTGATAGGCATTCGGCTCAAACCAAAAGCCGCTGCCTACGATGAGCGAATCCGACAGAACATAGCCCTCCGCCATGCCGGACATGGAATCCATATCGTAAACCTTCATATTCGTAACGCCCAGAGCAAGACCGGCGGTCTTCTGCGCAATCTGCAGGATGCGCTGATCCAGCTGCCCTGCGATCTCCCCCGCATGAGCCTCCAAAGTCCTCTCTACCTGTGTCTCCATGCTCCCCTTGAACTGGTAGACATTCATCACTGTCTGTATCCCGAGCAAAATACCTGTCAGCACGACAATGCTCACGATGAACAAAGTCTTGATGCTGCTTGCCGGTTGTTTCATCGGATATCCTCCTCGCTTCCCCCAGGTTCCCTGTCACACGATTCCCGAATCATCTTTCACTTCTGAGTACGGTACTAATTCGACATAAAACGCGCCATTCCTGCTGACGATTTCTAAAGTTTTTGCAAGAATGACAAATCCGTGCTATCATAGTTGCAGGAGGATTCCACAAGAAGAAACAGGAATGGGCAGCAGCGATTTCCTGAAATGGCTTGCCAAGCGTATGACAAAAAACGTGGGACAGCCTCTCTAACATTGGGCATCATTTTTCAACTCAATCGAACTTGAAAGGACGGTCGTGAAATATGATTGACGGAAGGGATAAATTTTTGGCTTTGCTCGCACATTGCGGCTATCTGCTCCTGGGCATGGGCTACATCCTCATCCCGCTGGGGATTTACTTTCTCTTTGATGGGAAGAACGAATTTGTTGCCGGACACGCCAAGCAGGCCTTCAAGGCTCAGGCTATCATCGGGATTATGGCACTCATCGCTTCCGTGTTGAGTTTCGTCCTCATCGGACTGGTGCTCTGGCCGTTCATCGCCGCCATCGGCCTGATCTGGCTCGTCTGCTCCTTTATCGCCTGCTATCATGCCATCAACGGCCGGGAATACCACTACCCCCTCCTGTGACGGACAGACATGTTGTGTATCGCCGGCGAACCCTCCCGAATCGCTAAAATTAAGGAATTCCCATGCCTCTGACGAGGCATGGGAATTCCTTAACTGAACTTTTCTTCCAGCAGCGGTTTGAGGAATTTCCCCGTGTAGGACTCCGGCACGCGCACGATGGCTTCCGGCCTGCCCTCCGCTACGATGGTGCCGCCCTTGTCGCCGCCTTCGGGGCCGAGGTCGATGATGTGGTCCGCCGTCTTGATGACATCCAGATTGTGCTCGATGACCACGACGGTATCGCCGCCGTCCACCAGACGGTGCAGAATGCCCAGCAGCTTGTCGATGTCCGCTGTATGGAGGCCGGTGGTCGGCTCGTCCAGGATGTAGAGCGTCTTGCCCGTGGAACGCCGCGAAAGCTCCGTCGCGAGCTTCACGCGCTGCGCTTCGCCACCCGAGAGCGTGGTGGCCGGCTGCCCAAGCTTGATGTAGCCAAGGCCCACGTCCTGTATGATTTGCAGCTTCCGCGCTATCTTCGGCACATTCTTGAAGAGTTCCACCGCCTCGTCGATGGTCATATCCAGCACATCCGCGATGGTCTTGCCCTTGTAGCGCACTTCCAGCGTTTCCCGATTGTAGCGCGCCCCCTTGCAGACCTCGCAGGGCACATAGACATCCGGCAGGAAGTGCATCTCTATCTTCAAAATGCCGTCGCCCCTGCATGCTTCGCAGCGCCCGCCCTTGACATTGAAGCTGAACCTGCCTGCCTTGTAGCCGCGCATCTTCGCCTCCGAAGTCTGGCTGAACAGCTCGCGGATCGCATCGAACACTCCCGTATAGGTCGCGGGATTCGAGCGCGGCGTGCGCCCGATGGGCTGCTGATCGATATCGATGATCTTGTCGATATGTTCGAGGCCCTTGATTTTCTTGTGCGCCCCCGGCTTCCCCTTCGCGTGGTAAAGGCGGGACGCAATGCCCTTGTAAAGAATCTCGTTGACCAGGGTGCTCTTGCCCGAGCCGGAAACCCCTGTCACCAAGGTCAGGGTTCCCAAGGGGATTTTCACATTCAGATTCTTGAGATTGTTTTCCTTCGCCCCCAGGATTTCGATGAAATTCCCGTTGCCCTTGCGCCGCTTCGACGGAACGGGGATATATTTCGCGCGGCTCAGGTACTGCCCCGTGACGGACTCCGGCACCTGCATGATCTCCTGCGCGGTCCCCACGGCCACGACCCGGCCGCCATGGGCACCGGCACCCGGCCCGATATCGATGATATGGTCCGCCGCATACATCGTGTCCTCGTCATGCTCCACCACGATGAGCGTATTCCCCAAATCCCTCAGACGCTTGAGCGTCGCCAAGAGACGGTTGTTGTCCCGCTGATGCAGCCCGATGCTCGGCTCGTCCAGGATATAGAGCACTCCCATGAGCCCGGAGCCGATCTGCGTGGCAAGACGGATGCGCTGTGCCTCACCGCCCGAAAGCGTGCCCGCTGCCCGTGAAAGCGTCAGATAGTCCAAACCAACATTCAGCAGGAACGTGAGCCTTGCATGGATTTCCTTCAGGATTTGACGCGCAATCTTTTCCTCGCGCTCCGTCAGCTCCAGATGCGAGAAAAATTCCTCGCACTCCCGAATGGTCAGTTCCGTCACCTCATGGATATTCCTGCCGCCGACGGTCACGGAAAGCGTTTCCGGCTTGAGCCTTGCCCCGTGGCAGGACTTGCAGGGGATGTTCGTCATATAGTTTTCATAGGACTCGCGCATCTCGTCCGAATCTGTTTCTTCATAGCGGCGGGACAAAAGCGGCATCACACCCTCAAAGGGCACATGGTACTCCTTGTTCTCCCCGAACATATTCGTGTAGCGGAAAGTGAACCTCTCCCCATCGGAACCATGCAGCAGCACGTCCCGGGTTTTCCTGTCCAGCTCCTGCCATGGGGTATCCAAGGAATAGCCATGCTGCCGAAGAACGGCGTCCATCGCGCACATGGCGTAGGAATTCACATTCCTCGAAATCGGGGCGATGGCGCCGTCCCCCACGGAAAGTGTCGGATCCGGCAGCACCAGCTCCTCATCGAACTCCATATGGCTGCCGAGGCCCGTGCACTCCGGACAGGCCCCATAGGGGTTATTGAAGGAAAACATGCGCGGCGCGATTTCGGGAAGGCTGATGCCGCAGTCCACGCAGGCAAAGTTCTCGCTAAACGTCATGAGTTCGCCGTCCACGATCTGCACATAGGCGACGCCCTCCCCCAGCTTCAGCGCCGTCTCCATCGAATCGGCAAGACGCTGGCGGATCCCTTCGCGCACCACGAGGCGGTCAATGACCACCTCGATGGTATGCTTCTTCGTCTTTTCCAGCCGGATATCATCATTGACATCATGGATTTCCCCATCCACCCGTACGCGCACATAGCCCTCATGACGGATATGCTCCAGCACCTTCCTGTGCTCGCCTTTTTTCCCGCGGACGACCTGCGCCATGATCAGGAGCTTCGTGCCCTCCGGGATTTGCAACACCTGATCCAGCATCTGATCCACGCTCTGCTGGGCGATGGGCTTTCCGCATTTCGGACAGTGCGGACGCCCGGCCCGCGCAAAGAGCAGGCGCAGATAGTCATAGATTTCCGTGACCGTCCCCACCGTCGAGCGGGGATTGTGGCTCGTGGTCTTCTGGTCGATGGAAATGGCCGGCGAAAGCCCCTCGATATTATCCACATCCGGCTTGTCCATCTGCCCTAAGAACTGCCTTGCGTAGGAGGACAAGGACTCCACATAGCGCCGCTGCCCTTCCGCATAAATCGTATCAAACGCCAGTGACGACTTTCCCGACCCCGAAAGCCCTGTCACCACGATCAGCTTGTCCCGTGGGATCTCGATGTTGATATTCTTCAAGTTATGTGCCCTTGCGCCCTTGATTTTGATTACGTTGTCCATGATCCAATCCTTTCTACGCTGAATTCTTCCAACTATCATAGCATACCCGAAATCCAATATCTATGGAATTTTCGACAAAAAGAGGATTTTTTCCGCTCCCCATCGAATTGAAAAGGACAGACTTTATTTTACTGGAGGCAGGACTTCATGAATACCTTGACCAAAAACGCAAACACCAAAGAAATCATATCGAGCCAAAGCTCAGATCGATTGGAAAAAATGCGCAATCCGCAGGAAATCACCGCGCGCTATAACCTCCGCATCCAGCAATACAAGGAACTCAATGCGAGCAAGGTGGACGACCGCGAGCAGCGGCTCATGATCTACACCGAAATCAAGGTCATCGGCTGGATTCTGGGCAAAAAAGAAAAAACTATCATCAAAGAAATGAACGCACCCTTGCCATGAAACAGAACGAAGAAATCACGCCCTATCCATTGGACCGCTATACCCTTGCCATCATCGTCTTTCTGCTGGCCAGCCTGCTGGTCGTCTACTTCCGGTTCGGGCTCAGCCATCAGGATGAAACCGCCGGATATTATGCGGAAATCGTTCCTTCCGAAGCACTCAGCTGCATTGACGAGGAACGGCAGGAGCTGATTCCCCTGCCGGACGGAGTCTATCCGCTCTGCCTTCCCTCCGGCGGGAAAAAGGTGACGTGGCAGGGCCGCGCAAGTACCCCGCTCTTTCTGGTTCCTTTGCTGCAAGACGGAAAATTCCGCCTCTATCCTCTCAATATCCGGAACGATTCCTTGATCGAGCATCACGGGCCTCCCCTTGTTTTCCACATCCGCCTGAAATTCCACAGCCGCCATGCGGAGAACTGCCTGCCCTATCTGGAAAAGGACGGCACTGCCGTCTCCGATGCCGAAATCGCTCAGCAGTACACGCGCAAATTCTATTACTACCTGCTGGTACAGAACGGCTATGGAGAGCTCCAGCTGGGCTGGCTTACGGAAGAAAACGCAGGCTCTGCAATCAAATGGTACAAACAGCCGGAATACTACATGGAAGAGCTGGCCGCCATCCACTACGTGCTGCACGGCTATCCTGCCAAGGAAATCGAGCAGCTCGCCCTCGAAAGCCTGCCCTGACCGGCATTTCCATCGAGCAGGGGACTGAGACCGTTATTTGACTGACCTCTCACACCTCTGGACGCCCCCAAAAAAACAGGAGCTTTCCGAAGAAAGCTCCTGCTTTTTGCGATTTTATTTTAGGAAACACTGATTAAAGCGGTCGTCCAGATTGGCGTGGATTGCTTGTTCCTCCCAAGGAGACGAACCGCAGTCATAGTGGTGCTATGTCGAGGATTTGTCGACGCAGGGAGGACAAGCAAGACGCGTCAAGATGGGCGGGCGAATTAATCAGCGTTTCCTTTATACGCAGAACCGATTACAGCTGCGGGCCGGCCTTGACCAGCGCCTTGCCTGCCTCGTTGCCCTCGTACTTGCCGAAGTTCTTGATGAAGCGGGCCGCGAGATCCTTTGCCTTGGTCTCCCACTCGGAAGCATCTGCATAGGTGTCGCGCGGATCCAGCACCTTGGAGTCCACGCCCTCCAGCTCCGTCGGAACCTCCAGATTGAAATACGGAATCTTCTTGGTCGGCGCGTTCTTGATGGCTCCGCTGTGGATCGCGTCGATGATGCCGCGGGTATCCTTGATGGAGATGCGCTTGCCCGTGCCGTTCCAGCCCGTGTTCACGAGATACGCCTTCGTGCCGTTGGCTTCCATCTTCTTCACCAGCTCCTTGCCGTACTTCGTCGGATGGAGCTCCAGGAATGCCTGACCGAAGCATGCGGAGAAGGTCGGCGTCGGCTCGGTGATGCCGCGCTCCGTTCCTGCCAGTTTCGCCGTGAAACCGGACAGGAAGTAGTACTGCGTCTGCTCCGGTGTGAGAATGGAAACCGGCGGCAATACGCCGAATGCGTCGGCGGAAAGGAAGATGACGCTCTTGGCCGGGGGCGCCGCGGACTTGTCATTGACCTTGCCCTTCACGATGCCCTTGATATGGTCGATGGGATAGGACACGCGGGTGTTCTCCGTTACGCTCTTGTCGGCGAAGTCGATCTTGCCCTTCTCGTCCACCGTGACATTCTCCAGCAGCGCGTTGCGCTTGATGGCGTTGTAGATATCCGGCTCCGATTCCTTGTCGAGGTTGATGACCTTCGCATAGCAGCCGCCCTCGAAGTTGAACACGCCCTCGTCATCCCAGCCGTGCTCGTCATCGCCGATCAAGAGGCGCTTCGGGTCGGTGGAAAGAGTGGTCTTGCCCGTGCCGGAAAGACCGAAGAAGATCGCCGTGTTCTTGCCCTCCTTGTCCGTATTCGCGGAGCAGTGCATCGCGGCAATGCCCTTGAGAGGCAGGAAGTAGTTCATCATGGAGAACATACCCTTCTTCATCTCGCCGCCGTACCAGGTATTGATGATGACCTGCTCCTTGCTGGTGATGTTGAACACGACAGCCGTCTCGGAGTTTAGGTTCAGCTCTTTGTAGTTCTCGACCTTCGCCTTGGAGGCGTTGTAAACCACGAAATCAGGCTCGAAGCTCTCCAGTTCCTCCTTGGAGGGCTGGATGAACATGTTCGTCACGAAATGCGCCTGCCATGCCACTTCCATGATGAAGCGCACTGCCATGCGGGTATCCTTGTTCGCCCCGCAGAAAGCGTCCACCACATAGAGCTTCTTGCCGGAGAGCTCCTTCTGGGCAATCTTCTTGACCGCTTCCCAAGTCTCCTTGGAAGCTGGATGGTTGTCGTTCTTATATTCATCCGAAGTCCACCATACCGTGTCCTTAGAGTTCTCGTCCATGACGATGAACTTGTCCTTCGGGGAGCGTCCCGTATAGACACCCGTCATGACATTGACCGCACCAAGCTCCGTGAGCTGCCCCTTGTCATAGCCCGTCAGCCCTTTCTTTGTCTCCTCCTCGAACAGCACCTCATAAGAAGGATTGTGAAGAACCTCCGTCACCCCGGTGATGCCATACTTGCTCCAATCAATGTTTGCCATGCATCTCAACCTCTTTCATCTGAATGTGATGGATCCATCCACCATGTGAAATATCAACTGATTTATCGTAACATGAATGAAATTTATTGTCAAGGACTTAGAAAAATCTCTCAGCCTTACTGTTCCTGTCCGTTCGGGAAGAATTCATCATGGATGGCATTGACCGCCTCCTTGACGCAGGAGGACTTGATCAGGCAGGAGATGCTGATTTCCGAGGTGCTGATGATATCGATATTGATCTCCTTTGACGAGAGTGCGCCGAACATGCGCGCCGCGATACCGGGGTTTCCAAGCATGCCTGCGCCGACGATGGAAACCTTTGCCACATCTTCCTCGATGAGAACGGCAATGGCGCTGAGTTTGTCTGCGACCTTATCCACCACGTCCTTTGCCACGGAAAGATCGTCGATGGCCACCGTGAACACCATATCCGTCACATTTTTCTCGATATTGCGGATGCTTTGCACGATCATGTCCACATCAACGCTGGCCTTTGCCAGCGCAGAAAAAATCTCATGGGCAATGCCCGGCGTATTCGGGATGCCAAGGACAGCGATCTTCGCCACCTTCTCATCGTGTGCCACGCCTCTGATCTCAAAGTCTTTTTCTTCCATTGTGTAATCCTCCCTAATGATCGTACCAGGCTTCGTCGTAAAGGTAGAGCGCACATGAATGGGAATCTTGAACAGCTGGCCCATCTCCACAGAGCGCGGCTGCATGACGCCTGCGCCCAGACGAGCCATTTCCAGCATCTCGAAATAAGTGATTTCCTTCATCTTGCGCGCGCCCTTCGCTACGCGGGGATCTGCGGAATAGATGCCGTCCACGTCCGTAAAGATCTCACAGGTGTCCGCTTTCAACGCGCCTGCCAATGCCACGGCCGAGGTATCCGAGCCTCCGCGTCCAAGCGTCACCGGATCTCCTGCGGGATCCACGCCCTGGAAGCCGGCCACGACCACGATATTGCCCTTGTCCAGCTCCTCCTGCACGCGCTCCGGCTGGATGTCAATGATACGTCCCTTCGTGTGCACCGAATCCGTCTTCATCCCGACCATCGGGCCTGTCAGCGAAACCGCCGGCTGCCCCAGCGTCTTGAACGCCATGGCCAGAAGCGCAATGGAAACCTGCTCACCGGTGGTCAGAAGCATATCCATCTCGCGGGTATACCGATAGGGTTCCTTCGTGATCCCCTTCGCCAGCTCGATGAGTTCATCTGTGGTGTCCCCCATCGCGGATACCACCATCACAACCTGATCGCCCGGTTTTTTTTCATCCAGCACACGCTTTGCGACTGCCATGATCTTTTCCGTCGTCGCCACCGAGCTGCCGCCAAATTTCTTTACAATCAGAGCCAACCTCGTTCTCCTCCTATGAAGGACTTGCTTGCAAATCCTAAAAACCAGAATATCCACCATACAGAAACATCTGTCATCCGCAAACGTCGAATGCGTGTTTATTATAACTGATTATCGGTATTTTGCCAAGGGCAGCCGCGGAAAATATTGCAATAGACTTTTCCTTGGTTCTATGCTACATTGTTGGATGAAATGTTTTGTGTTTTTGTTTAAGGAGTGTTTGATTTGAGCAATCGTACTATCCCGGTCGATGCAAGGCTGCCGCTTCTGGAGACTGTACCCCTGAGCCTGCAACATCTTTTTGCCATGTTCGGCTCCACCGTGCTGGTGCCGATCCTCTTCCACGTCAACCCGGCCACCTGCCTGCTCTTCAATGGCATCGGCACGATTCTCTATCTTGTGCTGTGCAAAGGCCGTATCCCCGCCTACCTCGGATCGAGCTTCGCATTCCTGTCCCCGGTCTTTCTCGTGCTTTCCGAGTACAGCTATGAAGCGGCTCTTGGCGGCTTCATCCTGGTGGGCGCCGTGTTCTGCCTTGTGGCTCTGATCATCCGCTTTTTGGGAACCGCATGGATTGATATGCTGTTCCCGCCGGCCTCCATGGGCGCCATTGTGGCGGTCATCGGACTGGAACTCATGCCCACAGCCGCGAATATGGCGGGGCTTACCGCAGAGCAGACGGATCCCACCGCCATTTTCGTCTCCCTTGTCACCTTGGGGATCACGGTATTCGCCTCCGTTGCCTTCCGCGGTTTTCTTTCCATCATTCCCATCCTGATCGGCGTCATTGGCGGCTATATCGTTGCCGCTTTTTCCGGGCTTGTGAAATGGGATACGGTAACCGCCGCGCCCTGGTTCGCGCTTCCGACCTTCTATACGCCGACCTTTGACCTCGGCGCCATGCTGATCATCCTGCCCGCTGCCCTGGTCGTCATTGTAGAGCATGTGGGGCATCTCATCGTAACGGGGAACATCGTCGGCAGCGATCTGACGAAGGATCCCGGTCTGGACAGATCCCTGCTCGGAAATGGTCTGTCCACCATGCTTTCCGGTTTCTTCGGCTCCACGCCGAACACGACCTACGGCGAAAACATCGGCGTGCTTGCCATCACAAAGGTATTCAGCACCTGGGTCATCGGCGGCGCTGCGGTTTTCGCGATCCTGCTGTCCTGCATGGGCAAGCTCGCCGCCATCATCCAGAGCATTCCCACTCCCGTCATGGGCGGCGTCTCCATGCTGCTCTTCGGTGTCATCGCGGCCTCCGGCATCCGCATCCTCGTCGAGAAAAAAGTGGACTACAATGATCCGATGAACCTCCTGCTGACTTCCATCGTCATGGGGCTGGGCGTCAGCACCGCAAGCCTCACGATCGGCGCGGTCACGCTGAGGGGCATGTCCCTCGCAACCATCGTCGCCATCGTTCTGAGCCTTTCCTTCCGCATCATTTCCCTCCTGCGCGGCGAAGATCCCGCACAAAAGAAACAATGATGACCTATGTCGTACCCGAAGCCCTGACACGGATTTCCGTCAGGGCTTTCTTGAAGCAAAAGGGTGTCTCCGGCAGTCTGTTCCGCACCATAAAACATCATGGCAATCTCTGCGTGAACGGGCAGCCTGCCCATGCCATCGGCACCCTGCTCCATGGCGGCGATGTGCTGAGCTACGACCTGCCGCCGACAAAGCAGGATATTCTGCCGGAGCGGATTCCCCTGGACATCCGCTATGAGGACGACGATTTGCTGATTGTCAACAAGCCCGCAGGAATGCTTGTCCACCCGACGCCAAGCTGCATCCATGGCACACTCGCAAATGCCGTTCTCGGCCTTTACCGTTCCCGGGGACTTGACACCGCCTTCCACTGCGTCCATCGGCTGGACCGGCTGACCTCCGGACTGATTCTTGTGGCAAAGCGCCCCGAGATCCAGCACCTTCTTTCCACAAAGGACGGCAAGCTCTTCCATCGCGAGTATCTTGCCATGGCCGAGGGCGTGCCGGAACCTTCCGCCGGCATCATCGACGCCCCCATCGCGCGGGACTCTGACAGCATCATTACCCGCAGGGTCGCTCCGGAGGGGAAGCCCGCCGTCACCCGCTATCGGACGGAAAAAGTATGGGAGCGCGAAGGCCAAAGGTACAGTCTCCTGCGGCTTTCTCTTGTGACCGGCCGCACCCACCAGATCCGCGTACATCTCTCCTATCTCGGACACCCCCTGCTGGGCGACGATCTCTATGGCGGCAGCCGCATGCTCATCCAGCGCCAGGCGCTCCACGCGGAACGCATTTTCCTCACGCATCCCCTCAGCGGACAGCCCCTGGACCTTCATGCGGAACTTCCCTTGGACATGCAAAGGCTATTGGTATAAATTTTTGAAATTTTTTTGCTATCCCCCTACTTTTCTCCCGACATTTATGGTATAATGAACGCAGTTCATGCATGGGATTAAATTTCTTAATTCCATCGATTTCAAACTAGGGGGTAATGAAACATGCCATTAGTCGGAACCAAAGAAATGTTCAAGAAAGCCTATGAGGGCGGCTATGCTATCGGCGCTTTCAACGTCAACAACATGGAGATCGTACAGGGAATCACGGGTGCAGCAGCTGAGCTCAATTCCCCGATCATCCTGCAGTGCTCCGCAGGTGCAAGAAAATATGCGAACTCGCATTATCTTGTACACCTCGTAAAGGCTGCTCTGGAGATCAACGATATTCCCATCGCTCTCCATCTCGACCACGGCGCGGATTTCGACATCTGCAAATCCTGCATCGACGACGGCTTCACCTCTGTCATGATCGACGGCTCCCATTACGACTTCAAAGAAAACATCGAGCTTACCAAGAAGGTCGTTGAGTATGCTCATGCGCACGGCGTAGTTGTCGAGGCTGAGCTTGGAAAGCTCGCAGGCATCGAGGACGATGTGAAGGTTGCGGCTCATGAGGCGGCCTACACCCAGCCGGATGAAGTTCAGGAATTCGTAGAGAAGACGGGCGTTGATTCCTTGGCAATCGCCATTGGCACCAGCCACGGCGCATTCAAGTTCAAGCCGGAGCAGTGCACGCGCAATGCGGACGGCGTGCTCGTACCGCCTGAGCTCCGTTTCGATATCCTTGCCGAGATCGAAAAGCGCATCCCCGAGTTCCCGATCGTGCTCCACGGCGCTTCCTCCGTTATCCCGAAGTACGTGAAGATCATCAACGACAACGGCGGCAAGCTGGCTGACGCTGTCGGCATTCCCGAAGATCAGCTCCGCAAGGCAGCGAAGTCTGCGGTCTGCAAGATCAACATCGACTCTGACCTGCGTCTCGCTATGACGGCCGGCATTCGTGAGCACTTCATGGCTCATCCGGAGCATTTCGATCCGCGCCAGTATATTGCACCGGGCCGCGACTACATCAAGGAACTCGTTGAGCACAAGATCAAAGATGTCCTTGGCTCCGACGGCAAGGCTCCGGAAATCATGGCGCTCATCAATAAATAAGCGCTGTTTCCGTAAGGTTTTGACGCATATGAATGGGACTGTTGCAGTGCAGCAGTCCCATTTTCTGTGCCAAGGACTCATCCCATGCCGCTGCTCACCGGACATACGTCTCCACCCTCATGCCCTTGCCATCTGTGCAAAAGGATATCTCGCCATCCAGATCGGTTCTCCATACCTTGACCTCCTGCTCCTGCAGGCGCTGCAAAACGGATGGCTTGGGATGGCCGAAGCTGTTGTCCGCCCCAACGCCGATTGCCGCATAGCGCGGAGCCACCGCCCGCAGGAACGCTTCCGACGTGCTGGTATCCGAGCCGTGATGCCCCACCTTCAGCACAGTGCTGCGGATATCCCTGTGTTTTTCCAGCAGCATTTTTTCGTTTTCAATGGTCAAATCGCCTGTAATCAAAAAGCTGGCTCTGCCATACGTCACCCGATACACATTCGACGCCTCATTGCCTGTCACTTCTTTTGCCTGCACATGAGGCGCATAAACGACCTCAATCCGCACATCACCGATTTCAAAAACGGTATTTTCCTGAACCGCATGAAGCTTGCTCAGCAAGGGATCTGCTGCCCCCATGCGCATACTGCTGCGATAAGCCTCGCGCCCCTCATCGGCGGTATACACCGCGCCCACCGGCATGCTTTTCAGCACGGCCGCTGCGCCTGCAGCATGATCGGCATGGGCATGGGTAAGAAAAATGGCCTCAACCCTATGAATGCCGCAATGCCGAAGGTACGGCACCAGCACCCGCGCGCCCACATCAAACGCTCCGTCCCGCGTCCCTCCCGTATCAAACAGCACAGCCTTGCCACTAGGGAGCTTCAGCACAGCCGCATCCCCCTGCCCCACGTCAACAAAGGACATCGTGACTTTATCGGATTGGCTGAATTTGCAGCCGATGCAGAAAAAAAGCACGACCAGTCCCAGCACGGCGATGTGCTGCTGCCTTCCCCTGACCCAGTCGAAACATCTCTTCCTCCAAGACTCATCCGCCACCCACAGTGCGAGTGCGGCATAATAAAGAGCAATTGCTCCCCAGCCCATGGAAGGAATCCAAATCCGGCTGCCGGGCAACGCGGCCATCCACCTGGCCATCTCATAAACCACGCCCAGCAGCAGACTGTCAAAGAGAAAGAAAAAGCTGCCCGCAAGCGGAAGCAGGAAAGCAGCCAGCCCGGCCAGAAGCCCGATGACGATCACCGCATCGACGATTGGCACAATGACCAGATTCGCCAAAAAAGAAGACAGTGACAGTTGGTTAAAATACCATGCCAGCACCGGGAGCGTTGCCATTTGGGCTGCAAACGTCACCGCAAGCCCCATAGCCAATGCCCCGTGCACCCCGTGCCCTTGCAGCCAGCCACGCGTCACCGGGGCCAGGTAAAGAAGCCCTGCCGTCGCCAAGAAGGACAGTTGGAAGCTGATGTGGAACAACAGCAGGGGCGATATGCCCAACATCATAAGTCCCGTCAAAAGCAGGATGCGCCCAGCATCCCGCTCGCGATCCAGCGCCATCGCCAGAAAGGCCAACCCTCCCATCACAGCCGAACGGATCACGGGCGGCACACACCCTGCCAGCATAGCATAGACAACGATGACCCCCAGAACCGCAGCAGCCGTGATGCCCTTTGGCAGGCGCAGCACAGAACACAGCCAGACCATGACCGCCGCCACCAAACTGATATGAGAGCCGGACACCGACAGCAAATGCACGATCCCGGTGATCGTGAATGCCTCCAAGAGTTCCGGCTGCAGACCGGCATAACCGCCAAACAGCATGGCAAAGATTGCTGCGGCATCCTCGGATGGCATCACCGCCTGCATGGAAAGCCGATAGTGCTCCCGAACCGATGCCAGCCAACGCCGAAAGCCTTCAGCCTCTCTTCGCTCTATCCGTATGCCCCGTTTGCCCGCTGACAGGGTTGCCGTTATGCCTTGGCTTTTTAGAAGCATCTCCGTGTCGATCTGTCCGGGATTGCGATAACCGTGCGGGAGGCGTACCTTGCCGCTGGCCGTGATCCTGTCTCCGATGCGCGGAAGATGTTCCGCCTTGACGCTTTCGGATCTGGCATATACATACATGCCTCCACTGGCCGCATGCCGTTCCCCATAGCCGGAAGTGACCTGCTCCACCTCCAGGACATACCGCTGTTTATAACTTCCATCTGCTGCCTGCGTGATGCTCGGCTCTTCCCGCAGGATGCCCGTCACACTCACTTCATTCCGCGCATGGTGGGAGATGTCCGTCACGGGCAGGGATTCTGCCGACCACAACCTGACCACACCCAGCACGAAAGCAACCGCCAGAAAGGCCAGCCAAGTCCATCGCGCATTCTTCCACGTCCCAACAGCCGCCGCGGCAGCCGTAACCATCAGCGCGGAAAATCCCCAGACAATGGCAGGCGATGCCGACATGCTGTGCGCTGCCGCTATCCCTGCCGCCAATGCCAACAGCATCCCAAGCAGGAAAGATTCCTGCATCTGTCCCATGCTCATCGGACACCGCCTCTTCCTACACCGTGATCTTGTCTTTCAGTTTCGCGAATTTCGCGTCTCCGATCCCCTTGATTTTCTTCAGATCCTCCGGGGACTGGAACATTCCCTCCGTATTGCGGTAATCAATGATCCGTTTTGCCATCGCGGGCCCGATGCCCGGCAGGCTGTCCAACGTCTTCTCATCCGCGAGATTGATATTGACGCGCCCCGATGCATCCGTCCCCTTTTCCTGATTTCCTGCCCCGCCCGCAGCTGCCGCTGCATCCGTGCTCTTTTCCGGCACGCGCACCTGCTGCCCATCCTTGAGCTTCTGCGCCATATTGACCTGATCCAGCGCCGCTGTCGGCAATACCCCGCCGCAGGCATTCACCGCATCCGCGACTCTTGCCTCCTCCGGGACTGTCACAATGCCCGGCTGGTTCACCGCACCGGTCACATAGACCGTGATTTCCATACTGCGCTGCGCCTCCGGTCGTTCCGCCGCATCCAGCGGCAGCGCCTCATCCTGTGACGCATATCCATACATGGCAGCCCCTCCGCCCACACAGGCAATCAGCAGGAGAATCAGCAAGGATTTCTTATACATCGGCATAAAATGCTCTCTCCTTTCCACCTTCCCTTCTCATGGATTCGCCGACGAAAACAAAACTCCTATCTGCAAGGACAATAAATTTACACTTTTGTCCATTCCATAAAGACAGTGTAAATAAAAGCGCAGCCTCCTGCTGCCCTGCCCATCACCTCGGTTTTATTGACAATCCCCTTGGGAATCACTATAATTGACATATATTTATTCACGACAGAAAAGGAGCATTCAAAATGAAAATAGAAAAAATTCCCGAAGGCACCACTCTCACGATCGCACTGGATGGCAGACTTGATGCCGCAGCTTCCGTTGAACTCAGCAGGGAATTGTCCTCCTCTCTCGATGGAATCAATCATCTGGTATTCGATCTTTCCCGCCTGTACTATCTCGCATCTGCAGGTATCCGCATTTTTCTGCTGTACATGAAAAAAATGGACAAGCAAGGCGGAAGCATGAAGCTGATCCATGTGCAGGATGATGTCATGGATATTCTGGAAATGTCCGGGCTTACGGACATTCTTCACATCGAAACAGCTTCAAAAAAATCTGTTGTTTCCATGAACTGATATTGTTGACAGGAGGATTACCATGAGCATCAAAGCATTCGAATTCGAGGGACTGCGCCTGCGCTCCAAGGTTCCAATCCCATTTGTGGAAGAAAATTCCTATCTGCCGGAAAGAGTGTATATCGAAGGATACTTTCCCGTTGGAACCATCTGTAAGCTTCAAATGCCCATCTGCAGCAAAAAACTCAATCCCTTCAATGAGCAAACCAACGATTACTGTCATGCGGTTTCGCTGCTTTACGACAGTCGCGAGAATGATTCCTCTGCCGATCAAGATCCCTACACCGTGATCTTCCATGTGGATCTGAGTGCCCTGTTCCTCTTGTTCGACCCCATCGATGAAGACAACCATGTAATTCCACTTTGAAGATTCCATTGCAAAACGCTGCCGTACAAATGCGTACGGCAGCGTTCAATTTTACTACGAACTTAGATTTCGTGTAAGGACGTGTGGACACCGTAGGTGTCAGTAAATTTACTCCAGTTCCTCGCAGGATTTCCACTGTCACTGCCTCCCAATCATAAATTTCTGTTCCATCGAATATTCTAAGCTTGATCCAGATATATTTTTTCGTCCCACATATCACATTTCTTTGCCAGCAGGAGCGATGATGCTATGTTGACAGATACATTGTTCAGTGTATCAAACATATCCGCCAGCACCTCTACGCACATAAACACGACAACGGCCTGCGTCGGTATGTCAAAAACTGCAAAGACCGTCGCCATGGCAATCAGTCCGCCTCCCGGTACCGCGGGCATGGTGTACGATATGACAAAGACATAAAACGTCAGAAAAAGCACGAAATCCATCGTAACAGGTATATTCATCACCCTGGCCATCATCACCGTCGAAGACGCCAAAATACAACAGGCACCGGTCTGATTCAGCTGTATCCCGATAGGCAAGGCAAAAGAAGCGAGCCCTTGGGATACGCCCAGTTTTTCCATCGTCAGCTGAAGCATATGCGGCAGACTGATGGTAGAACTGCAGTTGGATAAGGGAATGGGGGCAAAGGGAAGGATTTTCTTAAAAAAGGGCAAAGGATTGATTTGTCCGTAAATCATAAAGACGATTGCCAGCAGCACCCACATGGCGAAAGTACCAATGATGGAAGCCATGACGATCTTGCCGAAATTGGCGAGGGACTGCAAGTCGATATGTATGGCCAGGCTCATCATCGTGACAAATATGATCAGAGTGTAGAAACGGGCTATCATGCCCATGATGCTCATACAAAAACTGTTCATAAAATCTATGATTTCTTTTGCAATATTCGCCTTTTCTCCCAAACGATTGATGATGATACCGAAAAATATCGCCAGGAAAAGAATTTGCAGCAAATTGCCCCCCTTAAAAGGGTCTACCAAATTGGCGGGCACAATCTGCATCAGTATGTTCATAAAGGACATGGTCCCTTCGTTGGAGCCGTCCCCTTCCAATTTACTGCCAAACAGGCTTGCCATGAACGCAAGATCATCCGGAAAGATTGCCAAGGCAAGACCGACGCTTAAAACGGCAGCCAGAAAAACAACAAAAAACGACTGCCCCACCAAGCGTTTCCCTATTTTGCCGATATCAATCGTCTCGGAAAGATTGGTAATACCCGCGATGATGGAAAAGAAAATCACCGGAGCCACCATCATGCCCAAGGCATTCATAAACAAAGTCGTGATCGGTGTCTTGAAATAATGGTCAAAAGCAAGGATGACTGCCTGAGGCGCCCACTCCCTCATGATGAAACCGAGGAGCAGCCCAAGGAAAATACTCGCTGAAATTTTGTATATCGTGCCAACGGATGCCTCATGTACCTTGATGGAGATGACATTTGCCCCATTCTTTCTGGAATAGCCCATGCGATCCCGATTGGCCTTCAGGACGTTTACACTATAGAGATCAATGTCATCTTCCACCCATTCGGTCAATGACATGATGGGGTTGACGGCCTCTCCGCGAGCGGACAGCACCAGATGGATATCGCCGAACCGCTTTTTTATCCTGACGGTTGCCGTCATATCGGGATTGTTCATGCCGGCCTGCAGTCTGGCAAACGTTTCCTCCAGCACCATCCTGCCCCGAAGCAATTCCTCCTCGGTCAGCTTTTGGCCTACGGTTTGCTGAAGATGCTCCATAATCCCGGCAACGCTGTCCCGAGGCATGATAAATACTTTTTCCGTCATATCGTCCGCTTTTCTTTTCGATCCACGGATGTTGCTCAAGTCCATATGGAATTCCTCCACTATTATATTCTCCTGCCGCATGGCATCCTGCGATTCCCCACGATGCGCACTCTGTTCTTATTCGACATGGCAGGCGGAATTCCCTTTAGCGAAAGAAAAAACTGCCGTACAAACCATGCACGGCAGTTCTCAATCCGGAAATTACATCTCAAAACTTGATATTCGATTTGAACGCAAATGAATCGCTTGCCTTGATCTTGATGGCAGCGCCGGTCTGCGGGTTGCGCCCCGTCCGGGCATTGCGATGAGCCGTCTTGAAGGTGCCAAAACCAATCAGGCGTACCTCGTCCCCCTGACGCACGGCATCCACCACAGTGGACAGCAAGGTGTTGACTACCGCTGCCACGTCCTTCTTGGTCATGCCGTCCAGCTGCTTTGCCACCTTGTCCACCAATGCGGTCTTGCTGATGATTTCCTTTTCCTTCTTCTTTGCCGGCTTCTTAGCCATACGATCCAACCCCTTTCAAATTTCGAATATCATCCGCTCAAGGAACGCTGAATGATTCCGATTCCGCGCCCCCGTTGGAATACGATGACTACTTCGCCGCGCCCGTCGAAAGTTCCTGCTCATTTTTCCGGATTTTTATAAAAAGTTTCGTTTTCTTTTCTTTCCTCCAATATCGCATCTATTTCCCTAAACAGTTCATTTACCAGCTCGGACTCCGGTACCTTGCGGATGATTTCCCCCTTGCGGAACACCAGGCCCTCGCCCTTTCCCCCCGCAATCCCGACATCTGCGCCCCGTGCCTCACCCGGACCGTTGACCACACAGCCCATGACGGCCACCTCGATGGGTTCCTCGATACCTGCAAGCTTCTTTTCCACCTGCTCCGCAATGGCGGGAAGATCGATGCTCGTGCGGCCGCAGGTCGGGCAGGCAACCAAAGTCGGCCCGTATTCCTTCATTCCCAGGGATTTCAGGATTTCATTCGCCACCCGTACTTCTGCCACGGGATCGCCTGTCAGGGAAACACGAAGCGTATCCCCGATTCCTTCCGCCAGCAGGGCGCCAATGCCCACGGCTGATTTGATGATGCCCGTATTGACCGTCCCTGCCTCCGTGATGCCAAGATGCAGCGGATAGTCCACCTTCTCGCTCATGAGCCGGTAAGCGGCCAGTGTCAAGGGGACATCATGGGCTTTGAGGGATATCTTCATGTCGTAGAAATCCTGCGCCTCCAGGATCTTCACATGCTCCAAGGCGGATTCGACCAAGGCTTCCGCTGTCACACCGCCGTATTTCGCCAACAGCTTCTTGTCCAGCGAGCCTGCATTCACACCGATGCGGATGGGAATACCGTTTGCTTTCGCCTCCCGCACGACGGCCTGTACATGCTCTTCCCCGCCGATATTGCCGGGATTCAGCCGCAGGGCGGAAATGCCCTGATGGATGGCCTCGATGGCCAAGTGGTAATCAAAATGGATATCCGCCACCAATGGCGTCCTGACCTCGCGGATGATATTCCCGAGATTTTTCGCTGCCGCCATATCCGGCACCGCCATGCGCACGATGTCGCAGCCTGCTGCGGCCAGCGCACGGATCTGCGCGACGGTCGCCGCCGTATCCGACGTTTTCGTATTCGTCATGGACTGCACGGAAATCGGCGCATCGCCGCCAATGGCAATCGGACCGATGTGGATTTGCCTTGTTTTCCTTCGTTCCAAGCTGCTCAGCCCCCTGTAAATACACGTACAACATCATTCTTTGTCGCAAAGAGCATCAGCAGCACCAGCAGCGCCACGCCGACACTCTGCAAATAGTAAAGCGTCTTCGGGCTCATGGGCTTTCCCCGCACGGCCTCCATGAGCAGCATCATAAAATGTCCGCCATCCAGTGCAGGCACCGGCAAAAGGTTGATGATGCCGAGATTCAGGCTCAAAAATGCCGCAAAGTTCAAAAGGGGAATGAAGCCGATCTGTGCCATCTCGCCCGCCATTTGCGCCACGCCGATGGGACCCGCAAGCTCTGCGCCGGAGCGCTCCGCAAAGATCCGCCCCAGCTCCGTCAGCATCATCTCCATGATGGAATAGGTCTTCTGCACAGCAAGCTGCATGGATTCCGCCACCCCGGGGTAACGCATGTCCAGCGTCCCCAACACGCCAATGACCTGCCGCTTGCTGCCCTCGTCATAATACGGTTCTATGAGCGCACGCTGCGTTTCGTTCCCCCTTTGGAACACGACCTCCACCGGCGCGCCCTCTTCGCCCTGCCGCACCGTTTCGGAAAGCTGGTTCCAATTCTCGATCTCCACGCCATTGATGCTCAGGATGCGGTCGCCTTCCCGAAGCCCTGCCATCGCTGCGGGCTTGTCCGGAAGCACCGTTCCCAGCACAGGCTCCGTAGAGGGAGTGCCAACGCCCGCAAAGAAGAAAATGCCAAAAAAGAGCAGGACCGGCAAAATAAAATTCATCACAGAGCCTGACAGGATCACAATCATGCGCGAGGAAACAGGCTTTTCACAGTATCCCCGTTCCCCTGCCTTGTTGTCCTCAGGATTCATACCCGCAATATCATTGAAGCCGCCAAGGGGAATCGCCCGCAAGGAATACTCCGTTTCTCCCCTGCGGAAGCTGAACAGCTTCGGCCCAAAACCGATGGCAAATTCGTCCACCCGCATATCCGTGGCCTTTGCCGTCATAAAATGTCCCAGCTCATGCACCAAAACCAGCAGCCCGAATACAAAAACAGCCGCCGCGATTGTCAAAACCATAGTTGCCTCATCCCTTGTTTTTCCTTAAAAACTCCGCCGCAAAGGAACGCGCCCATGCGTCCTCCGCAAAGAGCTCCTCCATCTCCGGTTCCAGAATGCAAGGACGCTTCAGCATAGTTTCCTCGATTACATCATAGATATCCAAAAAATGGATTTCATCCCGCAGGAATGCCCCAACAGCAATTTCATTCGCCGCATTCATCACGCAGGGCATGGAGCCGCCCATCTCTCCTGCCTCATAGGCGAAACGAAGCCCTTTGAAGGTCGATGTATCCGGCTCCTCAAACGTCAGATCCCTCATGTTCCAGAAATCCAGACGCTCAAAATCCGATGTCGTGCGATCCGGATAGGTCAGCGCATACTGAATGGGGAGCTTCATATCGGTCGATCCCAGCTGCGCAATGACTGCGCCATCCCGGAACTGGATCATGGAATGAATGATGCTCTGGGGATGCACGACCACTTGGATCTGCTCATAGGACACGCCATAGAGCCATTTTGCCTCGATGACCTCCAGCCCCTTGTTCATGAGGCTTGCCGAATCCACCGTGATTTTCTGTCCCATATTCCAGGTGGGATGCTTCAGCACCTGCTCCTTCGTCGCATGCGCAAGATCCTCCTTCTTTTTCCCTCGGAACGGCCCGCCCGATGCGGTGAGCAGGAGTTTTTCGATGCTGTCACGCTTCTCCCCCTGCAGGCACTGGAAAAAAGCGCAGTGCTCGCTGTCTACGGGAAGAATGGAAACCCCCTGCTCCTTCGCACGGCGCATGACGATCTCGCCTGCCACCACCAGCGTTTCCTTGTTGGCAAGCGCGATATTCTTCTTCGCTTCCAAGGCCTTCATCGTGGGTTCCAGCCCTGCAAACCCCATCATAGAGGTCACGACCGTGTCCACCTCGCCGAACGCCGCGGCGTCAATGAAAGCCTGCCTGCCTCCCGCCAGTTCTGTCGCGCCATGGTAGCGTGATTTCAGCCTGCCGTAAGCTGCTTCGTCCGAAAGCACCGCCAGCTCCGGCCGGAATTCCTCGATCTGCCGTTGCAGCAGCTCATCGCTTGCGTTTGCAGCCAAGACCGATACATGAAACAGCTCCGGGTGCGCGCGCACAACATCCAGCGTCTGCGTGCCGATGGAGCCCGTCGACCCCAAAACCGCAATCTTTTTCATCTCGGATTCCTCATTTCTCCATCCATTGAGTGATAAGGGCAAAGTAATAGACCATCGGCGCTGTGTAGAGCACACTGTCAAAACGATCCAGCACCCCGCCATGTCCCGGGATCAGACTGCCCGAATCCTTGATGCCCGTATGGCGCTTGATGACCGATTCCACCAGATCCCCAAGGGTGGCGAAGAGGGAAAGCAAGACGCCCAGCACTGCCATCTCCGGCAAAGGGAATCCGAAAAAGAGATGCCCCAGAGCCGCAATCGACGCTGTCGTGCCGACGACGGAGCCGAGAAAGCCCTCCACCGTCTTGTTCGGGCTGATGGACGGGCAGAGCTTGTGGCTTCCGATGGCAGAGCCGGTGAAATACGCAAAGGTGTCGCTTGCCCAAGTGCCGATGAACATGACCCAGACATACGCGCAGCCCAACTCGAATCCTCCCAGCTGCGTCGCAATCATTCTGTCATCCAGAAAGCGCAGCATGACCAGATGCGCAAACGGGATGCCCACATAGAGGATGCCTCCCACGGAGATGCCTGCTTCCACAGGCGATATCCTGCCATGCAGGAACACCGTCAGAAGCAGCGTGACCAGCGTAATTCCTGTCACGACTGCCACCATTTCTTCCATATTGCCAAGCCATGCACAGCCCCAAATCAGCGTAATCCCCAGGATTCCCAGGATAAACGCAGTGCGAAGCCCCTTTTTTATGAATGCCTTGGAATATTCATACCAGCCGATCAGCGGCAGCACAAGTGCAAATGCCGCAAAAGGCCAATCCCCGGTCTGGATGATAAAGGCCGCGAGCGCAATGCCCACAATGCCTGTCAAGATTCTTGTCACCAATCCGCTCTTGCTCCTTACGATTTCTTCTCATTCAATCCGCCAAAGCGGCGATCCCGCTTCCCGAAGTCCACCATCGCATCCACGAAGCGCTCCGGCGTGAATTCCGGCCAGTTCGCATCCGTGAACCAGAACTCGGCATACGCGGCCTGCCACAGCAAAAAATTGCTGAGCCGCTGATCTCCGCTCGTGCGGATCACAAGATCCACGGGAAGATTCCCATGGGTGTCCAGAGTATCCTCGATCATCTGCTCACTGATATCCTCCGGACGGAGCTGCCCCGACGCTGCACGCTTTGCCAGCGTCTGCGTCATGCGCAGGATCTCGTCCTGCCCGCCGTAATTCGCCGCAATGTTGAATTTCACACCCGTGTTATCCCGCATGAGCGTCTCCGCTTCCCTCACCTGATGCTGCAGGCCTTCCGAAAGACCGTCAATCCTGCCGAGAAAATGAATCTGCACATTGTTCTCATGCATCTCCTGCATTTCCCTGGTCAGATATTCCGAAAACAGGTGCATGAGAAAATCCACCTCCGCATGCGGCCGCTTCCAGTTCTCCGTCGAAAACGCGTAGACCGTCAAAGCATCCAGTCCCAGGCCCACAGCGGTCTTGAGAATATGCTTGAGTGTCTTGACGCCCGCCGTATGGCCTGCGCTGCGGAGCAGCCCCTGCCCCTTTGCCCATCGGCCGTTGCCATCCATGATGATTGCCACGTGACGCGGCAGGCGATTCCAATCTATCCTGTCAAATAACGGGGAATCCTTCTTCGGCACCTCAAACGTGTCCTCCGTGCCTCCCCCGAATACCTTGTTCCACATAAACCGTACAGTCTCCTGTCCTTTTCGGAACTATCCCAAAACAAGTTTGGCTCCGGTTCCTTAACAAAAACCCCTCTCAGCGGATCTGCCAAGAGGGGCTGTCCATCACGGAGCTTCGATTGCCGATACCGGACACCCGGCAGCGCAAGCGCCGCACTCCACACATTTCTCTGGGTCGATCTCATAGTGCTCCTTGCCCTCGCTGATCGCCTCTACCGGACAGGTAGCGGCGCAGGAGCCGCAGGAAATGCAATCATCACCGATCTTGTATGCCATGCTGGAACACCTCCTTTCACAGATGCTGCTGGCGGGCGGCCAGCGTCACCCGCAAGATTCCGTCCGCATCTTGCTTTGCACGGACAACATAGAGCTCTCGCTCATCTGTTTTGAAATAATGACGGGGCGAACGTGTCCGTTCCGTTTCGTAGCGCACTCCGGCCGAGCGGAGCATATCTTCCGCCTCGTCCCAAGGACGCGCCAAAATATCCGGGCAGTCCATCAGACTTCCATGACCTCTTTTTCCTTCGAGGACTTCGCGCCATCCACCAGTTTGATATATTTGTCCACTAGCTTCTGCATATCTTCCTGCCCCTTCTTGGACTCGTCCTCCGTGATTTCCTTGGCCTTCTCCAATTTCTTGATGGCGTCGTTCCCGTCACGGCGCACATTCCGCATGGCAACCTTGGCTTCCTCCGCCTTCTTGCCCACCGTCTTCACGATTTCCTGACGACGCTCCTGCGTGAGCTGCGGAATCGCCAAGCGGATCGCAGTGCCGTCCGAATTCGGGGAAAGCCCGAGATCCGACTTCATGATAGCCTTCTCGATATCATGAAGCAAGGATTTTTCCCAAGGCTGGATCATGATCATGCGCGGTTCCGGCACGGAAACCTTCGCTACCTGATTGACCGGCGTCGGCGTACCGTAGTAGTCCACCATTACCTTGTCCAAAAGGGACGGCGTCGCACGTCCCGCGCGCAAAGAGCCATACTCATGCTTGAGCGCTTCCAGGCTCTTTTTCATGCGATCCTCCTGAGAGGATAAAATATCTTTGACCATTATTTGTCCCCCCCAACTGTCGTTCCGATGTCCTCTCCGAGCGCAGCCTTCACGATATTCTCATGCTGGTCGATGTTGAACACCACCAAAGGAATCTTGTTGTCCATGCAGAGGCTCGTTGCCGTCGTATCCATGACGGCAAGACCCCTGTTCAGGATCTCGATATAGGAAAGCTCGTGGAATTTCTTGGCGTCGGGATTCTTGTTCGGATCGGAATCATAGATGCCGTCCGTCCCCTTCTTCGCCATAAGAATCACATCCGCCTCGATTTCCGCCGCGCGCAGGGCTGCCGTCGTATCCGTGGAAAAATACGGATTGCCCGTGCCCGCGCCGAAGATCACGACGCGCCCCTTTTCCATATGGCGAATGGCCTTGCGGCGGATATAGGGCTCCGCCACCTGCCGCATCTCGATCGCCGTCTGCACGCGCGTATCCACATCCAGCTTTTCCAACGCATCCTGCAGCGCCAATGCGTTCATCACCGTTGCAAGCATACCCATATAGTCCGCCGATGCGCGATCCATGCCCTTTGCCGATCCTGACAGCCCGCGCCAGATGTTCCCGCCGCCCACAATGACGGCGACTTCCAGACCCTGCTTGCGGACCTCTTTCACCTGTCGCGCAATGTCCTCCACAACCTCGGGATTGATGCCAAAGTTCTGTTCCCCTGCGAGCGATTCGCCGCTCAGCTTCAATACGATGCGCTTATATTTCGATGCTGCCACGATCATTCCCCCATCTTTCTTTCGACATATCCCCCAAAATTTCCTTCCAAAAATTTCCTTCTTTGAAAAAAGAGAACACGGAACTGTGCTCTCTTTTTTCGCATCCCATCGGGATACGACCCTTATTTCATCTGTGCAGCAACCTCTGCCGCGAAGTCCTCCTGTTTCTTCTCAATGCCTTCGCCCAGCTGATAGCGCGTGAACCGGATTGCCTTGACATCGCCCAGCACATCCTGGACGGTCTTCTCCGTATCCTTGACAAAAATCTGCTCTGTCAGGCAGACTTCCTTGTAGTACTTATTGATGCGGCCCTCGACCATGCGCTCCACGATCTTTTCCGGTTTGCCCTCTTCCAACGCCTGCTTGCGGAGCACTTCCTTCTCATGCTCCAGCTCCTCGGCAGCAACGCCGCTGCGGTCAACCGCCGTCGGAGCCGCTGCCGCGATCTGCATTGCCACATCCTTGCCGAGTTCCTCGCTTCCGCCGCTGAGCTCCACCAGCACGCCAATCTTGCCGCCCATATGGATATAGCTGGCAAGGCGCCCTTCCGTCTGATAGCGCACAAAGCGGCGCAGGGAAATTTTCTCGCCAATGGTAGCCGTAGCCTCGGTAATGAGTTCCGAAACCTTCTTGCCATCAATCACACTGTCATTCAGCGCGTCCAGATCCGCGGGAGCAGCCGTCGCGATATGTTCCGCAATGGTCTTCTCCAAGCTGCGGAACTGATCGTTGCCCGCAGCAAAATCCGTCTCGCAGTTGATCTCGACGAGCACGCCCGTCTTCGCATCTGCGGAAACATAAGCGGCAACTGCACCCTCCGCCGCAATGCGGCCGGCCTTCTTTTCAGCCTTTGCAATGCCCTTCTCGCGCAAATAGTCAATCGCCTTCTGCATATCGCCATCCGTCGCGGAAAGCGCCTTTTTGCAATCCATCATGCCCGCGCCTGTCTTTTCGCGCAGTTCCTTGACCAAACCAGCTGAAATCGTTGCCATTCTGTTATTCCTCCTAAAATTTATATGCGTAAGCTTACTGGACACCTTCGGTGTCCACACGCCCTTACACGAAAACGAAAAGGGCAAGGGAGAACTCCCCTACCCCCTGCACCTTTCGGCAAAAAGCTTATGCCTCCTCGTCGGAAGCCTCCGCTTCCTCTGCGGCATCCTCTGTATCCTGTCCCTGACGGCCTTCCAGCACAGCATCCGCCATGCGGCCCGTCAAGAGCTTGACCGCGCGGATGGCATCATCATTGCCTGGGATCACATAGTCGATCTCATCCGGATCGCAGTTCGTATCAACAATCGCCACGATGGGGATGTTGAGCTTGCGGGCCTCAGCCACCGCAATGCGCTCCTTGCGCGGATCCACAATGAAGAGCGCACCCGGGAGCTTGTTCATCTCCTTGATGCCGCCAAGATACTTCTCAAGCTTCTCCATTTCATGACGGAGCTGAAGCACTTCCTTTTTCGTGAGCACATCGAATGTGCCGTCCTGCTCCATCGTCTCCAGTTCCTTCAAGCGTGCAACACGCTTCTGGATAGTCTGGAAGTTCGTCATCATGCCGCCCAGCCAACGCTCATTCACAAAGAACTGGCCTGCGCGCACAGCCTCTTCCTTCACGGCCTCCTGCGCCTGCTTCTTCGTGCCGACGAAGAGCACGGACTTGCCTTCCTCCGCGACGCTACGCAGGAAATTGTAAGCCTCATCCACCTTTCTCACCGTCTTCTGCAGATCGATGATATAGATGCCATTGCGCTCCGTGAAGATGTACTTTGCCATCTTCGGGTTCCACCGGCGCGTCTGATGTCCGAAGTGGACACCTGCCTCCAGCAACTGCTTCATAGAAATAACTGCCATTTTGGTGCACCTCCTGTTTTTTCTTCCGCATCCTTCATCGGCCGCTTCACCAAAAAGCCTGACTTCGATTGGCACAGTACAGCCATCCGGATTGCGTGCTTTCTATTTACACCGCTAGAAATTCTACCATAACTGTGACAAGAATACAAGGAAATTTTTATGAAAGCTATGACGAAAGGCAGGAAAATATCATCCCTGCTGCAGAATCGAATAATTCTCGGGGTGCATACCGGGCTTTGTCATGACCCGGATGCGGATCCCGAATTCCTGTTCCAAGGGCTGCAGCAGCTTGCCCCTGCGCAGTTCTTCCGCCACAAGTTCATGCACTTCCACCTCGTAGCCATCCTCGGAATGCGAAGAGAGCTCCATGCGGCGGATGTCCCGGCTGATTTGGATGCCCACGGTCTCCGGGGACTCCACGCGGCCCTTGCCATGGCAATAGGGGCACTCGCTGTAAATCATGCTCTCCAGGTTCTGGCGGGATTTTTTGCGCGTGATTTCCACCAGGCCAAGGGAGGTGATATCCACGATATTCGTCTTGGTGGGATCCGATTTCACATGCTCCCGCATATAGGCCAAAAGCTCCTCCTTCTGTCCGGGCTGCTCCATATCGATGAAATCCACGACAATGATGCCGCCGATATCCCGCAGGCGCAGCTGCTTCAGGATTTCAGCCGCGGCTTCCAGATTCGTATGATAGACCGTATCGGCAAGATTTGCCTTTCCCACGAATTTTCCCGTATTCACATCGATGACCGTCAATGCTTCGGTCTTGTCGATGACGATGAATCCCCCCGATGGCAGTTCCACCTCGCGGGCGCCCAGTTTTTCCAGCTCCTCCTCCAGATGATATTTGCGGAAAAGCGGTGTGCGCTCCGCATAGAGCTTCACACGGTCTGCCAACTCGGGAGATGCGTATTCCACGAGTTCCACGATCCGCTGGTAAAGCGCCCGGTCATCCACAATGACCTCATCAATCTCATCCGTGAAGCTGTCCCGTACCATCCGGATCGCCAGATCCGCGTCACGATAAAGGAGCGATGGCGCCGATCCCAATTTCATGCGGGCCTGTATCGACTCCCAAAGGCGGCGCAGGTACCTCACATCGGCAGCAAGCACCTCCTCCGTCTTCCCCGCCGCAACCGTGCGGATGATGAGCCCCATATCCTTCGGACAGATGCGCTCCGCAATCCCATGCAGGCGGGCCCGTTCTTCCTCGGACTCGATTCTGCGGGAAATGCCGATATATGCCGCCGTCGGCATGAGCACCACATTGCGTCCCGGCAATGTCAGGTGCGTAGTTGCCCTCGGCCCCTTCGTTCCGATGGCGTCCTTCACAATCTGCACGGGCAGCGTCTGCCCGATATGGATTTTCTGCTGCCGCACCGCCTGCTGCGCTTCCTTCGGCATCCCATCCCCGATATAAAGAAACGCATTCTTCTCCCGGCCGATATCCACAAAAGCTGCCTGCATACCCGGCAGGACATTCTGCACGCGTCCACGATAAAGATTTCCCACCAGATGGGAATGGGAGGCGCGCTCCATTTCGATTGCCTGCAGCTCACCGCCTGCCACAATGGCCATGCGCACCTCTTCCGGCATGCTGTTGAGCAGTATCGTTTTCAAATATTCACCTCATCTCCATGAGATTCCTGCCATTCCCCAAAAGCTCCGTCCGATGGATCAGCGCCTGCCTGCCATCTGCCTGAAGCCCGAATCGCTCCTGTAGCAGCGCAAGCACCTCTCCCGGTTTCACGCTGCCGGTGGGCGTAATGCGAATATCCATCAAAAGCTTCAGGATTCCCTGCTCCGGCACGACTTCCACAGGCTTTGCCATATACTGCTTGACTTCGATCTCACGCCGCTTCTTCGGCGTCACGCGCAGGTAAACAACCTCTGCCGCACGGTTGAACCGCCCCACGGCGTGCTCCACATCCGCGGCCTCCCCCCGGTAGGGCACGGAAATTTCATACTTTGCCAAATCTGCCGCTGCCATCAGCGCCGTATGTTTTCCTTTCAATTCTTGCAAGCGTATGAGCTCTGCCCCCTTCGGGAGCTGCGCACGCAGCCGGTCGAAGACCTCCGGCTGGCACAGGGGCTTCGTAAGCTCAAAATCCATATATTCCGCGTCACTCGTTACACCCACGGCCAATGCCGACGCGAATGCCAGCTTCATATGCGGATTGAATCCCTCCGAGTAGGCAGCGGGCAGCTTTGCCCGCAGGATAGCCCGCTCGAAAACCGCCGCATAGTCCAGATGGGAAATATAGCGAAGCTCCTCCCCCTTCCGGACTTCCGCGCGGTAGGCATAAAGACGGATTTGTCTCTGTTTTTCCTTTTGATTGGCGCCATCCTGTTCCGGCTTCGCTGCCGGATCGGGCTCCACTGCATTTTCCCGACGCTTTGCGTCCGCCGCCTCGCTCTTTGCATAGTCCATGACCTTCACGCCAAGATTCGGACAGATGCCGCAGCCGGAGCATTTCCCGCGCCGGCAGTCCTCCGTGAGCTGCCCTGCTTCGGCCTTTCGGTACTCGCGCAGCAGAAATTCCCGCGCAACACCCGGCGAGGTATGTTCCCAGGGGAACGGCTCATCAAATGCGCGCGTGCGCTCATTGTAATAGGAAAGATCGATGCCGCAGCTCCGAAATGCCTCCAGCCAGACTTCGTTCTTGAAAAGATCCGACCAGCCATCAAATTTCGCGCCCTGCTTCCATGCCTCGCAGACGACAGCATTGAGCCTGCGGTCTCCCCTGGCCAGCGCTCCTTCCAATACGGAAAGTCTTGCATCATGGTAATGGAAGGCAATGGCCCTGTCGCGGATGTGTTCCTTCAATAGCCGCTGCCTGCGCTCGAATTCTTCCAAGGGGATCTGCCCGAACCACTGGAAGGGAGTAAAGGGCTTCGGCACAAAACAGGACACACTGACCGTGACCTTCACGCCGCGTCTGCCCTTGATGGATGTATAGAGATCCACGACCTTCTTCGCCAGTTCCGCAATGCCGATGATATCTTCGTCCGTTTCCGTCGGAAGCCCCATCATGAAATAGAGCTTCACCTGCTTCCAACCCTTGCGGAACGCCGCCTCGCAAGCCGTCAGCAGATTTTCCTCCGTCACGCCCTTGTTGATGACATCCCGCATGCGCTGTGTGCCAGCCTCCGGCGCGAACGTCAGTCCGCTTTTCCTCACCTGCTGCATGCGCTGCGCCAAATCGATGGAAAAACTGTCAATACGCAGGGATGGCAGGGAAAAGCTGACCTTCTCCTTCTTGAAATCCTCCATCAGGTCATCTACCAAATGTCCCAAGCAGGAATAATCCGCAGAGGACAGCGAGGTCAGCGACATCTCATCATAGCCCGACACATCCACAAGCCCCCGTGCCATTTTCCGCAGGTTGGCCTCCGTGCGCTCCCTTGCGGGCCGATAGCAGATGCCCGCCTGACAGAACCGGCAGCCCCGTGAGCAGCCGCGAAAGAGTTCCAGCATGATGCGGTTGTGCACAATGTCAATGTAAGGAACGACAGGATGCTCCACGGAGGACACTGCGTCCATATCCGCGACGACGCGCTTATAAATGATGGGCTTTGCATCCTCATGCAGCGGCACGAGCTTCTTGAAAGCACCCTCGTCGTCGTATTCCGGCGCATAGAAAGAGGGTACATAAATGCCGTCAAGTTTCAGCAGACGCGCCAGAAACGCCCTGCGTCCCCCCGGCCGTCCTGCCTTTTTCCATGCAATGAACGCGTCCACCACTTCGCCCAGGACGATTTCTCCCTCCCCGATCACGAAAAAATCGAAGAAATCCGTCACGGGTTCCACATTGTAAACACAGGGCCCGCCGCCGATCACGAAGGGCATGTCCTCCCCGCGCTCTGCCGCATGAAGCGGGATGCCCGCCAGCTCCAGCATGTTCAGCACATTGGAATAAATCATCTCGTATTGCAGGGAAAATCCCAGAAAATCAAAGGACTTCACCGGCTCACGGGACTCCAAAGCAAAAAGCGGGATGCTACGCTCCCGCATCAACACTTCCATATCCGTCCATGGCGCGTAGACACGCTCCACCGCCGTATCCTTGCGCCGATTCAAGATTCCATAGAGAATCGCAAGTCCCAGATTCGACATGCCGACCTCATAGACATCCGGCAGGGAAAGCGCAATCGTGCAGTCCACCGAGCCATGCTCCTTATGCACCGCGCCCCATTCTCCGCCCGTATAGCGCGCAGGCTTCAACACGGCCTGCAGCACGTCATGCTCCAGCTTTACCATTCAAAATACTCTCCCGAATTGCTTGGATAAGAATTCCTAATCCTTCATCCAAAAATTTTATCAAAACACCAGCTTCTGTTTCCGCAGCTGGATGTTCAGCAGAAGTGCGATGGCAAGGACATTCGTCGTAAGCGAGCTGACGCCATAGCTCATCAGCGGAAGCGGGATGCCCGTCACCGGCATGATGCCCATGGTCATGCCCACGTTCACCAGCACATGAAAGGCCAGCATGGAGGTGATGCCCACCGCCAGCAGCCTTCCGAAGATATCGCTGGCGTCCCTTGCGATCTGCACGCCCCGCCAGAGCACCACCAGATACAAGAGCAGCAGCACAGCCGCCCCCACGAAGCCCAGTTCCTCGCCGACCACCGCAAAGATGAAGTCCGTATGGTTCTCCGGCAGGAAATTCAGTTGGCTCTGGGTCCCCTCGAACAGCCCCTTGCCGAACAGCATGCCCGATCCGATGGCAATTTTCGACTGTATGATATGATAGCCCGAGCCAAGGGGATCCACATTCGGATCCATGAACACCATGATGCGCATCTTTTGATAATCTTTCAGAAAATGCCATAGCACCGGCATCGCCGCAATTCCTGCCGCAAAAAGCCCCGCCAGAAGCTTCAGCCGTATCCCGCAGGCAAATACCATGCCAAGGAAAATGGCCATGAACACCAGAGACGTCCCCAGATCCGGCTGCTTGAGCACCAAGACAAAGGGCACGCCCACATAGAGCGCGACAGGCGCCAAATCCTCCAGACTGTTGAGCTTCCCCACGCGCTCCTCCAGCATGGCCGCAAGGCAGACAATCATGATGATCTTCGAGAACTCCGAAGGCTGCAGGTTAATCGGCCCGATCTGGATCCACCGCTGCGCGCCAAGCGCAGAGTGTCCGACAATCATGACCGCAAGCAGCATCACAAGGTTGAAGATATAGAGCTTTTTTCCGTAGAGCTGGAGCATCTTATAGTCGAAATTCATCAGGAAGATTGCAAACAGCACATCCAAGACCGCAAAGAGTCCCTGACGCTGCACAAAGCGAAACTGATCCGCCCCCGCCTCGTTGACGTGCGTCGCGCTTCCGATGATGACAAGGCTGAACAGTATGATTGCCGCAGTCGCGCCAATCAGCGGAAGATCCAGCCTTCTGAACATTCTCTTATTCATAAACAGGTGATCCTCCCTGAAACATTTCAAACATTATCCAGTTTTTTCATTCTACATGAAAAAAACTCTGTCTGCAATGTTTTTATGAATCAATGCTCCCATCGAAAAACTTGCAAAGCGCTTCCTGCTGCACGGTTTTCAGCGGAATCTGCCCCTGCTCTGCCAATCTTCGGCAATCTTCATATTCCGGCGTAACCGAAACCATCCTGCCACGATAAGAACTGACCTTGCAATGCACCTCGCCAAAGCGGGTCTTGACGCGCTCCATCCGCCGCTGTGCCTCGATACGGGCTTCGATGGGGATGATGCGCAGGCCGATGCTGGTCGTTTCTGCCAACACGATTTCCGCGCACGTTTCCCGGCATTCCGCTTCGACCAAAACGCTCAGCATCTGCGCCGGGCGGTTTTTCTTCATATAGATGGGGGTTGTCCAGACATCCAACGCACCCGCCCGCAGAAGTCTGTCATATAAATAGCCGTAAATCTGCGGATTCATATCGTCGATATTCGTCTCCAGCAAAAACCTGCGCTTTCCCGATGTTTCCCGATACTCGCCATAGTAAATCCGAAGCACATTGGGGATCTCCAGCTCCCAGCGCCCAGCGCCGTAGGCGATGCGCTGCACTTCCATCTCCGTCGGAAGCCCGTTCCTATGCTCTGCAAGCGCAGCCACGACTGCCGCCCCCGTCGGGGTCGCAAGCTCCTTTTCCGCACCGGCCTGATAGGTCGGATACCCCTTCAGCAGTTCTGCCGTTGCCGGCGCAGGCACCATCATAAGCCCATGCGCGCAGCGCACATAGCCGCTGCCCGTATTCACGGAGGAAACGAATACCTTGTCAACTTCCAGATACTCCAGGCAAATCGCTGTTCCGACAATATCCACGATGGAATCCACCGCGCCCACCTCATGGAAATGCACCTCGTCGGGTGGGCAGCCATGCACCTTTCCCTCCGCAGCCGCAATCCTTTCAAAGATGGAAAGGGCGGTGCTTTTGACCTTCTCCGACAAATCCGAGGAAAGAATCATTTCCCGTATCGCCTTCATGGTGCGATGGGCATGAGAATGAGGCCCATTTTCGCCATGATGCGCCCCGTGGCCATGCCCGTGCATCTCGTGAGCATCCTGTAGCAGCAGCACTTCCAGGTGCACTGCCTGTATACCGTTTTTGCTGACATTTTCTGCCCGGATCTCATAGGGCTCCGGAATGTTCAGCTTTTGAAGCGCCTGCACCAGATGTTCCTGCGGAACGCCCAGTTGGAGAAACGCTCCCAGCAGCATATTCCCGCTGATGCCCGCCATACATTCCAAATAAACCGCTTTCATAGAATCAACTCACCCATTCACCGCATATGATTGATCTTGCTGGCCAGTACGCCTGCGCCGAATCCGTTGTCAATGTTCACGACCGATACCCCGGACGCGCAGCTGTTCAGCATGGACAGGAGCGCGGCCAAGCCATGAAAGGACGCCCCGTAGCCGACACTGGTGGGGACCGCGATCACAGGACGATCCGTAAGTCCTCCCACGACGCTTGCCAATGCGCCCTCCATGCCGGCAATCACGATGATCACATTCGCCTTTTGGATCTCCTCCAAATGCGCGAACAAGCGGTGGATTCCCGCCACGCCGCAATCATAGAAAGTCTTCACATGATTGCCCCAGAGCCATGCCGTGAGCCTTGCCTCCTCCGCCACCGGGATATCGCTCGTGCCTGCGGTCAGAATGAGCACCGTACGCTTCTCATCCCGCTCGCAGTTCCCCCGCTCCAGATAAATCAACCGCGCTGCCTCATCATATTGCAAGTCAGGAAGTCCCCTGCGCGCGTATTCATATTTCTCCCGGCTTGCCCGCGTCGCCATGAGGCTGCCCCTGCTGTGCGCATACAGGGATTTCAGGATAGCTGCCACCTGTTCCTTGGTCTTGCCCTCCGCATAGACAACCTCCGGAAAGCCCTGCCGCATTTCCCGATGATGATCGACCTCCGCAAACCCCATGTCCTCAAAGGACAGTTTCCGGATTTCCCGCACGACCTGCTGCTCATCCAAGCCGCCCGCTTTATAGCGCGCCAAAAGCTCCTCGATCTTCTGTTCTTCCACGCACACGCCCTCTCTCATTTCACACCCGCGTTCGGAAAAATTACCAGAATGAGACAGAAACATCACACAATGCACTTTTCCATCGCAGCCTTCACCATCTTCTCCGGCACGTTGTCATCAATCCCCACTTTGCCGACGGCATCCATGAGCACCCAGTTCACTTTCCCATTCACGGTTTTCTTATCGCGGAAAATCGAACGATACATATGCTCCACCGTACAGCCCTCTGCCTGCGTCGGGAGCTGCAGTCTCTGCATGAGCCGCCGGACGCGCTCCAGGACATCCTCTCCGATGCGCCCGAGCCCTTGGCTGATATAGGCCGCGCCCATCATGCCGATGGCCACTGCCTCACCGTGATGATAGCGCACATATCCGGTTTCCTCCTCGATGGCATGCGCCATCGTATGCCCGAAATTCAAGATGCGCCGAAGTCCGCTTTCCCTTTCGTCCTTGCTCACGACCTCCGCCTTGATCTCACAGGAACGGGCAATGACATGGGGCAGGATCTCCGGATCCAATGCCAATATTTCCGAGGGATGCTCTTCCAAAAACGCAAAAAAATCCGCATCGTAAATGATGCCGTATTTCACGATCTCCCCGAGTCCCGTATAGATCTCACGCTTTGGCAGCGTCTTCATCCGATCGAGATCTATGAAGACCGCCTTTGGCTGATAAAAAGCGCCGATGAGGTTTTTCCCCAGCGCATGATTGACCGCCACCTTGCCGCCGACGCTGGAATCCACCTGCGCCAGAAGGCTTGTCGGAAGCTGGATGAACGGCACGCCCCGCATGTAGGAGGCTGCCACGAACCCTGCCAGATCTCCCACCACGCCGCCGCCAAGGGCAAAGACAGCGGAATGCCGGTCAAGTCCCTGCTCGATGCAGGCGGTAATGACCTTTTCCATCTCCCGCAGGCACTTCGATTTCTCGCCCGCCGGAATCAGGCAAAGCTCCGCCTCCAGCCCCGCTTCGGAAAGCAGTGCCTTGGCTTTCTGTCCGTACAGGCCGCCGACATTCGTATCCGATACAATCAGCGCCTTGCCGGAAAATCCGGCATGTGCAACAAAGCTGCAAAGTTCACGGTCCAGCCCGAATCCAATGAAAATGTCATAACTGTCCCTGCCAAGCTCCACCCTGACCTTACGCATGCATAGCACCTCGCATCTTCAAATAACGGCAGATATCCTCCACCACCTGAAAGGGTGACCAGTCGCTTGTATCCACCACATAATCTGCCTTCTCATAAAGCGCGCGCCGTTCCTCCATGAGGTTCTCGATGGCCTGCTTCCTGTCCCCCTGATCCATCCGGTCCAGAACCGGGCGCTTGCCCTTGCGACGCGTTCTGGAAAGAATGACTTCCGAGCGCGCAACCAAAGAAATCACGATACCATGCCGACGCAGGATTTCCATATTCTGAGGATTCTTGACCGTACCGCCGCCCGTGGAGATCACGATACCACGGCGTCCGGCCGCCTCCTTCACAGCTTCCGCTTCTTTCGCGCGGAAAAAATCCTCTCCATGGGTTTCAAAGATCTCAGGGATCCGCATGCCGCACTCCTGCTCGATTTTCTGATCCAAATCCACAAAGGCACAGCCAAGGCGTGACGCAAGCGCCCGCCCCGTGCTGGACTTTCCCGTACCCATGAAGCCGATCAATACCACGTTATGTTTCATATGTCACCAGTCATTCCCGATTCGATCCCGATAGGCAGCCACCGCGGACAAAACATCCCGCATGGAGTCTCCGCCGAATTTCTCCACCATAGCCTGTGCCATCACGAAGGCCGTCATTGCCTCACCTACCACCGATGCAGCGGAAACCGCGCAGGTATCGCTGCGCTCCTTGCAGGCCAGCACCTCCTGTTTGCTTTCCACATCAATGGAATGCAGCGGCTGCATCAGCGTCGGGATGGGCTTCATGGCCGCACGGATTAGAATTTCCTCCCCATTGGACATGCCGCCTTCAAGCCCTCCTGCGCGATTGGTCTTCCGATAGACCCTGCCCTCTCCGTCCAGGTACATCTCATCATGGATCTGGCTGCCCGGAAGCTCCGCGCATCGGAACCCCGCACCGATCTCCACGCCTTTGATGGCCTGGATGGACATCATAGCCCCCGCAAGCCTCGCATCCAAGCGGCGATCCCACTGGATATGGGAGCCGAGCCCCACAGGGACATTTCGCACCATGACCTCAAACACGCCGCCCAGCGTGTCTCCCTTTTCCTTTGCCTCACGGATGCGCTTCTTCATCTCTTCCTCTGCCGTGGCATCATAGCAGTTCAGCTCCGAGCCGTTTTCTGCCGTTCCGATGGCGGAGCGATCCAGCTTCGTTTCATCCACAGCAGCGCCGCCAATCGCCGTCACCTGAGAAACGACCTCCACGCCGCATGCCCGCAGAAACTCCTTGCAGACCGCTCCCACAGCCACGCGCATGGTCGTTTCCCGGGCACTGGAACGCTCCAAGATATCCCGCACGTCCTGCCTCGCATATTTCTGCAGCCCTGCCAGATCCGCGTGTCCCGGACGCGCCGCAGTGACCTTTGCCCCCGAAGGCTCGCCGAAGACCGCCATGCGATCCGTCCAGTTTTCCCAGTCGCGATTCCTCACAGAAAGGGTGATGGGTCCTCCCAGCGTCTCACCAAAACGGACACCTGACAGGATTTCCGCCTGATCCCTCTCGATTCTCATGCGCCCGCCGCGCCCGTATCCCTGCTGACGGCGTGCCAGATCCCTGTCAATGGCATCCCTGCGAAGCCGAAGCCCGGCAGGAATACCTTCCAATATGGCGGTCAAACAGGGGCCGTGTGATTCCCCTGCTGTCAAAAAACGCAATTCGCTCATAGATGCACCTCTTTTCCCGGAAAGCCTTGCAAACCATGCCCCGCTCCCCTGCGTGAAGCATGCCGGACGCACGCTTCCACGGATGTATCTAGTTTATGCTATCCCCCATAAGAAATCAAGTCCTATCTTCTTTTTCCGTGATTGCGTAAATATGCAGTGTCAGTTCACAGGAGAGTGCATCCTCCTTCTTTCTGACCTCCATATCCTGCAAAGCCATAAAGCGTTCCGCTGCGTTCAGCTGCTCCAAAAAGTCAATGAGCTGGAAGTAATTGCATGTCAGCTTCAAATGGATGGGGAGATATTCCAGTTCCTTCTCCTGTCGGATTTCCGCAGGAACGATTTCCTGCAGCAGGATATTGTGATCCAGCGCACATTGCTGCAGCATGCCAAGAAAACGTCCCTGCTCCAGGGAATCCGGCAGCGCATGGTCCGCCCGTTCCCTTTGTTTTCCCAAGTCTTCCATGTATTTTGGGAAATCGGGATGTCCATTCATAAAGTTCACGATCTCCGCAGACTGCATGGCATGCATCTCCGTTTCCGTGCGCAATTCCTCGCTCCGCTCGCAAAGGGAAAGATGTATCGTATGCCAAAAAAGTCCCACGGCCATTACGCATCCGGCAGCGAGCAGCAGAAATTCCCCCCTGTGGGACAAACGAAAATGACGCATGAAAAACACTCCTGACTCAATGGTAGCGAAGCTGCAAAGAAAAATCGATTCTGCCGTCATTTTTTCCCTTTTCGGATTCTGCCTTTTTCAACAAGGGGCCATCCGGAAAGAAATCCCGATCCTCTTCAAATTGTTTCAAATAAGCGGACAACGCATCATAGTCCAAGGCTTCTCCCTCGATTGCCAGCAGATTCTGCCCGGAGATCCGTGCTTCCTTCAGCCAGACCCCCTCCTTCGTGAGACTTCCCAAATGCACCAGAATACCGCTTCCCGGAATGGAATGCTCCGAAAGTCTTGCGAGAATCCCCTGCTTCCGTTCTATGAACTTCTTATTTTGTTCCGCAGCTTCCTTTTTCTTCGCATCCGGCTGGAGCATGGCAAACTGGTTCCGCTGTTCCTCCAGCCTTCCCTGCTCTCTGTTGAGCTCCGCCAAATCCCACACCAGACAGCTTGCCATGGCAAAGACTGCCACGATGGCAGCGGTGAGCTCCACAGCGTGCCAGTTCCACAGATCCGCGCTTTCCCTGCCCTTCAGAAAATTCGGGTACGCCATATCCGGGAAGCACAGACCGCATGCGGCATAGAGCGCCTGCCACCCGCCATCTGCAAAGAAATCCGGATCAACGCCATCCGCAACATGAAAATGCTTTCCCCCAAGCATCACTTCATGTTCTCCGTAAATGCCTCTTTCCGGGCCGTGCACCGGCATCATCGTCAATGCGTTGAGTTTCAAGTCATTCTGCCGCCATGCTCTGCCCCATCTTTCCGCGGTCTCCACTCGGACGGCCATGATTTCGGCGCCGCCTTCCGGCTCCATGCGATAATCCGAAAGGAACTCCTGCCCCGCCAGTTCCTCCCTGCCTGCCAATTCCCAGTGCACCATGGCATCCAGCTCCTTTTGGGGCATGTCAGGCACCTCAATCCGATCCGAAAGGACATCCGCCGCAGGAAGACAGGCGGAGAAGGCAGGCACGCCCTCTCCCCCTTCCTTCTTCCATGCCAGCATCGCCCTTTCCGCAAGTTCTTCCTCGATGGAAATCCCCTTCTCATAGCCGATGGGAAAAAGCAGGCAATTCCCGAGCTCCCATTCAGTTTCATTTCTCACAAGCTGCACCAGATATCCAATCTGCGCCGCATAGAACACGCCCACAGCGCTGTTCATCTGCTTCCTGAATATCTTTCCGAGCTTCTCTGCCGCCTTTCTATGGAAGTCTTCCCGACCAAACATAGCGATCCCCGTCCTCCGTCGTTTTCTTCGTCAAATATCCGCGCACCCTCATGTAAAGGACACGCCCTGATTTTTTATGCTGCTTCTCTGCCCGGACGAGCAGGAAAATCCTCTCCCCCGCCTTGCGGACATAAGATGCCGTCTGCACTCCCTGGAATTCCGGGCTATCCAGCTGCTTTGCTTCGCCATCCTCCAGTGCCCGGCAGAATTCCACATCCTTTTCCATCTGCACAGAAAGCTGTTCCAATCGGTTTTCCGCAATCTGCTGCAGCATCTTCTCATTCTGGAACATTCCCGCCTTTTCCACGCTCGACCTCACGGTATACAGCAGGGTCATGCCAAAGATCAGGAGCGTTCCCAGCGCACAAAGCCCCATAAAGGACACCATGCCCCGTTCATCCATCCTCGTCATTCGCCATCTCTGCCTTTTTCTTCCTTGCCATTTCTGGGAGAAAGACATCCGCATACAAATCGAAATAATGCCACGTGATCTTGCTGTATCCCTTCAGCTCGATGCGCAGCATACAGTTGGGCTTCAATTTGCCGCGAAAGCATCGGACTCCCGTGTGTCCCCACATGCTGTCGCCGGTCAAGGGAAGATGGTATCCCATTTCGTAAATTTTGGTAGCATCCGCGCTATCGGGCATTCTTGCCTCATAGGGATACTGCTGCTGCATATCCTCCGGGCCGTATACTGCCGGAAAGATGCGAACATTCCCTTGATTCCACTCCTCACCGGAAAGCTCCACCCGGTAGGCTGTCTGGAGATGCCCGGTGACTCGTTCCATTACCGTGCGCATCTCCTCCTGAAGCGCCCAGTCTGCCATTTCATACAGGTACATCTTTGCGCCCCAAACCAGGGCGCAAGCCATGCTGCCGAGCAAAAGCACCAAAATCGGCAAAGAAACAAACACCTGCAGCAAGGCATAGCCACGTTCATCCAGTTTCCCGCTTCTTCTTTTCATGCCGCATCAACCGTTCCATTCTGATCGATTCCGACCTGCTTCCAAACGTCCATGTCACAACAACGCTCGCATGCCACATGGCCGCCCCGTCCTCCTCGACATCAGCCCGCACCTCGTAGCTTCCTCCGTGCTGCGCCAGATCCTCCGGCAGCCCCAGCCAATCATAGCTGCCCGCATGCAAATTCCCTTCAAATTCAGTTGCCTCCAGATAATCCAGTTCCGACTCCGCAAGGTAGATTGCTGTTGTCTGCAGCGCGTTTTCCTGCCGCAGCTGGGCGGATGTCCGATACATGTGCATGCAGCCCGCCATTGCCGCCAAAATACAGGCAAGCATGAGCGCATCCACCCAGAGGATCCCGCGCTCTTCCCGAAAGAATCCGCGCCCAATCATGAGCTTCGATCGACACGGATACGCCCGATGGCATCAATGACAATCTTACGCCGCATCTGATTCATTCCTTTCCATGTCAAGTAAAACGTCCCCATCGTCCGGTCGAGGAGATATCCATCCTGCATAAATCGAAGCCGATACAGCGTGGAGCTGTATGCCGTGATGCCCTTTCTGAAATAATGCCTCTCGCCCGGTTCCTTTGGAAAATACCGGATTTCATAGTACGTTTCCTGAACCCGGATCTCCGGCGGGCTGTCCAGCGTATCCTCAAGCGGCATCCCATCGTTGTAGTAAACAGCGGTCCTCGTCATCTCCTGTATCCATCGGATATCAGCCGCCAGACGCTGTACTTCGTAATCCAGCATGGCGTTTCTCCAGAATATCATGAATTTCGGCATCGCTGCCGCCGACAGCAGGAACAGCAAGAAAAATGCAATGCAGCACCGAAAGAGCAGCACGCCCTTCTGGTCCAGCCTTGCGTTTCTCATATCATTTTCAGATACCATGTCATGATCCGCTCCCCATACAGCATGGCAAAAAAAGCGCCCACGGACAGGAATGGGCCAAAAGGCAGTTCCATCCGTGCATGCCGTCGATAGAAAAACACACCTATCCCAAACAGACTGCCCAGAAAAAAGGCAAGCATCAAGGCCATCAGCCCCGCCTCCCATCCCAGCCAGAGCCCAAGCACCCAACCAAACTTCACATCGCCGCCCCCCAGGCCCCCATGGCTCACCCAGCGAATCAACAGCAGCAGTCCTCCCAGAAGGAAAGCCGCCGCCAGCCCCTCCGCCATGCGCCACCATCCGCAAGACAGATCGAGCAACAAGCCACTGATGCCCATAGGAAACAGAAATCGGTCAAAAATCATGCCATATCGAATATCCAAGGCACTCAGGAAGAGCAGGAAGCCGGAAAAGAGCATCGCAGAAAAGAATTCCGGCCCCAGTCCAAAGCTTCCGTGCAGGAGCGGAAGAATGACCGGAAATCCGGCAGCTGCAATCTTCCACTCCCTTGCCAGCAGGTTCCATCGGAACCCTTCCTTCCACTCTTCCATCACAGTCCTACTTTCCGAACTCTCCGGCGGTGTGCTCCTCGCACACCGCGCGGGTCTGCTGATTGGGAAAAGTGCCGATGATTTTAATCGAATAGGAAGTGTCATCCACGACAACCGTTTCCCCATCCTTCAGCTGACAAGTTCCCTTGGGAGGTTTCAGCTTGCCCAGATCCATGACGTATGCGCTCAAATCGTCGATTTCCTTTGGCTCCTCGCCTTTCTCGATCTCGTACATCGCGATCGCTGCATCGAGCGCCGCCAAATCCGACTGCACCTTGGCCGTATTCGCCAGACTTGTCGCATTGGCAAATCTCGGCACGGCAAAGGATGCGATGATCCCTAAGAGTGTAACCGTGATCAGCACTTCCAGCATCGTAAACCCGCGTTCACCCAAGCCTCTCATTTTCATCCTCCTCGTCCATGGAATCACGTTCTTTTATCCCGCATCATATTTTCTCTTTGCACCTCCCCGCTGCCCAGAATTGAGATTCATGCCTCCTTTCAATTTTATTGTGGACATTTGTCCTCTATCAATATACCATTCATCAGATAATAAAACAAGCAAAACTTCATAATTTGTATTTATACCAAAGACACCATCCACAAAATCGGCATAAAAAAACTGCCACATACAGTATTGACACTGTATGCAGCAGACTTCTATCCCGTGATGGCCCCTACGCCAAAATACGGCGCGCGTTTTCCAAATCCTGTTTCAGCTGTCCCACAAGCATCTCCGCCGAATCGAATTTCTGCTCGCCCCGCAGCCGTTCCACAAAGCCGACCTCGATGAATTCATCATAAATATCCTTCGCAAACCTATCGATATGGACTTCCATGCGGATTTTCCGTTCCCCTGCAAAGGTCGGGTTGTTTCCGATGTTCGCCATTCCGATGTATGGCTCATCTCCCACGCGCACCCGCACCGCATAGGCGCCTTTGGGGAGCATCGCCTGCGTTTCCGGTATCTCCAAATTTGCCGTTGGAAAGCCGATGGTCCTGCCGCGCTCATCGCCGTGCACGACCTGTCCGCGATACACAAAACAGCGACCCAAAAATTCATTGACGAGCGCAAGCCGCCCTTCCGCAATCAGGATCCGCACCCGCGTACTGCTCACCGGGCGTTCATGGCGCATTACGGCCGGACAGACCTCTGCCGTGAAGCCGAATTCCCTCCCGTGCTCCATCAAGGTCTTGCCCGTGCCTTTTCCTTCAAATCCGAAGGTGAAATTCGGCCCGGTCACAACGTGCACAGGCGCCATCCGCTCCTGCAGGAGGCGCAGAAAATCCTCCGGCGACAGCACGGAAAGCTCCTTGGAAAAGGGAATATCCACCAGCAGATCCACCCCCAATTCCTGCACGATCTCCCGGCGGAGCGCCGGGCAGCCAATCGAAAGCGGCTGCCTTTCGGGGGCCAGGACAGACAACGGATGATTGCTGAATGTGAGCACCGCGGCAGTTCCCCGCTCCGTGCGGGCAAGCTCCACTGCATGGCGGATAATGCTTTGATGCCCGATATGCACCCCGTCGAACATCCCCAAAGCAACCGATATCCTCGGACAGCCCATGGGGATATCCTTCAAATCCTTAATTACTCTCATCGATTTTCTTTTCCCAATATACCTTCACAGGAGAAACCATCTGTTCCTTCCTGTCAAAACGTCCGATTCCCAGAAAAGTCCCCTCCGCGTAGACACGGAGCTTCCCTGTCTCCGCCTCAAAACGCCTGTCATGTGTCGGCAGTCCGTTGCAAAAGGCATGTTTCCGTTCCGGCGCCAAATCATAGCGCGGAAGGGAAAGCAGGAATCCGTCCGGGGCAAGCAGCGCATTCTCGCCAAGAGCTTGCAGCTCCTCCAAGGTCAGAGCGTCCTCCAAGCGGAACCCTCCGACGCGCGTGCGAAGCAAGAATCCCATGGTTGACGGCAGCCCCATAGCCTTGCCGATATCCGTGCAAAGCGTGCGGATATAAGTGCCTTTGGAGCAGGTCACATCCAGCAGGAGCACAGGGCATGGCCCTTTTCGCATCTCCAAGAGGGAAAGCTCCCGGACCTCCACCTGCCGTGCGGGGATGTCAACTTCCACATTCCTTCTGGCCAAATCACAGGCACGCTTTCCATCCAGCTTGATCGCCGAAAAGTTCGGCGGCACCTGCCGGATATGTCCGGTAAACTTCCGAAGCGTGCGCTCAAACTCCGCCGGCTCCGGAACTTCCATATTGCCGCGCCGCTCCGTCACGTTTCCCGTGTCGTCTCCGCTGTCCGTGGAGAATCCGAGCAGCATCTCGGCACGATAGGATTTGTCGCAGTCCGCAAGATATTCCACGAACCTTGCAGCGCGCCCGACAGCCATCGGCAGGACGCCTGCCGCTGCGGGGTCGAGTGTCCCGGCATGTCCTACGCGCTTGATTCCAAGGCATTTGCGCACTGCCCCCACCATATCATGGGATGACATGCCGGGCGGCTTCAAAAGATTCAGGAACCCATCCTTCATCCCTGCTGCTCCCCGTCCATTGCCCGGTTGATTGCATCTATGATTGTGGCCTTGGCCTGCGCAAAGGGCATGTTCAGCGTGCAGCCTGCCGCGCGGATATGTCCGCCGCCGCCAAAGGACGTAGCAATTTTGCTCACATCCGTTCCCTTGGAGCGCATGCTTGCGCGGCAGACATCCTTTTCCTTGCACTTCAGCAGCAATGCCACGTCCACGCCCTCGATCACGCGCACCATATCGATGAAGCCTTCCGTGGATTCAATCTCGGCAGACAATCCTTCATCCAGAAACAATCCCACTGCCTGTCCTCCATGAAAGATCTCCATGGTATCCAACGCCTTTGACATGGCCTTCACAACGGTATAGGTCTTCTGCTCCATCGCCTCGGAAATGATATTCGGCTCAACGCCGTATTCCATAAGTTCCGCTGCAGCCCTCATCGTAAAAGGTTTCGTATTCGCAAAGCTGAAGAATCCGCAGTCCGTCGCAATGCCCGTATAGATGCACATGGCGCTTTCCTTTGTGAACGGGACGCGCAGTTCCTTCGCCAACTCGTATACGATCTCGCAGGTCGCCGCCCTCGCGGCATCCAGATACAGCCTGCGCCCCTCGCCGTCATTCGATATATGGTGGTCGATATTCAGGATCGGCGCATCGGTCAGCTCGCCTGTCCTCCCGATGCGATCCGGCGCAGTGTCCAGCACCACCAGCAGATCCGCTGTCATCTTTTCCGTCGGTCGTTCGATTTGATCGACTCCCGGCAGAATCGAAAAATTGGATGGTATATCATCATCAATGAAAACCCGGACTTCCTTGCCCATATCCCGAAGCACATGCATCAGCCCCAAAGTGCTCCCGATCGCATCGCCGTCAGGGTTTTCATGGGCGGTCAGCACGAGCTTTTGCGCATTTCTCAGCGCTTCCGCTGCCTCTGTCAGTATCAGGTTCATCACACACTCTCTTCTTTCTGTTTCTCATCAGCTTTGATCTTCAGCAGCAATTCCTGAATATGCGCGCTATAGTCAAGGGATTTGTCCAGCGCAAAGGAAATCTCCGGCGTAAAGCGCAATCGGATCCGTTTGCCGATCTCCCTGCGGATGAATCCAAGGGAACTCTGGAGCCCTTGCCAGGACTCCTTCACCTGCTCATCCCCGCCCATGATGCTCACATAGACCTTCGCTTCCCGCAGATCTCCCGTGACCTCCACCTGGGTGACCGTCACGAAGCCGATGCGGGGATCTTTAAGCTCCTGCAGGATCATCTGGCTGATTTCCTGCTTGATCAGCTCCTGGAGCTTTTCCACACGAAGCTGGCTCATACTTTTCTCCTCTATTCCTCTGAACTCTGCGCCTGCTGTGCCTCATGGGCCGCAGCCTCCTCTGCGCGGCGTGCCGCGGCAGCCTTGTTCGCTTCCGCAATGGAAGTCTCTACCTCTTCCATGGTATATGCCTCAATGATATCGCCTTCCCGGAAGTCACGGAAATCCACAATGGAAATACCGCACTCATATCCTGCGGCAACTTCCTTGACCTCGTCCTTGAAGCGGCGCAGCGAGTCGATTTCGCCATCGAAGATCTCGATATTGTCACGGATAATGCGGATCTTGGAATTGTTGAAGATCTTGCCCTCCAGCACATAGGAACCCGCAACGAGAGCCTTGGAGAATTTCATGACCATGCGGATCTCCACGCGGCCCTGCACGACCTCCTTGAACTTCGGTGCAAGCATGCCGGACATGGCAGCCTTCACATCGTTGAGCGCATCATAGATGACGCGATAGGTACGGATATCGATATCCTCCGCATCCGCCACACGGCGCGCGTTCGCATCCGGACGCACATTGAACGCGATGATGAGCGCATTGGATGCAGATGCCAGCATGACATCGGACTCATTGACCGCGCCGACCCCCGAATGCACGATGCTCACGCGCACCTCGTCGTTCTTGTTGAGCGCCAGCAGCGAGCTGTTGAGAGCCTCCACAGAGCCCTGCACATCTGCCTTGACCACGATATTGAGATCCTTGATGCTGCCCTCCTGGATCTGCTGGAAGAGATCATCCAGCGAAACCTTCTTGGAGCGGATCAGCTGCGTGCGCTGACGCTCGATGCGATGCTCCGCGATGGATTTTGCCTGCTTCTCGTCCAGAACGGCAAAAATATCGCCTGCCGCAGGAACGTCGTTCAGTCCAAGCACCTCCACCGGGACGGACGGGCCGGCCTTTTTCACATTATCGCCGCGGTCATTGACCATGGCACGCACCTTGCCGTAGGTCGTGCCTGCCACCATGCTGTCGCCGATGCGGAGCGTGCCGCTCTGTACCAGCACGGTCGCCACCGTTCCGCGCCCCTTGTCCAGCTGCGCCTCGATGACGACGCCGCGCGCCTCACGGTTCGGATTTGCCTTGAGCTCCTGCACCTCTGCGACCAGCAGGATATTTTCCAGCAGCTCATTGATGCCGATCTGCTTCTTGGCGGAAACCGGAACCATGATATTGTCTCCGCCGTATTCCTCGGGCACCAGCCCATGCTCCATGAGCTCCTGGATCACGCGGTCCGGGTTCGCGCCCGGCTTGTCGATCTTATTGATTGCCACGATGATCGGCACATTTGCCGATTTCGCATGATGAATGGCCTCCACGGTCTGCGGCATGACACCGTCATCCGCCGCCACCACTAGGATTGCGATATCCGTGACCTGGGCGCCGCGCGCGCGCATCGCCGTGAATGCTTCATGGCCCGGTGTGTCGAGGAATACAATCTTCTTGTCCTTGCAGATGACCTGATAAGCACCGATATGCTGTGTGATGCCGCCCGCCTCATGCGCAGAGACCGAAGTCTTGCGGATGACATCCAGGAGCGAGGTCTTTCCGTGATCGACATGGCCCATGACGGTCACAACCGGTGGACGAAGCTTCAAGGTCTTCGGATCGTCCACGATTTCCGGGATTTCCGTAGGATCCACTTCCGGTGGCAGTTCCTCCGTTGTCACGCCGAATTCCGATGCAACCAGTGTCGCGGTATCGAAGTCGATTTCCTGATTGATGCTTGCCATCACGCCCATCAAAAGCAATTTTTTGATGACTTCCGCAGCGGTACAGCTCATCTTGCTCGCAAGATCCTTTACCGCAATGCTCTCGCCTACCTTGATATGCTTCGGGCGCGCAATTTCCACCTTAGGCGCGGGCTGCGGCGCACGGTTCTTGTTCCCGCGCTTTGCACTGCGGTCTTTGCGTCCGCTCCGGGCATTCGCATTCTCATTTCCGTTGCGGCCTTCCCTGCGGCTGTCACGCTCTTCGTTCCGGTTCCTGCGATCGCGGCGATCCTTTCCGCTTCCGCCGTTCCGCCCGTCCTCACGATCTCCGTTTCCGTCGCGGTTCTTTCTGTCACGATTGCCGCGCGCGCCGCCTGCGGCGCTTCCGGAAGCAGTGCGGCTGCCGCCTTGGTTTTTCTCCTCAACGGTCTTGGATCGGTATTCACGTTTTGCCGCAGCAGGCTTCTCCTCCGTCTCCATACGCGGAGATCCGGCATTTTCCCTCTCCGGCTGGCGGCCGGCGTCCGTGGCAGATGCAGTGCTTCCACCTGCGGCTGCTTCCGCCGCTGGAACAGTCGGTGGCTTCTCCTGAGGCGCTGCTTCCTTTTCCTTCGTCTCGGCTTTCGCCTGCTGTGCCGCCCTTGCTGCCTGTTCCTCCTGTTCCCTCTGCTTCTGCGCAGCCCTCTCCTGCTGCTTCTTCTCGCTTCTCTGCCGTTCCTCAGGCTTTCTGCCGTCCGCCACCGCATAATTCTGCGCAGCAGCCTTTGCCGGCTGCTTGGCAGCTTTCTTGCTTCCGATCTCGGCCTTTATCTTCTCGTATTCTTCATCGCCCACGCTGCTGAAGCCATTGGATGCCTTGATCTGATGCTTTTTCAGTATCTCCAGAATGACTTTGGTTTCCGTATTGAATTCCTTCGCTATTTCAAACACGCGTTTCGACATAGATTCACCCCCGCTTAATTTTCCCTTTTTCCAAACAGCCGCATCAGCGATTTGCCGAAGCCCTCATCCAGCAGCACCGCTGCCGCCCGATATTCCTTGCCGAGACAAGCTCCAAGTTTCTCACGGGACAATGCCGTCTGATAGGGAATTCCATATCTATCTGCCAGCTCAAGATACTTTTCTCTTGAATTCTTTTCCGCATCTTCTGCGATGAGCATGAGTTTTGCCTGTCCATTCTTCGCGGCCTGCTCCACCGCAAGGCCGCCGGATGCCACCAGCCTTGCCCGCTGTGCCATGCTCAGGATATTCCATATGTTTCGTTCCAAGGATTCATCCATGTCCGCCCTCCCGGAACAGTTCCCGTTCCAAATCATCGTAAATGACAGGATCGATCTGCGCCTGAAAGGATCTTTCAAAACGATGCGCCTTCCTTGCCTGCTCAAAACACTCCCGCTTTTTGCACAGGTAGGCTCCGCGCCCCGATTTCTTTCCTGTCAGGTCTACGGAATACTCTCCCTCCGGACTTCGCACGATTCGAATCAGCTCTTTTTTCGGATGCATGGTCTGACATCCGATGCACATGCGCTCCGGCATCTTTTTCTGGGCCAATTCACTCACTCTCCGTCGTAAAGGCTTCGTCGCTGGTGACTTCGACCTCACTCATACTCTCGTCAAGACTTTCGTCTGCCGCCTGGCTCTCGCTCTTGATATCGATTTTCCAGCCGGTCAGCTTTGCAGCCAGCCGCGCATTCTGTCCCTCCTTGCCGATGGCCAGGGAAAGCTGATAATCCGGGACCACCACACGGGAAACCTTTTCTTCCTCATTGACAGCGACGGAAACGACCTTCGCAGGGCTCAGGGCGTTCGCGATAAACGTCGCGGAATCAGGATTCCACTTGATGATGTCGATTTTTTCCGTTCCAAGCTCATCCACCACAGCCTGTACGCGCGTACCTTTCGGCCCGACGCAGGCTCCCACGGGGTCCACTTCCTCGACCTTGGAGCAGACGGCTATTTTGGAGCGCATGCCCGGTTCCCTTGCAACGGATTTGATTTCCACCGTGCCATCCTGCAGCTCGGGCACCTGAAGCTCAAACAGGCGCTTCAGGAAGCCGGGATGCGTGCGGGAGACCAGGATCTGAGGCCCTTTGTTGGTCTTGCGGACCTCCACGATATACGAGCGGATGCGATCGCCATGACGATATTCCTCGCCGGGTATCTGCTCCGCAGGGGTGAGCACCGCTTCCGTCTTTCCCAGATCGATGAAGACATTGCGGTTTTCCACGCGCTGCACCATGCCCTTGATGATGTCGCTTTCCTGGCTCATGAACTCCTCATAGATGATGCCCCGCTCTGCCTCACGCACGCGCTGCACCACCACCTGCTTCGCCGTCTGCGCCGCAATGCGCCCGAAATTCGCCGGAGTCACTTCCACGCGGATGGCATCGCCAATCTCATACTTCCCGTCAATCGCACGGGCAGCGCCTAGGGATATCTGCGTAATATCATCTTCCGGTTCTTCCACGACTTCCTTGATGGCATATACATGATACGAGCCTTTTGCGCGATCCAAGGAAACTTCCACATTCTGCGCCGAGCCAAAATTGCGCTTATACGCGGAAATCAGCGCTGCTTCAATCGCATCAAACAAAATTTCCGGCGCAATTCCCTTTTCGCGCCCTAAATCCTTGAGCGCATCCAGAAAGCCCTCGGCATAATCGATTGCCTTGCTTTTTTTGCTAGCCAAAATCATATCCCCCTAAATTTCCTAAAAGTCTATATGCAGTCTCACTTGAGAAACTTTATCCATCGGGATAGGCTCACGCCCTTCTATGCACAGCAGCTTGCCGTCACAGCCTGTCAATGTGCCCGTCAGAGCTTTTTCGCCGTTCAGCGGAGCATACAGCGTGACATCGACCTGCTTTCCCTGCTCCCGCAAAAAATCCCGTTCCTTGCGCAGCACGCGGTCCAGCCCCGGAGAAGAAACCTCCAGGATATAGCTGTCCGTAATCAGATCCTTCTGGTCCAGCGCTTCGCTGATCCGCTCGCTCAAAGCCTGGCAGTCATCCAGCTCAACGCCCCCCGCCTTGTCAATGAACACGCGCAGGTACCAGTCCCGCTCGCGGACATATTCCACATCCACAAGCTCAATGCCCGGCATCTCCTGCAGGAGCTCACCCGCAAGCTTCTCGACAGCCTCTTCGATCTGCTTCGCCATCTGTCCACCTCCATCGTTTTTCTTTCTCATATGCAGCGCTCGGCAACCATTTCTTCGGCAAATTTCGCCGAACGCTAGTGTACTGACACATTGATAATTGGACAAATATGTGCTGGATATGTCGCCAGATGCGAGGCAGAGGAGCGCAGTAGTAGCGACGCGAAGCTAGTCCTTTAGGGCAGAGCTACGTCAAGCGACGATAACGAAGCAGGTGGCGGCATAGACAGTGCAGATTGTTCAAATATCAAAGAGTAAAGAGTGGGCTCGCACCCACTCTTTAGCATAAACATTTTATTAACATAGTTATTATAGCACTGATGTCCCCATGTGTAAAGGCTGAATTTCGGAACTCCGTTCGCGCGTACATTCGTGATGGAAAAATTCGTTTCGTAAATATTTGACATATGTCAAAAACATGATACAATGAATTCAGGTCGTCTTTATGGCATATGTCAAAAAAGGAGGTTCACAATGGGAAGGCCCCTGAAAAAAAGACAGATATGTGCATTGCCCGCCAGCACGCATTTTGTGCCGAAGTCAAACGAAGATGCTCCCCCCGTAAAAATTTCTTTGGAGGAATACGAGAGCATCCGACTGCTGGATTACTTGGGAATGAAACAAGAAGAAGCGGCAAGGCAAATGGGGGTAGCGCGTACTACGGTGCAAGCCCTGTACTTCACCGCCCGAAAGCGGATTGCCGGATGCCTGGTTGAAAGCCGCCCGCTGGTGATTGAGGGCGGTCACTTTGAACTTTGCGGCAAATGCCAAGACAGCTGTGAGTTAACGAGATTTTCCCTGCAGAAAGGAAGTAGATCCACAATGAAAATTGCAGTTACCTATGAAAACGGCCAAATTTTTCAGCATTTTGGACATACCGAGCAGTTCAAGGTATACACGGTGGAAGATAACACCGTCAAAGAATCCCACGTCCTGGACAGCAATGGCGCGGGGCATGGCGCATTGGCCACCTTGTTGGAAAAAGAGAAGATAGACACCTTGATTTGCGGCGGCATAGGAGCAGGCGCGCAAAATGCCCTCGCCGAGGCTAATATTACCGTATACGGCGGCGTACAAGGCGATGCCGATGCGGCGGTGAATGATTTTATCGCGGGAAAACTGGCTTATGATCCGGCGGTACACTGCGACCACCATGACCACGGCAAAGACCATAGCTGCGGCAGTCATGGCTGCGGCGGCCACGGCCATATGCACCGGCACGGACAAGGCCAAGGGCATGGCAACGGACAGGGGCATGGCCGCATGAACTGATTGACATGAATTTCTGATGTTATGGGGCTTTGAAGGCAGCATTCATTCGAATCGCTCTTTCAAGGCCCTATTTTTTTTGCAGGTATTGATATATAATGATTTGAGGGAATGACATCGTGAAGGCTGAAGCTGAATTTTCTACGGGAGGTATATGACAATGAAGCTTTATGACAATAAAAATGAAAATCGTACCGAGTATTTAGTGAATTTTATGTGGGATGAAGAAGCCAACGTATGGATAGCGATTTGTGACGAGATTCCGTTGGCTTTGGAATCTGAATCACTGGACGAACTCATCAACCGTGTCCGACAGGCAGCACCGGAAATTATCGAATTGAACAAATTGCCCCGACGCGAATCTGTATGCTACAGCATGAGTAAACACGAGAAGATGGTATTTGCATAATGGCAGAGTATGAGAAAAAGGTGCGCGAAATTCTACGCCGGAATGACTGCGTTTTCGTTCGACAAGGAAAGGGAGATCACGAAATCTGGCATAGCCCTATAAACAACAGAAATTTCCCCGTGGATAAGAAAATAAAGGAAGCGCTGATTAAATGAGCTTTTGTCATTGTCGAAGGATTTTTCTGTCAGGCAAGAAAGATGCCGTGAAGTCGTAGCAGAGCTACGTCGAACGGCATCTGACTGACAGGAAAAGACTCGGCAAGGGTAAGAGGGAATTAATCAGTGTTTCCTAAAATCTCGTCATACGGCAAATGCCATTATGAAGCAAAGCGGCGTAGACTATCGTTTTTCATAAAGCGCTCGTCCAGATTGGCGTAAACTCACCTCCTTCCGTGCAACGGAAAAGCCTCCGCAGGGAATCGTCCCTTCGGAGGCTGCGCTCATGCTTTCGTTCTGTCATTTCCCGTTTTGCTGGTGCTGCTGGTGCTGCTGATGTCCGTGCCGGGAGCCATCGGAGGGCGGAGGAAGCGGATTTCCATTTTCGTCCTTCGGGGGTTCCGGCGGCTGGCTGCCGCTGCGGTCTTCACCGTTCTGTCCCTGCCGCCCCTTGCCATCGGGCGGAGGGAGCGGATTGCCATTCTCGTCCTTCGGGGGTTCCGGCGGCTGCTCTCCGTTCTGCATCTGGGGAGGCTGTCCTTGGTGATGCCCGTTTGAATCATGACTCGTCTGCTGCTGGATACGGTGCGTGCCGGCATCATGCGTTGCCGCCAATGCAGGCACGGCTCCCATCGCCATAATCCCTGCCATGATTCCTGCCAACAAAAGTTTCTTGCTCATATCATTCATCATCCCTTCATCGTGTTCTGTTGTTTCCACGATGCAGAGTATATGCCCCACAGGTTAAACGGCTCTTAGCACCGGATTAGAAAAAAGTTAAATTAAGCCGTGTTTCCCTAACCATCGGAATAGAAATTCGCCCTTTTTTTCATAACTCCTGCTTGAAAAGTTTGAAATTTTATGCCGCAACCCGTATCGTTTGTCGGCTTAAAGGCACTTCACAGACCATGCGGGCAACAAAAAAATGAGAAAACCATCTCGCCCGCAGGAAAACTCCCGCGAGGGCGAAATGGTCTGCAATCCGAGGGTTCCTATCATATCGTAGGGTCCCACACTGTCAAGTTATGCTTCCGGTTCTCCCATCGGAGCTCCCTCAGGGCCGGGACCTCCCATCATATCTCCGTTCATCATGCCGGGATTTCCTCCCATCGGCCCGTTCCCGAAGCCGCCCCGATGCTCAGAGCGCAGCTTGCTCACATCCACGCCGAATTCCTTGGCGACATCCCACCATGTATTGTTGATTTTCTTGCTGTCCAAGACGATCTGGATATCCTTGTCCGTTTCCTTCGCAATGCGTGCCGCCATCGCAATGTCCATCGGGCGATAGCCGTTTTGCAGCATTTCCTTTGCCTGCGCTCTGGTGATATCCCCGCTGAGCGCCAGATGCGCCGCCGTCATCTCGATCTGCTCCGCACGCATCTGCTCCTTCGTGACACCGAGGGATTTCTGCACATCCCGCCAATGATTGTCCTTCGTCTTCATGGCAAGCACATCGCTGAAGGACTTCCCGCTGATCTTCGCGAGGATGGCCGTATAGGCAATATCACGAAAATTCCGCTTGTCGTTCAGCGCGGCAAGCACTTCGCTCTCCTTCACGCCAAACTGCTCCGCGACATGCTTCGCAATCTTGCCTGCATCCAGCTGCGGCATCTGCCCCGGGCGCATGTTGTCCCTGCGCTCCATGTGCGCATTGGCCTGCCCGTTGTCCTGCGCGGCGGCAGCCCCCGCATAGCTGATCGTCCCCGCCAGCAGGACCGCTCCCGCCAGCATGCCGCTCAATAATCTCTTTTTCGTCGCTGTCATCTTCATCGTGATCATCCTTTCACATCATGCAAGTATCCGAATATATGTATGTTTCGCCAAGGCTCGCAATATTTCCTCCCTTGGATGCTACACAGTATAGCCATGGCAAATTAAATGCGTTTTAGCCGCAGATTAGAATTTCGTAAAAAACTTGATTCTCTAATTTTTCGCAGCAGTACAGAAGGAAAACGGCAACTTGTGTAGAATGAATAAGTATGAGAATCTTTGAGGCAAATGTATTGCCATATTATCAGAAAGAGGTGGCTCATATGACCGAACAGGAGCTTGAAAAGCTCGTAGCGGATAAGCTCAGCGAAGCATGCCAGGCGACGGAGCATCCGAAGAAATTCTTCATCACGGAAAACGGCCGCGGCGTGGTCGACGGCGGCGATCTTTACAACGCAGTGCTGCAGGATGTCTTGCAGGTGGTCCAGAAAGCGATGACCGACATCCTGAAGGAAACTGTCCTCAAAAAATAGAATCATACTGGCAACAAAAGACATCCTGCCGGACAATCAATCCGGCAGGATGTTTTTTATTGAGAACTCAGCTCTCTCTCTTGACGTATTTCAGGAGCAACGCCTTCAGCACATCCACATCGATCGGCTTGGCAAGGTGCGCGTTCATCCCGGCGGCATAGCACTTCTCCGCATCATCCGCAAAGGCATCCGCGGTCATGGCAATGATCGGGATTTCACCCGCATCCTCACGATCCATCGCCCGAATCGCCCGCGCAGCTTCAAAGCCGTTCATATGCGGCATCCGAAGATCCATGAGAATCGCGTGATAGTACCCGACGGAGGATTCGGCAAACATCTTCGCAGCAATCTTTCCATCCTCCGCATGCTCGACGTCGGCTCCGTTGTCCTCCAGTATCATCGTAGCAATTTCCGCATTGACCTCCATATCCTCTGCCAACAGGATCCTCATGCCATCGAGCCTGATCTCAGACTTATCCTTTTTTTCCTCATCCTCTGTCCCATCCTGACTGCGCTCATCCTCGCTTCGGTACTTTTTCAGCTCATGGTACAGCGTCGATTTGAACAGCGGCTTTGCAATGAACCCTGTGATTCCTGCGTCCCGTGCCTCCTCCTCGATTTCGCTCCAATCGTAGGAGGAAATCAGACTGATGGGAATGTCACGACCCAGCGTCTCGCATATCTTTCGCGTCGTCTCGATGCCATTCATGCCTGCCATCTTGTAGTCAATCAGTATGGCAAAGAAATCCTCCCCCGCTTCATGCGCCTCCATGACCTTCTTGATCGCCGACTCCCCGTCCGTGCAGTACTCCGGCCTCGTTCCAAGTTCCTTCAGGCAGAGCTCCGCCGTGCGGCAGAGGTCTTCGTTGTCGTCCACCACAAGGATCTTCCACGGCGGCAGCTTCATCTCCTTTTCGGATTCCGTCACCCGCTCGAAGTCAATGGAAACAGAGAATGTAGTTCCCTCTCCGGGAGCGCTCTCCACCTGGATCGTACCGCCCATAGCGTCCACGATATGCTTCGCAATCGTAAGGCCAAGCCCCGTCCCCTGCGTCTTATGGACGCGGCGGTTATCCTCCCGCTCAAACGCGGTAAAGAGCTTTTTCTGGAATTCCTTCGTCATGCCAATGCCGGAATCCTTCACAGAAAAATGCGTGCGCACAAAGTCCCGCCCCTTCGGTGATTCCTCCTGCCAGAGATAGATGTGCACAAAGCCTTCCTTGGGCGTGAACTTCATGGCATTGCTCAGGAAATTCAGCAGCACCTGGTTCAGCCGCACACCGTCGCAATAAACTTCCTCCGAAAGGATATTGCTGATGAAGATATCGAATTTCTGCCCGTTCGCCTTGATCTGCGGACGTATGATATCGCACATGGCCTCCATGGTCTGGCGGAGGGAAAGCGCCTCCATGGAAAGCACCATCTTGCCGCTTTCGATCTTCGCCATGTCCAGCACGTCATTGATCAGGCCCAGCAGCTGCTTTCCTGCCAGCGTGATCTTGTGCAGGCAGTCCTCCACGCGAGCCGGATCATCCATATGGCTGCGGGCGATGCTCGTCATGCCGACGATCGCGTTCATCGGCGTGCGGATATCGTGGCTCATGTTGGAAAGGAACTCGCTCTTCGCCCGGTTGGCAGCCTCAGCATCCTCCCGCGCACGCTCCGCATCTTCCCGCGCACGGATTGCCTCGTCATTGGCCGCCTCCGCCTCCACGAGAGTCTCCTCGGCCTGAAGGCGGGCGTCCTCGGCCTGCCGCTTGGCGCGCATGGCCTCATCATTGGCAGCCCGTGTCTCCTCCAGCAGTGCCTCGGTCCGCGCCGTGGATTCCTCCAGCGCGTGGATCTGCGTCTGCGTCATGCGGTAATAGAATATGAACACCACCAGCACGCAGAGGAACAGGAACGCCACGGCCAGCATCATCAAGTTGCCGCGCGCCGCACCCATATCCACGATCATCTGGTCCATGGCGTTGAAGGGCATGACGGAGACCAGATACCAGTTGCTTTCCGGCAGCGACACTGCCAGAACACTGCGCCCCTCCTCGATGCCGGTTCCGGGATCCTTGTACCTTGCCACGAAACTGATGGGTTTCTGGTTTTCAATCGCTGTGCCGAATTCCTCTATGATGCTGCTCATGGGCTTGTCCAGCCCTATCGCGTTCTTTTGCAAATCCTCGAAGAACGTATCTCCCGACAGATTGTTCGTCGGCTTCGTCACAAAACTGCTGTCCCTGCGGATGATATGGAAAAAAGCAAAGGTTCCGTCCGCATCCAGATGCATTTCCTCCATGAACACCTTCATGGAGCGGCAGCCGATCATGCCAACGCTCCTGCGTCCGTCCCGCATGGGATAGCTGGCAGGGATGTACCAGACGATGACCTGCCCCCGTTCATTCCGTCCGCCGGTGACTCCCATATCTCCCGACTTGACGTGTTCCATCAGGAATTTAGGATCCCCAAAGGATTTGAAGGGGACGCCATAGACCGTCTCAAAGCTCCCGTCCTCCGCAATGAGCGCGCAGGTCGTGAGTCCCTGAGTTTCTGCGCGCGCCGAAATCGTGTCCGCCGTGGATTGGGCATTGTTCAAGTCCGCATGGCTGTTGACCCAATCCTTGAGATGAAACATCTGGCTGAAGCGGATATCTTTGATGGTCGTGAAATGATACAGCGCCTCTGCCGCGATTCCTGTGACATAGGACTGGGCCACCTGCCGTACATCCGACGAGGTCCTTACCCCCATGTACTGGTTCATGGCGAAAAAGACCGAGACAGACATCACGACAATAAACAAAAAACCACCGACAATCATTCGCCTTGCCTTGCTCTGATCCATAGCTGCTCTCCCTGTCTTCATCATGATTTTAAGGAAACACTGATTCGTTCAGTGTTTCCTTAACCCAAGAACCCAAAAGCCTGTCATATCAGTATACCAGATTCCGCATGTCTTGTCAGCTTTTATCCTCACGTTCGGAAAAATTTGCTGTCCGGACGCTCAATATGCAAACTCCGCGAACCTCACCTGCGCTTCACGCTTCGCGTTCCACATGATAGACTGCCGCATACATGGTGGGAAGCACCAGCAGCGTCAAAACCGTCGCCGCAAGGAGCCCGCCGGCAATCGCAAGCGCCATCGGCCCCCAGAATGTGCTCGGCATCAGCGGCAGCATGCCAAGAATGGCTGCGGCCGCCGTGAGCAGGATCGGACGGAAGCGAAGGACAGCCGAATCAATGATGGCATCCCAGGGAGATTCCCCCTCCGCCATGTGCTTCTGGATCTGATCGATCAGGATGACGGAATTTCGGATAATCATACCGCTGAGCGCCAGAATACCCAGATACGCCACGAAGCCCAGAGCCTTGTCAAAGAGCAGCAGCCCCCATGCGACACCGATGATGCCCATGGGCGCCGTCAGGAGCGTGAGCAGCATCTGTTTCCCGTTGCGAAGCTGGAACATCAGCAAGGTCATGATAGCAAACACCATGAACGGTATGGGCTGGACCAGATAGCCCAGCGATTTTCCGCTGTCCTCCAGCGCGCCGCCCACCTCGATGCCATAGCCGTAGGGCAGGCTCTGCCTGAGCTCTTTCGTCGCGGCATAGGCTTTCATCTCCGCGTCGTTCGGTGTGCCGCTCTTGATATCCCCCAGCACCGTGACCGTCGGCTTCAGGTTCCTGCGCTCGATGTGCCCGTTTTCACCCTCGTAGGAAATCTTCGCGATCTGCGACAGCGGGACATAGCCCGCGCTGCCAAGGTAAATCGGAAGCTCCTTCAGCTTGGAAAGATCCTTCCGATCCCCTGCCGCCAGCCGAAGATCAATATCAATCGTTCGATCCTCCGCATAGAACTGCGCCGCCTTTGCCCCTGTCAGCTCCGTATAGAGCGCCTGCGCGACCGTGCGGCTTGAAAGCCCCATGCCCCGCAGTTTGTCCTGATCCAGCTCCAGATGCACGACCTTGCTCTTTTCCGCCCAGTCCAGATGCACATCCGTCGCATTGGGATCCTGTGCCACCAGTTGCCTTGCCTGCTGTGCAATGGCAAGCACCTTCTCCGGATCATAGCCCGTCACGCGCAGCATGATCGGATAGTCCGCAGGCGGGCCTGTCTGCAGGAACTGCAATTTGCTCCTTGCAGCCGGGAGCTTTTCCGCCATCGTCTGACGCAGCTTTTGCGTCAGCTCCTCACGCGCCTCCGTGCTCTTCGCCACGATCACGAACTGCGCGAAGTTGTCCGCGGGAAGCTGGGGATTGATGGTCAGCACAAAGCGCGGCGCACCCGTCCCGACATAGTAGGAATAGTTTTCAACCAGCTCCGGATACCCGTCCAAAACATCCGCCAGCTTCCTGCTTTCCGCCTCCGTTGCCTGCAAGGACGAGCCGTCCGGCAGCCTGAGATCCACCATGATTTCGGGCCGCACGGAGGGCGGGAAGAATTCCTGACGCACAAACCCCATCATGTAAACGGAGATTCCAAACAGAACCGCCGTTCCGCCGAGCACCAGCTTCCGATGCGTCAGGAACCACTCCAGGATACGGCGGAAACAGACATAGAACCTGCTCCGATAGGGATCCTTTTTCCCATCCGCATCCTGCTGCGGCTCCACGCGGATCAGATGATACCCGAAAAGCGGCGCCACCATGACCGAAACGAACCATGACAGCACCAAAGCCAGCGAAATGACAGGGAACAAGGTGCTGCAGAACTCGCTGGCGATGCCGTGGGCAAAGGCCACCGGAATGAATCCCGCGCAGGTGATGAGCGTACCCGTGAGCATGGGCTTTGCCGTTGCCTCAAAGGCATAGCAGGCGGCATGGAAACGGTCGAATCCGCTTTCCAGCTTGACGCTCATCATCTCCACCGCAATGATGGCATCATCCACCAGAAGTCCCAGCGCGATAATCAAAGAACCCAGAGACACCTTCTGCAGATCAATGCCGAGAAGATACATCCCGCAGAACACTCCCGCAAGCACCAAGGGAATGCAGCCTGCCACCACCATGCCCGTGCGCAGGCCCAGGCTCAGGAAACTCACAGCCAGCACAATGACGATTGCTTCCGTGAGTGTGTGCAGGAATTCGCCGATGGAATGCTCCACCACCTGCGGCTGATCCGATACTTGATGCAGTTCCAGCCCCAGCGGCAGCTCCGCCTGATACGCCTTTTCCATCTGCTCCAGATCGTCCCCGAGCTGCAGGATGTTCTCGCCGGGCACCATGGAAACCGCGATCCCGATGGCAGGCTCCCCGTTGAAGAACATCTTGGGCTCCGCAGGCTCCGCAAAGCGCCGCTCCACCTTCGCGATATCCCCCAGCCGGAACAGTTTCCCATTGCCGCTGACCGGAAGGTTCCGGATGTCCTCCACATCATCGAAAACGCCCGAAAGACGCAGATACACATTATCCGAGGAAGTCTCAATCCGTCCCGCGGGCATCATGCGGCCCTGCGCCTCCAGCGCATCCGCTACCGCCGAGGGACTGATGCCCAGCTCCGAGAGCTTCGCCTGCTCCAGCTCCACGTAGACGCGCTCCTTTTGCTCCCCCAGGAGCTTCACGCGCTGCACGCTTTTCAGCGTCAGCAGCATCCTGCGGAACTTCTGCGCACGATCCCGCATTTCCTCATAGGAAAACCCGTCCGCCGTAAGCGCGAACACAGAGCCGTATACGTCATCAAAGCGATCGTCATAATAAGGGCCGTACACCCCTTCCGGCAGGCTCTCCTTGATATCCTCGCAGTGATTCCGTACCTCTTTCCAGATATCCCGGACACCTGCGGCAGGCATGTCATCCCGCAGGCTCACATGGATGATGGACACTCCCGGTCTCGTCGTACTGGTCAAATGATCCAGCCCCGGGGTATCCTGAAGCTCCTGCTCCAGCTTGTCCGTCACCTGCTGCTCCACCTGCAGGGCCGTAGCGCCGGGCCAGCTCACCGACACGACCATCTCCCGGACGACAAATGCGGGATCCTCCATCCGCCCCAATTTCTGATAAGAAAAAATACCGCCCAGGAAAATCATGAGGATGAAGTACCATACCATGCCCCTATGTTTCAGGGAGACTTCCGTGAGATTTCTCATGCGTCTCCCTCCGTACGGACCTTCTGGTTCTCGCGGAGCTTATGGACGCCGGCCGTCACCACGACGGCTCCTGCCGGGAGTCCCCGCACCAGGACCTGATTGTCGCCAAACTCCTGCACCTCTACCTCCCGCAGATGAACCTCGCCATGCTCCACCAGCCAGACCTTCGGCGCATCTCCTGTCTGATAAATCGCGGAAAGAGGCAGTGCGCAGGCCGACGCACCCGGCCCTGCCTGCACGTCAGAAAATCTGACGCTTGCCGTCATGCCAAGGCGCAGCTCTGCCGAAGGCTGCGGCAGGGAGATCCGCACCCGATAGGTACGGGAAACCTTGTCCGCCATGGGAGCGATCTCTCGCACAATGCCCGAAACTTCTCCCGGCATTGCCCAGAAGCTGACCATCGCCTGTTTCCCAACGGCAATATCCGCCACATGATTCTCCGGGATCTGGATCTCGACTTCCAGCTCCCCTGTCTGCACCAGCGTCATGACCGTCTGCCCCGGGGCAACCACCTGTCCCGCCTCTGCCAGCACAGAGGAAATCACGCCGTCCGCACCGGCCACAAGATCCGTATAGGACAGCACATTATGTCCCTGCTCGGCAGCCGCCAAGGCATTCTGATAAGCGGCCAGCGCCGCGTCATATTTCGTTTGGTACTGATCCAGCGCCGCCTCGGAAATGACATCCTGCGCGTAAAGCTGCGAGTAGCGCGCAAGATCCGACTGTGCAAGATTCAGTTCCGCCAGCGCCGCAGCTGCCTGCGCGTCCCCTTGGCCTGCCTGCTGCACCGCATCCCGTGCGTCGATGACCATGAGCACATCCCCTGTACGCACCACGCTCCCTTCCTGCACATTGCGCTGCTGGATCCGTCCGCCGGTTTGAAAGGAAAGCTCCGTCTCATAGCGTCCCCGCACCGTACCGGGGTAGACGCTCTCCCGCAGCCCCGACGCGATTTCCGTCTTCTGCGTCTTTACCAGCGGCGGCCTTTCCTCCGCCTGTTCCTCCCTGCCGCACCCGGCGCATAGGCTCACGACAAGCAAAATTCCGGCAATCAGCTCTGTTTTTCTCACACCGCGACCTTCTTCAAACAAATTTATACTCGCGTTCGAAGAAATTTACCAAAACGAGATTACGTCCCGCTTCCGAACGCTGTATCTGCAGTATATCAGCAATGATGCCCTGTCCCGTCTCCCCGGATTGCCCGGACAGCTTCGGCAATATCCGGCGCATCATAAATCGCCGATCCGGCAACCAGGACATTGGCCCCTGCCTCACGCACCAATTTCGAGGTCTCCGGATTGATGCCGCCATCCACTTCGATGTCGCATGTAAATTCATTGTCTTCAATCGTGTGGTAAAGGATATGGATTTTCTCCAACATGGACGCAATGAATTTCTGTCCGCCGAAGCCGGGGTTCACGGTCATAATGAGCGCCATATCCATATCGCCCAAGAGTTCCTCCAGCATGACCAGCGGCGTGCCGGGATTCAGGGCCACACCTGCCTTGCAGCCTGCCGCATGGATTTGCTGGAGCACACGATGCGCATGCTTCGCCGCTTCCGCATGAAAAGTGATGATATCCGCGCCGGCTTCCGCAAACGCCTCAATCTGCGTCTCGGGATGCTCGGTCATAAGATGCACATCGAACACCGCCTTCGATGTCTTGCGCAGGCACTTCACCACGGGCGAGCCCAATGTGATATTCGGAACATACGTGCCATCCATCACGTCAATATGGATATACTCCGCACCTGCATCGGTCACGCGTTTGATCTCATCCGCCAAATGCGCAAAATCAGCAGACAAAATCGAGGGTGCAATTTTGATCATTCCCATTCCTTCTTTCCTCTATGTTCCGGTACTTCCCTACGGCTCAGTATAGCATATTTGCCGCCGATTTATCAACCGACACGCACAGTTTTAGGTTGTAACTGCCCTGCCCTATGATGTATAATGGTGGGTGATTCGTTATCCTACGGAACTGTTCATCCATAAATTTCGCTTACCCAAGAATCTTTGAAAATTCATTCCTCCCAGTTCCTAACAGAAACCAGGTGATCCAAAATGCCCATCACGCTTAACCAAATGCGCTATTTCTACGAGGTCTGCCAATGGCAGGACATCACAGAGGCAGCCGAACAGCTGCACGTTTCCCCGCTTACCGTCAGCATGGCCATGCAAACCTTGGAGCAGGACACAGGGCTCCATCTCTTTCATCAGGAAGGAAAAAAGCTCAGCCTCACGCAGGACGGTACGCGGCTGCTCACGAAAATGAAATACATCCTGAACCAGACGCAGAAACTGGAGGACGAGATCCAGGATATGTCCCACCAACACAGCCGTATCCGTCTCTCCCTCCCGCTGCAGCTGGGGCCGAGGCTCCTCCCTCAAATTCTTGGCGACTTCCGCCGGATGCATCCGGAGATCCGCGTGGAAATTCTGGAAGCAGACGGTCTCAGTTCCGCGCACATGGTCGAGGAGGAAAAGCTCGATATTGCCCTCACCAATTATGAGCGGGAATTCAGCCCAAAGGTCAACTGCCGGAAACTCTTCTCCGCCGAATGCTGTTTCTGCACCTATCCGGAGCATCCGCTCGCAAAGCGGGACTATGTGACCATAGAGGATGTCGCTCAGGAGCCGCTGATCCTGCTGGACAATACGTATCTGATCTATTCCCTGATTCAGCAGCGGTATGCGAATGCGGGCTTCCAGCCCAAAATCCTGCATATCTCCCCCTATCTGCATACCATCAAGAATCTTGTCTGCCACAAGCTCGGTTCTACCTTCCTCACCCGTCCTGCACTTTTGGATGACGATCCCATCGTCGCGATTCCCATCAAAAAACCCCTCGATATCCATGTGAGCGTCCTCACGAAAAAAGGCCGCCGGATTTATGAGGGGGAGGAAATTTTTATGGAATACCTGCAGGACATCACAAGGGATCTTGTGTAAGAAACTCCGTGCGAAACTGTGTTTCGCACTACGCCCTTACACGAAATCTAAGCTCGCACTGCGCCCTTACGGGCTTGTGTTCACTAAGATTTCATAGTAAAAACGCATTGGCTCAGTCCGGGCCAATGCGTTTTTCTTACACGATGAAATTTTAAACATCATTTCAGTTCCGATGTGCAGTGCGGGCAGCGTGTCGCGTCATCCGCCACGACTTCCTTGCAGTACGGGCAGGTACGCGGATCCGGGTCTGCCTCCTTCTGCGGCATGAAGCGGTTCACCTGCTTAATGAGCATGAAAATCGCAAACGCCACGATGAGGAAGTCCACCACATTGTTCAGAAAGGCCCCATACGCAATGACGGGAAGCCCTGCATCTTTCGCCTCAGCAAAAGTTTCCACCTTCGTCGATGAAAGATTGATGAACAGATTGGAAAAATCCACTTTTCCAAGGATGAGTCCGAGCGGCGGCATGAGGATGTCGGACACAAAGGAGGTCACGATCTTCCCGAATGCCGCGCCGATAATGACGCCCACGGCCATATCCAGCACATTGCCGCGCATGATGAATTTCTTGAATTCTTCTACCATTGCCATTCCCCTTTCCTGCTTGCGCCGAAAAAGAATATATAAGATTGCAAGCATTCCCCATTATACACGATTCTTTCCAAAAAAAAAAGCCCTCGGAATTTATGCAAATCCCAAGGGCCTTCATCTGCAACCCCTGACCGACGATAGATGGAAACCGGAGTCCTTCATAAATCGGAGGGGCGGTCCTGCCGCAGCTCTGCTCCGCTGTGTCGCGGCTCCCATCCATCCTGCGGATGCGGCCTCGTCTGTCGCTCTCTCCTGCAGTCCCATCTGCAGCCTGAGAAACAGGGATATGGCAAGGACGCTCTCCGTCAGTCACAGGTCTTATATTTTCTTTTCCAAGCATCTCTGTTACCTATCTTATCGTCATTTTCTCGCAAAAACTTAACCCTGCACATCATTTTTTCCGGAAAAGAAATGAATTTTTAAGCGGCTTTTCTTCATTATTTGTTTTTTTTGCTCATACATGTTATACTACGTTATGGATTTTTTTTCCATATCATTTTAATTTTGTTATTCTCTTGAGAAAGGATGTTGATTTTCACCATGCCAAGAACATCAAAGAGCACCACAGCAAAAAAACCTGCTGCAGCGAAAGCCGCTGCACAGGCATTCTTGTTCTTCAACTGCGACGGCGAGAAGTCCGAGAAGTCCAAGAATGTATTCTACAATCATGAAGTTTTCCGCGATATGGGTGTCGGCCGCAAGGCACTCTGGGCAAAGATCCAGGAGGAGCTGGCTGCCGGACACATCCAGATTGCAGAGGAAAACAAAGCTGCTGCGCAGGAAGCAGTCCTGTCCGGCAACCCGGTAGATGCCGGACAGTACATCCAGTTCGGCGACATCTTCGCGGTCGAGTGCCACTGAACCGCTGATCGCAAGAAAAGGCATGGAATCCGATATTGCGGATTCCATGCCTTATTTTTTAGGAAACGCTGAATGATCCGTGTTTCCTTTATTTAACTGTCGGCCAAAAACTCACCTGCAGGGAATCCATGCAGATACCGTCTGCCAGCAGGTCGATCCGTCCCTTTACGGCGCCAATCGGTTTCAGATCCGCCTTTGTGAAAACCGCATAATAAATCCGATCCGCATCTTCCATGCCCCGCTTTTCGCAAACAGGCTGCCCCTCCGTGTCATAGGCCACAAAGCGCACCTCACGGGGAGAGCCGGCTACCTTCGCACGCAGCTTCGTTGACGGGCGGATATCGGTAACGGCAGGTGTGAGAAAATACCCATACTGCGGCGCAGCATCCTTCCGCGTGACCTTCAGCCCCCGATAATTTGCCGCCCGGCTCGCAGAAAGCAGCTGATATTCCGACGTTGCCACCATCCGCCCCGAATCGCCCGGATAAAGAATCATCGGCAGTTCCTGTAAATCCACAAAGGCATCCCCGGGATAGCGCGGGTCGATGGCGCCGCCTTCCGCAGCTTTGCCCGGCGTGTAGACATAGAGCAGGTTGTGCGCCTGCCTCACATCGCGCATATATTCCACGGTGTAGCGGTAGAGATTGCGGAATTCCGCATCGCTGCAGCCTGTCTTTCCCCACCAGACATGCTCGGAGCTGCTCTCCGGATAAGGATAGAATACCACCGGGATTCCCTTTTCCTGCAGCATCTGCGCATAATCCGCGGCTAGATCCAGATATCCCGTAAACACAGGGTTCAGATCGCCACCCGGCAGGATGCGCGGAACCAGACCCTCGGTCAGCACATGGGAAGTGTCCTCACTGTAATCCCATGTTTCGCTGATTTTTCCCCTTTCCTGCACTTTGGCGAAATTCGGCGGATTGACGCTGAGCCCCTGCAGGATCTCGCGCTCGTTCCATGCCGCCGCATAATGCATAAGCTCTGCCTTCGCCTTTTTTTCCGCTTGAAAAAAAGTGAGCGGTTTCTTTCCGCCATTCACCTGCTTCTCATGGAGCAGCTTGCCGAATACGTGCAGATCCAGCATCACGATGGCAGGATCATCCTGTACCGCTCCCTGTTTCCGCTGCTTTCCCCATCGGGCTGCATCCTCCGGTTCCTTGATCTGCTGCCCGTATAAAAGGTACTTGGCCGCACGCAGTCCATGCAGGTACGCATACAGTTTTCCCGCTTCCTCCGAAGCTTTCGGGTCGACCAGCCGAACCACCGGGGGAACGGACAGTTCCGAAAGTTTCACCTGCCCAGTGGGCATTCGATAAACCTGCTCGGCGGCAGATGGGGCGGGAACGCCCAGCCAGATTGCTGCCGGCAGCAGCAGCGCAGCGATCCGCTTGCAATTCATTGACCGCATATGCCAAAATCACTCCTTTGAAACAGCTCTTGAAGAACTGTCGAAAAAAACACTCCCATCTATGTTCGGATTTCCCATAGATGAGAGTGCTGCCAAATGACACATCCTGATTACAGGGTCTTCGACTGCTCCGCCGCAGCCGTGCTTGCCGCCGCGGTTCCGTTGATCTGCGAGGACAGATTGTCGAAACGCTTCATGAGCTCCGCATAGGTATCCTTTGTGATCTGAGGCATATCCTTTGCGCCCGTTGCGTCCTTGAACTCGACGCCGGCCTGCTTGAAGCCCTCCTCGACTGCCGCACGCATCTTTTCCAGCTTGCCCGCATCTCCTCCCGCAATCGTCGATGCGAGATCAAAGATGCGCGTCGCCACCGCGTCTACCGACCAATCGCCGCCCTCGCCGACTGCCTTCGCCGCCTCCTCGGGCGTCGTGGCAACCGCCGGAAGCGCAAAGCGATCCGTCGAAATCAGCGTGCCATCGAAATTCAACGCGCTGATATTATCATCCATAAATCCCTGCAGCTTCACGTTCTGCGCAGTGAGCGTCTTGATCATGAGCTCCTGGCTCTTCGCAATGCCTTCCTTCAGGATATCCACCTGCTCGGCGGTCAATCCCTTCACACCATCGGAAGCCTTCCGCGCCGCATCCTCGATATCGACGGAATAAGCCTCACCTGCATTGAGCCCCGCAGCCTGCGTTGTCTGGGTGGCATCCGCTGCCGCACTCGTCTTTGCTTTCGCCGTAGAAGCTGTCTGATAAGCAGCTATCCCCGACTGCACATTTGACAAAGTCCCTACATCCATGTTCATCTTCCTCCTTCGTACATTCTAGGAATCATGTCCCAGATCCCCGTGTGGTATAAAAACGCAGACAATCCTGCTACTTATATTATCGCAGATTTTGGCGAAAAAAGGAAGGGGTTTCAAAAATATTTATTTCATATTCATCAGTATTTTTTCAGTCCCTCATCCGCATCCGACGGGTTCTTGCGGATATGTTCCTTGTACTTCTCATATTCATCCAGGAAGTTCTTGTCCTCCGTGGCTTCCATCTGCTTTGCCATCATCGCGACCGCCCCGATGCGCACGATCTCGTTGAGGTCGAAATTCTCCAGCAGATACTTGATGGCATCCACCTGATCCTCCATGGTGTCATGGTCATCCGTCACAAAACGATTGAGCAGCAGCAGGTCGAAGATCTGCTGCTCCAGATTGGACCATTCCAGCGCCACGCCCGCATTGCTGCGCGGTGACCTGTCAGCGATTTTCCATTCATGCAGATCCCCGCCCGCGATATCCGGAATATACACATCATCCTCATTGTCGTCAAATTTCATCTTTTCATCCAACATACTGCTTCCTCCTCATTCTTGCTGCCTTTCTATTCTTCCATCTGCAGCTTCTTCATGCTTCGGGCTTCCTGCACCTTTTCCGCGATGGTTTCCAGAGATGCCCCCGCCCTCGATTCCATAGCTGCAAGAACCGCGCCTTCCACCAGTGGGCAATCCAGCAGTTCCAGCCTGCATTCCGGCAGCGTTTCCACCGCCATTTCCGCTGTCAGGACAGCGCTTCCCAGATCCACAAGGATGGCAGCGCCCTCCTCCGTATAGACATCCCGAATGGCATAGATGATTTTTTCGAAACTCGTTCCCGTCGTTCCGTCATCCAGCCCGCCTGCCGCAGCCACCGGCGCATCAGGCGCCATCATCTGCGCCAGCTCCACGACGCCCTCTGCCAACCGCTGGCTATGGGATACCACCACAATTCCAACCATGCGTCAGTCCCCCAATTTCAAAACTCCATATTCCACGTATTCTATTCAACAAAAAATTTCAAACTCCTGCTTCCAAAAAGAAAAGTCCTCGCGCATGCAAGGACTTAAGGAACCACTGATTAATTCCCTTTTGCCCTTGCCGAGTCTTTTCCTGTCATGCTGCGTCAGATGCCGTTCGACGTAGCCCTGCTACGACTTCACGGCATCTTTCTTGCCTGACAGAAAAATCCTTCGCCAATTTCCTTAATGATTTACGGACTGAACTGTATGACGATGTGTGTGCCGTTCTCCACCAGTGTATTCGGCGCGATGCTCTGCCCTACCGCGCGTCCCGATCCTTCGCTTTCCACGGAAAGACCCCTGGATGCCGCAGTCCTGGATGCCTCACGGATGCTCTGGCCTGTGAAATCCGGCACCACCACCATGCCGCTCGGGACATTTCCCTCAAAGGCAGGCGTCGGAGGCTGGCTCGGCTTCTGCGTCAGATTCATGTCGCCTTCGATTTCCACTTCCCCATCGTCCAGCAGTTCCGGATCCAAGGTGGGCTCGATATGACGATAGCGCAGGATCTGGGAAAAGATATTGCCCGCCACCGGCGCTGCGATCTGCCCGCCGTAGAATATGCCGGAGGGGTCGTCAATGATGACCAGCACCACGAACTGCGGATCCTCCACCGGCGCAAAGCCGCAGAAAGACGCGATATAGCGTCCGTCCATATATCCCACGCCGTCCTCGCGGATTTTCTGCGCCGTGCCCGTCTTTCCGGCAATGCGGTAGCCCTTGACCGCAGCCTTTCCGCCGCCGCCTGTGGCGACGACCTGCTCCAAGAGGCCCACCAGCGTCTTATCCGTGGCGGACTCAATGGTACGACGCACCTCTTCCGGTTTCGTTTCCTGATAGGTAGTCCCATCCGCGTTCCGGATGGCCTTCACAATGTGCGGTTTCAAGAGAATCCCGTCATTCGCGATGGCGGACATGGCCGTCACAAGCTGCAGCGGCGTCACCGCGATGCTCTGCCCGATGGCCATGGTCGCGATATCCGAGTCCCCCATATCCTCCGGGTTGAAAAGCAGGCCCGCTTCCTCGCCCGGAAGCTCGATGCCCGTATATTCCCCAAAGCCGAAAATCTTCGCATATTCTATCAGTTTTTCTGCGCCCAGTTGCAGTCCCACCTGGGCAAAGCCTGTATTCAGCGAGTTCTTCACCACATCCGTGAACGTGACCGTCCCGAAGCTCTCACCGTTCCAGTTCTGTATGCGCCGCCCCGACACCATGACATATCCCGGATCCACAAAGATCTTGTTCGGAGAAACCACCTTTTCCTGCAAAGCCGCCCCCGCCACGACCGCCTTAAAGGTCGACCCCGGTTCGTAGATAAAGGACACGGCGCGGTTTTTCCATACCTCCGGCTGATAGTCCCAAAAACGGTTGGGATTATAGCTCGGACGGGATGCCATGGCCAGCACCTCGGCCGTCTTGGGATCCATCACGACGCAGGTAACGCTCAACGGATTATTCGCCGCCATCGCCTTGTCAAGCTCCTGCTCCACGATGAACTGGATCGCACTGTCGATCGTAAGCTCTATGGTCTTGCAGTGGTCTCCCTGATAGCCGCGCTTCGCAAAGATGGAATCCAGAATCGGGCGCTCCGCAGGATCCGTGTAGAGAAAAGTGTCCGTCACCTCTCCCTTGATATACTTGTCCAAAGCCTGCTCGATGCCGTCCAGCCCCTTGTCGTCCGTACCGACAAAGCCGATGACATTTGCCGCCAGCACATCGTTCGGGTAATATCGCTTCGCCTCGTCCCGGAAACCAAGACAGCCCGCATAGTCCTTCTCGCGGATCAGTGCGCGCACAGCCTCGTATTCCGGCTGCTCCAGCCGCCGCTTCACCCAGGAGAATCCGCCGCCCACGGCGATATCATCCAGAATTTCCTGCTCCGTCTTCCCGATCAGCGGCGCCAAATCCGCCGCAACCGCCTCAGCGTTCTCCACATGGTTCGGATCGACAAAAAGCGATTTCGTCATGGTGCTGACCGCCAGCTCACGCCCATTCCGATCTACGATGGCGCCGCGCGGCGACTGGATGGAATAGTCCTGCCCCACCTGATAGCGCATGCGCTCCGACAGCTCATTTCCCTGAACCAGCTGCAGCCACGCATAGCGGAACACCACCACGCCCATGGCGGCAAGCAGGATCACCACCAGCCATCGGATCCGGCTCTGCACCCTCACACGTCTGTTCATCATTGCTTCCCAATTTCCTCATTAAATTCCGTGAAAAACTTCGTTTTTCACTACGCCCTTACACGAAATCATTTGTCTCTTTGCGCAAGCAATGTCTGCTTCAAGCGGTCCTCGATCTGGACAAGCTGCTGCTCCGCCGCTTGGCGCTTTGCCCTGCCTTCGTTCTGGATGCGGATGGTTTCCTCGATGGTCGAAATAAGATCCTCGTTCACCTTCTGCACCGTCTCGATATCCACGATGCTGCGCTCATTCTCCTTCGCAGTCTCCGTCGTCGTCATCTTCAACATCTCCGAATTGCGGCGCAGCAGCTCATTCGTCGTATCCGACACGGCTCTCTGCGTCGCAAGCACCTGCTGCTGCCGGGAAAGCCCCAGCGCGATGACCATCTGGCTCTTCCAGAGGGGGATGGTGTTGTAAATCGCCGTCTGCACGCGGTCAATGAGCACTTTGTCATTGTTCTGGATCAGGCGGATCTGCGGCGCGGTCTGGATGGCCAGGGTCTTGCTGATCTTGAGGTCATGCACCTTCTTCTCGAAGCGATCCACGCTGTTCTCAAAATCGCTGACCACCTGCACCGCCATCGGATCATTGGAATCCGCTGCCTGCTGGCGGAGCTTCGGAAGCGTCACATTCCGCATCTCATCGAGTTTTTCCTCACCGGCACGGATATAAAGCTGCAGTTCCTTGAAATAGGAAAGGTTCTTCTCATAGAGCCCATCGAACATGGCGACATCTTCCAGCATCTTCACCTTGGACTGCTCCAGCCCCCGTTGGATCTTGTCCACCTGCGTCGAAAGTTTCTCATACTCCGCCATCATACTCTCCGCCTTCTTGACCACGGAGCCGACAAAGGGAAGACGGCTCAGGAAGCCCTTGTCCTCCGGCGCCTCGAAAGCCTTCACCTTGGTCACGAGCTGCCCCAGGAGATCGCCCACCGGCCCGGCATCCTTCGTGCGCACACGGGAAAGGATGCTGTCCGAGAAATTTGCGATTTCCTTCTGGGCGGGAGCCCCGAAAGTCAGCGCCGTGCTGCTGTCCATGAGATCGATTTTGTCGCGGATCTCCGCCACACGCCGCTGTTCCTCCGGCGAAAGCTGCTCCACCTGCTGCGTGACCGTTTCCACGACCTGCTCCGGCAGAACCGTGACTTCCTTGGCCGTCCCGCCCTGCTTCTGCTTCATCAAATCCTCCAGATTGATATCTGCCATGATCCGCTCCCCCTAATCCTTTCGATAATACTGCAAATAAAAATCGTCCATCGGCATGAACAAGTATCTCACACCCTCCGCGATGCCCACCCAGAACGGGATGCTCGTCCAGCAAAACATGAGATACAGCAGGCCCCAGAAGGTCTTTCCCTGATAGAATTTATGCGCGCCGAGCCACCCCAGCCCGATGGACAGCGCGGACTGAATCAGCTTGCGTTTCAGGACAGGCGCCCGATCCTGCTGCGGGATGATGGAAAGGCGGCGATCCCCATGAAAAAAGGAGTCCAGAAAACGCTCCAACGAGGAGCCCTTCCGCGCTTTCTCGGCAGAGCGACTGAGCCGGAAGTGCATTTCCTTCTCCGATGGTTCCTGCCCCAGACCATCGGACGCCAAATGCTGCTGCAGAACCGTCATCTCTGCCTCCGCTGCCAGCATCTGATCGCTGAGCACCCGCTCGAACTGTTCCCTATAGGCTCCATCCATCGAAGCCAGCGTTGCCTTGACCTGCGCCTTCTGCGCCTCTACGCGTTCCGTGACCAGCCCGCTTTCCTCCAGCTCCCGGTACTGCTGCACCAAAGTCACGGCGCGGTCCTGATAATAGTCGATATACTGCTGTGCCAAGGGGATCTTGGTGGGATGCTTCTCAAGATAGGCAAGCAAATTCTGCGAAATATGCTGCATGTGCTCCACTTGCCCGACCAGTTCCCTATCCCGCAGTTCTTTTTTGAGCAGTTCCAGGGAACGATGATCCGAGACCGCTTTTTCATAGCTCTCCTGCAGAAACAGCGCTTTTTCCGCCGCAAGTTCCTTCAGTTCCAGCGTCGGCACACGATGCGCCCGCCAGTATCTCACGCCCTGCACGCCGGCCCCAAGCCCGGCCATCAACGCCGCCATCCCGAGCCGAGGCCACTCACCTGCCGTGCCCCATCCGCCGGCCGCGATCAGCACGACAGAAACGATCATATAAAGGTAAAGCAATCCTCCACCCCCATTCCCATCAAGCTGTAACCATATTATATCAAAAAAGGGAATCCTTGCCCAGCTTCAGAAAATACTTCCGATGCTGGTCAGGAGGGAAAGCATCTCGTCATTGTACTCGCCTGCGGCAAAATGCAGATCCGAGAGCATCACCTGCGGCTGTTTCCCGTCCATCGCATGAATGACGATCGGCTCTCCCCCGCCGTCCATGCCAAGGTAAAGCATGACATGCTTTTGGGAAAACAGCAGCGACATCGGCTCCGCATTGAAAAATGCCGCATAGCGCTGGCTGCTGTTCATGCCTTCCAGCGGGAGCCGGTTCAGCATCACATGCTCCTGCTCCGTGACATCCTGCGGCAGATCGATCCCCACCGAGCGATAGACGGCAGAGACAAAGGACGGCGCGTCCCATCCGCCATTCTTGCAGCCATAGCTGTAGGGCGCTCCCAGGAGCCGGAAGGCCTGCCGGATGATATTCCCCTTGCGGCAGGGAAGCGGTCCCGCATGAAGCGTCTGATCCGCGTTCAGCACCATCTCCTGGTCCACCAGCCTGCCGTTTTCCGCCGTCGGCAGAATCACGCGCCAGGATGAGCCGATGCCCTCCAGCGCTGGGATGTGCGCGCTCATGCGGAACTTGAGCTCCTTGCCATTCACGATCCACGTGCGCTGATCCACCACGACCATCATATACTGGGGGGGCGCCGCATATCTCAGCCACTGCTCGCGGTCTGCGAATCCCAGCGCCGAAGTCTCCACCCATCCCAGATAGTTCCTCGTCTGGACAAAGGAAAAGATGCCGTCCACGCTCTGCCAGAGCACCACCACCGGCTCCGCGGGATCCAGCAGCATCGCCTGCATTTCATCCCGCGTGGGATCCGTCACGGCAGTCCATGCGTCCGCCACCGGCAGTCTCCGCAAATCCGCCCTGCGCACCGTCACCGCATAGCCCACAGGCAGCTCGCCACGTGGCACATCATAGCCGCAGTTGTCCTTGACCGCCTTCCAGTCCTCCCAGGAAAGCTGCCTGCCGTCCTTGAAGATGCGCGGCAGCTCCCATCCGCTGTACGATTTCATGGCAAGCGACATCTGCTTGCGAAGCTCCGACGCCTGAATCGCCGCAGGATAGTGCGCCAAATCGAGCAAAGTGCTTCCCTGATGCCGGACGATCTGGTTCATCCGTGCCACCTGCTCCGGCTTCATCAGCAAGCGATCCGCATCGCGCACACGGTCCAGCCAGTAGGCGGGCATGGCACGCTCCCCTTGGATGGCTGCGATCGCATGGGCAGGCGGCGTTTCCACGCTGAAAGAGGCCAGCCACGCACCGCTCACCAAGAACAGGGACATCGCTCCATGCCCCAAAATTCTACGGAAATTCATCTCCAACACTCCTAGTTCCATGATAACCTTAGTTTACCAAATCCATCTCTTTCTGACAACCCGCCCAAAAGAAACCACCCCTGGCCATCGCCAAGGGTGCTGACGCTACCAATGATATTTCTCCCCACGGTTGATCTTGAACGCGCGATAGATCTGCTCCACCAGCAGCAGCCGTACCATCTGGTGGGTAAAGGTCATCCTGGAAAAGCTCAGACGCTTGTCGGCTGCCTTGCGCACCTCTTCGGAAAGCCCGAACGCCCCGCCGATCAGGAACGTGATATTGCTCTTTCCCTGCAGCCCAAGCTCCGCAAGTTCCCCCGCAAGCTCCTCCGAGGACAGTTCCTCGCCATGGACATCCAGCACATAGAGCCAGCTGCCGCCCGGAACAAGCGCAAGAAGGCGCTCGCCCTCCTTGCGGAGGGTCTGCGCCTTCTCGGCATCCGAAGGATGATCCTTCATGCGTTCTTCCTGGATCTCGCGAATCTCCACCTGCGCGAAGGGCTTGAGGCGCTTCAGGAATTCCGCGATTCCCTCGGAAAGATATTTTTCCTTGATTTTTCCTGCACACAGAATCGTGATATGCATCAGTTGCTGTCCTGCGGCATCTCTTCCAAGGTAACATTCACGGTCTGCTCCGAGCCGTTGCGGTCGTAGGTCAGCTGGACCGTATCGCCCACCTTGTGGTCAGCCACGGCATTGCGCACATCCGTCACCGTGTTCACTTCCGTGCCATTGATCTTCAGGATGATATCCCCGCGCTGCAAGCCTGCCTTGTCGGCCGCGCCTCCCAAGGTCACGCGGAAGATGTAAACGCCCTTGTCGATATTGAGCTGATAGCCGTAGCGTGCCGCAGTCTCCGGATCGAAGACCGAAACGCCGAGATACGGGCGCGCCACATAGCCCTTGTCCATCAGCTCATCCACGATGGTCTGCACCGTGTTGATGGGGATGGCAAAGCCCATGCCCTCGACACCGCTTGCCGCCAGCTTCGCACTGTTGATGCCGATGATGAGACCGTCCGCATTCACCAGCGCGCCTCCCGAATTGCCCGGATTGATGGCAGCATCCGTCTGGATCAGCTTCACACGGCGGTCACTGAGCTCCAGTGTCCGATTGAGGGCGCTCACCACACCCACCGTCACGCTGCCACGGAACTCCAGCCCCAGCGGATTGCCGATGGCAATCGCAGGCTCGCCCACGAGGATATCATTGGAATCCCCGAAGACTGCCGTCGGCAGATCGTTCGCATCCACCTTCACCACGGCAATATCCGTCAATTCATCCGCGCCGATGAGCTTCCCCTGCAGGCTGCGCCCGTCCGCCAGCGAGACAATCAATTCCTTTGCGCCGCTGACCACATGATAATTCGTCACGATATAGCCGTCCTGGCGGAAGATCACACCGGAACCGACCCCCTCGGTCTCCACGGGGTTGTTGAACCAGTCGCGCGCCACGGCTTTGTTGGTGATGCCCACCACGGTCGGCCCCACCGCTTTGGCCACGCGCACCGCAGGCGTATTGCGCGCCGCAGAAATCTCGTTGGCATTGCCTCCCATTTCCACCGGCGCCGCCTGCGCCGACGAAGACGGCAAGCCGCCCGCCGCATCGTTCGACGCGGTATGCGTGCACCCCGTGAAGGACACCGCCGCCAGCGAAAGCGTGAGAACGGCGGTCAATGTATAATGCTTCCATTTTTTTCCAAACTGCATGATGAATCCCTCCAAAAAGATAAATATAATCACCTTATAAACACTGATAGGAAATCAGCTTCTTGGTCTTTTTCAGCTTGTATTTCTTCGGGAATGCCTCCAGCATCAAAACCAGCTTCTTGAAGCCATAGGTACGCACATCGAAATCCGGCTTGACGCGCTTGATATAGCTGCCCGCCGAGGCCAGATTCGTATAGCCGTCCGTCTCCGCAAACTGATCGCTGGCAATGCGGAGCAGACGATGAATCGCCTGGATGCTGTCCGTCTTCTGTTTGCCCGATGACCCATCCTTTTCCGCGCCCGATGCAGCAGCTCCCCTTTTTTCTGCAACATCCTCTGACATGGATTTCTGCGCTGCCTGCTGCGCCGGCTCCATGTCCAGATTCTCCAAAAAGATGAACTCATCGCAGCTGTTGCGGAATGCAATCGGCGTTTTCTTCTCTCCCACGCCCATCACATAGACCCCCGATTCGCGCAGATAGATCGCAAGCGGCGTGAAATCGCTGTCACTGGACACGATCACAAACGCATCGTAGATATTGCGGTGCAGCAGCGTGATGGTATCGATGACCAGCGCCATATCCGTGGCGTTCTTCCCCACCGTATAGTCGAACTGCTGCTCCGCCTTGATGGCAAGTCGCTTCAGCTCGGACTCCCAATGCTTCAGGTTCTCCTTCTGCCAGTTCCCGTAGGCCCGTTTGACCACGATGCGGCCGTGGGTCGACACCTCCTGCAGCACCGACTCCAGCTTGGAAAGCTGCGTGTTGTCCGAGTCGATCATGACCGCGATTTTATTGTCCATCTTCTCCATATCCGCGTGATCCATGTAGTTTAAATTCCTCCTGTTTCGAGCTTTTGCCTATCTTTTTATAATACCCCAAAAGCCTCCGCTTGAAAAGCCCCAAAATATTTTCACGCGCTACCGGCTCGTCTCCACCGTGAACGTGCTCCCGTCCCTGGTCTTGGTCACATGGATCTGCTGCGGGATGCTTTCGAGCAGTTCCTCCCTGTGGCTGATCACGCCGACCAGCTTGCCCTTTCCCGACAGATCCATCAGGATTTCCATCGCCCCATCGATGGATTTTTTGTCCAGCGTGCCGAAGCCCTCGTCGATGAACAGCGCATCCATCTGGATGCCTCCCAGATGCTGGGATACGGTATCCGAAAGGCCGAGGGCGAGGCTCAGGGATGCCTTGAAGCTCTCTCCGCCGGAAAGATTCCCGACGGGCCTGCGCGTCCCCGTGAAGTTGTCCAGTACCTCCAGGTCCAGAATCTCCTTGCTCTTCCGGCTGTCCGGATTCTGCTTCCGGCAAAGCTCGAACTGCCCGTCGCTCATGGGAACCAGCCGCTTGTTCGCGGCCGCGATGATGCTGTCGAAGCCCGCCGTCTGGATGTACTGCTCCAACGTGATCTTTGCGCTGCTCCCCGGGATTTTCCCGCTCACCAGCTCATAGAGCCGCCGGTGCATCCGGTTCTCGCGGTACGCCCGCTCATAGGCGGCAGATTTCGCCGCTATTTTCTCCCGGATTTCCAGATTCCCCTGAATGCGTCCCTCCACGATATGAAATGCCTTTGCCGCCTGCCTGTATGCAGCGTCCAGCTCCGCCTCCTTCTGCCGATGCTCGTCCAGCCGGATGAATTCCCTTCCCCGGAGCTTGTCCTGCGCCTCCGCCAGGAGCGACCGCGCCGCCTTCAAATTGCTCTCATAGTCAGCGATCCGCCGCTGCAGGGTATCGATGGCCTGCGGTGTGGAAATATATTTCCGGAAAAGTTCCTCCGATGCGAAGAACTTCCCCCGTTCCTCCTCATAGCGCTCCTGCTTTTCGCCGCAGGTTTGCTCCGCCTTGGAAAGGGACTGCTTCCAAGCCGCCAGCTCCGTCCTGAGCTCCGTTTCCCGCTTCGCAGCCGCCTCGGACAGCTGCTGCGCCTGCTCCATGGCCTTTTGGATTCCTGCCATCTCAGACGCCATCCGCTTCAGCTCGCCCTCCGCCTGTTCCCAGCTCTCGTATTTCAGCCCTTTCAAAGCCTTGAGGGTCGTTTCATCCTCCGCCATGGCCAGCCTTGCCGCTTCGAGGTCCTGACGGGCTTTTCCCATGCGCTGCTCCAGTTCCGGAAGCGCCGTATCCCGAATCCCCTGCGCCCGCCCCGAAACTTCTTCCAACGATTGTTTCCGATGCTCTTGTCTGCGGTATTCTGTTTCCGCCGCTTCCTGCGCCTGCTTCAGCCGGAGAGATATCCCCCGCAAAAGTTCCCCGTTCGCCTGCCAGTCCTCCGTCGGCCGATCCTCCGCCTGCACCGGCGCATGCTCCAGCAGATCCAAAAGCTCCATGCGCATATGGTCCGCCTTCGCCTGAAATGCGCTTCCCGCGGTTTCCGCCTTTCTGACAGCCTCTTCCTTTGCCGCTCTGGCTGCCTCCTCTTGTTCCTGACAGCTCTGCAGCTGCTCCTCCGTCACGGATTCCTCCGGCAGCTGTGCGGGTTGCGGATGCTCCCTGGAGCCGCACACAGGGCACGCTTCGCCGTCCCGCAGGAGCTGCGCGAGGATGCCGGCCCTGCAGCCGTCCAGCAGCGTTTCGGCGTGCGTCCTCCGCTGCGAGGCGGTTTCCCACGCCTTGAGCTTGGCAGAAGCGGCCTCCCTCTTTTCCCGGAGCTGCCGTTCCTCGCCCAGAAGCTTTGCCACAGCCTCCTGCAAATCCCCTGCGTGGCGTGAAAGCTCTCTGCATCGCTCCAGCTGCTGTCCGCTCTTCCATGCCAGCTCGGCGCTGTCCTTCAGTTCGGCTGTCTGCTGCTCCAGACGCTTCAGCAACTCCGCCTGCCGCCGCTTTTCATCCTCCATGCGCCGCACGGATTGCTCCGCCCGTTCGAACGAGGCTTTGTGCGCCGCGGCATGCTTCACGGCAATATCCCGCTGCCGATAGCTTTCCTCCTGCGTCCGGATTTCATTGACCGCCATGCCATAGTCCGAGGCAATGCTTTCCTTCGCCTTCGCCGCCTGCAGCCCTCTCTCGGCCTTGCACGCATCCTCCGCCGCGCTCCGGTGTTCCCCCGTTTTTCTCTGGATGTCCGCCCGGAGCCCGGCGACGCTTTGCGCCTGTTCCAGATATGCCCGGTACAGCGGAAGGACGCGATTGGTAGCCTTGGCGCATAAATCCGCCTTCTCCCTCGCCTGCGCGACGGCTTCCTGCTTTCCCTCCAGCGCTTTCACCGCCGCCTCATGCTTCCTCGCATCGGCGAACAGCGCATTGCTGCCCTCCGCCGCCGTGATTTGGGCGCGGATGTCCCTCAGCCGTTTCTCGACGGCAGCGGCTTCCTCTTTTCGCGCCCCGGCCTGCATCCGATCCCCTGCGATGATCCGGTCAATCATCTCAAAGATCTCTTCCAGGTTCCACAGCGTTTTTGTATCTTCCATGCGCAGGACGAATTCTTCCAAACTGCGCATCAGCTCCGTCCCCGGCTCCGCCTTGACGCCCTCCAGGAATTGCAAAATAGCCTTTCTGGCATCCTCGCGCTGCACGAAGCTTTCCTTCTGCAGATCGCTGAGCCTGCCCTCCATCCTCCGATAGCCGTCGGTCAGGAAAATATTCCGCAGGATCTGGGTGCGTTCCTCGGTCTTCGCATTCAGAAGATGCCAAAACTCGCCCTGAGCGATCATCGCGACCTGCTTGAACTGCCTGAAATCCAGATTCAGCAGCTCCGCAATCTGCTGGTTGACCGCCTTGACGCCCTCCACCGGCACATCCGCCGCAAGATACAGCACGGCCTTCTCCTTCTCCTCGGTCATCCCTCCGCCCCGTTTCGGACGCATATGGGAAGGCTCGCGGCGGATATGGCAGTCCTTCCCCTGATGGGAAAAATAAAAATCCACATAGGAGTCCGTTCCCTTGTCCGCAAATTCGCTTTTCAGATATTTGTTATTCTTGAAGCTGCCGCTGGTCTCCCCGAACAGCGCAAAGGAAATCGCGTCAAAAATCGTGGTCTTCCCCGCGCCGGTCTCACCCGAAATCAGGAACAGCCCATCGGACTCAAACTCCGAGAACTCGATGGCAGGCATGGTCCCGGCATAAGGCCCGAAGGCGCTAATGATCAGTTTCATCGGTTTCATCCAGAATCCCCGCCTCCCTCGCAATCCGCTCCATGAGCCTCATTTCCTCCGCCGAGATTTCCTGTTGGTACATCTGCCGGTAAAAATCCGACATCAGCTCCGGGAAGCTCCGCATCTCCGCGATCTTCGACGGGTCCGCCAGCTCGATCCCCCGGGTATGGGCATTGTCATACCGAATCTGCAGGGTATTCGGATAGATCTGACGGAAAATGCTCATGGCATCGCTGATGATGTCCTCATCCGTCAACGTGACGAAGATATAGTCCTCCGGCTTCCTGACGTTTTCCGCAGCCAGCAGCTGCTTCAGCCGCCCCTTCAGGCTGCGCATGTCGCGAAGGGGACGGAAGGGCCTGAGCTCGATCTGCACGTCGCCTTTTTTGCCCATCGTGACGATGGGCATGGACTTCTCATCCCCCACCTCATCCGCATGATACTTCAGCGGCGTCCCCGCATAGCGCACCTCTTCCCGGCCGATGCTCTGCGCCTTGTGGATATGCCCCAGCGCCGCATAGTCAAAGTCATCGAAGCAATCGCAGCCAATGCGCTCCACCAGCCCCACGCTTGCCACCGCCGGGCTTTCCGAGCCCCCCAGCAGGACCTCTCCCGACTTCCCCGCGACGAACTGATGCGCAAGGATCACATTCCGCTCCCGGGGCTCCACCTTCCCCTTTGCGATGGCAACGCGCACCGCCTGATCATAGCTCTCGATTTTTTCCTCGGGGTAGAAATGCCTCACCTGGGATGCCTTCACAAAGGGGAGCAGGTAGAAATGAACCGGCCCGAATTCATCCTCAAGCGTCTGCCGGCAAAGGCTGCCGTCATATTTCGTGCAGAAGTAAACGCCCTTTGCCGCAAACAATCTGCTGCCGAAGTTCAGCCGCTCATCCGAGTCATGGTTCCCGCTGATCAGCAGGACCTTCACCGAAAGCTCCGACAGCCGGAAAAGGAATTCGTCAAAGACACGGACAGCATCCTCCGAGGGAACGGTGCGGTCATACACGTCCCCCGAAACCAGCACCGCATCAATGCTCTCTTGCTCCACCACGGCGAGCACCTGCGCCAGAATATATTTCTGGTCCTCGATCATGCTGAAATCCTTCACGGACTTCCCGATATGAAGATCTGCCAAATGGATGAATTTCATATTCCCTGCTCCTGATGCTCTTTTCACACAAAGCAAATATCCTGCTATACCCGCGTTCACCAAAACGAGATTACTCGCTGTTTCCGAACGCTGTATATGCTGATTCAGACCTTCGCCGATCAAAAACGTGCGCTGCCGGGCGCACCACCTAATAAAAAAGAGAGGCAAAGCCTCTCTCTTTTTTCCTTCTTATAGGACGCGACGAGCGCCGATGTAGCAAGTTCCCCAATAACCTTCAAACAAGGGCGAGATGGAAACGCCAAGGCTGGAGGATGCGTTGATGAACTGACCGTCACCAAGGTAGATGCCCACATGGGATGCACCGTAGGTGTAGGTGGAGAAGAATACCAGATCTCCCGCCTGCAGATCCGACGATGCGATCGGCATACCGACCTCATACTGCTCATCCGCCATACGGGGCAGGTAGATGCCTGCCTGAGCAAAGACATAACGCACATAACCCGAGCAGTCAAATCCCCCCGGCGTCGTGCCGCCAAACACATAAGGAACACCCAGATACTGCATGGAGGTCTGCACCACACGGCGCGAGATGTAATTCGATCCACGGCTGATTTCCGGCATATCCTTCCCGAGAAGCGCCGCATAAGTGGCAGGTCCCACAAGACCATCGGCTACCATTCCCTGAGATGCCTGAAATTCTTTCACTGCCTCGGCTGTTGCTGGGCCGAAATCCCCATCCGCCGCGACATCGTAACCAAGACTGGAAAGCTGTCCCTGAATCTCCGCGACCTCATTGCCCTGATCTCCCATTCGGAAAGCATTGGCATTTGCCATCGCACAAGAACACATCATCACCATCATGAACACAAACACACGCATCAGTTTACACAAATAGAACCATTCCTCTCATTCCGCCTACGAGGTTAGCTGCCGGGTTCGGGCAGAGAAGGCCGCCCTAGTCTCGATTGCAAAAACCGCTGATGACATTCACCCCTGAGAAACTACTCCTTGGATCCCCCGCTCCTGGGCAAGATTCGGCTTATTACTTTTGTCCCAGTTAGCGATGACGTTAGTATACACCCAAATCATGATTTATATCTGAAAGCATACACAAAATCATAGCACCATTATAAATATGGTATCTTTCATAAGTTTATGCTTTTCACGCAAATCTCAATCAGCGCACAAAATCCGGCTGATTTTTAAAACCACCTCCCATATGAAAACAGGCTACACCTGCAGCGATGAAACAACATCAAAGTCAGCAAGAGCAGCCAATAAGCCGAGTTCTGTTCCGCTTTCGCGGCGACAATCATTTATCTAGGCCATGCAGTTGCCTGCAGGCTCAAGCGACACACCCGGAAGGTTCCGCGGGCCGCATCATCCCTTCCCTATTCGGTCTTGCTCCGTGTGGGGTTTGCCAAGCCAGCCGGTCACCCGACTGCTGGTGCGCTCTTACCGCACCGTTCCACCCTTACCCGGAATTCCGGGCGGTCTTCTTTTCTATGGCACTTTCCCTAGGGTCGCCCCCGCTGGACGTTATCCAGCACACTGCCCTGTGGAGCCCGGACTTTCCTCATCCGTTCATCCCAAAATAGGACAAACGTCCGCGATTGTCTTGACTACTTTTACCGACGGGCTTCATTCTATCATTTTGACATTTTCCTGTCAAGGAAGCACAAGACATTGAATTTTATCTGAAAAAACGGTATAATCTCTCTCATCGGGTAAAAAACAGGAAAAAGCGAGGTTGATTTCTATGAGTACACCACATAATGCGGCCGACAAGGGCGAAATTGCGGAGCGGATCCTGCTGCCGGGAGATCCGCTGCGCGCAAAGTTCATCGCGGAAAATTTTCTGGAGAACGCGAGACAATACAGCAGCGTGCGGAATATCCTCGGATTCACGGGCACCTACCGGGGAGTCCCGGTCTCCGTGCAGGGCACAGGCATGGGCATTCCTTCCATCGCCATCTATGTGCATGAGCTCATCCGGGAATATGGCGTAAAAAAGCTCATCCGGGTCGGCACCTGCGGCGCGATGCACAACGACATCCAACTGCGCGACATCGTCATTGCACAGGCGGCTTCCACCGACTCCTCCCTCATCCGCAACATCTTCGGCCCTTCCATCAATTTTGCGCCCATCGCGGACTTCGATCTGCTGTCCAAAACTGTGGAACAGGCAAAAGCCAAGGGGCTTTCCTTCAAGGTCGGCAACATCATCTCCGTGGATCGTTTTTATGACGATGACATCGACAACGACAGGCTGTGCAAATACGGCATTCTGGCGGTCGAGATGGAAACCGCCGCGCTCTATACCCTGGCCGCGCAGTTCCATGTGCAGGCCATGGCGCTCTTCACGGCCAGCGACCATCTGCTCAAGGGCGAATCCTGCAGCGCGGAGGAGCGCCAGACCTCTTTCCGCGAGATGATCAGCGTAGCCCTCGATACCATTATCCAAGATTGAAGCGTTCAAAAAAGCAGGAATCGACGGATCGCCGCCGATTCCTGCTTTTTTGTGCAACCTTTGCGTCAAACTTCCTTGAGGAAAGCCATATAGCCCTTTTTCACTTCATACAGGTCGATTTTGCTCGTTGCCTCCCACGGCGCGTGCATGGAAAGCACCCCTACGCCGCTGTCTATGACATTCATGCCGTAGGCTGCCATGATATAGGCAATGGTGCCGCCGCCGCCCTGATCCACCTTGCCAAGCTCCGCGAGCTGATAGTGGACCTTGTGCTTGTCCATCATGGCACGCAGCTTCCCAAGATACTCCGCACTTGCGTCGTTGGAGCCGGATTTGCCCCGCGCCCCCGTGAACTTGTTGAACACCATACCCTTGCCCAGATAGGCCACGTTCTTCTTGTCAAAGGAAGCGGCATAGAGGGCGTCATAGGCAGAGGACACATCCGAGGACAGCATATAGGAGTTCGCCAGACAGCGGCGCATGGAAAGCTCGGAGAATCCCCCGCAGGCTTCCATGACTTCCGCCAGCGCGTTCTCGAAGAAATGGGAATGCATGCCCGTCGCGCCTACGCTGCCGATCTCCTCTTTATCGACCAGCAGGCAGCAGGAAGTACGCTTCACCTTCTTCGTCTCCAGCATCGCCACCAGCGAGGTATAGGCACAGACGCGATCATCCTGCCCATAGGAAAGGATCATGCTGCGGTCAAGGCCCAGCTCACGCGCACGCCCCGCAGGCACCAGGCACAGCTCCGCAGAGTTGAAATCCGCTTCCTCCATGCCGTATTTCTCCTTCAAAAGAGCCAGAATCCCATCCTTGACGGATTCCTTGTCCTTTTTCTTCAGCGGATAGTTGCCAATGAGGATGTCCAGATTTTCCCCCTCGACGACCTTGGACGCATTCTTCTTCATCTGCTCGGAGGAAAGATGGATGAGCAGGTCCGTCACGCAAAAAACGGGGTCTTCGGGGGACTCGCCGATATTCACATGGATGACTTTGCCGTCCTTTTTCACCACGACGCCGTGCATGGCCAAGGGAATCGTGACCCACTGATATTTCTTGATGCCGCCGTAATAATGGGTATCGAGATAGGCCAGCCCGCCATCCTCATAGAGCGGATTCTGCTTCACGTCGAGGCGGCAGGTATCGATATGCGCACCCAAAATCGCAAGCCCCTGTTCCATCGGCTCTGTACCGATCTGGAAGAGCGCCACGGCTTTTTTCATATTCACCGCATAGACCTTGTCACCCGCCTTGAGCTTCTCGCCTTTCTCCACGACATCCGCCAGCTTGCGATAGCCCGCCTTTTCCGCTGCGCGCACGGCCCATGCCGCGCTTTCCCGCTCCGTCTTGCATTCGGACAGGAAATCGATGTACCCCCGGCTCAATGCCTCCAATGCCTTCTTATCCGCCTCGCTGTAGCTGCTCCAGACGGAATCCTTTTTTTCTTCTGCCATACTTTCTGCTTCCTTTCTGATACTTATCTTTGATAAAAATTTTAAATGAATGATCAGGAATTTTTATCAAAACCAGGCGTGCGTACGCACGCCTGAAGTCTCATGCACTCTCAGTAAGAAATAAAATTTCTAACTGAGAGTAGTATGATTACTTTGTTTCCATATAGAAGAACTTCTCCAAGATCCTCAAAAAATCCTCTTTTGTCTCTGCCTGATGAAAAAACTTCCGCAATTCCGCACCGTGGGGGAGTCCCCGGGTGTACCATGTCGCGTGCTTGCGCATTTCACGCGGGCCGATATAGTCTCCCTTGAACTCCAGCAGCAAATCGAGATGGCGCAGAATCATGTCAGCGCGCTCCTGCATCGTCGGTCCCGGCAGCTTCTCCCCTGTTTTCCAATAATGGGTGAGGCGGCGGAAAATCCAAGGATTCCCCTGCGCCGCGCGTCCGATCATCACACCGTCTGCACCCGTGCGCTCGCGGATTGCATCCAGATCCTCAAAGCTCCGCACATCACCGTTGGCAATGACGGGAATGTTCACTGCCCGCTTGACCTCCGCTATGATGTCCCAGTCCGCCCTGCCGCTGTAAAACTGCTCCCGCGTCCTGCCATGCACCGTGACTGCGTCCACACCGGCCTGCTCCGCACGCTTTGCCATTTCCACCACATTCACATGCGCATCATCCCAGCCCTTCCGCATCTTCACGGTAAAGGGCAGGGTCACCGCGCTGCGCGCCGCCCGCAGGATTTTCTCCGCCTTCTCCGGATTCCGCATCAGCGCGGAGCCTTCCCCGTTTTTCACGATTTTCGGCGCGGGACAGCCCATATTGAAATCCAGGATATCCGCCGTCCCCAGTTTTTCCACATAGGAGGCCGCCTCCGCAACCCCTTTTTCATCGGGGCCAAAGAGCTGCATCGCAATGGGACGCTCCCGTGGCTCCGTGTGAAGCATGGAAAGGGTTTTGTCATTCCGAAAATGGATTCCCTGCACGCTCACCATCTCCGCATAGCAGAGCGGGCAGCCCATATCGTGCGCAATGATGCGATAGGCCATGTCCGTAACGCCTGCCATCGGCGCGAGAAATACGGGCGTTTCAAATTCCAGATTTCCGATCTTCATTCCTGCTGATTCCTCTCAAACAGCACGCGCAATCCGGTCAAGGTCAGGAAATGGTCTACCTTGTCGATGGTCTTGGACTCCTTGGCAATCATGCGCGCCAAGCCTCCTGTCGCAATGACCTTCATATCCATCCCGGTCTCCAGGCGTATGCGGCGCACGATTTCATCGATCTGCCCCACATAGCCGAAGATGATGCCTGCCTGCATGCCCTGCACCGTATTGCGGCACACGATACTTTTCGGCGGCACCAATTCGATGCGCGGCAGTTTTGCCGTGGAATTGAAAAGTGCGTCCGCCGATGTCCCGATGCCCGGCGCGATCACGCCGCCCAGGAAATCCCCGTTCTCCGCCACCACGTCGAAGGTCGTCGCCGTGCCGATGTCAATGACAATCAGCGGTCCGCCAAACTGCTCATAGGCGCCCACCACATTCACGATACGGTCCGCACCGATGGCCCTTGGATTTTCATAGTTCAGACGAATCCCCGTCTTGATCCCCGGCCCTACCAGCAGCGGATGGATGTGGAAATAGCGCTCGCACATCTTGACCATCGGCACCACCAGCGGCGGCACAACGGAGGATATGATGATGTTGTGAATATCCGAAATGTGTACCCCCTGATAGCGGAAGAGGTCGTTGATCAGCATGCCGTACTCGTCCCCCGTCTTCTGCCGATCCGTCGAGATGCGCCAATGCTTCATGAGTTTCTTGCCCTCATAGGTGCCCATGACAATATTGCTGTTGCCGATATCAATGACTAAAAGCACGTTATTTCCTCCCGGTTGATTCTCGAATCGATACATCTCCTGCCATCACACGGCGCCGCCCGGTTTCGGTATCGACCAGCAGCGCCCCGTCTTCATCGATATCCGCCGCAATCCCTGTAAAGGTCTCTCCCTGCCCGACACCGATCACGCGCACTTCCTTGCCCAGAGTAATCGCATATTTCCTCCACGCCTGCATGACAGGCGCAAAGCCTTCCCTGACGACTTCGTCATAAAGGCTGTCCATGGATTCCAATACGGCCTGAAAAAAATTCACTCTGGGCAGCGGCTTGCCCTGCATGATGGAAAGAGATGTCGCTGTCTCCCGAAGGTCCTCCGGGAATTCCTCCTGCCCGATATTCACGTTGATGCCCGTCCCGATCACGATATGATTGACCCTATCCATCTCCGCACTCATCTCCGTGAGGATGCCCACCAATTTCTTTCCTTTACAGAGGATATCATTCGGCCACTTGATGCCCGCACGAAGCCCAAACCGCTCCATCGCCATTGCCACGGCCACCGCAGCCAACAGCGTGCATTTCGAGGCCTCCTGCGGCAAAAAAGACGGCCGCAGGATCACGGAGAACCAAATGCCGCCCCTGGGACAGAAAAAACTCCGCTCCAATCGGCCACGTCCCTGACTCTGGGTTTCTGCAACGACCACCGTACCGTCCGCAGCGCCCTCGGCCGCCAGCCGCTTCGCTTCCACATTCGTGGAACCGATGGAGTCAAAATAGACGATCTCCCTTCCGATCCGCTCCGTCCGAAGTCCGTTCCTCACTTCCTCCGGCAGCAAAAGATCCGGCGACTCCCGCAACGCATACCCGTTCCGTGACCGGCTCTCGATCTCATATCCTGCCTCCCGCAGTTCCCGAATATGCTTCCAGACCGCCGTCCTCGACACTCCCAGCTTTTCCGCGATTTCCTCTCCGGAAATATACTTGCCCTCCGCTCCCCTGAGCATCGACAAAATATCCAACCGCACGCTGCACCTTCTCCCTTTTTGTAGTCGTCCAGTAACCTATCAAAAAGCCCCAATACTCCCGTAAATGTCCAATGAATAAGGACAGTCTCAAAAAAGCCTGCCCCTATTATACCATCACCGCATCAGCCTGTCACCTGCCGATGTGGCTCATCCATTCCCCGACCATCTTGCGCTCCTTGTCGGTGTGCGGCAAAAGCCCCGTAGGGACTCGCACTCCCTACGGGGCTTCTGTTTGTACGCCATGATATAACGCTCTTTTACCTACGGCTATTGTAACACGCCCTTCAACAACTTTCAAGGTTTTATCCTGCTGCCTGTTCCGTCTGATTCCTGCCCTTCCGATTTTGTACACAGAAAAGGCGGCAGATTGTGGACGGTAATTTCCTATGAATTTACGGTTTATTTTCGTTTATACTCCTCCGCCGTCATTATACGACTGTATCACATACCTCTCAATCCGCTTTACTTTAGCTTGGCGTATTCTGCTTCATCCACCGGCTCCAGCCATTCCGTGGTGGCACCTTCCTGAAAGATGGAGAGATGCTGGAACCAACTATGGTTCTGGGCTCCGTGCCAGTGCTTCACGCCCTCCGGAATGGTGACGCTCTGCCCCGGCAGCAGCTCCTTCGGCTCCTCGCCCCAAATCTGATAGTATCCTTTCCCCGATACCCCCGCAAGCACCTGGCAGCTGCCGTGGTGCTTGTGCCAGAAATTGATGCAGCCCGGCTCGAAGGTCACATTGGCCACATTCACGAACTTGCTCTCCATGGGATAGAGGAAACTTCTGCCCGTGAAGTATTTTGCGTAGCCCGTGTTCGGCTCGCCGATGGGATAAACTGCGCCGCCTTCTTTTTGAAGTTCCGCTGTGATTTCCTCCGGTGTGGATAAATCCTTGATGTTTTTTGCCGCATCCGCCGTCGGCATGGCAAGCGCAGCCATGCCCACAAAGAGTGCCGCAGCCAGCAATGCACGTCCCGTTTTTTTCATCCAATTCATTTTCATTGTTATTTCCTCCCCGTCACAAAAATCATATCACCTGAAATTCTCTCCATTTGCCCGTCCGCTCCCGCCACAGGAATAAAAGAGCGCGGATCGTCCAATCTGCCGCCATCGCCCACGCGAGGCCGATCACCCCCATATCCATAACGACGCCCAGCACATAGGAGAGAACGAGTCTGCCGCCGATGGTTGAGGCGAGGGAAACCTTCATGGTAAATTTCACGTCCCCCGCTGCCCGAAGGCCATTGCTGAACGCCCCGGAATAGGGGAATGCCCCCGCATTGAACACATTGTGGATGAGCACAAGGAGCAAGACCAGCTGCTTGGTTTCCGGCTCCAATACGTAGAACTCCAACACAAGGGGTGTAAGTGCCAAGATGATGAGATTCCAACCTGTTGAAACAGCCAAGGTGTATTTCCCCAGTTTTTTGAAATAATACTCGGCAGCCTCCAAATCTCCTGCTCCAACACACTGCCCAATCACGGTGATGAACACCGGCCCCATGGCTACGCCGACCAAAGCCGCCAACGACCAGATGCTCTGAGCCACGCCGTTAGCCGCGATCTGGTAAGTGCCAAAGAGTGCCACCATGCTGGTCAAGACTACTTTGACCAGTTGAAACACCCCGTTCTCGATGCCGTTCGGCACGGCAATGGATAAAATGCGGCGCATAAGGCTTCCATTCCACCGGAAAATAAACATCCAACGGTAGAATACCTCGTTTTTCTGTTCAAAGCACAGAAGGGTGACAGCCGCCGCCGAAAACAGGCGGGCAATCAAGGAAGGATAAGCTACGCCGGCCACTCCGGCGCCAAGAACGAACACGCCGATGAAATCGCCAACCATATTGATGACATTGGCAAGCACCGAGATATACATGGTGCCCTTCGTCCTTCCCATGCTGCGCTGCAGGGCTGCCCCGGCATTATAGATGGCCAAGGCCGGATAAGAATAGGCAGAGACTTCAAGATAGGTGACGCAGGCCTCCATCACCTCCGGTTCCACTCTGCCGAAAAGCAGGCTTAAAAGCATCTCCTTGCCCGCCAAAACCAAAGCGGCAACGACCAGAGAAAAGATTGCACTAAAGGTCAGGAGCTGGCTTGCTGTTTCCCTTGCGTTTTCCCCTTCCCTACGGCCGATATACTGACTGATGACCACAGCACCGCCGGAGGCAAGTGCCAGGAACAGATAGATGAAAATGATGTTGAACTGATTCACCAGGGAAACGCCGGACACCGCGGCTTCTCCGGCATAGCTGACGGCAAGTGTATCCACGATGCCCACCAACATGACGAGCAACTGCTCGGCAAACAGCGGCAGCATCATCGCCCTGAGCGCCTTCCCGGAAAAACGGCGTTTCATGGAAGAATCCATATCCATCTATCTCCCCAACGCTCTTTCAAAAAAATATTTTGCCGGTCCTATATCGCTACCCGTCAATCTCCGGCATAGACTTCCTTTGCCATGCGGAAAGCTCCCCAGGCCTTCGGCCAGCCCGCATAGAAGCCAAGCTGGGTGATGGCCTCCACCATCTCCTCCTTGGTCACGCCGTTCGCCTTGGCGGTCTGGATATGGTATTTCAAGGAGCTGTCGATGATACCGCTGGCCACCAGGGCGGAAATCGTAATCAGGCTCCGGTCATGGAGGGAAAGCACATCGTTCCTCGACCAGACCTCGCCGAACAGAATATCATCATTGTAACGCGCAAAATCCGGGGCAAAATCCCCCAAAGCGTCTCTTCCCGCCGTCTGCACAATTTTCTTTGCCATTGGTCTCTCTCCTTCCCGGCTTTCCGCCGATACCTGCATCATGCTCGATGCAAAAAACGCTGCGCCGCATAAAACGGCAATGAGTTTCTTTCCATACAACTTCATATCATACCCTCCTAATCTTCACAGGTACCATGTTGGTTGACTTCCTGCTTACAGTATAGAAATAAATGATTTTCTTGTCCAATACCTATTCTGTATTCTTATCAATGCCTTTTGAGCATTGATAAAGGAATAGAAATCTGTTATCATAAGGACAGAAACTTTCTGTCACCGAGGAAGGTGTTATGCATGGAACTCGATATTCGCGTATTGAAATATTTTCTGGCTGTTGCCCAAGCGGGCAATATGACTCAGGCGGCCAAAGACCTCCACATCACGCAGCCGACCCTTTCCCGCCAGATGATGGACTTGGAAAAAAATTTGGGGACAGAGCTGTTCGTGCGCAAACATAAGCAGTTAACTCTGTCTGACAGCGGTTTCCTGTTCCAGCAAAGAGCAAAGGAAATCGCCCAGCTTGCCGACAAAGCCTGCAGAGAAATCGCTGAGCAAAAAGCACAAATGCAGGGAACCGTGACCATTGCTTGTGTGGAAAGCATTGCCTCGCTCCTTTTGCCGGAAATCATGGCTGCCTTCAGCCAGAATTTCCCTTCCGTCAAATATGAGCTGTATAGTGCGGACGGCAACGACATTCGGGAGAAAATCGACCGTGGCAATATCGACCTTGGCATCCTGTTAGAACCGGTGGAGGTAGCAAAGTACAATTTTCTTCGCCTGCCCTGCTTTGAAAAGTGGGGAGTCGCCATGCGGGAGGATTGGCCCCTCGCCAAAAAAGAAGCAATTGCCACGGAAGACATACAGGGGCTGCCCATCATCATTCCACGGCGCACCATTGTCATTGCGGAAATCGCCAAATGGTTGGGGATGGATGAAGATGGGCTGAACATCGTTGCCTCCCATAACCTCCCCACCAATGGCCTGCTTCTTGCGCGACAAGGCATTGGATGCCTCATCTGCGTCGAGGGCTCTTTTTCCATCCGCCCCATGGAAGGTCTATGCTTCCGACCGTTTTTACCGGAGCGCACCACGGGCCATGTGCTGGCATGGAAAAAGAACCGCGTCTTTTCTCAGGCGACGATGCGGTTCTTGGAGTTTGTGCGCAGCAAATATGATATTTGTGATACCAGAGAACGTGATACATGAGGGGGGCGCGGGAGAAAACCCTCATAAAACATTTAAGGAAACGCTGATTCATCCAGCGTTTCCTTAAAATTTTAATCCGCGATATGGTTCTGATTCGAAAGATTTCCGCAACAACTGTATTGGCGGCATATCCCCGGAAAAATTCATCTTTCCTTCATTTGTCGAAATGCGTCACATTGAACTTCGGCTCTGTTGCCTTTCCTGCCAGTTCCTCTTCCTCCTCGTCCGCATCTTTCCCTGCTTCCACGGGAACGGCCTCCTGCTGTGCCTCGTTCACGGGAACGTCCACGGGAATCGGCGTCATAAGAGGCGCAGCCGTATCATCGTCCGACGGTTTATCATCCTCGTCGCTGTCCTCATCTGTGATCGTTCCCTTTTCCATCAATTCCTCCAGCTGCTTCGCGTTCAGGGTCTCCCGCTCGATCAGCGCCTGGGCGATGAGCTCCAGCTTGTCGATATGCTCCGTAATGATCTCACGGCATGCCTCATAGGCCTCTTCCATATATCGGCGGACTTCCTTGTCGATCTCGCAGGCCACCTCTTCCGAGTAATTGCGCTGCTGATTGAAGTCCCTTCCGAGGAATACTTGGTGGTTCTGGCTTTCACCATAGGCAATCGGTCCCAGCACATCGCTCATGCCGTACTGCATGATCATGCCGCGCACGATGCGAGATGCCTGCTGGATATCCTGCGATGCACCCGTGCTGATTTCCTTCAGCACGATCTCTTCCGCCACGCGTCCGCCCATCGCGACCTTCAGGCGATCCATGAGCTCCGACCGCGTCGCGTAGGAGCGATCCTCCTTCGGCAGCATGAGCGTATAGCCTCCCGCACGCCCGCGCGGGATGATGGTGACCTTGTGCACGGGATCCGCGTGCTTGAGCATCATGCCAACCAAGGTATGTCCGCCCTCATGGTACGCGGTAAGTTTCTTCTCATCCTCGCTCATCACATGGGACTTTCGCTCAGGGCCTGCCATCACGCGCTCGATGGATTCCTCCAGTTCCGCCATATCGATCTGTTTCTTGTCGCGCCGTGCGGCCAGAAGAGCCGCTTCATTCACCAGATTGCTGAGATCTGCACCCGTAAAGCCCGGCGTCCTGCGCGCCAAAATATCCAGATCCGCATCCTTCGACACAGGCTTCCCCTTGGTATGCACCTGAAGAATCGCCAGCCTGCCTTTCACGTCCGGCTTGTCCACCACGATCTGGCGGTCGAAACGTCCGGGGCGCAAAAGCGCGGGATCCAGAATATCGGGGCGGTTCGTCGCCGCCACGATGATGATTCCCTCGTTCGCGGCAAACCCATCCATTTCGACCAGCAGCTGATTGAGTGTCTGCTCGCGCTCATCATGCCCGCCGCCGACTCCTGCGCCGCGCTGGCGCCCGACGGCGTCAATCTCGTCGATGAACACGATGCAGGGCGCATTCTTCTTCGCCTGCTCAAAGAGATCACGCACGCGGGACGCGCCAACGCCCACGAACATCTCCACAAAATCCGAACCGCTGATGGAAAAGAACGGAACGCCCGCTTCGCCGGCCACCGCCTTCGCCAAAAGCGTCTTGCCCGTGCCCGGAGGCCCAAAGAGCAGTACTCCCTTTGGGATGCGCGCTCCGAGGTCATTGAATTTCTTCGGATGTTTGAGGAATTCCACGACCTCCTCCAGCTCCTGCTTCGCCTCATCCGCGCCCGCGACATCCGTGAAGGTCACTTTGATCTTGTCGCTTCCGCTCATGCGCGCACGGCTTTTCCCGAAGGACATCACCCGTCCGCCGCCGCCCTGGGTCTGCTGCATGATGAAGAACCATACACCGATCAAGAGCAGGATTGGCAGAATAGAAGAAAACATCGTCGTCCACCAAGGCGGCTCCGGCGGATTCTCCGCTGCGATCTCTACGCCCTTCTGCTGCAGCATCGGCAGCAGCTTCGCGTCCTGATTCGGCGCGTCCGGCGTGATGGTGATGAACTCCTTCCCATCGGAAAGAGTCCCGCGTATCATGTTGTTGATGATGACGACCTTGGATACCTCTCCCGCGTCCACCTGCTTGAGGAAGTCACTGTACAGCACCTCCTGCTTGGCCGTGTTCTTTGTCGAGAAATAATCAATGATGGAAATCGCCACCAGAATAATCAACAAATAAAAACCTACATTGCGCAAGAACTTATTCAATCTATGCGATCCTCCTCTTTCCGAACATACTTATAATCAATGTGTTATTATATCACGATTTCCCTTAACGGGCAAATCCCATCACACCGCCAACCCCGCCAAACAAAAATTTCTTCCGAAAACTGACCGTCCGGAGAAGGTATCTCCGGCCGATTTCCTTCCCAAAAGATACAGCGAGGCCATCCCCTCGCTGTATCTTATCATCTTTCACTTTCACGAAAGCCGGAATTTCCCGACCTCTGCTGTCAGCTGTTCGGCCAGCTCCGACAAACTTCTCGTCGCAGCCGCGATTTCCTGATTGGACGCGGACTGCTCTTCCGTCGTTGCCGAGACCGCTTGGGTGCGGTTGGCATTCGCTTTGCTGATGGAGCTGATATCGTCCGCATTCTTCTGCATGCCCTGCACGCCGCTTGAGATGTCCCCGATGTTGTTGGAGACTTCTGCGATGCCGCCCGCCAGTGCCTCGATGGACAGTCGGATCGACTCGAAGATGCCGTCCGCCTCATGCACGGACTCTATGCTGCTTGCCACACTCTCCGTGCTCTGTCGGCTTGCCTCCACGGCGCCGTTCATTTCGTCCTGGATCCTTGCGACAAGCGCCGCGATCTGCTGGGACGAATTTGCCGACTCCTCCGCCAGCTTGCGCACCTCATCCGCCACGACAGCAAATCCCTTGCCCTGCTCCCCTGCACGCGCCGCCTCGATGGCCGCATTGAGTGCCAGAAGATTTGTCTGCGCCGCGATGCCCGTGATCAGGTCCACGATATTGCTGATTTCGTCCGAACGCCTCGCCAGCTCGGAAATCGAGGCCTGCACCTTGGTCGCGCTCTCATTGATCGTCTCCATGGAGGCCACGATCTTCTGGATGGAAGTGCGTCCATCCGCGACGCGTTCCACCGCCATGGATGTTACCATGGAAAGCGCGTTTGCATTGTCCGCGACGCTCACCGCATGCTCCGCAACCGTACGCGCTGTCGCATCCGCCGCAGCCGCAGAATCCGACTGGGCCGCGATGCCGCCCGCGATATCCGTGACGGAGACAGCCACCTGGTTCGATGCCTCTGCCGACTGATGCGACGCATCCGTAAGCTCCTCCGCAGATGCCGAAACCTTCTCCGCATGGATCTGTATCTGCCGCAGGAGCTTCCGCATGGAACTGCGCATATCCGCAAAGCCCTGCGCCAGCTGCCCGAATTCGTCATCCGAGACCACGCAAAGCTCGCGCTCGCGCAGATCCCCGCTGTTGATGATATTGCATTCCTCCAGCAGTTTCACCGCCGGCATGGCAATCTTCCCCGCAACCATCCAGAGAATCGCTGCCAGCCCGACCAGCATGACAAGCGCCGCAATCGCCATGGTCCGCACCAGATGCGCGGCCTCCGCACGGATCTCCGACAGCGGCGCCGTCGCCACGGCCAGCCAGGTACGGTACCCAAGCTCCACCGGCGTGACAACCGCTTCGCTTTCCACACCATCCACTGCCACATATTCCGTGGAAACCTGTGTTTTTTGCTCCTTCGCAGAAGCAAAGGCCTGCACGAGTCTTGCGTCATTTTCCTTCGTGGACTGCTCCACCGAAAGATCCCGCTGGCCGACATCCTCCGGATGCTGCCCATCCGCAATGACCTTGCCTTCCTGGTCCACAAGGAACACCCTTCCGGACGCAAAGAAACGGATGCCGCCCACCATATTCGAAATCTCATCCAGCTCCACCGTACCATAGAGAATGCCGACCAGCTGTCCCGCCTCATCCATCACCGGATAAGCAATCACCGTGATGAGCTTGCCCGTCGAACCGGAAATCGAAGGTCCTGTGACAAACGGCTGTTTCGTTTCCCGCACCGCCTTGATATAATCACGACTGGATCGATCCATATCCTTGCCCTTGTTGCTGAATGCCTGCCCGTTCACGTCGGAAAATGCCAGCATGGCAAAGCCTTTGGAATCCTGGAACATCCTGTCCAGGATCTGCGTGCGTGCCTCTCGATCCCCATGGATGATTCCCGTATTTTTTGAAATCCCTGCCACATACTGGATCTGCCGCTGGAAAATCTTCTCCACCTCAAGCGCTGCCGTCCGCCCTGTCTGCGCGGAAATCACGTCTGCCTCCCGCGTAAGGGACTGATTGGACAAATAGTAGCAAATGCCGAACAGCACGATGAAACTGCCCAGAAAAAGCGGCAGAAACCTCGTCAGAAACTTGGTGCGCAAAGTGCCTGTTTGCATATCCTATCCTCCTAATATGTATCGCGGGTCAAATGTAACATGAACCATCTGATGAGGATGACAACCCGCGAACGTCTCATGCAGCGCCCTATGACTTACAAATTCCCGGACAAACGGATTTGTCCGGGAATCAAACCACTGCAAAATGAGCTTCTTACTGCGTGTCCACCGCAATATCCAACTCTACGACATGCCCGCCCAAATCCATCTCGACCGTCAAATACTGTGCATCGCTGATCTTGATCTGGAATTTCTCTCCCACGGAAAGGCTCGGCGTAGAAATATCCACTTCCAGTCCCATGGCAGTCAGATTGGTGGCCGCATTCGCGGTCAGCATGTTGGACATTTCGGAAATCGCGCTCTGCGCCATTGCATCAAACTCTGCCACCGGCATGCCCATCATCATGGTTGAAGCAATGTATTTCGCCGTGTCCTCCGTCATATTATAGACCACATTCCCGCGTACCTGCTTTGTAAACCCCACAATCACGGAAACTCCAAGGCTTACTGCATGGAGCTGCTGGACGCTGAGCTTGGCCCGCTTGGGTTCCGGGAACCCCATCTGAGGCATCACGGCCGTGAAAGCATCGACGAAAGGGTTGACTAATTTCGCATCCATCCTATCATTCTCCTTCCGCAAATCCAACATTCATGCAAATCTGCCCAATCCTTGTGTCCGCCGTAATCTTGAAGGTGGTGAGCTTTGGACTTGCGATACGAATTCTCGAGCCGCAGATCGTTCCCGGCGGCGTGATACGCATTTCTTTGTCCTTGAACATGTCATTGATATTGGAAACACCCCGTCCAACAATGATATTGGACGCTTCCTCAATGGACTCGCCAGCCTCATCGTCCGTCAAAGTATCCGGATTCTCCTCGCCCAGCATAAGCGCAGAAAAGGCCTTCGCGGTCTCGGATGTCATGTACGTGATGGCGCGCCCCGAAGGATGACCCGTCAAGCCGATAATGACTGCCGTTCCCGTGACATCCAGGTATTTGTGGTCATCCACCTCCATGGCCGTCGTGCAATTCAGTCCGATGATACTGAGAATCCCCTGCTGGAAAGCTCTCTCAAACGCCTTTGCGTAGGAATCCCGAAGCACCGCGATCCTGCCCACCTTGCTCTGGCACAGAACCATCAAAGACTCTATGATATCGTTCGTGCTGACCGGCTTCTGCAGGAACGCGCCGATGCCGACGGCACGGCCCCTCGCTTCCAAGCTTGCGTCCTTCATCGCGCTGATCATCAGGATCTTTGCCTCCGGATCGATGGAACGGATCCTGCGGCTGCATTCGATGCCATCCGCATCCGGCAGGTTCATGTCCATCGTCACAATCGCGGGTGCTGTTTCTTTATAAAGATTCACGGCTTCCGCCGCGTCCTTTGCCATAGCAACGACTTCAAAATTAGTCTTCGACAGATGTCCTTTCAATATCGCGCGACTAATTTTGGAATCATCTACAATCATTACTTTGACTTTTTCCACAATCGCTCACCTGCTTCTCTAAAACTCGCTTCTTCGGAACCCGTCTCCTGTCATATGTCCAAATTTCGCCAATACTACATGTTAATAGAAATGTTCGCTATCCAACAGAAAAATCCCTGCTTGTTTTCCAACATTTTTTGCAGAAAATCAAAAAAATGGCAGGCAAATTTTCATGCCTGCCAAAAATCAATGAGAGCAAATCCGCTCCTGCTATCTTCTGCGCCTGCGGTATGCTTTGGGACGGCTCAGTATTTCCGCATAGACTAGCGCTGCCATGGCATTTTTCGGCTGAAGGAGCGGGTGAACAGCCCGTGCCGCGGCCACAGGCTGCAGCGCAGGATGCACCTCTTCTGCCATCGGCCCGTCTGCATCATGCACGGATGTGTCCTCGTCGTACGCTTTGTACCCATCGTACGCATCACTCTCATCGTGCTCTTTGCGCTCAGTCTCCCACTCGTTCGCTTCGTAGCCATCGCCGGGCTCCGGCAGTTTCCCTGTCTCTGCCGATTGCGGCCACTGCGCGGGCTGCGGCATGCCGACAGGATAAGAATCCTCCGGCGGCGCTCCCTCGATCCGCGGGATCTGGAAATCCAGATTTCCTTCCGACGCAGGCTGCCGCGCATCCGGTTTAGGTGTCTCCTCCATCTCCGGAGCCTTCTGAGGCTGCGGGCCCGGAACCTTGCGTCCCCGTTTTGCTTCTTCCAGCTTTTCCTTGATCGCGCTGTACGCAATATAAAGCACGACCATGACAAGAATTACACTGTCATCCATTGCGGCTCACCGTCACTTCACGACAGGAGCAGGCGGTGTGCTGGCCTCCCCGCTGCGGCTGATGGCGTTGCGCATATCTGTATCGGCCTGCACATTGTTCAGATTGTAGTAATCCATCACGCCCAGCTTGCCCTCGCGCAGCGCCTCCGCCATGGCATGCGGCACCTCTGCCTGTGCCTCGACCACTTTGGCCTCCATCTCCTGCGTATAGGCCTTCATTTCCTGTTCCTTCGCCACAGCCATCGCGCGGCGTTCCTCCGCCTTTGCCTGAGCAATGCGCTTGTCCGCTTCCGCCTGGTCCGTCTGCAGCTCCGCACCGATATTGCGGCCCACATCCACATCCGCGATATCAATGGAAAGAATCTCAAACGCCGTTCCGGCATCCAGCCCTTTCCCCAGCACGGTCTTGGAAATATCGTCCGGATTGGCGAGCACATCCGTATGGCTCTCCGAGGAGCCTACCGTCGTGACAATGCCCTCGCCGACGCGCGCTATGATCGTAGGCTCGCCCGCGCCGCCAACCAGACGGTCGATATTCGCGCGCACGGTCACGCGAGCCTTGATTTTCAGCTCGATGCCGTTCTTGGCGACAGCCGAAACAACCGGCGTTTCAATGACCTTCGGATTGACGCTCATCTGCACGGCTTCCAGCACATCGCGGCCCGCAAGATCAATGGCCGCCGAGCGTTCAAAAGGAAGCGTGATCTGCGCACGATGGGATGCAATCAAAGCATCCACGACTTTATCCACATTGCCGCCTGCCAGATAATGCGCTTCCAGCTGATTCACAGACACATCGAGCCCCGCCTTGTTCGCCTTGATCAGCGGCAGCACGATCTTTGCGGGTGGAACCCGGCGCATGCGCATGCCGATCAGCGTGAAGATCCCCACCGGCACGTTCGCCGCGATCGCCGAAATCCAAAGTCCCAGCGGCACAAAGTGCAGGAACACGGAAACCGCTATAATACATACTACCAGAAGAAACGCCATCGCAAATAAACCTTCCATAAAAAAACCTCCTTATGTAATGCTCCTTACACCACTTATGCCCTGCGCACGACTACGCGGCTGCCGTTCACCGACACCACGCGCACCGCTTCGCCCTTCTCGATATAGGCGCCCTCCGACACCACATCCACGGGATTTCCGTCCAAAAGCGCCGAACCTGCAGGTCTGAGCTCCGTCAGGACTTCTCCCGTCTTGCCTACCAGCGAGGATCTGTCCTCCGCGCTCACGAACCCGCGCTCCGAACGCGAAGCATCCTGCAGCACCAGCTTTTTCCAAAGCCTGCTCGAAGGCAGCTTGTTCACGATCAGCGCGAATATCGCCACCGCCAGCACAAAGGAAATCGCCATGGCATAGATTGCGTTGATATCTCCGCCAAGCGCCAGCACCACGCTGTAGAGCATGGCCGCCACGCCGACGCCCGCCAGAAGGCCCACGGTCGGCAGCAGGAGTTCCACTAAAATACATACGATGCCCACAAAGAAAATCCCGATCTGATAAAGCTCCACCAGCCCCTTGGAATACTGGCTTCCAAAGAACACGCCCGCAGCCACGAGCCCCATGAGCAGCCCTGCCCCCATGCCGCCTGTCTTGATTTCCACGAACAGGCACAAAAAGAAAATGCTCAACAGCAGCATCTGCAGCACGGGCATATCCACCACAAAATCCATCTCCTCACCCTCCCCTCCAAAAATAATCCTTAAGCGAAAATCCCGCCGTCGATCAGGACAACGGGATAATCGAATCTCACTCAAACAAATCCTTTACGCGATCCATAAAGCTTTTCTGCTCCGGATTGACTTTGTCGCCGCTGAGTTTCGCGAATTCCTCCAAAAGCTCCTTCTGGCGATTGGACAGCTTCTGCGGTGTGAGCACCTTCACGCGCACATGCTCGTCGCCACGCCCCTCGCCGCGCAGGAAGGGAATCCCCTTGCCCTTGACGCGCAGTACCGTGCCGGACTGTGTGCCCGCAGGGATTTTCAGCTCCACCTTGCCGTCGATGGTCGGCACCTGGATACTGTCGCCCAGCGTTGCCTGAACGAAGGAAACCGGCACCTCCACAATGACATCCGTACCCTGCCGATGGAAAATATCATGGGGCTTGATGAAGATATAGACGTAAAGATCGCCATTCGGGCCACCGCGGGAACCTGCCTGGCCGCCGCCCGAAACGCGCACGCGTGAGCCTTGATCCACGCCCTTCGGGATATTGACCTCAATCTTGCGGCGCACCTGTTTCTTGCCCGAACCATTGCAGTGCTTGCAGGGATGCTTCACAATCTTGCCCGTACCGCCGCAACGGCCGCAGGTACGCGTATTCACCATGCGCCCGAAGGGTGTATTCTGCACGATCTGCTGCTGACCGGTGCCCTTGCAGTCCGGACAGGTCTCCGGCGTGGTTCCCGGCTCAGCGCCGGAGCCGTTGCAAGCCTTGCATTTCTCCGTGCGCGGAATCGTAAGCTCCTTCTTGACACCGAAGGCAGCCTCCTCGAAGGTAACCTCCAAATCATACCGCAGATCGCTGCCGCGCTCCGGCCCTTGCCTGCGCGAACGACGCCCTCCGCCGCCAAAGAAGGACTCCAGAATATCATCCAGTCCGCCGCCGCCAAAGCCGAAGCCCTCGAAGCCGCCCCCGCCGAATCCTCCGAACCCGCCGGCTCCACCGGCGCCGCCGGAGAATGCCGCATGGCCGAACTGGTCATACTGCGCCTTCTTCTGCGGATCCTTGAGCACCTCATAGGCCTCATTGACTTCCTTGAACTTTTCCTCCGCAGCCTTCGGGTCATCGCGATTCAAGTCCGGATGATATTTGCGGGCCTTTTTCTTATAGGCCTTTTTGATTTCATCCTCAGAGGCATTCTTGCTGACGCCCAGCACCTCATAATAGTCTCTTTTCTCGCTCATAATGCCACCATCTTACAGACAAGTGTTGGGAGTAATCACCCACTACTCCCAACACACATCTATGCCTTCTCAAATTACTTCTTATCGTCATCCTTGACTTCCGTATATTCAGCGTCTACCACATTGTCGTCGCCTGCCGCGCCTGCACTCTGGCTGCCGCCTGCCTGCTCCGCCCCCGGCTGCGGGCCTGTCTGCTGCGCACCCGCAGCCTTGTAGGCCTCTGTGCTGAGCTCATAGAGCGGCTTCTGCAATTCCTCGGTCGCCTTCTTGATGGCCTCCGTATCATTGCCCTTCAGGACTTCCTTCAGATGGTCGCACGCCTTCTGCACCTCGTCCACCTTTGCCTTGTCCACCTTGTCGCCGAAGTCCTTGATGGCCTTTTCCGCCTGATACACAAGGGAGTCGCCGCTGTTCTTCACATCGATGGCTTCCTTCTGCTTCTTGTCCTCAGCAGCGTGCGCCTCAGCCTCCTTGACCATGCGATCAATATCTTCCTTGCTCATGCCGCTGTCGGACTGGATCGTGATCTTCTGCTCCTTGCCCGTGCCGAGATCCTTCGCGGAAACATTCACGATGCCGTTCGCATCGATATCGAACGTGACCTCGATCTGCGGAATTCCGCGCGGAGCCGGCGGGATATCGGAAAGGATGAACCTGCCGAGGCTCTTGTTGTCACGCGCAAACTCGCGCTCGCCCTGCAGGACGTTGATTTCTACAGAGGGCTGATTGTCCGCCGCCGTGGAGAACACCTGACTCTTCTTGGTCGGAATCGTCGTGTTGCGCTCGATGAGTCTTGTGCAGACACCGCCCAGCGTCTCAATGCCAAGGGAAAGCGGAGTGACATCGAGGAGCAGGACGCCCTTGACATCACCGGCCAGCACACCGCCCTGAATCGCAGCGCCCACGGAAACGCACTCATCCGGGTTGATGCCCTTGGACGGCTCCTTGCCAAGATATTTGCGGATTGCTTCCTGTACCGCCGGGATACGCGTAGAGCCGCCCACCAGAATGATCTTGTGGATATCGCTTCCGGAAAGATTTGCATCCTCCATCGCCTTGCGCGTCGGCCCCATCGTGCGCTCCACGAGGTCTGCGGTCAATTCATCGAATTTCGCACGGGAGAGCGTGAGATCCAGATGCTTCGGGCCGGAGGCATCTGCCGTGATGAACGGGATATTGATATTGGTCTGCGCCATATTGGAAAGCTCGATCTTTGCCTTCTCCGCCGCCTCGATCACGCGCTGTGCCGCCATCTTATCCTGCGAAAGATCAATGCCGTTGTCCTTCTTGAATTCCGCCACGATCCAGTCAAAGATCTTCTTGTCGAAATCATCGCCGCCCAGATGGGTATCGCCGTTGGTCGCCAGCACTTCGAAGGTGCCGTCGCTGAGTTCCAGGATGGACACATCGAAGGTGCCGCCACCGAGGTCAAAGACCAAAATGGTCTCGTCCTGATCCTTGTCCAGCCCATAGGCCAATGCCGCTGCCGTCGGCTCATTGATGATGCGCAGCACCTCAAGGCCCGCGATCTTGCCGGCGTCCTTCGTCGCCTGGCGCTGGCTGTCATTGAAATAAGCGGGAACCGTGATGACCGCCTGCGTAACGGTCTCCCCAAGATATGCCTCCGCATCCGCCTTCAGCTTCTGCAGTACCATAGCGGAGATTTCAGGCGGCGTGTAGCTCTTGTCGTCCACGCTCACCTTGTAGCCGCCCTCGCCCATGTGGCGCTTGATGGAGGCAATCGTGCGATCCGGATTGGACACAGCCTGACGCTTGGCCAGCTGCCCCACCAGACGCTGTCCGTCCTTCGTAAAGCCCACAACAGACGGCGTGATACGGCTGCCCTCAGGATTCGTGATGACGGTAGGCTCGCCGCCCTCCATAACGGATACCACCGAATTCGTTGTACCTAAATCGATACCAATTACCTTTGACATGATTCTCTTCCTCCTACACAAATATCTGAAAATCTGTATCTTCTATCAAACACACTTACTAACTGTTGGCGACCACCTGCACCATGCTCGGACGGATGACGCGCCCCTTTACGATATAGCCCTTTTGGAGTTCCTGCGCAATCTGATCGTCCTCCATCTCCGGATTCTCGACCCGCATGACCGCCTGATGGAAATTCGGATCGAAGGTGGCGCCCTCCGTCTGGATGAGCTCCAACCCGCTCTTCTTCAGCACATCCTGGAACTGCCCGTAAATCATTTCGATTCCCTTTTTGAACGCATCCAGATCTGCACTTTCCGCAGCCATGGCACGGTCGAAATTATCCAGCAGCGGCAGCATATCCGTAAGGATATTCTGTGTCACCACAGCCGCCAGCTCTTCCTTTTCCTTTGTCGTGCGACGGCGGAAATTCGCGTACTCTGCCTGCAGGCGGAGATACTGGTCTTCCTTCTCCTTCAATGCCTGCTGCAGCTGCTCGGCTTCTCCCGAAGCCCCTTCCGTTTCGGAATCGGCAACATTCTCCTCCGATGCTGCATAAGGGCTTTCCTTCGCATCCTTTGCTGCATCGTACTCCTTCACACGCAGCTTTTTGAGCCAGTCCGGCATCACGCCGCCCTTCTTTTCCCCGGCGGCAGCGGCCTCCTGCGCTTCCTCCTGCCCCTCGGCGGCTTCCTCCGCTTCCAGAGCCTCCTCCAGTTCCTCTTCCTGTTTCTCGTCTTCCATCGATGGCAAATCCTTCACCTCTCAAATGTTATACCTTCCAATGATACTTCCGTATCACCTCGGAGATATTCGTATTCATATATTCCAAAAGCGACATCGCCTTCGAATACTCCATGCGCGTCGGCCCCAGCACCGCCAGTGTCCCCAGAAGCTCCCCGTCCAGATGGTAGGTCGCTGTGATGATGCTGCAGTCCTGGATGCTGCTGTTCTCATTCTCGCGCCCGATGGTGACCTCAAGCCCGCGCCCCGTATGGGCGTGAAGGATATCCTTCACAAGTTCCTCTTCCTCCAGCACGAGCAGAAGATTTTTTACCTTCTCCACGTCGTGGAACTCCGGCTGCTCCAGCATCATCGTCGTACCGCCCAGATACAAGCGCTCCTTCTTGCTTGCGTCCAAAGCCCGTTGGATGACCTCCAGCGCCGAAGCGTAAAGCCCGCTGTCCTGGATCTCATCCTCGATCATCTGCAGCGACGACTCCGAGATGGAGCGAATGGTCTTTCCCGCCAGTACCCGGTTAATCACCCGCGCCATGCGCTGGAAATCCTCGAACTCCGCGCCGTCCGGCATCTCCAGGATCTTATTCTCCACGAAGCCCGCATCCGTCATGAGCACCGTAATCACCCGATGATCGTCCAGCGGCAGAAACTGCAGGCACCGGAACGCCGCCTGTGACACCTGCGGCGCCAGCACCAGCGACACATTCCGCGTCATTTTGGAAATCAGCCTTGCCGTTTCCTGGAACACCTCGTCAATGCGCTTGACACGCGCCTGATACCAGCGATCGATCAAAACTTTTTCTTCATCGCTCACCGGCTTCGGGGGAATCAGCCCGTCCACATAGAAGCGATATCCCTTCGCTGACGGGACGCGCCCCGATGATGTATGGATATGCTCCAGATAACCGAGCATCTCCAGATCCGCCATTTCATTGCGGATGGTCGCAGGACTCACGCCCAAATCGTGCTTCCTCGCAAGGGCTCTGGAGCCTACAGGTTCTGCCGATGCAATATAATCATCGATGACAGCCTGCAGCACCCGCCGCTTTCTTTCATCCAGCATCCGCATCCCCTCTTGACCGATTGGCTAGGATTGTTGTTAGCACTCAATGTAACCGAGTGCTAATCTCTATACATGATAATACTCCCCATAAGGCAAAAAGTCAATAGCTCAAAACATAAAAAGTCAAAAAATCAAAAAGGAAGATCTGCTGCTCGCGAGAAAAATGTCCTTTGCGTCACATGATCCATGAGGAAATTTTCCCTCAAAAAATGTGCTTCCCCCCTTGCATTTTTCATGAAGTACATGTATAATGACATTTGTTGTCGGGATGTGGCACAGTTTGGTAGCGCGCTTCGTTCGGGACGAAGAGGCCGCAGGTTCGAATCCTGTCATCCCGACCATGTTTTTGAAATTCAAGAGGCTGTGAAGAAAATGACGAATCCATCGTCTGCGTCTTCACAGCCTCTATTTTTGTTTGCCATCTAGGGCCTATCCCCAGAAAACCACTGCCGCGCAGGAGATTCCTGCGCGGCAGTGGAAAAATCTATTCCCTTTAGGAACTGTTCATAAATAAATTTTAGGGTCCTCAGTTGTTTTTATTTCCTAACACCGTCTTGCCGAAGATTGCCAGCGTTGCAAGGAAGACGGCAAGGCCAAGCATTTCGGCCGTATCGGCAAACTCCTCGCCAACGAGCGCCAACGGGCTTTCGCTGCCGCCGCTTGTGACGGAGACGACGATGAGGGCGGCGATCGCAACACCAACCAGCGACTCGCCGACGATCAGGCCCGAAGCAAACAGCGTGCCACGGCGCATGCCGTTTTTCTGGCCGTCTTCCCCCTTCTCGCTTTTGAGCTTCTTATTGAGGAAATAGCCCATGATGGCGCCAATGACAAGCGGCGTCTGCAACGATGGCGGCAGATAAATGCCCATGCCGACAGCGAGCGGTGGCAGGGAAAGATTGTCCGTATACCGCTTGAGCAGCTGGTTCACGATGACGAGCATCGCGCCGAGGCCCATGCCGAGGTAGATATACTCCCAAGCCAGCTGACTCGAAAAGATGCCCTGCGCAATCGTCGTCATGAGCGCAGCCTGCGGCGCGGCCAGTGCCTGGCTCGGATCCATATCCGGACGCGGCAGTGCACCGGGGAAGCCGTAGGCTTCATAGAGGAGATTCAGGACCGGAGCAATGGCGAAGGCACCGACCACGCAGCCGAGCAGCAGCGCCGCCTGCTGGCGCCATGGCGTTGCCCCGACCAGATAGCCGGTCTTGAGATCCTGCATGTTATCGTTTGAGATACAGGCGATCGCCATAATGATAGATGTCGTGAAGATAGCCGTAGCCGTGGCGAACTTCTCACCGCCCGGCAAATCAAAGATGCCAAAGGACGTACACAGCGCATACATCACGAGGGATGCCACGATGATGCCAAGGATACCGATACCGGAGATCGGACTTGACGATGTCCCCACCAAGCCGGCCATATAGGCGCAGGCAGCGGCCACGAAAAAGCCCATCAGCACGGCAACACCGACGCCGGTGATGACAAAGGTAAGATTCTGCGTCAGAGGCAGTCCCTCGGGGCTGACAAAGGCATAAAAGATAGCCATCAGGCCGGCGACAGTCAGCGCGAACACCCAGCCAATGCTCTTGATGGACATGTCAACATCCATGCGGTGTCTGACCTGCTCCTCCTTCGGCATGCGCACCGAAGCGATGGATTCCTTGACCCCTTCGATGACCGGACGAGCCAGCATAACAAGCGTCCAGACCGCTGCCACCCCCATAGCGCCTGCACCGATCAGACGGACGCGCTCCTGGTAGACCGCGCCGGCAAACTTCTGCATCGTCATGCCATCGGGCAGGGCGCCTGTCATCGTGTAGAACGGCACGAAGCCCGCCCAGGCAATCAGGATACCGACGAGCATTGCCAGTCCCGAGGCAATGCCAACAAGATAACCTGCGCCGACGAGCGCCGTCGAGTAACCAAGCGGAAACTGCGTCATGCCACGGCCTACCTGGAACCAGAGTGACAGTCCGCCGGAAAGGACCTGAAACCCGTTTGACAGCAGTGCGACGAGACCGGCCACGATACCGCCGGACATGATTTCCTTCAGGCCGCTGCCTTGCTTGGGAGCTGCGGCAGCATTGCTGCCGACCTTCAGGATCTCGGCAGCAGCCACACCTTCCGGATAGGCCAGATCACTGTGGACGACCATCGCGCGGCGCAGCGGAATCGTGAACAACACGCCCAAACAGCCACCGCAAGCCGATACCAGCAGCGTCTGCCAGAACGCAAAATCCTGCCAATAGCCAATCATCAGCATGCCGGGAATGATGAAAATAATCGCCGATAAGGTTCCCGCCGCGGAAGCCTGCGTCTGTACCATGTTATTTTCGAGGATGTTGGAATCCTTTGCCATCTTGAGGACAGCCATCGAAATCACCGCGGCCGGGATAGCCGAGGAAAAGGTCAGGCCGACCTTGAGCCCCAGGTAAACGTTCGATGCTGTGAAAATAACCGTCAGGACAGCACCGAGCAGCATACCGCGGGCCGTAAGTTCCGGCAACTGTAAATCGTGCCGCATAAACTCATTGTCATCTTGTTTCATCTTATGAATGCTCCTCTTTCTTTATTTGATTTTTGCCCGAAGCTCCACAAAGAACGTCGTCCCTTTGCCTTGCTCGCTTTCCACGGAAATCTCTCCCTTGTGGAGATTCACGATTTCCTGCGCAATGGCCAGCCCCAGACCGTTCCCCCCCATTTCGCGGGAACGCGCCTTGTCCACGCGGTAGAAGCGGTCAAAGATCTTCTCCCGGTCCGCCTCGGAGATGCCGATTCCCGTGTCCTTGACGGCAAATCTCACCCGCCCGCGTTCCGCTTTCTCCATGCTGACCGTGACCTCGCCGCCCTCCGGCGTGTACTTCACCGCATTGTCCACGAGAATCAGGACCAGCTGCTTGATCTTCTGCTCATCTGCATGGATCATGGTCTTCTTCATATTCTTTTCGTGCAATGCAACCTTCTTCTTCTCCGCCAATGGCTGCATCATGCGGATATTCTGCTGCAGGAGCTCCGCAAGGTCGAATTTCTGCGGTTTGAGCTTCAAGGCCTTGTTGTCGCTGCGCGCTACTACCAGAAGATCGCCCACCAGTTTTGTCATTTTCTTGACTTCGTCCCGCACATCCTCGATGACCTGTTTCAGGAACGGGGACTGGATGGACGGATCGTTCAGCAGAAGCTCTGCGGATGCCATGACGACCGCCAGCGGCGTCCGGAGTTCATGGGATGCATCCGCCGCAAACTGCCGCTGCTTCTCGTATGCCTCTTTCAGCGGCACAATCGCGCGCCCTGACATGAAATGCCCTGCCGCCGTAGCGATCACCATCGCAAGCAGCCCCAAAAAAATCAATGCATACGTTGCCTTCTGCAAGCCGTTGTACAGCGCTGTGACATCTTTGCCCACGTAAACCTTCTGCGCAAAATCCCCGCGCGTCATTTGCCGCGAGGTCATCATGATACGCGTCGTGTGTCCTTTCTCGTCCGGCATGCCATAAACCGCAACCTCATCCTCCGGTACTTCCCATGAGGAAATCCTTTCCAAAATGAACGGCTCGATCCGGAAGGATGCACGGGAGAAATTCAGCAGTCTGCCATTCTCGTCAAAAATATAGAAGAACAGCCTGTCATTAGAGCCCCGATAGACTTTCGTATCATCAAAAGGGATTTCCGGATGCTGGGTGAGATGGCTTTGAGCCTCCGCCACATTCGCGGCCGTATCCATGAGTTCCCGCGCCTGCTCGGAAGAAATGGACCATTCCATCGTCCTGTGCACGACAAGGATCAGCACCACCAGAAACGCAAACATAATCAAGGAATAAAACAGCGTCAGCTGTCTGCGGCTGCGCCCAAAGACGCCATTTTCCATTTACTCCCCAGCCTCCAGGCGATAGCCTACCCCGCGCACAGTCTTGATCACGGTCTGTCCTTCCCCGGTTTCCAGTTTCTTCCGCAAAATCTTCATGTAGGAATCAATGTTATTGGAGCTTACATCGCTTTCCATGCCCCAGATGCGATCCAAAAGTATATCGCGCGGCACCACGATGCCGATATTCTGAGCCAACAGATCGAAGATCTGGAACTCGCGCGGTGAGAGCTGGATGACCTGATCCTTTTTTTTCAGGATCTTTGCTGTACGGTTCAGGGTAAACTCCCCGACCTCCACAATATCCTGCTGAATCTTCTGTGTCGTGCGCCGTCCCAAGGCGCGCAGCCGTGCCAGAAGCTCCGCAAATTCAAAGGGCTTCACAAGGTAATCATCCGCGCCCGCGTCCAATCCCGTCACGCGGTCTTCCACGGAGTCCCTTGCGGTCAGCATGAGGATGGCCCGTTCATAGCCGTCCTGACGGAGCCGAGCGCACGCATCCACGCCGCTCTCCCCCGGCATCATCCAGTCCAGGACCAGGATGTCGTATTCCGTGTAGTTCGCGTATTCATAGATATCCGAGCCGTTCGTGATCCACTCCACCGTGATATCATTCTGCTCCAGCATATATTTTATGAGCTTGCCAAGCCGCTTGTCATCTTCTGCCAAAAGTACCCGCATAGTTTCATCCCTTTCATGGAAGCGTTAGTCCCGCCTTTGTATAGTATTACCCTTTCTTGAAAAATCTATGAAGAAACCGGAACCAGATAACATCTGATTCCGGCCTAGGGCGTGTTGATTAAATGAGCTTAGTCCAGATTTGCGGGGATTGGCTGTCCATGCAAGGCGACAAACCGCAGGCATAGTGGTGCTATGCTGAGGATTTGTCAACGCAGCAAGGGCAGTCAAGACCCGTGAAGATGGGCTGAGCGAATGAATCAACACGCCCTAATCTTCATCGAAACGGTTTATGCTTTTCCTGCCAGCTTCTTATAGCCCGCCAGACGCTCTTCCGCATCCTTCTGTGTCTTCGCGAAGAGCGCGTCAGCCGCCTCCGGGAAATTGCGCTTCAAGGAAGAATAACGCACCTCGCCCTGCAGGAATTCCTGGAACTTGCTGAAATCAGGCTCCTTGGAATCAAGGGTGAACGGGTTCTTGTCCGTGCCGCGGAGCTCCGGGTTGTAGCGGTAATTCGCCCAGTAACCGCACTCGACGGCGAGCCTGCCCTCTTCCTGGCTCTTGCCCATGCCCTTGCGGATGCCGTGGTTGATGCACGGCGCATAGGCAATGATCAGGGACGGGCCGTGATAAGCCTCCGCCTCCGTAATGGCCTTCATGAGCTGGTTGTGATCCGCGCCCATGTCCACCTGTGCCACATAGACATAGCCGTAGGACATGGCCATCATGCCGAGATCCTTCTTCTTCGTCTTCTTGCCCGTTGCCGCGAACTGCGCGATTGCCGCCGCAGGCGTGGACTTAGATGCCTGTCCGCCCGTGTTGGAGTAGACCTCCGTATCGAACACGAACACATTCACATCCTCGCCGGATGCCAGCACATGATCGACACCGCCGTAGCCGATATCATAGGCCCAGCCGTCGCCGCCAAAGATCCACTGGGAACGCTTCACGAAATAGTCCCTGTTTTCATAGAGCTTGTTCAAAAGCTCATCCGAGCCCTTTTCTGCCGCCAGCAGCTCGGAAAGCTTCTCCGCACGCTCGCGTGTATTCTCGCTCACATTGAGATTGTCCTTCCAGTCTGCCAGCGCGGCGCGCAGAGCCTCCGAGCCCTTGCCCTGCTCCAGTGCGGATGCAGCGTCATCGGCAAGCGCCTCGCGCACCGCGCGCGTCCCGAGGAACATGCCCAGACCGAACTCCGCATTGTCCTCGAACAGGGAGTTCGCCCACGCGGGACCATGCCCCTTCACATTGACCGTGTATGGCATGGCAGGCGCGCTGCCGCCCCAGATGGAGGAGCATCCCGTGGCGTTCGCGATCATCATGCGGTCGCCGAAGAGCTGCGTAATGAGCTTTGCGTAAGGCGTTTCGCCGCATCCCGCGCAGGCGCCGGAGAACTCGAACAACGGCTGTTCGAACTGGCTGCCGAGCACCGTATTCTTCTTGGATGGGTTCTTTTTCGGGGCCACCTTCTTCGAATCGACGCCATAATCGAACCACGCCTGATTCGCGCGAAGCTGATCGTCCAGCGGCTTCATCTCCAAAGCCTGTTTCGGGCAGACCTGCGCGCAGTTGCCGCAGCCCAGGCAGTCCATCGTGGAAACCGCAATCGTAAGATTCAGCTCGCCCTTCGTGATCTTCGAGGGAATGCTCGGCATGCCCTCCGGTGCCGCCGCCAGTTCCTCCTTCGTCGTGAGGACCGGACGGATGGCCGCATGCGGGCACACAAAGGAGCACTGATTGCAGCCGATGCAGAGCTCCGGCTTCCAGGTCGGCACATTGATGGCCGTACCGCGCTTTTCATAGGCACTGCCGCCCACTGGGAAGGTACCGTCCTCACGGCCCCGGAACGTACTGACAGGCAGAGCATCGCCCTCCTGACGGTTCATGACCTCCTGTACCTCGCTGATGAATGCGGGTACATCGCGGTCCGCCGGCGCAGGATCCTTCGCATCCTTCCAATCGGCAGGCACCGCCACTTTATGCAGGGCATCAATGCCCTTGTCGATGGCGCCGTGGTTCATTTCCACAATCTGCGGGCCCTTCTTGCCATAGGAAGTTACCACGGCATCCTTCAAGTACTTCACAGCCTCCTCGATGGGGATGATATCCGCCAGCTTGAAGAAGGCCGACTGCATGACCATGTTGAAACGACCGCCGAGTCCCAGCCCGCGCGCAATTTCCACAGCGTTGACCGTATAGAAATTGATATCGTTTTCTGCGATATAACGCTTCATATAGGGAGGCAAATGCTTCCCAAGCTCCTCATCCGACCATGTGGTGTTCAAAAGGAACGTACCGTTCGGCTTGAGCCCTGCCAGCAGATTGTACTGGGTCACGTAGGACTGCTGGGAGCAGGAGATGAAATCCGCTTTCGTGATGAGATACGGAGAGGAAATCGGCAGCTTGCCGAAGCGCAGATGGCTCATCGTGATGCCGCCCGACTTCTTGGAGTCATAGGCAAAATAGGCCTGCGCGTAGAGATCCGTATTGTCGCCGATGATCTTGATGGCGCTCTTGTTCGCACCTACCGTGCCGTCCGAGCCAAGGCCCCAGAACTTGCAAGCCGTTGTCCCCTCGGGGGTCAGATCCACGTCCTCCGGATACTCCGCAAGGGAGGTGTTCGTCATGTCGTCCTCGATGGCCAGCGTAAAGCCGTGCTTCGGAGCATCCTTCTTAAGCTCCTCATAGACGGCCAGCATGTGATCCGGCGTCGTATCCTTGCCGCCAAGCCCGAAGCGTCCGCCGACGATGACAGGCTGCACGTCCGCATCGCTGTATGCCGCCTTGACATCGAGATAGAGGGGTTCGCCGATCGCGCCCGGTTCCTTCGTGCGATCCAGTACCGCGATCTTCTTGACCGTTTTCGGGATCGCCCGGAAGAAGTGCTTGACGGAGAAGGGACGATAGAGATGCACGGAAAGGACGCCGACTTTCTCGCCCTTCTTTGCAAGATACTCCGCAGCCTCCACGGCCGTCTGGCAGATGGAACCAATCGCAACGATCACGCGCTCCGCATCCGGTGCACCATAGTAATCGAACACATGATGCTCACGACCCGTGATCTTGGAAATCTCGGCCATCGCCTCCTCCACAAGATCCGGCAACTGCTCATAGTAAGTGTTGACGGACTCACGCGCCTGGAAATACACATCCGGATTCGTTGCCGTACCGCGGATGACCGGATGGTCCGGGCTCAGCGAACGACGGCGGAATGCATTGACGGCATCCATATCCACCAGCTTTGCAAGATCCGCATAATCCACAAGTTCGATTTTCTGAATCTCATGGGAGGTACGGAAACCATCAAAGAAATTGATGAAGGGCACACGTCCCTTGATCGCCACTAAATGCGCCACAGCGGAAAGGTCCATGACCTCCTGCACGCTGGCTTCCGCAAGCATCGCGCAGCCTGTCTGGCGCGCCGCCATGACATCCTGATGATCGCCAAAGATATTGAGCGTCGATGCAGCGAGAGCACGCGCACTCACATGGAAGACACCCGGCAGAAGCTCGCCCGCAATCTTGTAAAGGTTCGGGATCATCAGCAGGAAGCCCTGCGAAGCCGTATACGTCGTCGTCAACGCGCCTGCCTGCAACGAGCCATGCACAGCGCCTGCAGCGCCGCCCTCGGACTGCAGCTCCACCAAGCGCACCTTCTGTCCGAAGATATTCTTTGCGCCCTTTGCTGCCATCTCATCCACATGCTCTGCCATCGGAGACGACGGGGTAATCGGGTAAATCGCCGCCACATCCGTAAACGCATACGAAACATAAGCAGCAGCCTGATTGCCGTCCATTGTCTTCATTTTTTTGCTCATAATTTTGTACTGCTCCCCTCTGAGAAAGATGACCTATGTGGCAGGCTTTCCAACATACCACAAATCTTCAAAATTGCTAACCGCAACGTATTCATTATATATCCTTCAAATACATTTGTAAATACGGAAAACACGCCAAAGCTACTGGACAGGTTCCGGACTTTCACCGGTTAGAAACGTGCACCGCCGGACGCACCACCCAAAAAGAACCTTCCATCAGCGTCGGCTGACGAAAGGTTCTTTTTTGAATTCAAGGTGCCGGAAACACCGATTGGATTCCGCATTCCCCCATCAATACACCGGCTCATCCTTTAGGACATAGATGTCCCGATCCTCCAGCTTCTCTTTCACCCAATCGAAATGATGGTTGACCTCATCATAAAACTGCTTGCGGAAATCCATGTCTGCAATGATATTTCCTGTATGATACTCCACAGACGCATCCCCATCTCCGAAATCTTCGAACGCAAAGTAATTCTCATGAATGCGCCTGAGCCATTCCTGATGGCGCTCCTCGATATCGTCCGACTGGATCCCCTTGAAGCAGCGAAGCAGCAGTTTCTTCTGCGAATCGGAAAGTCCCGTGACCTCCTCGCCGCTCACTTTCTGCAGAATGCAAAAAATTTCTTCCGATGCTTCCATGAACTCATCCCAGTTCTTGCGGCCATCGGAAAAGCGCTCCCCCGTTTTCCACCAAAGATAAGGCATATCCGGGCAATGCACAGCCGCCGCATGGCCAAGGGGCATCAGCTCATCCATGATCTTGCTGAGCACCGAGGACGAGCCGATCAGATCGCCGATCACCCGCTCCACCATAGATCCCTGATTGGCAAAAATCAGGTTCTGCACTTTGTTGAGCGTATTGTTCAGCCCTGCGAACTCCTGATGCGCCCATGTATCCGCGAACACATGCAACCCAACGCCGAGCCGGAAAACATAGTCGGAATGATCCAGAGTCGTTTCCAGCAGGCGTTCCTTCAATCCTTCCGAAAGCTCGCTGTGCTTCTTGCAGACAAGCTTATCCTCATCGGTTTCTCCCTGCAGCCCCGGCAGGAAATGGAACGGGACCCAGATTTCGCTGTTGCCTTTCCCTGTGATATTTCCCCAGATGTTTTGACAGGAATAACGCACATTCACCCCTGCCTCGATATTCTTCTCTTCCTCCTCATCCGAAAATGGATTCGAATCGAAATTATCGTCCACGAGCTGCGAGCTATGCGCAATCAGGCTCGCATTCGGACTGCCAAACTTCGCCCATCTGGAAAGTACATACACTGTATCAAAATGAAAATCCAGATCCATCCCAACACCTCACCAGTAGTTCCCCGGAAAACGCTGCATGAACCGACCCGGAGCTTCCTTAATCTAAAGTAATGATCTTATTCCTCAGCACGTACACGAGCGCCTGCGTTCTGTCATTCACATTGAGCTTGCGGAAGATGTTCGTCAAATGATTCTTGACCGTCTTTTCGCTCACGTTCAGCGCCTTTGCGATATCCTGATTATTGAATCCCTTTGCCACACATTCCAGTACGTCCATCTCCCGTGAAGTCAGACGCTCCGAACGGCTTTCGCGCCACATCTCCCGCGCCTTTTCGTTCACGTCGTCCGTCTCCCCGATGCCGCCGAACAGCCGCTCCGCCAGCTTCGGATAGACGAACGCATTACCCTCGTTCACCACATGGATTGCCTTGATGAGCACCGATGGCTCCACATCTTTCAGCAGATACCCCAGCGCTCCGTTCTTCAAAAGCTCCAGCACATAGTTATCGCTGTCATGGATGGTCAGCGCAATGATCTTGGTTTTGCACTTCGCGGTCTGCAGCTGCTTCGCCACCTCCAGTCCGCTGAGGCCTGGCATGTTGAGATCCAGCAGCAAAATATCGGGCTGCAGCACCAAGGTACGGGCCAGCGTCTCCTGCCCGTCCTCCGCCTCTCCGACGACCTCCAGATCATCCTCGAAATTCAATACCCTTTTGATTCCCTGCCGAAGCAGTGCGTGATCATCTGCGATCAAGATTTTGATTGCCATGTCAGTTCCTCCAATGCATCTCACTCTACCCATCATGCATCACACACGGAATCCACGAGAACCTTACGCCTTCTCGTCCAAAATGCGGGCAGTCAGGAAAATCATGATTTCTGAATCTGTCTTGCTGTTCTTCACGCTGCGAAAGAAAGAACCAAGAATCGGAAGATCGCCCAAAAACGGAATCTTGCTCATCGTACGCGATTCCTCGCTTCCGATCAGTCCGCCGATCACCATGGTTTCGCCGTCTCTCAGCCGGACCGTCGTATCTGCGGAGCGCTTGCGGAAGCGGTATGCCTTGATATCATCCACAAAAACGGGAGAACTGACCTCCGTGTGGACCTGCGCCGTGATATGGCCATCCGCATTCACACGGGGCGTATAGCGCAAGATGATACCGGCCTCCCTGTAGTCAATGGATGTCACCGTTGTCGAATTCGTCACAGAGACCTTCGGCACGGGAACCTCTCCACCGATATTGATGACCGCTTCATGTCCCTGCAAGGTCGTGATATTCGGCCGTGACAGGATCTGCGCCTTTCCGTCCGCCACCATTGCATTGAGTTTTGCTCCATAGTAGAACTCGAAGGGATACCCTTCCGGGCCTCTGCCGAAACGAATAATCCCCTGCGTCCCCGATGTCTGTCCGCTGCGCTCCACATCGATCTCCGGCACCTCCACGCGCCGAACAGTCGTGGAACCATCCGGATTCTCAATCACTGTGCTATGCGTCCGATAGGAAGTCGACACATCCGGATACTGCGGAATCGCGGACCAAGCCCACTCCACACCAAGCTCCTTGGCCGCGCTCTTGTCAATGGACACCACACGCGCCTCCAACGACACCTGCTTCGCCGGCACATCCAATACCTGCAGCAACCTGCCGGCCTGAAATGCCTCCTCCGGCGTTCCGTAAACAATCAGGGAATTCGTGGAATAATCAATGGAAACCCGACGCTCCCTGCCGTTGGATGCCGCTCCGTCTTCCTGTGCATCTCCCGATTTTCTTTCTTTTGCACCACTGTTTTTATTCGCTGTTTGTGCCGGATTTCCTGCAAGCCCCAAAGATAAAATTACAGAATTCCTGACTTCCTCCGGATCCGCATAGCGCAGCGGGAACACATGGGCGGAGGAAAGCCCTGCCTGATTGCCCCGTGCCGTGACCACATAATTTCCGCCGACCTGCTCCAGCAAAAGATTGCCAGCGCTTGCCACCAGATGCATGGCATCCAGCGGTTCCACATTCTGCAGGGATACTGTCACTGTCCCGGCCACAGAATCATCCAAAACCAAATTGAAGCCTCCCATCCGCGCCGTTGACAACAGCACGGAACGCACATCCCCATCCATAACGGATAAGGAAATCGGCTCCGCTTCCGCCCGCAGCGGACAGAAGCAACCCCCTGCCGCAAGGAACAGCACAAAAATTTTTTTCAGCATCCATCTCTTCATCCATCTTCCTCCTCAAGGCATCTGCAATTCCAATCGCATTCCATTGGAAAGCAAAACATAGGTGTCCCCGATTTCCTCCACCTGCACATCACCCAGCGGTTCGCCGGCCTGCAGGCTGTGCGTCGTCTCTCCATGCTTTAAAAGGGCAATGCCGCCGCCTCCTCCCTTCGCGATTCCCTTCAGCTCAAAGGCAGGCGCCTCGATGCTTTCCGGCGATTCCTCTTGAGAGACAGGAGCAGCAGCCGTCCCCTGCGCTGCCTGTTCCGCCACAGGCAAAGCAGTCGGAACCGCTGCCTGCTCCATCTCCTTTCTGGTCGGATGCAGGACGGAAAAAGGATCTGCCAGCGCACTGCTCTTCACGGCTTTTGCAGCTCCCAGAATCCTCTTTGGGGCAGCCGTTTCCCGTATGGCTCCCGTTTCATGTCCGGCTTGCGTCGCCGGCGTTCCCATCTCTCCGGCGGATAATTCATCCTCCTCTCCGCCAAAGAGCAATGCCAACGTCAATACCACCATGCAAATCCCCAGAACCACTGCCTGCTGCTTTTCCTTCCCTTCTTTCTGTTCCTCCACCATGATTCTTATGCTTTCAAACATTTGTCCTCTCCTTAAAAACACAATCCACAAAATAAGCAACAGAAAAGGCTCCGCCTGAGCTCAGGCGGAGCCGTGCCGATGCACACCAATCTTTGCACGGAACTGCCCTTGCAGACAGGAACTTGTTCGTGCATCATTTTCCATATATGTTTGTCATTTGCTTGCTTTCAGGGCCTGCAGCTTCGGGCCCATGATGCGCTTATACGCCTCGACGCCCGGCTGGTTGAACGCGTCCACATTGGAAAGCTCGCCCTCATACGCCACGGACATCGCCAGCATGTAGAGCAGCTCGCCCAAGTGATACGGCGTAAGCTCCGGCAGCGTGAAGCATGCATTGAAGCGCTGATTGGAGGAAAGGGCATCCTCATTGGACTGACGGGCGACTTCCAAAGCCTCGCCCATCGTCACGCCTGAAATATCCGCCAGCTTCTGCGCCTCCGGGAACACATTCGGGATCACCAGATCCTTGTCCCACTTCGCGACCTTGATGAACTGGACCACCTTGTTCAGCTTGCCCTCCTGATGCTGCTGGGTCTGGGAGTGCATATCCGTCGTGCCCACAGCCACCAGCGGCGTACGCCCGTAGCAGACTTCCTTACCGTCCTTGTCAAACTGCTTGCCGAGAGACTCGGCCAGAAGCTGGATATACCACTCAGAAACGGATTTCAGATAATCACCGTAAGGCATCATGACCTCGATATCGCGGCCATGCTTCTCCGCAGCCGCAAACTTCAATGCCGCGTTCAGCATCGCGGGATTCTGCCAGATATCATCGTTCTTGCAGGCCTCGTCCATATCCCGCGCGCCCGCCAGGAACTGCTCGATGTCCATGCCGATGCATGCCGCCATCGTCAAGCCGACCTCGCAGAAAATCGTGAACCGTCCGCCAACGCCATCCGGAACGCTGTACGTCGGCCAGCCTTTCTCCATCGCGAGCTTTTTGAGAAGCGTCGGCTTCTGCTCGTTCGGATCGGTCACAGCTACGACCTCTACCTCGATCTGGTCGCATTTCTTCAGCTGGTCATAGATGACCATGAAGTTGGACATCGTATCCAGCGTGCCGCCCGACTTCGAGATGACCAAAAGCAGCACCTTGTACTTGCGGTTCTTGTGCGTCTTTACGATTTCCGCCTGGCTTTCGAGGTGATGGATGAGATCCCCCGTGCTGCGCGGGTCGATATTGTTGCCGCTGAAATAAATCTTCGGGAATCCCTTGCGCTCCTCGTCCGACATGGCATTCCAGAACGCTCCGCAGTGCACGTCAAAGAGCACCTTGTTGCCAAGGAAGGAGCCGCCGATACCAAGCGAAACCACAGCATCCACATTGCCCTTCACATGGTCGGTGAGTTCCTTCAGATGTGCCAAGGATTTCGGGGAATTCAGATGCCCTTCCTCGATATAGGGAAGCTGCGAGAACAGGACCTTCTCCGGCTCGCCGTCCTTCGAGAGATGCGCCTTGATGAATCCCTTCTCGCGCATGACCTTCATCGCCTCATGCGCCTTCTTCAGATCCTCCGCATAGGATTTGAGATCCGCCTCGGTCACTTTGCCCTCGCCATAGAGATTATCATAGTCGAAGGAAAAACCGGATTTCAATGTCAAACTCATTTGCTAAAACCCCTTTCTGTTCAAAAGAATATATATCTGTGCCTTTCAGCACGTTTCCACACGTTGCCATTATAACATTCCGCATGTTCCTTGTGAAGATTCTATGTGGTCATTTGTTTCTCATGCGCGGATAATGTCCAACAGCTCCTTCGTCTTCTCTTCCATCAGCCCCCGATTCCCGCGGGACTCCACATTCAGCCGTATTTCAGGCTCCGTGCTGGACTTGCGCAGATTGAACCGCCAGTCGTCAAACTCAACGGAGATTCCGTCAATCTTTGAGACCTTCCCCTGCGCCCCATAAAGCTTCTCCACTCTCTCCATGGCGGCATCGGGATCCTTCACCTTGCTGTTGATCTCGCCGCTGGCCGGATGCTTTTCCTTGCGCTCCCGCATGAGCCCCGAAAGGGTTTCCCCATGCATTTCGGACATGAGCTCCATCATCATGAGCCAGGGAATCATGCCGCTGTCGCAATAGGAAAAGTCACGGAAATAATGATGGGAACTGAGCTCGCCGCCATAGACCGCATCCATGGCGCGCATCTTGTCCTTGATGAATGCATGCCCGCTGCGGCAGAGCACCGCCTTCCCGCCGTATTTCTCCGCGATATCGATGGTGTTCCACGTGTTTCGCGGATCATAAACGACCGTCCCGCCCTTTTCCTTTTTCAGGAATGCCGCCGCAAGAAATCCGACCATGTAGGAACCTTCAATGAACTCGCCTTTTTCGTCGAACAGGAAGCACCGGTCAAAATCTCCATCCCATGCAACGCCCAAATCTGCCCCCGTATCCCGTACGACCTTCGCCGTTGCCTCGCGATTTTCCTGCCGCAGCGGATTCGGCACGCCATTGGGGAAATTCCCGTCCGGCTCGTTGCAGACCTTCACGATGTCAAAGGGCAGATGTTTTTCCAATTCGTTGATGATCGGACCGGCCGCACCATTTCCCGTATTCGCGACCACCTTGTAAGGCTTCAGCTTGCTGACATCCACATAAGACAGGATATGCTGCACATATTCCTGCATCACATCCCTGAAGGAGACATTCCCCGCAGGCTCCGCACGCACAAAATCCTCCTGCACCGCCTCTGCCAGTTCCCTCAGCCCGTTGTCCTCCGAAATCGGACGCGCTTCTTTCAGCACGAATTTCATGCCGTTGTATTCCTTTGGGTTGTGGCTGGCCGTGACCATGACGCCGCCATCCAGTTTCCAATGGCAAACCGTAAAATAGATCATTTCCGTGCCGCACTGGCCGATGTCCAGCACATCGCATCCGGATTCCGTCAGGCCTTCCACCAGCGCTTTCTGCATGCTTGGGCTGGAAAGGCGGATATCACGTCCCACCGCGACATGCTTCACCCCGAACATCCGCGGCAGCACACGTCCCACCCGATAGGCCAGCTCTTCATTGACATCGGTCGGATAAATCCCGCGGATATCAAAGGGACCAAACCCCTTCGTGCTGATCGCCATAAGAAACACCTCTCTTCTTAGGATACTATTCGTGATAAAGCTTGCATTTTCCTCTTAAAAAACATAAAAATTCAAAACTTTCCTTGGGAGCAGCAATAAACTTACCGGACACCTTCGGTGTCCACACGTCCTTACACGAAATCTAAGCTCCCACTGCGCCTATCGGCTTGTGCTCGCTAAGATTTCATAGTAAAAACGGCATAGCCAAACATTTCAGCTATGCCGCAAACGAAATTCAACTTCTCTTATGCCAGAATCGGCTTAACCGCTTCCGCCAGTTCATTCTTTGCCTTTTCTGCCTCCGCGAGATCCTTTCCCAGCGTGGTGAAATAGGTCTTGATCTTCGGCTCGGTACCGGACGGACGAACCACTACCGTGGAACCGTCATCCAGCGAATAGATCAGCACATTCGCCTTCGGGAGTCCTGTCTCTTCCGGCTTATTGTAATCGAGAGCCTTCACGACCTTCCTGCCCGCAAATTCCGCAGGAGGCTCTTTCCGGAGTTTCTCCATGATGCCCGCCATCTTGTCCATGCCGGACAGCCCCGGGAATTCGAAGGAATCCACCTTATTGAGATACCTGCCGTACTGCTTGTAGATTTCCTCCAGACGCTGCTTGATGGAGGAACCGATGGAGCGGTAATATGCCGCCATCTCGCAAATCAGCATGGAGCCGACCACAGCATCCTTGTCGCGCACATAGGAGCCGGACAGATAGCCGTAGCTCTCCTCGAAACCGAAGATGAAGCGCTCCTCCTCACCTTTTTCTTCCAAGTGAAGGATCTGGTCGCCGATCCATTTGAAGCCCGTGAGCACGTGGCGCAATTCCACGCCGTAATGCTCCGCAACCTTGTCGGCCAAAGGCGTGGAAACCAGTGACATGACTGCCACAGGATCCTTCGGCATGGTCTTCTTCTCGATGCGTCCCTGACAGATATAGTCAAGCAGCAGCACACCCATCTCATTGCCCGATACCAGCTCATAGGAGCCATCCGGACACTTCATGGCAATGCCCACGCGATCCGCGTCCGGATCCGTTGCGAGCATGAGATCCGCGCCGATTTCCTTGGCAAGCTCCAGTCCCTTTTCCAATGCCGCGAAAATCTCGGGATTCGGATAGGAGCAGGTGGTGAAGTAACCGTTCGGATAAGCCTGCTCCGGCACAATGGTGATGTCCGTGATGCCGATATCCTTGAGCACACGCGTGACAGGCACAAGACCCGTGCCATTGAGCGGGGAATACACGAGCTTGAGCCCTGCCGTCTTGCAAAGCCCCGGACGCACCTGGCGGGATTCGATGGCCGCATAGAACGCATCCTTGCAGTCATCGCCCACGAACTTGATGAGCCCTTTCTCCACGCCCTCCGCAAAGCTCATATATTTCGCGCCGGTCAGCACATCCGTCTTCTGGATCGAGTCATAGACCACAGCCGCCGCATCGTCCGTCATCTGGCAGCCGTCCGGCCCGTATGCCTTATAGCCGTTGTACTTCGCAGGATTATGGGAAGCCGTCACCATGATGCCCGCATTGCACTTATAATAGCGTGTCGCAAAGCTCAGCGCGGGAACCGGCATAAGCTCATCATAAATGCGCACGTTGATGCCGTTCGCCGCCAGCACACCCGCCGCGTCACGCGCAAAGTTCCAACCCTTCAGGCGGCTGTCGTAGCTGATGGCGACCGTCTGGCTGCCGCCCTGTGTCTTTACCCAATCCGCAACGCCCTGGGTCGCCTGGCGCACTACCCAGATATTCATGCGGTTCGTGCCTGCGCCCAACGTCCCGCGCAGACCCGCCGTACCGAACTGCAAAGCCACCGCAAACCGATCCTTGATAGCCTCATCATCGCCCTGGATATCCAAAAGCTCTTTGTTCAGGTCAAAGTCTACCAAATCCGTTTCCAGCCAGCGCTTGTAGTCATCCTGATACATGTCATCTCCACCCTTTCTCTCGCATGATAACCGATACCTTAAGTGTACCGATTTTCCCCGCCACTGTCAAGACAGTAGGCAGAATTTCATGAAAATTACTTCAAACAAAGCAGTCCAAATCCATGGCAAGGCTGTAGACACGATAGCAGGCGCGCCCTCCCTGCTTGGCTTGATAGAGCGCCGCATCGCTCTGTCGGATCAGCTCCTCCAGCGGCAGCGGCATATCCGCTCCGTACGCAATCCCTGCGCTGACCGAAAGCTCCTCCAGCTCCGGATCCATCTGATAGAACGCCAACAGCTGGTCCATGAACTTCTGCACGCGATGCTCCACATCCTCCCGGCTGGGCGCATCTGGCAGCACCACCATGAACTCATCACCGCCCATGCGGATGCACAGGCCATCGTCAAAAATCCGCAGCAGCATCTCGGCCAGCACCAGCAGCGCTGCATCTCCCGTCTGATGCCCGTAAGTGTCATTCACATGCTTGAAATGATCCAAATCGAAGGCTATGACCGTCAACCGCTTCCCCGCGCATTTCGTCCGCACGTATTCATACATATAGCGGCGGTTCGCAAGTCCCGTCATAGCATCCCGATGCGCCATGTCCTCGATGGTCTTCCGATACTCATATTCCTGGGTCATATCCCGTCCGATGCCCACAGTGCCAAGGATCGTCCCGTCTTCTTCAAAAACCGGCGTTTTCCATGTCCGGAATTTCCGCGTCCCCTTCCCGGCCATGACCACATCCTCATCAAAGACCATGGTCTTGCCCGCCTCGAACACCGCATTCTCCGACGCGGCGCAGTCCAGCGGTTTGTCCGCATAGTCCTCCTTCGACACGCCCCAGATATAGTAATGGTCCTTGTTGGCGCACTCCTCCTTGGACTTGCCGGTCACCTCCGCAAAAGAATCATTCACCTTGAGGTGTATCCCTTCCCGATCCTTGTACCACACAAGGTCCGGCAGCATATTGATTGTGCAGTCCAGATAGTTCTCCGTCAGCCACGCATCCTTTTGGGATTTCAGACGCTCCAGCAATTTCTCGAAACGGATCCGCCAGATGGGATCTTGCGCTTCAAAGGAACCGCACCAGAACTCATCCGCGCAAAGCAATTCTTCCCGCGAAAAGGACGCGAGGCTCTCCCCGCACAGGATGCAGGTTCCCAGCTTTCCCACCTGTTCACGGATTTTGCTTGGCAAAAGCCCCGCGTTCTCGTGGAATATCACGATCTGGTTCCTGCCTGCGGGAAGTTCCTCCAAACGTTCCGGCGTGCGGAACACATGCGCAAAGCGCGGCAAAGGCGCCAGCTGCTCCCATTGCCGGACAATCTCCTCCCGTATCCCTGAAATCCAAAATGTCAATTTCGAATGGTACATGGTAACACGCTCCAACATCAATTCCATGAAGAATCAACATCCAACTCATTCCCTGCAAGCCTTGTCCTGCCGTCAATCCTTTTTATGATGCTGTTCCATCCCCGAATGATAGACGTAGTAGCAGGAACGGCCTGCATGCTTGGCCTGGTACAGCGCGATGTCGCTCTGCTGCAGCAGGATATCCAGTGGCGCCGCGGTCCCCGCAGAGTGGGCAATGCCGCCGCTGATGGTAAGCCGGGCCAGCTCGGGATCGCTTTGGTAAATGGTCGTGAGCTGATTCATGAAGTGCTCCAGCCGATCGGCCACCTGGTCGAGCTGAATCGGCTTGGTGAAGACCACCAGAAATTCATCCCCTCCCATGCGGACATTCAGCGCATCGGGGAAGACATCCTTCAGCACCTCCGCCAAGATCAACAGCGCCGCATCACCGGTCTGATGGTCGTAGGTGTCATTGACTTCCTTGAAGTGGTCCAAATCCAACGCAATCAGCGTAATATGGCTGGTATCCCCAAGATCCTTCATGCAGGCTTGAAAGTAGCGGCGATTGGCAAGTCCTGTGAGGGGATCGTTGTGCGCCATGTCGAGAATGCTTTTCTGATGCTCCCACAGCCTGCGCTGCATCTCCTTCAGGGCGCGGCTCATCGTGCCCAGCTCATCCTGCCGATCCATCCATATATTGAGCTGCCGTTCCAGCCCGATATCCATGGTGAAATTGCCCTTGCCCAGATCCCGCAGTCTCTCGGTCACGATCAGGATCGGCTGCGTGAAATCATAGCCCAGATAAGCCGCACAGGCAAAGATCATGATCTGCAGGAACAGCATGTAGGAGATGAAGTGGAATGCTTTCCCGTAAATCTCATCCTGCAGTTCCGTCTCGCGGTTTCCTACGATGGCATTCACTTCGTCCATCCATATCCCGGTTCCTATGATCCATTCATAGGGCGGAAAGGCAACCGAATAATAGTGCTTCGGCAAAGGCTCCTGCTCGCCCGGCTTCGGGAACATGGCATCGGTGAACCCGCCGCCTTCCTGCTTCCCGTGCTCAATCAACTCACGGATAAAAAAGTTGCCTGCCGGGTCGACGATATCCAGACGGTTTTTCCCCTCTGCGTCACTCCCCAGCAGCACAACATTATCCCCATCATAGGTGTCGATCCAGAAATATCCCAGTCCCTCGTTATAACGAAGATTCCGCACGATGTCCGCAGCGGCCGCCTTTGCCTGGGCCTCGCTCAGCTTGCCTGCCTGCTGCTGCTCATAGATGAGCTGCACGGCGCTCAGCGCGGTCTGCGTCTCATCGATCAGTTTGCGGTCTATGCTCTGCTCCAAATCGCTCCGATACTTCTTCATGTAGGTCTTGTGCTGCTGCACGCCATACGCAAAAAGCAGCCCCGTGATGCAAAGCGTCGTAAAAAAAGACATGCCCACCATGATAAAGATCAGCTTGCTCATCATGGATTTAAACTGAAGCATCTTCTCCGCCTTCTTCCGCTACGAAAATTCATCCTTCACATCACGAATGATCTTCGCACAGTGTATCATTTTCAGTATATATTGGGGGACTCTTCCCTGTCAAGCAAATTCAAATCGGCCTGCGGCTCCCGCTTCCGAAGCGTGACTGCCGCATAAAACGCGCCGTTTTTATAACGGAATTCCGTACTGCCATGATACTTCCCCGCAATATCACGGATACTGCTCATCCCGATGCTGGGCGCATCGTAGCCGCGCTTGGAGGAATAGAAAATATCTCCTTCCCTGCGGATGGAACCCGCATCACAGCTATTTTCAATGAAAATGTCCATCCTGCTTGCGTCGGATTCCATACGGATGGTCATCCAGCGCTGATTGACAGGAAGCGCTGCACATGCCTCCATCGCATTTTCGATCAGATTGCCGAGCAATACGCAAAGCTCCGCATCCTCCATCCGGAATTCCTCTGGCAAGTCCACCCGGATTTCTGTCCGGATACCGCGCTGTTCGGCCTTTTCTTCCGCCACGCAAAGAATGGCATCGGCAAGCTCCTGTCTGCAATAAGCTCCGTGAGGCGCATATCGGGCCGCTGCCGCCCGCCCCTCTTCGGCAATCCGGCGGACTGCGCCCGCATCATGTGCCCACGCAGCTTCCTGCAGACGGTCGAAAATGTCTTCCATCTGTCCAAAAATCGTTTCCTTCTGCGCCTCTTGGTCCTTCAGAAGTACCAGCGTTTCCGCCCGCTGCTTGGCGAGTTCCTGGGAAAGCCGAAGGTTCTGCCGCAGCATCATACGGCGCCTTTGGATCCGCAGGAACCAAATCTGGAACAACAGGTAGAGCACTGCTGCCACAAAGGACGCAATGCGGCTGACCACCATCATGCCAGGGCTCTGCTTGGGAGAAAGTGCATACAGCATTTCCAAAAAGTAAAAGGATGCCGCCGGAACCCAGCCCCATTTCCAGAACTCCGCCTGCTTCTCTCCCAAAAGCCGCTCTGCATAGCGCAAAAACCGCAGGACAAAGGGAAAGGTCAGCAAAAGCATCAGGAAGGTCGCAACATCCAAAATCAAAAAGGGCTGCTTGGGAGCAGCGCCCCCCAGAATCCGTTCTGCCCACATGCCCACGCCGACCATTGCCAATTCATATAATGCCAACGGAAACAAAAGGTACAGCTGCCGATAGACATCCATGCGGATCACGCACAGCGAAAACACAAAATAAAAGACAATGAACACGTCGTGCAGAAAAAAATCATGGGCGAAAAACACATATCCATTCGCATGATATACCTGCAAATAGAGCAGGATCTCCGCAGCCAGCAGGATGATGTGAATGCCTGCCAATGCCCATACGGGCATCCGCAATGCGTCGCGGAAGGGATAGTACCTCAAAAAGAGGAACGGGCCGATCGCCAGCACAACCAATACGGCATAAAGCCAGTCATTCACCATTCGGTCTCTCCCCGCTTCCGCTGCAACTCTTTAAAGCCTCCCTGCCATTCTGCAGTTCCGCCTGCAATGCATCCCAATCCTCTTTCTCCGCATGGCGCACACATTCCGTGCTGCAGCGCCCGAACTCCTGCTGCAGCCGCCTCGCCCGGCACAGTCCCGCCGCGGCAAGCCGCACTTTCTCCAGGCGCACCCGGCAAAGCGACTCCGCCATTCCGAGATTTTCTTCCATCACATGATTTTCATGGAGATATTCCATGCCATGCCGCATGAACCGGAAGGCAGCAATCAAGCCAAGGCTCCCGGCAAGGCTTGCCGCCACCACGGCCGGATGGATCTGATTGTCCCTTGCCGTTTCCACGCCGAACAGAACCACCGAAAAAGTGAACAGAAACGGCAACAGCCAGAAATAACGCCAGAAGGTTTCCGTCCCGTACCGGAAAAACAGCGTCACGCCATCCGTAACCCACTGCATCATGACCTTCCATGTCAGAAGAATCTCCGCCGCCAGGACACCGCACCCGACCGCATGCGCCCCAAAGCCCTGTCCCAGCCATTCATTCGAGGTCAGGTAAGCGAATGGGTAGAGCAGCACCGTAGCGTAAAGCACCAGCACCCCGAATACGAAAAGGTGCCGCCAGAAGGGGCGGATCACCGAAAAGAAGAACAGATTCATAAAAACGGCCGAAAACAGGTATGCCCGCTGTCTTTCATCAATGGTCATCATATCGGGCCAACTCGCCAGATTCAGGTAGGCAATCCGCATGAGTATCAGCGCGATGAACCCGGCCCAGAACACCTTCGCCGGAACGCGCAATTCATGGCGGAATGCGTAATAGCGCAGGAGCCCGACAGGCACATTCGCCAAGATGATTTCCAGTATATAGACCAATCGAAACTCCGGCGTCATGGAGTCCCTCCCTCCTGTATGCTCCGGCTCATTTCATCCGCCTTCTGCGCCACGATTCCATAGAGTTCCATCGTTTCCCGATGATGCGCCTTGATATAGGCAAGCTGCTCCGCTTTCTCTGCTTCTGTTGCAGTCCCGGATGCCTGCGATTTTGCCGCCATCTCCAACGCCTTTGCCTGCTCGGAAAGCCCCTTCCCTCCGATGTTGAGCGCGTTGGATTTCAACGCATGGACCAGGATCCTGTAATTCGCCCAATCCTCGCTGCCAAAGGCTTCTTCTATGGCATTTTGCTTCTCCTCCCGCATCTCGGCAAACATCCGGAGCATTTCCTGATAGAGATCTTCCATGCCTCCGCAGTAAAGCAATCCGGTTTTCTGATCCAGACCATACAGTGCTTCCTGCCCGTTTTTCATGGCTTCGTCCTCCTGCAAACTTTCCTTCCCCGCGGCGTTCCCGCTTTGGTGCGCCGCATCTTGCGGCTGCTGCGCCGCTGGCTCTTCCGTTTCTTCTCTTCCTGTGTCCTTCCCCAGCCGTACCTTTTCTTTCGGCAGATGACGAAACAGCAGGTTTTCCAATTTCTCCCCCACAATCGGCTTGCTCAGATAATCATCAAATCCAAAGGAAATATATTTTTCACGGGAGCCTGCGATGGCATTCGCCGTCAGCGCAATCACAGGTATGCCATCGGCAAGATGCTCCTCACGAATATGCTGCAAAGTTTCCCGTCCATTCATTTCCGGCATCATGTCATCCATCAGGATGACATCAAAGGATTCCGCTTTCAGGAGTTCCATGCTCTCCTTTCCGCTCGCGGCCGTCCTGACCTGCACCTTCGTTCCCTTCAGCAGATTCTTCGCAACCATGCGGTTCATCGCGTTGTCGTCCACTACCAGCACATGCGCCTCCGGCGCGGTGAATTGTTCATGATAGGCAGCTTTGCCCGCGAGATAGGCGTAATGCTTCTCCATGAAATCCCCAATGGGCTCGGCGGAGCGGACAGCCTGCGGAATCCACGCGGTAAAGAGCGTGCCCTCTCCATAGATGCTCTCCACCGCGATGGTTCCTCCCATCAAACGGACAAACCGGCGGGTAAGCGCAAGCCCCAGACCTGTGCCTTCGACCTTGCGGTTTTTCTCCGAATCCAGCCTCACGAATTCGCGGAACAGATTCCCCAGATCTTCGGGACGGATGCCGATGCCCGTATCCCGCACCTGCACCACCAGCACAACAGCGGATTCCTCCGGAGGCTTCACCTCCACGGGACACTCGGACAGTTCGCAGCTGGACAGCGCGAACGTCACCGTCCCCTTTTGCGTGTACTTGACCGCATTATTCAGCAGATTGACCATGATCTGCTGGAACCTGACGGCATCGCCATAAAGCCGGGACGGCAAAGCATTGTCGATCTGGACGGAAAGCGCAAGGTTCTTCTGATCTGCGCGAATCTGCACCATATTGACCACATCGTTCAGCAGTTCCGAAAGCGGATATTCCATGGGCACAAGCTCCATCTTCCCCGACTCGATCTTGGAAAGATCCAGAATGTCATTGATGATGGAGAGCAGCGCACGGCTTGCGCTCACGGCATTTTCCGCATATTCGCGGATAGAGGCGTCCCCGGTCTCCCGCAGGATCATCTCATTCATGCCCATGATGGCATTGATCGGCGTGCGGATTTCATGGGACATATGCGCAAGGAATGCGCTCTTTGCATTGCTTGCCTCATGAAGCGCCATCGCATTGCGTTCCCGTTCGAAGAGATAAAAGGCGCCCACCGCAAAGAGCAGGACCAGCAGCGCAAAGACCCAGATCACAAGGCGCATGACGGCAATGAGCCCGCCGTCCAGACGGGAAGCAGGCACGAAACCGATGATCTGCCCCTCCATCGAGGAAATATCCGCCATGAAGACGATATTCTCCTCCTGATCGTAGAGCGCGGCGGATACCTCAGAATAAAGCCTTGCTCTCAGCTGCCGCAGCATGCCGCCGGACTCCAGCTTCTTGATGTGAGCCATATCTTCCGCTGACCATTCCTGCGCATTGAGCTGCACTTCACCGCTGGGAGTCAACAGCACCGCACGTCCATAGCCCCCAAAGCAGTCAATGGCAAATTCGCGCACCAGTTCATCCTCTGTATAGTGGCGGTACAGCACATAGCGGATATTCTCGCCGTAATAAATCGGAACCGTGAGCAGAAGGCCCTTGCCTTTGCAATAACTGACGGCGGGATACCCTTGGAAAGACTGCTGAATACCGCGCCAATCGCTGACCTCCAACGAATCTCCCACAATGGCATGCCCGCGATGGGCAAGGACGCCCATGGGGCTGACACCATCCGCATCGTCCTTGTCCGGATGGGAGAGCAGGCTTTCCCATGAGTCCGTTCCCTTGACGCGCGTGAGATTCTGCATCCCCATGAGCTCTGCGCCGAACCGCGCATCCAGACGGTGCGCCAGCATGTCCACCTCTGCCGCGACCTCCTGCTCCACATAGGTATGGAACATCGTGCGGATCTTGTGGTGCAGCAGAACACCGACAATGCACAGCAGCACGAAAAAAGCCGCGAAGAATACCATCATGAGATATCTGCGCTCTTTAAGGAGCGACGACAGCTGCCTCATAGAATCGAACCCCTTCCACATACCAGTCCATATGGATCAAAGCCGCATCGCTGAGATTTTCGCCTTCCCTGCAGCGCAGCCTTCCTTGATTGTCACGGATCTCACCGGAAAAAATGCTGCTGCCGCCTTTGATGCGTGCCTTTGCCCGGTGGATGGCCGCCTGCACGCCTGCGTTGACGCGCGGGGAAAATTCCCCCAGATCCACCGCATCCACATCCATGCCCATCCAATACCTCTTCTGGAGCTTGCCCCTGAGATAATCCTTGAACATGGTCTCATAGACAGCGTCCCAATGGCAGAGCACGGTCGCGAGGCTTCGCTCGGAACGCCGCTTCCCATTGGGAAGATAGGGCTCCAGATAGCTGATGTACTCCATCCCGTGCGCGTCCGCATACCGCTGGACCGTCATTCCGTCCTGATGGCTGTTCAAGATATCCACGCCCAAGTCCCGCAACCGAGCGGCAGCATTCCACTCCTGCCTGGGATCATCCCATGCCCCGACAAATACGGCGCAGATTTCCGCCTGCGGATTGGCCTCCCGCGCTCCGATGGCAAAGGCATTGATGCTTCGGCAGATCTCGGGTTTCGGCATGGGCGCCACATACCCGATCCGATGGGAACTTGTCTGAAGGCCGGCCAGAATACCCGCCAGATACTCTGCCTGATAGAGCCGCAAAAGATATGGAACGCAGCCCTCCGCCTGTTCCTCCAGCTTCGGGATCGCAAAATAGGTATGAAACCCCTCTTCCCACATCTTGTGCGCTTCATTGTCAAAGCTGGCGCTGGATGCAATGACAAAGTCACGTCCCTGCTGGGAAAGCTGTCGGAGCGCCTCCAATCCCTTCGATGTGTTCAAAGTAACTCCATCCACGATATACACTTTGATGCCTGTGATATCCGCCGCTTTCTGTATGCCGACATAGTGCTGACGGTTCCAGCCCGCATCATCAATGCCCCCGTGCAGCACGACGCCGACACTTGGCTGTTCGGCGCTTGCCGCCTTGTCATCCACCCGATACAGGCTCAGCAGCAATCCGAAAATTCCCAGAAACAACAGCAGCGCGGCAGCAATCAACACGCGTTCGGTCCTGTTCATGGCAGACGAACCCCCTCCACATACCAATCCAACTGATCAAACAGCACCTTGTCGGAAAGATTCTCGCCTTCCGCTGCGCGCAGATTTCCCTGCTGATCGTAGATCGGGCCATAAAACACATCCTTCTCACCCTTCACGATCTCGTCCTTCTCCGCCTGCACCATGCGTACGATTTCCTCATCGCAACGCCCGGAAAGCGGTGCCAAATCCACGATTCCCGTTTCCATACCGACCAGATAGCTCCTGCCGGACAGCCGTCCCTGAATCGCCTCGCGCAGGTATCTGGAATACAGCGTATCCCAGTTCCATATGGTAGCCGTCAGCAGTATGTCCTCGTACTCCGGGTTCCGGACATTGCACCCAATGGCCTGGATTCCGTGCGCCCGCGCGATTTGAAGCGGTCCGTAGGTATCCAGATGCATGCTGATAACGTCGATTTCTGGTACCTGCGACAAAAGTTCCTCCGTTGCAATCTTCGCCTGCTCGTCATCGCTCCACGAACCCGTATATTTCACATAGACCACGGCATCCGGGTCGGCATGCCGGGCTCCCAACGCAAACGCATCAATGCCGCGGATGACCTCCGGAATCGAAACTGTGGCGATATAGCCGATGGCATGGCTCCTGCTGTATTTTCCCGCCACGATTCCCGCGAGATAGCGCGCTTGGTACATCCGTCCCATATAGGGCGCAAGATTCGGACGAGCCACGTTTCCCGTTGCCTGCAGGAATGACACATCATGGTGGAGCTGCGCAACTTCTTTCACGCCCTCCTCAAAGGAAATCGATGTGCTGATGATGATATTGCACCCATTTGCGATCATACGTTCTATGACCGCGGGACAATTCTCGGGCGTCACGTTTTCTTCGTATTCCAATGGCAGTTCCAGCTTTTCCGCCGCCTGATCGATGCCTGCCCGATGCGCCTCATTCCAGCTGCTGTCCGCGGCACTTCCCACCATGAGGATCCCGCCTTTTCTGGGTTTCTCCGCGAACTGCTCCGAAGTCCCTTGCTCCAGCAGGATCATACCGATCAGAAACAGGATGATTCCTATCACAGCAATCAATTTTTTCATAGCATCCCAACTTTCCGGTAACCAAGTCCCTCCAAGTTTCTTATTTCCCAAGCTGCCGGTTCACGAAATCCCTGCCAAATACCGCAAGGGTGTAGTAGAAGCCGATCAGGAAAGGAATGTATTCCGCGATGAGCCGCCAGCAGACCGCAATGATGCCCACGGTGCCCGCCGGCACCGTATCCGCGAACAGCATGACGAAACCGCCCTCCGCAATGCCCGCGCCGCCCGGCGTCGGCATGAAGTACAGCAGCATATTCAGGAAGATCATGCGCCCCATGACCGTGCACCAGTCCGCGTCCGTCACGCCGAGGCCAAGGAGCAGACAGGGCACGATCGCGTAGATGAAGAGCAGATTCAGCCCGGATTCCAAAAAGACCAGCAGCATGCTTCGCGGTGCATGCAGCAGCAAGGAAATCGCGCTTTTCGTATCCCGGTAGAAAGCGAATATCTTCCTCCTCTTCTGACTGGAAAAACGCTTCGTGATGAATATCACAAGAAAGTCCAAGAAACCTCTCTTTGCGCCCCACACGAGGAACACAACGCCGAAAAAGGCAAGCGCTGTGATACCCATGAGCCATTCGTTGGAGATCCCGGGCAGAATGCCCTCATCATTCAGAAAAATGAAAGGCATACAGAGCACCAAAAAGAAAATAGACAGCAGCGTGCGCACGATGACCAGCACGGCGGCTTTGCCCGTCGGCACTCCCGCATGACGGAGGAACATGAGCTGGGCCACCGCGCCTCCCGTCGCCCCCGGGGTCAAAAGCGCCAGGAAATAATTGCCGAAAATAACCTGCACCGCCTGATAGAGCGTGATCTTCTCATGGGAAATCTTCACGAGATGCATGAGACGGCTGCCGTCGAAGAAAAGCCCCAGTCCGACGGAAAGCACTGCCAGCGCGATAGACCACGTCTGGAAACGCGTGATGTTCTGAAGCGTATGGATGTCCACCGTCGTATAGATGACGAGAGCCGAGATGGAAAACACCAATACAATGAGTCCCATGAAGCGCCGGTAGAACTTATTCAAGGCTCTCGCCTCCTTTGCCGGAATGTTTGGATGCTCAGTCTATGGATTCCTCATGGCTTGCATAGGCATTGTGGTGATGGATGGACTCAAAGTTCTCGCATTCGAGGGAAAACCATGCCAGCCCTTCCAAATGCCGAAGCGCCAGCACGGTGTCACGCAGGATATCCTCCACGAATTTCGGATGCTCATAGGCATGCTCCGTCACATAGCGCTCATCCTCGCGCTTCAGCAGCGGGTACAGCGGACAAGATGCCTGCCGCTCCACAAGCTCGGCCAGATCCTCGATGTAGATACACTCATATCCCTGCCGATAGCGCAGCCGGACGCGGCAGACCGATCGCTGATTATGCGCCCCGTAGGAGGAGATCTCCTTGCTGCAGGGACAAAGCGACGTAAAGGGAACCTCCACGCCCAGCGTAAATTCCATCGGCTCGCCCTTCCGCATGCTTCCCTCAAAAAAACAATCCAGATCCAGCACAGAATAGCGCTTGCTGACAGGGGCTTCTTTTCCGATAAAATAAGTGAAATCCATATGGAGCCTCGCAGACTCCGCATTCAGATGCTCCAACGCCTCCTGCAGCATGACTTCCATCTCGGCCTCGGCCATCGGCTTCTCGCTCCAGGGCATGAGGATCTCCAAAAAGCGGCTCATATGCGTTCCCTTGAATTCCTGCGGAAGCGAAACCGTAAAGCGGATATTCGCAAACACCTGCTGATAATCGCCCCGTTTGGTGCGGATCCGGAAGGGAAGATGCACTTCCTTGACTCCCACCTGCTGAATCGCAATGCCGCGCTCGTCCGCGCTGTTCTGCACATCCTTCATGGACCGCCTCACCTCACAGCTTTCGTTTTGATTTCGTCCAAAATCGCGCAATACGCATCATATCGCTCCCTAAGGATCTCGCCCGCCTCCAGGGCAGCTTTCACGGCACAATCCGGCTCATGGCTGTGGGTGCAGGGGGAAAAACGGCAATGCCCCAGATAGGGCTGAAAATCCGGAAAACAGGCAGAAAGCTCTGCCGGATCGATATCCGCCAGTTCCATGGAACTGAAACCCGGCGTGTCCACCAGGAATCCGCCCGCAAACGGCAGGAGTTCCGCCACGCGCGTCGTATGCCGTCCTCTGCGTATTTTCTCGCTCACGGCTCCTGTCGCGAGGGACAGGCCCGCATGCAAGGCATTGAGCACGGAGGATTTGCCGACGCCGGACGGCCCCGCAAAGACCGTCACCTTGCCGGCCAGACGTTCCCGCAGGAGCTCCATGCCTTCCCCGCGCTCCGCAGAAACGCGAAGCACCGGATAATAGTTCTCATAGCACGACAGAACATCCTGCTCCGCCGCAAGATCCATCTTATTCACACAGATGATGACAGACGGGATGCCCGACCACTCCGCCAGCACCAGAAACCGGTTCAGCAGCAGGGGGTGCAGATCCGGCTCCGCCGCCGCAAAGGTCAGGATGACCTGATCGATGTTCGCGACAGCGGGACGGCACAAAAGATTCCTGCGCGCCAAGGGACGCTCCAGCACACCGGTGCCGTCTGCCAGCTTCGTGAGTTCCACCAGATCTCCCGGACAGACAGCACTCACGCCCCGCCTGTCCCGCTTGAGCTTTCCCCGGAGCCTGCAGGTCAAAAGTTCCGTGTCCGTCTGCACATAAAAGAAGCTGTTATAGAACTTCAGCACACGTCCTGTCTCCATCCATTACCTGCTCTTTCCCGCGTCATTCCCGCCACGGTCCGGCGCTTTCTGCTCATCGGCAGACACATTTTCCTTTGGCGCCTCCTTGCGCTCCGTCTTGCTTGCGGACGGTTCCGCCGCAGGAACCGTCTCCGTTTCGGCAATCACCAGATCCACGGTAGAGCCTTCCTCCAACTCGCTGGTCGGCGAAGGCGACTGAGAGATGACCGTCCCTGCGGCCTGACTGCTTTTTTGCTTGGTGATGCTCCCGACCTTCAGTTTCCTGCTTTCCAGCGAGGACCGCGCCGCATCCAGCGAAGCGCCCGTTACATCCGGAACCTTTGCGTGCTTGGTCTGCTTTCCCTTGGAAACCGTGATATCCACTTTCTGCCCCTTGCTGATCTTCGATCCGATGGCCGGATCCTGCCCGATGACCGTCCCCGGTTCATCATCGGAGTACTTTTCGTAGACGGAATCCACCTTCAGCCCCATCTTCTGGAGTCTGTCCAAGGCGCTGGCTTTGCTGAGTCCCTTGAGATCCGGCATCTCCAAGGCCTCGCCGCCCTTGCTCACATAGATTGTGACCAGTCGGTCAGCCTTTACCGTTGATCCCGCTTCGGGAGACTGGGACACGACCTGCCCCGGCGAAACCGTCGCATCATAGGTCTCCGCCACATTCACGCGCAGCTTGCTGTCCTCAAGGATCTGCCGCGCCAATGTCATCTGCTTTCCCGTGACATCCGGCACGGCTACCTCCTCCGTGCTCCAGAACCTTCCGAAGGACAGGAACGCTCCCACGCCAAATCCCATCATCAGCACCAGAAGGAGTCCTGCTATGAACAGCTTGGACCGGAGGAAAGGTTTGGCGTCTTCCGATTCCGCCACCTCTGGTTCCCATTGCGCTTCCCGTGCCGCTATGGTTCCCTGCACGCGCGGCAAAACCTGCGTCGCATAGGGATCGGGCGACGGCACCGTGTCCGTTGCCAGCATGTGCTCTGCCTGCCCCAGCTCGATCATGAGCTCATGGCTGTCCGGGCGCAGGTTCGGATCCTTGCTCATGGCCTTCAGCACGATTGCCTCCACCACGGGCGGTATATCCTGTCGGTACTGCCGCGGCGCTATAGGTTCTTCCTGCAGATGCTTCATCGCGATGCTGACCGGCGTCTCCCCCGTGAAGGGCAGCTTTCCTGTCAGCATCTCATAGAGCACGATGCCCAGGGAGTAGACATCCGATTTCGGCGTGATGATTGTTCCCTTGGCCTGCTCCGGCGAAAAATAATGCACGGAGCCTACGACATTTCCGCTGTAGGTCATGGTGGACTCTGTCACGGCGCGCGCTATGCCGAAATCCGCGACCTTCGCATGCCCGTCCGCAGTCAGCAGGATGTTGTGCGGCTTGATATCGCAATGCACCAGATTGTTCGTATGCGCATGATGCAGGGCATCCGCAATCTCCTTGGCAATATGAAGCGCCGCTGCGATTGGCAGCGAGCCTTCCTCTTTAATCCGGCTCTTCAGCGTGCTGCCCTGCACATATTCCATAACGATATAATGATCCTCTCCGGATACGCCCACATCGTAGATATTGACGATATGAGGATGGGAAAGGCGCGCTGCGGCCTGCGCCTCGCGGTGGAATTTCCCGATGAACTCGGTATCGTTTTTGAACTGCGCATGCAGAATCTTCACCGCTACCGGGCGATCCAGCAGCTGATCCCGCGCACGATAGACATCGGCCATCCCGCCGCTTCCTATGAGTTCCAGAAGCTCATATCGCTCTTCCAGGATACGATCTATCATGATACATCATCCTCCCCATCGACAACGAAATCAGTTGCCTGACAAAATGCTCATCATCACGTCGCGGGCAATCGGCGCGGCCGTTCTCCCGCCTTCGCCCCCATTTTCCACCAGAACCGCAAAAGCAATCGTACGCTCCGGCAGCCTTGCAGAGCCGATGAACCACGCGTGGTCATCTCCCGCGGGATTTTCAGCCGTGCCTGTCTTGCCGAACACCGGCACATCGCTGACCGCTGCCGCCGTTCCGGTTCCTTTTTCCACGACATCGCGCATCCATGCCGAAATCATGCGGGCACGCTCTTCTGTCGTCGCGGCAGCCCATTCTTCAGGCTGCGTCTTATGCAGGACAGCTCCGGACGGCGACAGGACCTCATCGATCATATAAGGCTTCATGATGATGCCGCCATGCACCATCGCCGCAGCCAGAAGCGCCATATGCATCGGCGTCACCAGAAGCGAACTCTGTCCGATGCCGATTTGCGCCAAATCCCCCGAATCCAAATGATAGAAGTCCGGCAGGTGGTTCCCATTCTCCATCAGTTCCCCTTGCAGCGGCCTATCAAACGCAAACCGATGAAATCCATCGGAAAGCCCCTGCCCGCCAAGCCGCATCCCCAAGGTGCCAAAGGTAACATTGCAGGATTCGCGGATTGCCTCGCCCAGCGTCAGCTTTCCATGCGCTTCATCATGGCTTTCCTTGATGGTATAGCCGCCGCCCACATCCAGCAGTCCGCTGCATTCAAAGAATTCCCCCGGATCCGTGATCTGTTTTTCCAGCGCGATATCCGCGATCATCGGCTTGATTGTGGAGCCCGGCGGGTAAAGCCCCGCCAGCGGGCGGTTCAGCAGCGGACTGTCCTCCCGCTGCAGCAGACCGTCCCACTGCGCTTCGATGTCCGACGGGTCAAAGGACGGACTGCTGACCAAAGCCAACACCGCACCTGTATCCGCGTCCAACACCACAACCGCGCCGCGCCGTCCGTCCAGCCCATCCCATGCCGCCTGCTGGACATCCGCATCGATGGTCAGCCGGACATGATTCCCATGGTCCGCCGCAAAAAGCTGCGCCACGGGGCCCATGCGTCCCATTTCATCGGTGATGCCCAGAAGCGTTCGGTTCGCATAGCCTTCCAGCCCTGCGCTCCCCGTTGATTCCCCGAAATAGCCGGTCACCGGCGCCATCATCTTTCCGTAGGGATAGGAACGTGCTCCCGGCAAATCGCTCTCCGCCAGCGGCCGTCCTTTTGCATCCAGCAGGGAACCCCGCCAGATGTGGTCTTCCCCCACAGAGCTGCGCGGATTGAGTGGATGCAGGGCCAATGCCTCCGATTGGAACGTCATCAGATAGGCCACATAGGCCATCAGGACACCAAATGCCAGCATGAGCAGTGTCGCCGCATGCAGGATCTGCTTTTTCATGCGTTCCTCCATCATGCTCCCTCCCCGCGGGATACGGCAATCAAAATGCCCAGCAGCAAAAAGCTGGATACCATGGAACTGCCGCCATAACTGATGAAGGGAAGCGTGATTCCCGTGAGCGGCAGGAATTTCGTGACTCCTGCGATGATGATGAATGCCTGCAGGAAAAAGACGGATGCGGCTCCCGCAGCCAGCAGCATGTGGGCAGTCTGCCTGCGAGTGAGCGCCACACGGATGCCCTCATAGAAGAACAGCAGATAGGCCAGCATGACCATCAGCGCGCCAACTAGGCCGAATTCCTCCGCAATGGCGGAAAAAATGAAATCCGTATGCACTTCCGGGATGATGCCCGGATGCCCGAAGCCAAAGCCCGTTCCCCAGACACCCCCTGTTCCGAGGGCAAAGAGCGACTGCACGACCTGATAGGCCATGCCGCCCGGATCCTGCCAGGGATCCAGCCAGATATCGAAGCGTACCCTCACGTGCCCGAACATGAAATAGCTCAGGACCGCAGCCAGCGAAAATGCCGCGCACGCAATGCACACATAGGAACGGCTGCCGGTCGCCATATAGGTCATGAACACCGCAATCCCGAAGAAGAGCAGGGCGGAGCCAAGATCCTTTGCCACCACGAACATCAAGATAGCCGCGCTCCAGATGCAGAGGAGCGGCGCGATAAAGCGAAAGGGCGGCAGCCGCAGGAGAAGCAGTTTCCTGCTGGGGAGGGACAGCATGTGCCGATGCTCCGAAAGATACGCCGCCAAAAAGAGCACCAGCAGGATCTTCCCGAATTCCGACGGCTGCACGCGGAAGCTGCCCAAGACGATCCAGTTGCGGCTCCCCCCGATTTCCGTACCGAAAAGCAACGGAAGAACGAGCAGTACGACACAGCCGATGCCGAGAAGATAGGGATATTCCGTCAGCCGCAGCGTGAATTTTCGGAGCCGCAGCATGAGCAGGAACAGCAGCATCCCAATACAGAGCCATTTCAGCTGCGCCGGCAAAAGCTCCATCTTCAGCCGTGCCAGCATCATAAGCCCGATGGAGGTCAAAAACAGCGCCGTCGGGAACATCCAAGGATCCGCAGGCGGCCGGCTGTGAAGCAGCACGAACTGGATCAGCGCCGCAAGCAGGATGCATACACACATCCACGGAATATAAGGCAGCTCCACGAGCTGCTCCAGAATGGGATGCCCCATTCCCTGCTGCCGCAGCAGCAGGATGCCGAGCCCGGTCAGCATAATGCCCAAAGGCGGCAGCATGAGTGTCCAGCTTTCATTCCGCATCCCAAGCCACCACCAGAACTGAAACATTATCCGTCCCGCCGGCCTGCAGTGCCCGCTGGACCAACCGCTCGGACAGATCGCCGTCCATCTGCAGGATTTCCAGGATCTCCTCGTCTGTCACCATATTCGTCAGGCCATCCGTACAGAGCAGCAGACAATCTCCGGCTTCCAGCAGAAAGCTGCCGCCGTCCACCTGCACATCGGGCACCACGCCGACCGCACGCGTCAGCACATTGCGCCTCGGATGTGACCTCGCTTCCTCTGCCGTAATGCTTCCGCTTTCCAGAAGCTCCTCCACATAGGAGTGATCTTTCGTGATCTGCAGCAGGGAGCCGCCGCGCATGAGATAGAGCCTGCTGTCCCCGACATGGGCATAATATGCCGTGTCCTCATGGATGTGCAGCAGCGTCGCTGTGGTTCCCATGCCGCGATATGCGGGAAAATCCTTTGCCGTCCGCAAAATGACATCATTGGCCTGACGCACCGCCAGCGACAGGACCTGCGCATTCCACGGGACAGGTGTTTCCTGCAGTACATGCCGAACCGTCTCCACAAGGCTCCGGCTCGCCACTTCCCCCGCCGCATGGCCGCCCATGCCGTCCGCCACCAGAAAAGTATCCGGCGCGAAACTCGCTACGGCATCTTCGTTGATTGGGCGGACACAGCCCACGTCGGTCGCTTCATATACCCGCACAACCCTCACCTCTCAAACCTCAATACAACAAACCCGATCCGGATCCGATCCCCATCCTTCAAATAGGCCTTTCCGCGCAAAGGCTCGTCATTGAGCTCTGCCGGATTGATGCTGCCCAGATCCTCGACAACATACAGATTTTTATGCGGATAGATCACCAAATGATGATGGGATACGAACCCCTCCGGGATCACGATATCGTTGTCCTTTCCGCGTCCGATGGAGATACCGTCGGAAAACGCAAAGCGCCGCCCCATGAGCTCTCTTTGCTGCGCTTCCAGCACCGTGAGCGCCGCTCCGGTTTCAGCGGTGTCCGACTGTATTTTTTTCTCCTGTTTCCTGATATCACGGAACATCATGCCCGAAAGCCGCAGAACGAACAACAGCAGGAAAAAGAGCATGCCGTATTCCAACGCCACGGACAGCGCTTTCATCAAAAAAGCCGATACTGGCAAATCAAATCACCTCATAAGCTATGACCGTGCTGCCCATCTGTATCTCATCCCCATGGCACAGACAGCAGCAGTCCTTGCGCTTCCGATTCACATACGTCCCGTTCAGGCTGCCCGCATCGTGCAGGATATGACGATGCCGCTCATAGATGATATAGGCATGCACGCGCGAGGCATTCACATCCGTCAAAAGGAAATCATTTTTTTCCCTTCGCCCCATATAGATCTGGCTCTCCCCGATCACCAAACTGGCATCCTGATCCGGTCCTTCCAGCACCCTGAGCACGGCAATCCGCCTCTTTTTCGGCAGGTTCAGCGGCGCGTCGAATTTTCTGCGCTCCAGCACCAGCGTATGCGGCTCTTCCTGCTCGGAAGTTTCCTGCGTGGTATCGCTGCAGACGACCTCCACGCCAGTGAGCCCCTCCTTCTTCTCCATGCGGATCCGGAGCTTTCCATCCAGAAAACAGTCCTCCCGGATGACGAGCCGGTCTGCCGCCTCATAGAGCTCATCCAGCATGCGCGCGGCGCACAGGCGCTGATAGTCCTCCTCCCCAAGCAGCAAGGAACAGTCGTTGGGGAGAAGCACCTCATCCCCGACCTTTTTCTTCGAGCGCAGCAGTCCCTGCTCCAAAGCGCGCACCAATTCCGCAGGCTCCAGAGCACTGGCGAACCTGCGGTTGAAAAAGCCCTCGATGTGATTCCCTAAAAAATTCTCCAGATTTTTCAATCCCATAAAGCGCACTTCCTAATTCATATGGCGATTCCGCAGCTGCCCGCACGCCGCATCAATATCCGTTCCCATTTCCCTGCGCACAGTCACGTTGATATGACGGCTCTGCAGCATCGTTTCGAAATGCCGGATACGCTCCGGGGACGGGCGCAGCAGATTCCGTTCCACAACCGGGTTGATGGGAATGAGATTCACGCTGGCCAGCTGCCCGGAAAGCAGGCTGCAAAGCTCACGCGCATGCTCTTCGCCATCATTCAGGTGATCGATGAGGATGTACTCATAGGTCACGCGGCGCTTTGTCCGCTCCCCATAGGCTCGTCCCGCCTCCACCACATCCCGAAGCGGGTATTTGCGATTGATGGGCATGAGCTCCGACCGCAGGGCATCGTTCGGCGCATGCAGGGAAATCGAAAGATTCACGGGGATTCCCTCCTCCATGAGCCGATAAATCCCCGGAACGATCCCCGACGTGGAGATCGTGAAATTCCGATACCCCATCCCCAGCGCATAAGGCTCATGCATAAGATGCAGAAAGCCGAGAAGCGCCTCATAGTTCATCAAAGGCTCTCCGGAGCCCATGACAACCACCGTATCCACGCCGCTGCCTTCCTCCCGCAGGAAATCCTGGATATGGAGCGCCTGTGCAAACATTTCTCCTGTGGTAAGATCCCGCTCCATGCCGTGCAGGGTAGAGGCGCAGAACTTGCAGCCCATATTGCATCCGGCCTGGGATGAGATGCAGATGCTGTTGCCGTAGGGCTGGCGCATGAGCACCGTTTCCACCGCCGTGCCATCCGCGAAGCGCAGCAGCAGCTTGGTCGTCAGTCCATCCGCGGAATCCAGCCGCGCCTGCTCCTCGGGACGCAGGATCTCATGCTGCGCCGAAAGCTTTTGCCGCAGTTCCTTGGAAAGATTCGTCATCTCCCCAAAGGTGCGTGCGCCGCGTTGATACATCCATTCCGCAGTCTGCCTTGCACGGAACTTCGGCTGTCCCAGCTCCGCAAACTGCTCCTGCAATGCCCCCAATGTCATGCCGAAAAGGTTCATGGTGCGCCCCCATCATCTTATGCGTTTCATCCTCGCAATAAAGAACCCGTCGGTTCCATCCCTTTGCGGATAAAGCTGCACCATTGCTTCCTCCCGCTTCTTGAGCGGAAGGAAAGCTCCGGTCTGCTCCAAGGAAAAGTCGGCATGCTCCCGCAGGAACTGCTCCACGACCTCTTGATTCTCCCCACGCTCGATCGTGCAGGTGCTGTAAACCAGCACGCCGCCCGCTTTGACCGCCTTTGCCGCGCTGCGGAGGATCTCCATCTGCAGCCTCGGCAAATCTTTCAGATCCTGTTCGCTTTTGTTCCATCTGGCATCGGGCTTCCGCCTGAGCACGCCCAGCCCTGAACAGGGGGCATCCACCAGCACACGGTCTGCCCTGCCGAAAAATTTTGTCCCGGCTTCACGCGCATCCATCAGCATCGGCTCTATGATGGAGATGCCCATCCGCTCCGCGTTTTCCCGGATGCGATTCAATTTGTGCTCATAGATGTCTCCTGCCACGATATGCCCCCGATTTTCCATGAGGGCCGCCAGGTGCGTCGTCTTGCCGCCCGGCGCGGCACAGCAGTCCAGCACGAATTCCCCGGGCTTTGCGCCCACCACATGCGCCACGAGCATGGAGCTCTCATCCTGCACCTGGCAGAGCCCCTGCTGCAGGGGAGCCAGCTCGTCCAATGCCCCATGCGACCTGCACAGAATGCCCTCCGGGACCCACGCGGATACCGTCCCCTCCGCGCCGGATGCCGCCAGCATCTCCAGCACTTGTTTCCGCGTGCTCTTCCACGTGTTCACCCGCAGGGAGAGCACCGCTTCCTCGTTGTCAAACGCGCAGAGCCGTGCCGCCTCCTCGTAGCCGAAGGCCTTCACCCAGCGCTTCACCAGCCAGTACGGATGACAGGCGGCAAGGGCAAGATGCTCTGTTCCATGACCTTTTCCTTCGGGGAATTTTGCCCTTTCAGGCTCGCGCACCGCCGTGCGGAGCACCGCATTCACGAATTTCACCGTTCCCGCATGCCCATATTTCTTGGTGAGCTCCACAGATTCATTGCAGGCAGCCGAAGCAGGCACACGATCCAGGTAAAAAAGCTGATAGATGCCCAGCCGCAGGATGGCCCGCACCATCGGCGGCAGTTTTCCCATCGGGCGGTTGAGATATTTCCGCAGGATCCAGTCCACGGTATCTCCGGCCTTGACCGTCCCATAGACCAGTTCCGTGCAGAACCTGCGATCCACATCGCCAAGCCCCGCACGGCGAAGCTCCTGCGCCAGAGCCACATTCGCGTAAGCTCCCTTTTCCCTGACCTCGAACAGCACCCGTACAGCGGCCTCCCGCGCTTTGTCCATCCCGTCACTTCCCGTCTTTTGGCAGGATCACTGCCTCCAGCGCTTTGCGCACCTCATCCATATCCACCTTCGTATTGTAGCAGGGACCGTTCGGGCGCATATTGAGAACGCCCACCGCAGGCAACGGATATACATCCTGAATGCCGCTCATGAGATCGCGCTCACATGCCACCGCAAGCACCGCCTTTGGGCGCGTTTCCCTTACCATCTGCCTGGCAAGCGTCCCGCCCGTTGCCACGAGGAAATGGAATCCCATTTCCTCCGACAGGTTCACCAGATCCGCAATGTTGCATCTGCCGCAGCGCTTGCAGTTCTTCGGATCCCGTGTGATCTTGTGGGGGCAGTCCGCGAGCTGCAGGCAGTGCGGGGTGATGACGAGCAGCCTGTCCGCAGGCACGCGGATGCCGCGCCGCGCAAACAGCAGATTGCTCACCGCAATAAAGGAGCCCTCCAGCTTTCTCCTGCGGATGCCGAGCAAGCCGCCGATCCGCACCGCCATGGGAAACAGAAACCGTATCATCTGGTAAGTCTGCTTCTGCAAGACGGAAAGGTATGGCAGCCCTTTCACCGCAAGCGCCATATTGACGACGACTAGGATGCCGAAAAGCAGGGACGCCGCAAGCAGCACGCCGAACCACTGCGCCAATCCCTCATGAATATTTTCCAGACCGAGATAGCTGATCTTCCAGATCCCGCCAAACAAGGCTGCCAGCACAAGCATGGCCAGCAGCAGCATGCCGAGGAACAGCCGCTTTTTCGGACGCTGTACAGCCAAATCCATCACAATGATCTCCCTCTGCCCCTCAATCTCCGAAGCGCGCAGGCAGCTTGATCGCATGCCCACGCAGATATTCCACTGCCGGCATTCGCTTGCCGTTCGGCGCCTGAAGCTCCAGAATCTGAAGCGCACCGCTCCCCGCAGCAACCAGCAGTCCTTTATCGTCCGCCTGCAGGATTTCTCCTGCCGCACCATGTTCCTGCTCCATCAGGCGGGTACGCCATATCTTGTATTTCTGACTGCCCAAAAAGGTGTAGGCGCCCGGCCAGGAATCCAGCCCGCGCACAAGATTGTGTATCTCCCGCGCTGATTTCCGCCAGTCGATATGCCCTGTTTCCTTCGTCAGCATGGGCGCATAATCGGAATCCGCATCCACCTGCTTTTCCCGCGGAAGCGTTCCCGCAGAAAGCTGTTCCAGCGTTTCCATCAAAAGCCTTGCGCCGCTGTCCATGAGACGGTCGTGGAGCTCCGCAAGCGTCATATTCTCAGATATTTCCACTTCCTGCCTCAAAAGCATATCCCCGGTATCCAGCCCGGCATCCATGAACATCGTCGTAACGCCGGTCTTGCTCTCGCCGTTGATAATGCTCCACTGCATCGGCGCCGCCCCGCGATAGCGCGGCAGCAAAGACGCATGCACATTGATGCAGCCATAAGCGGGAATATCCAAGACGCGCTGGGGCAAGATCTGACCAAAGGCCACCACTACGATGAGCTCGGGATTCAAATCCTCCAGCAGTTTCACCGAGTCCTCTGCCTTGAGCTTTTCCGGCTGATAGACCGGCAGCCCATGCTCCGCAGCCCAGTTCTTCACGGGCGACGGGACAAGCCTCTGTCCGCGCCCCCGCGGCCTGTCCGGCTGCGTCACCACGCCGATGACCTCCGTCTGCTCCGCCAGCGCCGCAAGGCAGGGAACCGCAAACTCCGGCGTCCCCATGAAAACCACGCGAAAGCGCTTCATTTCTTCTTCTCCCCTTTGTGCAGGTTCTTCGCAATATCGATGAACAGCCTGCCGTCCAGATGATCCAGTTCATGCTGCACGCAGCGCGCCAAAAGGCCGTCTGCCTCAAGCACATGCTTTTTCCCGAAACGGTTCAGGAACTCCACTTTCACCGTTTCCGCCCGTTCCACCTCGCCGTACATCTCCGGCACAGAAAGACAGCCCTCCGTATCGACCGCTGTCCCTTCCTTCTCCGTGATCACAGGATTGATGAGATCATATCGCTTCTCTCCCACATCGATCACGACGGCACGAAGCAGCTTACCGACCTGAGGCGCCGCGATTCCCACGCCCTCCGAAGCATACATCGTCTCCGCCATATCGTCCAACAGCCGCCGCAGCCGCCGATCGATTTTCTCCACCGGCGCGCAGACCTCCTTCAAAACAGGATCGCCTGCCTTCTTGATCTCCAAAAGCGCCATCTTCTATCTCCCTTCCATGTATTCACTCATATCATGATATTATACCCTAAAATTTCCCAAAATAAAAGGCATGGCATGCTAAAAAAGGCAGTATATGCGTGTATTTTGCATATACTGCCTTCGGAACCGTCGAAAAATAAGTTCCTTTCCGTTACCGCTTGTATTGGTTGCAAAGTTCCTTGAGCTTCCCTGCCTCAGCCTCCATCTGGTACCCCGGCTTCAGGCGCCATCTCCAGTTCAGGCCCACAGTGCCCGGCGTGTTCATGCGGCTGCGGCTGTCCAAACGAAGCACATCCTGCATCGGGACAATCGCGAGCCTTGCGTTGGACGCATAGGCGAATTCGATGAGCTGTCGGCAGACCTCCTCCGGTTTGCGTGGATCTGCGCCGATCAGATCTGCGATCGCCGCGCGGCTTTCATCGTTCAGATCTTCCGTATACCAGCCCACGGTCGTATTGTTGTCGTGGGTGCCCGTGTAGACGATGCTGTTCTCCGGCGCCACGAATCCCATGCGGCCTTCCTCATTGAAGCGCAGGGTGAAATGCAGCACCTTCATGCCCGGGAACATGCATGCCGCGCGAAGCGCCTCCACCTCATCCGTGATGATGCCAAGATCCTCGGCAACGATCGGGATATCTCCCAGTTCCTTGCGGACCGCGTCAAAGAAGAGCTTGCCCGGGCCCTTGACCCAATGTCCGTTGATGGCGGTCTTTGCCTTGCCATCGACCTCCCAATAGGATTCAAAACCGCGGAAATGATCGATGCGCACGATATCCACAGACTCATAGAGCTTGGTGAACCGCTGCTTCCACCAATGGTAGTCCTCTGCTTTCATGGCATCCCAGTCATACTGCGGATTGCCCCAGAGCTGACCCGTCGCGCTGAAATAATCCGGCGGCACTCCGGCCACTGTCTTGGGCGTCCCATCTTCATTGAGCGAAAAGAGCTTCTGATGCGCCCATGCGTCCGCGCTGTCCGCAGAAACGAAGATCGGCATATCGCCCATGATTTTGATGCCCTTTTCCCTTGCATAGCTGTGCAATTCGTTCCACTGCCGATCAAAGATATACTGCTGGAACTTCTCAAAGCCGATCCGGTCGGCAAGCTTCAAGCGCAAATCCTGGAGTGCTGCCTCATCGCGGTGCTTGATACGGTCCGGCCACTCCGTCCAGCTTTTTCCCTTGTATTCCTTTTTGATGGCCATGAACAGCGCGTAGTCTTCCAGCCAGTACTTCTCCCTGTCGCAGAAAGCCAGATATTCCAGATTATTCTCGGCCTGCTTCGCAAAATTCCTGTATGCTTTCTTCAAGCACTCCCGCTTGAATTTCCATGCGCGGTCAAAATCCACGAAAGCGGTGTTGCTCTCGTTCATGACTTTCGTATCGGATTCCTTCAATAATTCATCATCCATCAGACGATCCAGGGAAATGAGCATCGGATTCCCCGCGAAAGCAGACGGCGACTGGTAAGGCGAATAGCCAAAGCCCACGGGGCCGAGGGGCAGGATCTGCCAGACGGACTGCCCCGCCATATGCAGATAATCCACGAAGCGGTAAGCTTCCCTTCCCAAATCGCCCATACCATATCTGGAGGGCAGGGAGGTCGGATGCAGCAGGATGCCTGCACGCCTGTCATAATTCTGCTTGTCCTTCCTGTGGCGGAGCAAGATTGCTGTCAGAGGCTTCAGCTTGACAGAAACACGCCCATGCATCACCGGATATTCGTCTGTCTCATCAAAGGCCGCGACAAAGCAGCCGTCCGCAAAATCGCTCACATCGAAGGAAACGCTGCGGGACTCCTCTTTGGAGCGGTTGAATACGACGATATAGGCATCATTTTCCGCTTCCTGCCCAAAGACATCATGACCGTTGCGAATCACACGCGCATAGGCCAGCACATCCCCCTGCCCATAAAGCGGCAGCAGTTCTCCCGTTCGGAGCGCCACATGCCCATTGCGCTCCGCAATGAATTTCCTGTACTGTTCCTTGATCTCCGGCATGCCGCCATCCCACTCATAGGGTCTCCGGTTGTAGGGATCCTTGAACCCCTGCATGCCGATCTCATCGCCATAATAGATGCACGGGACGCCGGGATAGGTCATCTGCAGGAGTGCCGCCATCAGGAGACGCGATTTCCCAAGCTCATAATGCTCCTCATCCAGCCGGAATCTTGCCTGATCGATGGCCGGCATCCCATCATAGTAAGGTGCCTCGCCAAAGAGCGTAATCGCGCGGATGACATCATGGCTGCCGATGAGATTCATCATCGCATAGAAATTTTCCTTCGGATAATTCTCCCTGAGGCTCTCCATGCGCTTCATGCAAAGTTCCGCATTGATGCCGCCCATGAAAAAGTCGATGATGTTCTGACGGAACGGATAGTTCATCGCGGAATCCATTTCCTGTCCGCACAGATACTCCCTCTGCGTCCCGTAGCTGATCTTGTTGGACGCATCCTCCCAGACCTCGCCGATCATCACGGCCTCCGGATCGGTTTCCTTCAGTTCCTTGAAAAAGCACTGGGAGAATTCCGCCGGCAATTCATCAATGACATCCAGCCGCCAGCCGGATATGCCCTCATTCATCCAATGATGCAGCACGCTGTCCTTGCTGCGGATGATGAAATCCATATAGGACGGCGTGGTTTCCGTCACATTCGGAAGGGTGTTGAATCCCCACCAGCTGTCGTACTCATAGGGGAAGTTGCGGAAATTGTACCACTCGTAAAACGGCGAATCCTTGGACTGGAATGCGCCCTCCGTATCGTACTCGCCCTGCCGGTTGAAATATCGGCTGTTGCTTCCCGTGTGACTGAACACACCATCAATGATGATCCGTATGCCCTTTTCGCGGGCGGTATCCAGCAGATGCCGGAACTCCTCGTTCGTTCCGAGGATCGGATCGATTTTATGATAATCCCCCGTATCATAATGGTGATTGCTTTCCGACTCAAACACGGGATTCAGGTAAATCGTCGAAATGCCGAAGGCCTTCAATTCATCCAGCTTCATCTCGATTCCCTTGATATTTCCCCCGAAAAAATCATAGGCCACGATTTCCCGCGTATCCGGATCCTTGTAGTAGCATGGCGCATCTCCCCAATGCGCATGGAAAACCGCCCCCTTCTTTTCGATGATGGTGTTCCCCGCGCGGCAGAACCGGTCCGGAAATATCTGATACATCACGGAATGCTTGAACCAATCCGGTGTCTTTGCGCCTTTATTGTAAACCGTGATCTGGAAGGATGGCGGCACATGATGATAAAGCTCGCCCATGCCTCCCAGCTGCTCCGGGTTATTGCCATAGAAACAGGTTCCCGATGCCGACACGATGATAAAATAATACCACAGCAAACAGCCCTTCTCCGGCATGGCAACCTCTGCGCTGTAAAAGCGCGCCTCTGCATCATTCGCATCCTTGGATGTAAGATTGATCAGCTTTTCGCCGACCCCTTCCTGCCAAATCCGCAGAAGTACTTGCCGAATCGGCTCCTGCGTGCGGATCCGCACTCCAATGCGTACTTCGCTTCCCGCTTCGGCAGCTCCCAGTGTGGAGCGATAATATACATTTTGCGAGTTATGCTCAACATTTCCCCGCTCAATCATTCGAAATCACCCTTCCCGTGAATCTATGGGCAAGGAACAAAACGCACTTCGATTTGCGATACTCAACGTTCCTAAAAAAAGCCCGGCGAAGAAATCGCCGGGCCTACTTACCAGACTCAATGCACTAAAATTAGTGCGCCATCAATTTCTCATACAGATCTTTGTATTCCTTTGCAGACCCAGACCAGCTGTAATCCGTATTCATCGCATTCCGCATGATCTTTGTCCAGATTTCAAAGTTGCCATAGGTGCTCAGTGCGCGCTTGAGCGAATACATCATTTCATGCGCATTGTAGTTGCCAAAGACAAAGCCATTTCCTGCGTTCGCGTACTTATCGTACTGCTGCACCGTATCCTTCAGTCCGCCGGTCTCACGCACGACAGGCACCGCACCATAGCGGAGCGAGATGAGCTGTCCGATGCCGCACGGCTCGTAATTGGACGGCATGAGGAAGATATCCGCCGAAGCATACATGCGCTGCGCCAGCTCATTCGAGAACCGGATGTTGCAGGAGACCTTGTTCGGATAGCGCCATGCAAGGCCCTTGAACCAATCCTCATAGATCTTGTCGCCGGTGCCCAGCAAAACAAACTGGAAGTTCTCATGCATGAGGATCTCATCCATCATGCGCACCACAAGATCCAATCCCTTTGCGGCAACCAAGCGGGACACCATGACCACCATCGGGATCTTGCGGCCTCTCGGAAGCCCCAGCAGCTCCTGCAGCTTCTCCTTGTTGGCGCATTTCTTCTCAAAGATCTCAAAATCCTGATCATCCTTGCTGTAGTTCGCAAACAAGTATTTGTCCGTCGCCGGATTATAAACCTCATAATCGATGCCGTTCACGATGCCGAACAGCGTATCCTTGCGGCTTCGGAGAAGGCCATCCAGATGCTCGCCGAAATACTCATACTGGATTTCCTGTGCGTAGGTGCGGCTGACCGTGGAAACGAAATCCGAATAGATGATGCCGCCCTTCATGAAATTCACCGCATCATAGAACTCCAGATCGCCATTGTTGAAATATTTCCAGTCAAGCCCCAGAACATCGCTCATGACATCCTTCGGGAAAACGCCCTGATACTTCAGATTATGGATGGTATAGAGCGTGCGGATGTTCTGATAGCGCTCGTCTCCCATATGCTCCAGCTTCAGGAACACATTCACCAGACCCGCGTGCCAGTCATTCGTATGGATCACATCCGGCCAGAAGTCAATCGCCGGAAGCATATTGAGCACGGCACGGCAGAAGAAGGAGAACCTCTCCGCGTCATCATCATAGCCGTAATAGCCCTCACGGTTGAAATACTCCTGATTGTCCACAAAGTAATAGGTGACGCCCTCCAACTCATACTCGTCGATGCCGACATATTTCTCCCGCCAGGACACATTCAGCGTACCGTCATAGACATGCTTCATGTTGTCGCGGTACTCTTCGGGAATCCCGCCAAACTTCGGCATGATGACCCGGACATCCACACCCTGCGCCTTCAGCGCCTTTGGCAGCGAGCCTGCCACATCCGCCAAGCCACCGGTCTTGGCAAAAGGTACTGCTTCCGATGCTACATAAAGAACCTTCATTGCGATATCCTCCTATGAAATAATCTAGTGAAATCTTCACTTTCCGTTCCAAAATCTCCTGCGGCAGGATCAGGCCGTCTCAGTCTTTGTCCTGCGTGTGCGCTTCTTGGGAGCCGCCCCTGCATCCGCTGCCTTTTTCGCCGCTTCCCGTTTTGCCCGCGCCTCTGCCTTTTGCTCTTCCGTCATCTTGGGACGTCCGCGCTTCTTGGGAGCCTCCGGCGCTGCCTTTGCTGATTCTGCCTCCTTCGCAGCAGTTGCTTTGGCAGCAGCCGTCTTTTTTGCCGCTGCGGAATTCCCAGCTGCCGAAGTCTTTGCAGCGGTTTGCCGTCTTCTCTTCGGAGCTTCCCCTGTCTCGGGATCTGCTCCCTTCCGCCTCAGATACATGGTGGACAAGGGCGGAATCGTAAGTACAATGGACTGTTCGCGCTTGTGCCACTTGACATCCTCAGAAACGATATCTCCCTCATTCCCTGCTCCGCTTCCTCCAAAACGCTCAGCATCGCTATTGAAAACTTCGCGGTAAATGCCCTTTTCCGGAACGCCGACCCGATAATCATGATGGATCTCCGGCGTAAAGTTGCAGATGACCAGCACATAATCATCGCTGTCCTCCGCCTTGCGCAGGAACGAGATGACGCTGTTGTCCGTATCATCGCAGTCGATCCACTGGAAGCCGTTCCAGTCAAAATCCACTTCCCAGAATGCTTTATGGTCCACATAGAATTGATTGAGGGCCTTGGAATATTCGCTCAGCTGCGCATGCTTCTCGAACTGTTCCACCAGATGCCAATCCAGAGCCTGGTCAAAATTCCACTCGATGAACTGTCCGAATTCACCGCCCATGAACAGCAACTTCTTGCCCGGATGCGCCATCCAATAGCCGAAGAACGCCCTGAGCCCCGCAAATTTCTGCCAATAGTCGCCCGGCATCTTCTCAATGAGCGAGCACTTGCCATGCACGACCTCGTCATGGGAAAGGGGAAGCACGAAATTTTCCTTGTCAAAATACATGAAGGAGAATGTCACCTTGTCATGGTTCCACTTGCGATAGATGGGATCCAGGCTCACATACTTGAGCATATCGTTCATCCAGCCCATGTTCCACTTGTAATTGAATCCCATGCCGCCCATATAGACCGGCTTGGACACCAGCGGCCATGCAGTGGATTCCTCCGCGATCATCAGCGCCTGCGGGAAATCCTTGAAAATGACCTCATTCAACGTCTTGATGAAGTCCATTGCCTCCAGATTGTTGTTGCCGCCGTACTTGTTCGGACACCATTCGCCATCCTCGCGCCCGAAGTCCAGGTAAAGCATATTGGCCACTCCGTCGACGCGCAATCCGTCAATATGGTACTCGCTGAACCAGAACAAAGCATTGGAAATCAGGAAGCTCTTGACCTCCGTGCGCCCATAGTCAAAGTTGACCGTGCCCCATCCTTTGTTGTCCGAAAGCTGGGGATTGTCGGATTCATAGAGCGTCTGTCCGTCGAATTCGCGGAGTCCCTGGTTATCCTTGCAGAAATGCCCCGGCACCCAGTCCATGATGATTCCGATACCGTTCTGATGCGCGGTATCCACCAGATAGCGAAAATCATCCGGCGTTCCGTAGCGGCTCGTGACCGCATAGTAACCCGTGGTCTGATAGCCCCAGGAACCGTCAAAGGGATGCTCACACAGCGGCATGAACTCGATATGCGTATAGTTCATCTCTTTGACATAGCCAATCAGCCGATCCGCCATCTCGCGGTAGGTCAGGTACTCGCCGTTCTCGCCGCGCCGCCAGGAGCCTGCGTGCACCTCATAGGCCAGCATCGGCCTGGAGTAGGAAGACTGCCGTTTCTGCTTCTCGATCCACTCTCCGTCCGACCACTCATAGCCGTTCATGTCGTAAAGACGGGAAGCCGTTTCTGGTTTCTTCTCTGCATAAAAGCCATAGGGATCGGCCTTCATGATATGAGGTCCGCCCCATTGGGGCTCGATTGCGTATTTATAAAGTTCACCGGGCTTCAGTCCCTCAATGAAGGCCGTCCAGATTTCCCCGTCGACACAGCGGAACATCGCATTGACTCTCGTGTCCCATCCATTGAAGTCCCCCACCACGCTGATGGATTTCGCATGCGGCGCCCATACGGCGAACCGGACACCTTTTTTTCCCTCCTGCTCCGTGAAATGCGCTCCCAGCATCTCATACGCATGATAATTCGTGCCCTGATGAAACAGATACAGATCGTATTCCCCTAAATTTGATATCTTCATGTGCAGCCCCCCGTTCCCGATCAATGCTGACTTGATATGGAACCTGCCATACCCTGCGATTGCAGACCGGCAGGCAGCATGTCTGCCGGTCTGCCTGTCAGGAAACAGGATGTCACGAAATCAACACCGGCTTGACCTGCCAGATCTCATTCGCATACTCGTCAATGGTACGATCCGACGAGAATCTGCCGGAATTCGCGATATTGACGGCTGCGGAACGCAGCCACGACTGCTGCTCCGCATAGCGGCGATAGATTTCCTCATGCCCCCAGATATAGGCGCCGAAATCCTTCAAGATGAAGAACTCGTCATTGCTCTTCAGCAGATAGTCATAGAGTGAATGGAAATCGCCATAGGTGCCGTTGACAAGCTGATTGACCACCGTGCGCACCGGCTCATAGGAATTGAACTCGTCCCAAGCGGAATAGGTGCCTGTCGCATAGTAATTCAGGACTTCTCCTGCCTTCAGGCCGAAAATGACGCAGTTCTCATCCCCGACAGCCTCACGGATTTCCACGTTTGCGCCGTCCAACGTGCCCAGTGTAATGGCGCCGTTCATCATGAACTTCATATTGCCCGTGCCCGATGCTTCCTTCGATGCCGTGGAAATCTGCTCGCTGACATCCGCCGCAGGATACACGATTTCGCCGATGGAGACGCCGAAATTCTCAATGAACGCAACCTTGAGCTTGTCATGAATGGACTTGTCGTTGTTGACCCGATCCGCCACCGCATTGATGAGACGGATGGTCTCCTTCGCGATGTAGTATCCGGGAGCCGCCTTCCCGCCAAAGAGATAGGTGGTGGCGGGGAATTCATAGTTCGGATCTGACTTGAGCCGATTGTACTGGTACATGATGTGCAGGATATTCATAAGCTGGCGCTTATAGGAATGGATGCGCTTCACCTGAATATCGAAAATCGTGCTCGGATCCAGTTTCAGCCCGTTGTGCTTCTGGATGTAGTCAGCCAGTCCCTGCTTGCGCAGTTTCTTGATAGCTCCCAGCTTCTTGAGGAAGGACTTGTCGTCCACCACGTCATTCAGCAGATCCAGCTGCTCCGGATGACGGTGCCAGCGGCGGCTGCCGATTGCATCGTCGATAAGATCCGCAAGTTCCGGATTCGCCCCCATGAGCCAGCGGCGATGCGTGATGCCGTTGGTCTTGTTGTTGAACATGCGCGGGCTGTACTCATAGAAATCGTGCAGCGTCGTAGACTTCAGGATATCCGAGTGGATCTTTGCAACGCCATTGACGCTGTGACCGCCCACGATGGCAAGCCTTGCCATATGGACCTCGCCCGCCTCGATGATGGACAGTGCGCGCACCTTCGCCTCATCCTTCGGATACCGCGCACGCACATCCTCCAAGTGACGGCGGTTGATTTCCTCAATGACCATATAGATGCGCGGCAGCAGCTCGCGGAACATGTCCACCGGCCACTTTTCCAGCGCCTCCGGCATGATGGTATGGTTCGTATAGGCAATCGTATTCTTCACGACAGGCCATGCTTCGTTCCATTCCATCTCATAGTCATCCAGCAGGATGCGCATGAGCTCTGCCACGCAAAGCGCCGGATGCGTGTCGTTGATATGGATCGCGACCTTCTTTGCAAGGTCGGGCACCTCCATCTTGGAGCGCACGAAGTGGCGCACAATGCTCTGGGTGCCCGCAGATACCATGAAGTACTCCTGGATCAGACGCATACGGCGTCCTTCGTAGTTGCTGTCGTCCGGATACAGATAGTTCGTAATGCTCTCGACGAAATTACGGTATTCGTTCTTTGCACGGATCTGCTCCTGAGTGAGCATGCCATAGTCCGAGAAATCGCGGTTCACTTCCGCGTTCCACAGGCGCAAGGTATTGACTGTTTTGTTGTGGTAGCCGACAATCGGCACATCGTAGGGAACCGCCATGACCGTCATCGGGTTCTCATGCACGAGCTTGAGGGTCTTGTCCGGCATTTCCTTCATGTAGGCATTTCCGTAGAACTTTACATAGACGGCCTTATCCGGCTTGCGATACTCCCACGCGAAGCCGTTCTTCAGCCAGTTGTCCGGGATCTCAACCTGATTTCCCTGCAGAATCTTCTGCTCGAACAAACCATACTGATAGCGGATGCTGCAGCCATGCCCCGGCAGACGATGTGCGGCCATGGAATCGATGAAGCACGCGGCAAGACGTCCAAGACCACCGTTGCCCAGGCCTGCATCCGGCTCCTCCTCGATTGCATCCTGCAGATTCAGGTCCAAATCCTCCAGCACTTCCTTGACCGCATCCTCGATCCCAAGATTGATGAGATTCGATTTCAGCAGACGTCCCATGAGGAATTCAATGGAGAAGTAATAGATCTGCTTCTCCTGACGTTCCATGTACGTCCTGTTGGTCTTGATCCAGTTCTCCGTGATGATCTGTTTTGCAACCGCAGCTACCGTCTGATAGACCTCCTGCATCGTGATCTCATGAATATCACGTCCGAACATGATATGAGCCGAACTCACAAAACGAGCCTTCAGGTTCTCTTTCAGCTTCTCATATTCCTTGTCCCGGTTGTCATTTCTTGCTTTTGCCAATGGTAACACTCCTTTAATCTGTAGCAATAAACTTACTTGCCGCAGGTCGACTTGGCAGGGGCGTTTCCTCACAGGTTCCGCCCGAAACATCCGTCCCACAACAGACAGAAAGCCGCTGCAAACCACGTCTGCCCATCTCCGCCGATTCATCGCCGGCATCATCCCACAAGCAGGCTTGTACCCCTTCACAACGGCTTCCTATTCACTCCCGCGCAGCAAATGATTTGGGATTTGCCGCGCCGACATCAAATCACAACGTTCTTGGTCACAATGAGCGGATAATTCTGCGCTCCCTTGAGCCATTTGTCCTTCGTGATGACAACATTCTTGTCGCAAATGACGTTCTCGATCAATGAGCCATCACGCACATCGCATCGCTGCATAATGATGCTGTTCTTTATCTTGACATCCTTCCCGACTTTCACGCCGCGGAACAGGATACTGTTCTCCACCTCGCCGCGGATGATGCAGCCATTGGCAATGAGGGAATTTTTGACGGATGCGGTCTCTTTGTACTGCACAGGCACCTCATCCTTGACCTTCGTATAGACGGGGCTGTCGCCCATGAAGATCTCTTCCCAGTTCTCCGGCTGCAGGATATCCATGTTCGCCTTGTAATACGCCGCCGTGGAATCGATATGAGCTACGTAGCCCTTGTGCTCGCAGGCGTAAATCGTATACTCGCCGATCCTGCGGATGATGCCGTCCAGCAGGAGATCCTGGCCGCCATGCTCATAGGTATAGCGCACCATTTCCACGAACACGCGCTTCTCCATGAGGTAGACACTCATGGAAACCTTTGAGCCCTCATAGATCGCCGGCTTTTCTGCCAGATCCGTCACCAAGCCGTTCTCTGCTACTTCCAGCACCACGTTCTTGCCTGCCGACTCCGTATCCGCCACATGATAGACCATCGTGATGTCCGCATTCGTGTTCTGGTGGAACCGCAGGACATTCGAGAAGTCCACATTGTAGACGAAGCTGCCGTTGGCCAGCAGCACATATTTCTGGGAGCTATGCTCAACAAAGTCAATGTTATGGTAGAGATTTTTCAGATCGCCCTGACGGGAATCATTGTCCGCCGGTGCCGCAGGCAGGTAGGAAAGACCGTCGTGACGACGTGCCAAGTCCCAATCCTTACCGGAGCGGATGTGATCCAGCACCGAGCGGGACCAGTCCGGCAGCATGACGCCCACCGTAATGATACCGGAATTCACCATGCTGGAAAGCGCAAAGTCCAGCATACGATATCGTCCCGCAAATGGCAAGGATTCCACCGCACGGGTATCGGTCAGCTCGCGGATCAAGCTATTATTTTCTTGAAGATTGACAATCCCCATTACCGTTTTCAATGTTCTACACCCCGTTCCTTATTCTGTTGAATCAACCGGCCTGCTGATTAGCTTCCGCCGAGACTGTCTCGCCTTCAGGGATTACCGTGATTGCTCCCTCCGAGCCGGCCACCCGCGCTCCCTCCGCAATCACGCTTTCCTGCGCGAGGATCGCATAGTCCACGACAGCGTTCGCTTCCACCTTCGCATTCGGCATCAGCACGGAATTCGTCACCTTCGCGCCCTTTCCAACGCGGACGCCCGGGAAGATGATCGAATGCTCCACTTCGCCAAGAATCATGGAACCCTCTGTGATCATGGCCTTCTTGACTTTCGCATCCGGCCCGATGTAATGCGGCGGCATGGACGGATTCGAGGAATAGACTTTCCAGTCGCCATTGAGATCGAAAGGCGGCTCATCCTGCAGGAGGTCCATATTGGCCTGCCAGAGGCTCTCAATGGTTCCCACGTCCTTCCAATAGCCGTCAAACGCATAGGAGAAGAGACGCGCATTGTCCCCCAGCATCTTCGGGATCAGATCCTTGCCGAAATCGTGGCTCGATGTCTCATTCTTCGCGTCATCCTCAAGATACTTCTTCAGGAACGGCTTCGAGAAGATATAGATGCCCATCGAAGCCAAATTGCTCTTCGGCTGCGCCGGCTTCTCCTCGAACTCGATGATGCGGCCCGTCGACTTGTCCGTGTTCATGATGCCGAAGCGCGGTGCTTCTTCCCAAGGAACCTCAAAGACGCCGATCGTCGCATCGGCTTTGTTCATCTTATGAGACTCCAGCATCCAGGAATAATCCATGGTGTAGATATGGTCACCCGAAAGGATGAGCACATAGTCGGGATCCGTAGAATCAATGAAGTTCAGGTTCTGGTAGATAGCATCTGCCGTTCCGCTATACCAGTCCGCCCCCTTCTCGCGAGCATACGGAGGCAGGATGAACACGCCGCCGTCATTGCGGTCCAGATCCCACGCGCTTCCGGATCCAAGATAGTTGTGCAGCTCCAAGGGACGGTACTGGGTGAGCACGCCAACCTTCTCAATGCCGGAATTCGCGCAATTACTGAGCGGGAAATCGATGATACGATACTTCCCTCCGAAGGAAACCGCAGGCTTTGCGATGCTCTTCGTCAAAGCCTTGAGACGGCTCCCTTGGCCGCCTGCCAAAATCATTGCCAAGCATTCTGTCTTTCTCATAAAAATCCCCCCTGGATTTCTTGCAAATAAAGCAATGCCCCTGTGCCGTACATCGCTCCATTTCCGTAATGTGTTATCTATAATTGATTGTTTCTACAAACTTTCCTTTTTTCCTTCCCAAAAATCATGAAATATCTAACTTTTTTTATTTTTTTACAAAAAAATAACCACCCTCCTCAACAGAGTGGCCGGAAACAAACAAATCGCCTGCCGTCCCGGTCCTGTTTCAGAAAATGGCCATCACGATCGCACCAAAAAAGAGCGCGATGCTGAATCCTTTCAATAAATTCCCCAGCGCAGTCCCCTTTCTCTCCTCCATCAGCGCCGTAAGCCGCCGTCCCATAAAGATCAAAAAGGACAGCGCGAAAAACAGCATGGGAATATCCCCGGCAAACAGGCTGTACAGGAGCAAGACAGAGGCCAGCACCATCCCCGTGATTTCCCCATGGGAAAACATCCGCCGCGGTTTCTGCCCATCATCCTCCCGATCCCATTCTGCACGGCTTTTTCTCAAGCCATATTCATCCACATGGTTCTCTTCTTTGTCGAACCACCGATAACGCATCCCCATGCATGCACCCCCTGCTGTCTATTGTACCCGTTCCTCCCGGAAAATACCAGTGCCTTTCGCAAAACTTCCAAAGGAACCGCTGCGCTCTGTTTCCATTCCCGTCCGATTATGATAAAATACAGGAAATACAGAATTTTAAGGAGAACTCATTATGCTCGTTTATCTGTTGGCTCTGCTGTGCCTCGCGCTGCTGGCGCTTCTTTACCACTATATCCCGAACCGAAAGATTTTCGGATGCTTCTGTCTCACACTGCTGCTCGTCGCCGGCATCGCCTATTTTGCGAACCAACGGCAGTCCAACCAGCCTGTCATGAGCGAAGCACGGAAATATGAGCTCCAGCAGCAGCAAAAAATCTTTACGGACTGGTATGCCGAATATCAAAAAAACGTCGATGAAATGGACCATAACTGGCAATGGTACCACAATATCCTTGAAAATTTCAAAGAGCAGAACATCGACATCCAAACCGCCTATGTCCGGCTCAAACAGCTGGAAGAGGACTCCCGCCTCCTGCGTGACCGCGTCTACGGGCTCACGCCGCCGCAGGAGCTCGGCGACGAATGCTATGATCTCTGCATCTCCCTCAACCAAAAGGCCGCAGGCTATATCGAGGCGCAGTGCCGCACCATCACATTGAGCCGCGCCGCATCGGACCCCGTTCATATCCTGACGGACGATCCTGCCGAGCAAAGCCGCGCCTTGCAGCAGATCATGATCCGCGAGTCGCCCGAGGAGCTCTTCATTGCCGATGAAATCTCCGGCATCCGGAACCAGCTTGCGATACCGGAGGACGATATGCCCGGCAAGGCAAACAACTAACAAAAGCTCATCTGGCTTCCATCATTTCGCGCTTCTTTTGCCGAAGACGGTACCATATCATCGGCAATACGAGAAGCGGCACCCCGACATAAAGCGACTCGCGAAGATCCGGCGTAAAGGCCAGGACAGCCAGACAGAATACCTGCACCCAGATGCCGAACAGGGAGATATAGGGAAAAAGCGGCGTCTTATAGCGAAGTGTGCCCTCCGTTCCCTCGGCAATATGCTTCCTACGGGAGCGATACTGGCTCCAGCAGATGGAAATCCATGCGATTGCGCCCGTAAAGCCGGAAACCGCAAGCAGGTACGCATAGATCGCAGAATCCGGATCCATTGCATAAAGCAGAATGACCAGCCAACAGGTACAGATCGAAACGAGGATCGACTTGGACGGCATTCCGTTTTCGCTGAGACCCCCTAAGAATTTCGGTGCCATGTCCATGCGCGACAACGCATAGAGCGCACGCGCCGCGCCGTAAAGCCCCGAATTCGAGCAGGAAATCGCCGCCGTGAGGATCACGAAGGCAAAAACGGAACCCAGCCCTGAAAATCCGTGGGCCGACAGAGCCGCCGCGAATACGCTTTCCTCCAGGCTCGCTTCATTCCATGGCAAAATGGTGATGAGCAGGGAAATCGGAATGATATAGAGCGCGATGATGCGCCATGTCACATTACGCACCGCGATCGGGATGCTTTTTTCCGGCTGGGCACACTCGCCTGCCGCAAGCCCGATGATTTCCGTGCCCTGAAAATTCACGAGGATGATGACCATCGTGAGCACAATGGCCCAATAACCATTCGGCGCAAAGCCGCCATATCCCAGAAGCACGCTTGTCCCGAGATATCCGCCGTCACCGATGAGCCCCAAGGCAATGAGCCCCGCCACGACGATGAAGCCCAGCAGCGCCACGATCTTGATGATCGCCAGCCAGAACTCGCTTTCGCCGAACTTGTCCACACGGAACAGATTGATGGCGGTCACGAGCAGCCCAAAGAAGACTGCCCACCACAGCTGGCTGACTTCGGGCAGAAAATTGTTCATGATGATGCCTGCCGCGATCATTTCCGACGGCACATAGGCAATCCATGTCATCCAATAGGCCCAACCCACGCCGCAGGCCCAGGTCGGGGAAATATGCTCCTTCGCGTAGGTCACGAAAGAACCGGACACCGGCTTCTCCACGGCCAGCTCCGCAAGGCAGAGCATGACAGCCAGCACGATAGAGCCGCCCAAAAGGTATGCCAGAACGGAGGCAGGCCCCGCCTGCTCCAGTACATAGCCGGTGCCAAGGAAATAGCCGCTGCCGATCACGCCTCCAAGAGAAATCAGCTGCAAATGCCGATTTTTCAGCCCCCTGTTCATCTTGTTTCCATCCACGGGCCTCACTGCCTTCCCAAAATCTTTTCAACCAACGCCTTCCACGGCAAAAGTTCCCCTAAAGAATACTATAAAAAACGCAGAAAATCTATAGTCTGGCAAAATTTATTTGAAGAAGAAAGGGAATCGTCTCCATGAACTCCTACAAAACCATCAAAGGCAGCGCAGAAGCTTCCTATGAAATACAGAAATCCCGCTTCATCACTCATGTATCCCATGCGGAAAGCGAGGAAGAGGCCAGGGAATTCATCCAACAGATGAAAAAAAAATATTTTGATGCGCGCCATAACTGCTCCGCATGGGTACTCGGCGAAAAGGGAACAAAGCAGAAATCCAACGATGACGGCGAGCCGGGAGGAACAGCGGGCAATCCCATCCTGGAAGCCATCAAGAAAAACGGGCTGACGGATATCGTCATTGTCGTCACGCGCTATTTCGGAGGCATCAAGCTGGGAGCGGGCGGACTCATCCGCGCCTACGGCCATGCGGCCGTGCTTGGCATCCAAGCCGCGCAGGCGGTGCGGATGATGCCCCTGCGCCGCGTCCGGATTACGGTGGACTACAGCCTGCTTGCCACCGTAGAAAACTGGCTCCGCCAAAACGAAATCCAAAGCGAGGAGGGCACCTATGCCGAACAGGTCACGCTCCCCCTGCTGCTGCCTCCCGAAACGGTGGAGATACGGCTTGCGGAGCTCACAGATCTGACCTCTGCCCGCTTCTCCTACGAAATGGCCGAAGAAATCCTTTCCGCTGTGCCCATAGAATGCGCATAGAAAACTAACCTCATCTGCGCCCTTATGGGCTTGATTCGCTAAGATTCCATAGTAAAACGATGCTGCGAAGGTCGGCACCCTTTCCGTGCCCTTCCTTCGCAGCATCTTTTTGATTCATTTTTCAGCGGCTGCCACCAATTTCAATTTCTCCCTGCGTGAAAGCTGCTTGATCTGCCACTCCCTGCGCTGGGCCTCCGTCTTTTCCTCGAATTCCTCATAGTAGACCAGCCGCACGGGAAGCCGTGAACGCGTATACTTCCCGCCGCGCCCTGCATTGTGCGTTGCCAGACGCTTTTCCAGATTGTTCGTCCAGCCCGTATAGAGCGTGCCGTCCACGCAGGCCAGAATATAGGTATAGGCATGCATCAATCCGCACCCTTGATCGTAACCTTCTTCATCACGATATTCTCCAGCGGACGGTCGGAAAAATCCGTTTCCGCCCTGCCAATGGCCTTCACAACATCCATGCCCTTCACGACCTTGCCGAACACCGCATGTTTTCCATCCAGCCAAGGCGTCTTCACCAGCGTGATGAAGAACTGCGAGCCGCCCGTGTTCGGGCCCGCGTTTGCCATGGACAGGATGCCCGCCGAGTCATGCTTCAGATCCGGATGGAACTCGTCGGGAATCTCATATCCCGGGCCGCCCATACCCGTCCCGGTCGGATCGCCGCCCTGGATCATGAAATCGTCGATGACGCGGTGGAAAATCACCCCATCATAAAAGCCCTTCTTCGCCAGCGCCACAAAATTCTCCACTGTCTTCGGAGCCTTGTCCGCAAAAAGCTCGATCTCAATAGTCCCCTTGTTCGTCTCAATCACCGCAGTCGGATTCGCCACTTTATCCTCTCCTTTTCCAGTCACCCCGGCCGCAAAGCATCCCGCAGAAATCACTCCCAAAACAAGCATCAAGCACAATACGATTTTTTTCATATATTCCCCCGCCTTCTTCAAAACTAACCTTTGTCATCCTCCGGAGCATCCCATGCCAATGCCCCTGCAGGACAGATCGCCAATATGGATGACCAATCCTCCGCCTGCTCCGCGTGAAGGCAGATGCCGCCATCCTCCCGCCGCGTGATGCCGCCGCACTCCGATTCCTGCACACATGCGCCGCAGCGGATGCACTTCTGCTCCAAATAAATCGGGCGGCGTTTGCGTGGAGCTGCTCCTCTCTCCACACGGAGGCGAAGATGCGGAAGCCCAAGCTCCACAAAAGTGCGCAGGAGCGCAGCAGCCTCCTCGATGCCCTCTCCCGTCTCAATGCGCCCGGGAGGAAATTCCACACTGATCAGGGCATTCGCGAGCAATGCCTTATCCTGCTTCGCTATGGACTTCAAGTCCTCTGCCGCACCGGTGATATCCTCTCGGCAGAAAACCCGTATCCGGCCGTCCGTCAAAAGCGTACCCGCCTTTCTGCCGTCCGATGAGACGCCCGCATCCCCGCCCATCGGCACATGCGCGGACATGGCGTACATGCCCGTACGATAGGAACCTCCCCGATAGTTCGTATAGGTTCCGAGACGCGCATGAAAATACTTCGCCCACTTCGCGCCGATGGCGACCACCCAGTCCGCACCGTTCCGATATTTCGCGACTTGGTGCAAAAGCCGTGCGCGAAGATCCTCATGCCCCTCGAAATCATCCCGAAGCGCACAGAGAAGTTCCTCGCGGCTCACGCTCTTCTCATCATACACCAGATGCTTGATGGCCGCAAGGCTGTCCGCCAGATTCTCGATCTGCGCCATCCGGATGCCGGAGAAATTATAGCGGGCGCCGCCCTGTGTCACATCCATGCCGCGGATCAGTCCGTCATCGGTCACAGCGGAAAGGAACGGCATGGGAAAAAGTTCTTTCTTCACCTTTTCCATCTGATGGCAGGTTCTCGCCATCCTTGCCATGAAATCATCCAGTTGGCGGCGAAGAGCTTCCTCCAGATCCCCGTAGGCCTCATAATCCGTCAAGGAACCATAGTCCCTGCCCAGCTTCTTCCCATCCGGCAGCGACCTGCCTCCGTTGAGCGCAAGCTCCAATGCCTTGTGCAGATGGAACGTGGCCTCGCCGTTCCCATCAAGGCACCTGCCCTGCGGGATCGGCGCTGCGCAGTCCGCAACCGCGTAGCTGCAGGCATCCCTGTCATAAACACCGAGCTCTTGCAATGCCGAGATTGCCGCTTTGTCATTGAGAAATTGCAGCACATTGCCTTTTACTGCACCGCGAACGGCCAGCTTCAGGAGCCCCCGCCCCGTATTCTCGTGCAGGCGCACGGAAAGATGCGGCTGCGGGAGTCTCAGCTGCTCCTGCGCCTTCAGGCAGAGATAGGACAGCTCATTGACGAAATCCTCTCCGTGCGCATCCTGTCCCCCCACCACGACATGAAAATCAACCGGGACGCCGTTGAAGCCCTTCGCGCTTCCCTGCATCTGCACATAGAACACCTGATTGAATTTGAGCCAGAGGCATTCCAGAATCTCCAAAGCCTGCTGCGCATCCAGGCGTCCGCTCGATACACCCCCATCATAGTAAGGACGCAGAAAGAAATCCAGCCGCCCCGGCGAAAAGGACGAAGCATTCGACTCCATCTGCAGAACGACGAAAAGAAACCAAAGAGACTGCACCGCCTCATAGAAATTTCCCGGCGGCCGCTCGGCAAGCGCCTCGCAATTTGCCGCCACCTGAAGGAGATCACGCCTGCGCTTCGCGCTCAGATTCTGTGTGCGCGTCATTTCCCATGCAAGCCTCGCATAGCGCTGCATGAACGTCTGGACACCCTCCATCGTGATGGAAACCGCATGGTAGAATTCCAGCAGTTCCTTTTCCTGCACATAGTTGAAATGCGCTTCCGCCTCATGCCGAAGTCCTGCCGGCCCCATGGAAAGCCACTTTGCGCAGTTCGGGCAGATACTCCCCTGCGCCGTATCCATCGGGTGGAACTTCACGACTTGCGAGATGGAGCTGATTTCCTTCCCACAGCGGCGCTTGAGTTCATCCGCCAGGGATTTTCCCTTCCAATAAGGGAGGATGTCTTCACGGAATTCCCTGCTATCCTCCTCACGCATTTCAAAGGTGTCCTGCGCACTTGCATGAAGCGTCCCTGCGGCTTTGTCCGCCCGACCGCTGGCACGTTCCGGGAATATCGCGCCTGCACCGATGCCTGCCGTGCAGTTCCCCACGATCAGTTCCTCCGGATCAATGCTGATTGCCATTTCCGTCAGCGCCGCCCGAAGGGCCATCGCCCGCACCAATATCCTCGGCTCCTGTTCATGCTCCCGATACACGCGCGTGAAAATACGTGCCTGTTCTATCGACACATATCCCGGCTCCGCCAGTATTCGGTTCCGAAGCCTACGAATCCGATCTGTCATTTTCATCGGTTCCAATGCCATCACCCTCCCCGATTCATCGACATCTGTCTCTTGTACATTTTATGGGAATCATCCTGTGCGGTCAGGCATTTGCCGCTGCCTTGCGCACAGCTTTCTTCTGCTTCGGCACGAACGCCGTTTCATCTCCTGCGAGCAGCATGAGGGCGCGCGTCGCGAGTCCCAGTATCTTCTTTTTGTACTGCGGAACAAGGCGGATGCGGATCATATGCTGCAAGGGCAGGATCTTCACATTGCGCCCAAGGACGGCAGCGAGCTTCTGCAGCATCCTTGCCTTGATGGCATGCTTTTCCCAGAGCGTCAGTTCCAGAACATCCTGTTTTTCCTGCAGGGATTTCACTCCCAAATCCCTCGCATAGTTCTTGACGCGTGCCACCGCCAGAAGGTTCATGACGGTTGCGGTCGGTTCCCCGAACCGGTCGACGAGCTCATCCAAAAGCTGCTTGATTTCCTCATCCTTGCGGATCGCCGCAATGCGCTGGTAAATTTCCATCTTGTGCATCGCATCGCTGATATAGCCGCCGTCGATATAGGCTTCCACCTGGATGGAAATGGACGGATCTGGCTTCTGCTCCACGGGGCGCTTGTCTTGCAGCGCATCCACCGCTTCCTCCAGCAGCCTGCAATACATCTCAAACCCCACGCTCGCAATGTGCCCATGCTGCTGGGAGCCCAGGAGATTTCCCGCGCCCCGGATCTCCAGATCCCGCATCGCGATCTTGAAGCCCGCCCCCAGTTCCGCGAACTCCTTCATGGCCTGCAGCCGCTTCTCCGCCGTCTCCGTCAGCACCTTATCCGCCTGATAGACGAAATATGCGAAAGCCATCCGATGCGACCGCCCCACGCGTCCCCGCATCTGGTAGAGCTGCGAAAGCCCGAAATGATCCGCATTGTAGATGATGATCGTATTCGCGTTTGCCACATCCAGCCCGTTTTCCACAATGCTGGTTGCCAAAAGGATATCATAGGAGCCCTCATAGAAATCCATCATCACGCGCTCCAGCAGTTCCTCCGGCATCTGCCCATGCGCCGTCTGGATGCGGGCCTCCGGCACGATCTCCTCCAAATGGGCCCGCATGCGCTCAATGGTCTCCACACGGTTGTAAATGAAATAAATCTGCCCGCCGCGCTTCATCTCACGCTTGATTGCCGTCGCGAGCACCGTGTCCCGGTTCTCCACCACATAGCTCTGCACCGGGAACCGCTCCGCAGGAGGCGTCTCGATGACGCTCATATCGCGCGCACCCACCAGAGACATGTGGAGCGTCCTCGGGATCGGCGTCGCGGAAAGCGTGAGCACATCAATGCCGTCGGCAAGGCTTCGGATCTTCTCCTTCTGCTTCACGCCGAAACGCTGCTCCTCATCCACGATCAAAAGTCCCAAATCCTTGAACTGCACCTTTTTTTGATTCAGAATGGCATGGGTGCCGATGAGGATGTCCACCTTGCCCTCCGCCGTCTTCGCAAGCGTCTCCCGCTGCTCCTTCGCCGTGCGGAAGCGGCAGATTACATCGATATTCGGGCCGAACTCCATGAATCGTTGACGGAAGGTCTGATAATGCTGCTGTGCGAGCACCGTCGTAGGCACGAGGACCGCCACCTGCTTGCCGTCCATGACCGCCTTATAAGCCGCCCGCAGTGCCACCTCCGTCTTCCCGAAGCCCACATCGCCGCAGAGCAGACGATCCATCGGCTTCGGCTTTTCCATATCCGCCTTGATCTCCGCGATGGCCTGAAGCTGATCCGGCGTCTCCTCATAGGGGAAAGCATCCTCGAACTCCCGCTGGCTGTTGTCATCCGCCGAAAACGCAAAGCCCTCCGCCTTTTTGCGGCGCGCGTAGATATCAATGAGCTTGTGGGCAATATCCTCGACCGATGCCTTGGCCCTTGCCTTTGCCTTCATCCATTCCGTGCCGCCCATGCGATGCAGGCGCGGGATCTCCCCCTCGCCGCCGATATATTTCTGGAGATACTGCACCTGATCCGTAGGCACGAAGAGCTTGTCGTCCCCGCCATACTTGATGTGCAGATAATCCTTGTGGACTCCTCCCACTTCCAGGGTTTCCACCCCCAGATACTTCCCGATGCCGTGGTTCACATGCACCACATAATCGCCCGGCTTGATATCACGGAAATGAGCGATCCTTTCCCCCGAACTCGCCGCGGCGCGTGGCATGCGTTTCTTCTGCCTGCCGAAAATATCCTTTTCCGTCACCACGACCAGCTTCGCCGAAGCCAGTTCAAACCCCGTGGAAAAGTCGCCGACCTGAAGATTCAGCCGGCGGTCTGAAGGCAGATTCCCCGCGGGCAGCTCTGCGGACGCGATGCCTCTCCTCGCCAGCAGATCATGCAGATTGTCCAGCTTCTGCCTGTCCCCCAGCAGCACCAGCGTTTTATATTTCTGCGAAAGCCATCGGCCTGCCTCATCCTCGAACAGGTTCATCTGCCGCTGGAACGGCGTCATGCTCGTGACGGTGAACCCGATATCATTCCTTGGCTCCGCCCCATGGATCTGCTGCAGCATCCATGCCGCGTAAATGACATTATGCTCTGCCGCCGCCTCCAGCAAATCTTCCCATCGGAAAATATTCTTCCGTATTTCCGGATTCTCCTTCGTAAGCTTTCGGACCTGCTCGCGGATGCGCATCGGCTCATCGAAGATCACCGTCCCGCCCTCCGACAGATAATTCAGGAACAGCTCCGGCCTTCCGCCCTTGTCTGTCTGCGCCAACGGAAAGATGGAGATTCTGCTCACATTGCGGATGGAGCGCTTCGATTCCGCGTCAAAATCACGGATTGAATCCACCTCATCATCGAAGAACTCGATCCGCTGCGGGACCAGGGAATTGACCGGAAAGACATCCACGATCCCTCCACGCGCGCTGAACTGCCCGATCCGCTCCACCTCGGGCGCATGCTCATAACCAAGCTGCACCAGCCGCTCCAGCAGCGTTTCCCTTGGCAGGACATCCCCCAGGGAAATCGAAATGCTCATGCGCTCGAATTCCGCACGGCTCATGCCCTTTTGGACGGCAGCGGCCGCCTCGGCCAGCACGATGCAGTTCTCCCCGCGCATCAGGTGCCCAAGCACCTCCATACGGCGCGCGGAAAGTTCGATGCCCTTCGCCGTCGCCTGCACATCCATGGCATCCAGCTCCGGCAGCTCCAGCACCTCCGTATCTGGAAGCAGCGCATGGAGATCCTGCCGCCAGTCCGAAAGGCTCTCATGCTGATGCGTCAAAAGGATCAAGGGGCGCGGCGCGTCGGCATAGCACGCCGCGAACACCGCATGCTTCTGCGACCCCGCCAGCCCATAAACCAGCGACTGCGTATTTCCCGCAAAACAATTCCTGACATCCCGTATCAACGAATCCTGCAGCAATGCTGCCAAAAGTGAGTGCATCCTTTTCCCATTCCCCTGTTCACGCCAAAAACAGGACTCCCCTGACAATGACTGCCCCCGAGAGTCCTTTCGGCTCATTTGCCCTATTCGATTCCTGCCGTTATCTGTTCCAGATCATATCCGGCTGCAAGAAGTTCAATTCCATCCCCGGCAGCAGGCGCTGCAGGTCCTCCGTACACTCCGCACGGAGCATCGCATAGCTTCCGCACCTCACGCATTCCAGCAGAATGGAGTCCTCCACGATGCCCGCAGAAAATTCATGGCTCCCGCAAGGGCAGGAAAACTGGCGTGCCTCTGCCAGATCATGCACGCGGTTCACCGCCTCCAGCAAAATCTGCTGTTTCGCCATGAAATTATCTCCCTCGCCCGGATGGAGCGCATCGAACTCCGCCGCATTGAAGTCCAGGAATTCCGCGATGGTCTGCCAGCGCCCGATATATCCAAGCTCAAACTGATCCCCATGGCAGTAGATTTTTTCAAAGCGGAGCTTCCGAAGCTGCTGCATGGAATAGCCGAATCGGTTCTCCGTCCCGCAGACACCGCAGGGAATCCTCAGCACAAGCCCCTTCTGCGGCCGCAGCGCAATTTCCGCCTGCTCATGCGAGCAGTTCGGGCAGCGCAAGACACGTTCACCCTGACCAATGAAATACGGAACATCCTGGATATGGACCTGTCCGCAACGCTGGCAATAAAGCGCCACCGCGCAAATCGTATCGAGAAGCACCGGACTCCCTCCTTCCTGCAAAATCTGCAAATCCACTACCCTATACTCTCATAGTTCGCTAAGAGAAAGGGAATTCCTGCCAAGAAAAAACTTCCTCGCAGAAAAATTTTCTGCGAGGATTCACATGATATCCTTTTATTTTTGCGCCGTTACCTGCAGTGAGGCTTTTACGAAGTCGCGGAAGAGCGGGTGGGGATGGTTCGGGCGGGATTTCAGCTCCGGATGGAACTGGCAGCCCACAAACCATGGATGATCCTTGACCTCCACGACCTCCACCAGACTGTCATCCGGCAGGGTTCCCGCAATGACCATGCCCCTATCCGTGAGCTGCTGCCGATAGTCATTGTTGAACTCGAAGCGATGGCGGTGACGCTCCTGCACCTCCGGCTTCCCATAGGCCTCCGCCGTATGCGTATCCTCCGTGATCTTGCAGGGATATGCCCCCAGGCGCATCGTGCCGCCCTTGTCCACAACACCGAGCTGCGAATCCATGAGGGCGATCACGGGATGCCCGGTCTCCGGATTGAACTCCGTGCTGTGCGCGTCCGCCATGCCGCAGACGTGGCGCGCGAACTCAATGACCGCGCACTGCATGCCGAGGCACAGCCCGAGGAACGGGAGCTTATGCTCACGCGCATACTGGATGGCACGGATCTTGCCCTCGACCCCCCGGTCCCCAAAGCCGCCCGGCACCAGAATCCCCTTGCAGCCCACGAACACCTCATCGAGATCCGTATCCGCAGCCTCGATTTTCTCCGCGTTCACCCACTGGATCTTCACGAATGCGTCATTCGCAATGCCCGCGTGATGCAGAGCCTCCGTCACGGAGATATAGGCATCCGGCAATTCCACATACTTGCCGACCACAGCGATCTTGACCTTCTTTTCCGGATGGTTGATCTTGTAGACCAGCTTTTCCCACTCGCTCATATTCGCAGGACTGTAATCCATGTGCAGCTTTTCCAGTGCGATCTTGTCCAGCCCTTCCTGCTGCATCATCAGCGGAACCTCGTAAATGGTGGAAGCCGTGCGGTTCTCGATGACGGCATTCGCATCCACATCGCAGAACAACGCGATCTTTTCGCGCATATCCTTTGAAATCGGCTGATCCGCACGGCACACCAAAATATCCGGCTGGATCCCGATGGCGCGCAATTCCTTCACGCTGTGCTGCGTCGGCTTGGTCTTGAGTTCCCCTGCCGCAGAGATATAGGGCAGCAATGTCACATGGATATAGAGCGTATCGTATTTGCCGACCTCTTTCTTGACCTGACGGATAGCCTCCAAAAAGGGCAGGCTTTCGATGTCGCCCACCGTACCGCCGATCTCCGTGATAACCACGTCCGCGCCATCCGCTGCTGCCACATCATAGACGCGCTGCTTGATCTCATTCGTGATGTGCGGGATGACCTGCACCGTGCTGCCAAGATAATCGCCCTTGCGCTCCTTGTTCAGCACGGTCGAATATACCTTTCCCGTCGTGATATTGGAACGCTTCGAAAGGTTGATGTCGATAAAGCGCTCATAATGGCCCAGATCGAGGTCCGTTTCCGCGCCATCCTCCGTCACAAAAACCTCGCCATGCTGATAAGGGCTCATCGTGCCCGGGTCGATATTGATATAGGGGTCGAATTTCTGGATCGTTACCTTGATGCCGCGGCTCTTCAGCAAGCGCCCAAGGGAGGCGGCCGTGATTCCCTTTCCCAAAGAAGACACCACACCGCCGGTCACGAAAATATACTTTGCCATATCAAAGAATCCTCCCGCTCATTCCTGAATGCTTTCAAACAGCTTTTCCTTGCGGCGCGTCGACTTCCCCGCGCTCTTCGTCCCGGCAGCACGGGAGGATGCGTGGGTGCGCTTCACCTCGGGCGGGTTCCATTCGGTAAGCCCCCACTGTCCTTCCCCCTCATAGTGGAAACGGCTGTCCATATTGATATGGGTATAGACCTCCGAAATAGCTGCTGACATGGACTGCACAGGCTTGCGCTTGAGCTTGATGACTTCCAGCACCAAATCCTTGTAGTACATGGTATGGCCCTCTTTTGTGAGCACATGGTAGGCCACATCCATCTCAGAGCTGTTCGCAAAATCCATCTTCATCCAATAAAATCTCCCTTCTTTATGCTCTACATTCTTTCCGGGGCAGAAACGCCCAGAATCCCAAGCGCATGACGGATCACATGCGCCGTCACAGTCACCAGCGCGAGCCTTGCCTCTGCCAGCTCCGCATCCACGCCCATGATCCTGCACTTATTATAGAAGCTGTGGAACAGCGCCGCCAAGTCATAAGCATAGCGCGCAATACGCTGCGGCGCGTATTCCGCGGCAGCCTTGTCCACCTCTTCCTCATACTCCTCAATCTTGCGGATGAGCTCCGTTTCCGTCTCATCCGTGAGCAGCGAAAGCTTCGGCTCCTTGCCGAGCGCCAGCCCCGTTTCCTTCGCCTGACGGAAGATGCTCATGATGCGCGCATGCGCGTACTGGATATAGTAAACCGGATTCTCATTCGACTTCTTCTTCGCCAGATCCAGATCGAAATCCAGCTGGCTGTCCAGGGAACGCATGAGGAAGAAATACCGCGCCGCGTCCGTCCCGACTTCCTCCATGAGCTCCCGCAAGGTCACGCTCTCCCCCGTGCGCTTCGACATTTTCACCAATTCGCCGCCGCGATAGAGGCTCACCATCTGAAGCAGCAGGATTTTCAGATGATCCGGATCATAGCCCAGAGCTTTCATCGATGCCTTGACGCGGCACACATATCCATGATGATCCGCGCCCCAGAGATTGATGAGCGTGCCGAAGCCCCGCTCGAACTTGTTGCGGTGATAGGCGATATCCGCCGCCAGATACGTCGGCACGCCATTGTCGCGGATCACCACACGGTCCTTGTCATCGCCGTATTCCGTGGATTTCAGCCAGAGCGCCCCGTCCTTCTCATAGATCGTGCCGTTCTTCTCCAGCGCCTCCACAGCCTCCCGCACCGCATCGGGGTGCAGCGTCCGTTCGCTGAACCACTTGTCAAAGGTCACCTGGAAATCCTCCAAGTCCTCCTTCAGGGCGGCCAATTTCTCCCGATAGGCAAGATCCTTGAAAAGCTCCAGCCGCTCTTCCTCGTTCATCGAGAGGTACTGATCCCCGTCCCGCTTGATGATGCGTTCCGCCGTCTCCCGGATATCCGCGCCATGATAACCGTCCTCCGGAAACTCCACATTCTGTCCCAAAAGCTCCAGATACCGCGCATTCACCGAGCGCGCCAGATTCTCCATCTGATTGCCCGCGTCATTGATATAGTACTCGCTTTCCACGGCATACCCTGCCGCACGCAGAAGATTCACGATAGCGCTGCCTGCCGCTGCGCCGCGCCCATGTCCCACATGCAAGGGGCCCGTCGGATTCGCGCTCACATATTCCACTTGGATCGGCTGATTCCCCTTCGGCGCAAGCTGCCCATAGGCATCCCCTGCCTCCAGTATCCGCCCGAAGGCATCATAGACCACATGGGATCTCAAATGGAAATTGATGAATCCCGGTCCGGCGATTTCCGCACGCTCCAGCCAATCGCCCGCCATGCGCTTCACCAACTCCTCCGCAATCTGCTTCGGACTCCGATGGAACACCCGTGCCGACTGCATCGCGAAATTCGTCGCGAAATCCCCGAATTCCTTCTGGGGCGGCACCTCCAGCGCGACCTTCGGCAGTTCCCCCTCCGGAAACACCCCGTCCTTCATCGCTCCCCGCGCAGCCTCCAGAATGGCCTGCTCCACTGTATCTTTGATATCCAAAAAACATCCTCCTCAATCCCGCCGCAAAGCAGCACAGTCTTTTGCCGGCCGGTATAGCAAATGCCCAACAACTTGCCGCACTACAAACAAATTATAGCGTAAGGCGCTCGTTTTTTCCACATGTAAATGAATCATCGGAACGAAAAATTCGTCAATTTTCAGAAACAGCCTGCCTTTTGCGCACAATCATCGGAAAGGTTTCCAGCAGATAATCGGATATCGCCTTTCCGATGCGCCGTTTCCCCTCCTGATTCGGATGCAGTCCGTCCGATGTATCGAGCAAAAAGCCTTCTTCGTCGGTCACGGTGCTTGCGGTATCGATATGATAGGGCTGGCTCATGACCCACGCATTGAGCTGCTGCTGGTTGAGCTTCCAGTCCTCCGCGGCGGAGTCGAGGATGCCTCGCAGATCCATAAGCACGGGATTGACCGGCGTAGCGGTCGCAAAGACGGGAATGATGTCATTCGCAAGACATTTCTCCCGCATCTGCTCCAGGTAAAAAATGCTGTCCTGCGCAGGCGTCCCCAGCCGAAAATCGTTCACACCGCCCATGATGACGAGGATTTTGGGATGGAAGGGCAGCACATCCCTATCGAACCGCTCATACATCGCATAGGTCGGATCTCCGCTGAACCCCAAATTCTTGACGGGAACCTCGGAGTAGGTCTCCCAGTTGTAAATTGTATAGCCCGGCGGGGTGCACATCGCGCCGCCTCCGTGGGTGATACTGTCCCCGAGCGCCGCAACCGTGACGGGCTGGGTGACCCGGAACTGCTGAGGCTCCGACCACTCGCTGACGGCCCGCCCCTCCGACGAAACGGCGCGGACACGCCAGCTGTAGGCGCCCGGATCGGTATAGCCGCTGTCCGAATAGTAGTCCGTTTCCCCCGCGATGCCGCGGAAAATCACTTCATCGCCTGACGTTTTGTGCCGGATGACCTGAAGTTCGTGCTGCTTGGAACCCCGATAGGGTATCCAGGAAAAGACAGGGTAGAGCGGAAAGTAATCCATCTTCTCGAATTCCGTGGTCACCAGCGGCGCCGGGGAATTGACGAGCTGCCCCCGTATGGGCTTCGGTGCGGAAAAAGGAGCCATCCCTGTCCCTTCAAAAGTCAGCGGACATACGACCCAATAGAAGTCCATCGCCTGTTCCCCAAAAGCTGAGAGATCGATATCCATACCGTTACTGAAGACGTACTCCTTGGTCAATACAATGTTTTCCGAAGACGGATCATTGTTTCGCAGCACGACAACCTGATAGCGCACGGCGCTCGGATAGACCGGCCATGTCAGCCGCACGTTGAATTTCTGCATGATCGCTTCCCCCTGTTCCTTGGCCGGAGCCTGATTCGCAGCGCTGACCTCTTTTGCCTTCACTGCTTCCTTCACGGCCTCCTCTGCTTCCGCCGCCTGCCGCCGTTTTCCCGTTGGCTGGCGAAGCGTACGATCCGCAGTGTGCTCTGCCGACACTGTCCTCACAGGCACTTCTGCGTCCGACGCCTCCGCCGTATGCGGCAAACAAAGCAGCAGCCCCGCAGAAAGCAGAATCCCTGCCGCCAGATCATCCATAGAACGCACCGGGCAACCCCACCCTTCCTCTGTTTGAACTTCGGTTGGGCAATCCTGCCCATCGACATGAACCGCCCGCCAATCCCGTTTTGCAGCTACCTTCGGTCTATAGCTTTCGTGAGCAGCTGAATGCTCTCGTTGAGCTGCCCCAGCTTGCTCTCGATGCGCACGAGCAGGAACGCTGTCACGCCCATCGGAAAGCCATAATTCCCGATGACTGTCATGAGTTCCGTCATCGCCATCACCTCCTGCCTGCATGGATTCGGGTCCCATCCGATACATGCAGGAACAGGGTGCCTTTCCCACCTATCCGCGATACTTCTCTGACTGCGCTTTCATCAGCTCGCTGTCCGCAAAATAATCGATCTTCATGGCCCGCTTGACATCCGAAAGGGTTTCCGCCGCAACGGCTCTCGCTGCCTCGCTGCCCTTCCGCAATATCTCATAGACAGCGGGGATGTCTTTCTCGTATTCTTTGCGGCGTGCACGGATGGGAGCGAGTTCCTCCTGCATGATCTTCGTGAGGAACTTCTTGATCTTCACATCCCCCAGTCCGCCCTTCTGATAGTGCTCCTTGAGCTCGTCAAGACTCGCATAGTCCGGCAGATACTCCGCGAAATGCTCCGGCTTGCTGAACGCATCCAAATAGGTGAATACCGCGTTGCCTTCGATATGCCCGGGATCGCTCACACGGATGTGCTCGGGATCCGTATACATATCCTTGATCTTCGCCTCGACCGTCTTCTCGTCATCCGCAAGATAGATGCAGTTCCCGAGGGACTTGCTCATCTTCGCCTTGCCGTCCGTACCGGGAAGCCGCAGACACGCCTTGTTCTTCGGCAGCAGGATATCCGGCTCCACCAGTGTCTCGCCATAGATGCGGTTGAAGGTGCGCACGATCTCCTTGGTCTGCTCCAGCATCGGAAGCTGATCCTCGCCCACCGGCACGGTGGTCGCCTTGAACGCCGTGATGTCCGCTGCCTGGCTGATGGGATAGCAGAAGAACCCGACCGGGATGCTCGCCTCGAAATTCCGCATCTGTATCTCGGATTTCACCGTCGGATTGCGCTGGAGGCGCGAAACGGTCACGAGATTCATATAGAAGAAGGTAAGCTCCGTCAACTCGGAAATCTGCGACTGGATGAAAAGCGTAGACTTTGCCGGGTCCAAGCCCACGGAGAGATAGTCCAGCGCGACCTCCAGGATATTCTGCCGCACTTTCTCCGGATTGTCGAAATTATCGGTCAGAGCCTGGGCATCCGCAATCATGATGAAAATCTTATCGTATTCGCCCGAATTCTGCAGTTCCACGCGTCCCTTCAAAGAACCCGCATAGTGCCCCACATGCAGCCGCCCCGTGGGACGGTCGCCCGTCAAAATGATCTTTGCCATAGCGCTCAACACTTCTTTCCCTATTTTATCCAAAATAATCCGCGATGCCATCCACAATGCCCTGCGCCGCTTTGAGGATACCTGCCTTGGAATTCAGCAGAGCCTCTTCCCTCCGATTGGAGATGAACGCCACCTCCACCAGCGTCGCGGGCATGTCCGTGTGACGCACGACATAGAAGTTACAGGTGCGCGTTCCGCGGTTTTTCGTGCGGATCTGCTCGATGAGCCCCGCACGCACCTTGTCTGCCAGCTCAAAGGATTTTTTCGAGCCTTTCTCATAGTAATAGCCCGTTGTGCCGGTCGCAGTTTCGCTGCTGAAGGAATCCATATGGATGGAGATGAAGATATCGCTCTTCTTTCTGTTTGCGATATCGCATCGTGCCTGCAGTTCCTCGATATCCGTGGCATGTGCTTTCTTCGGGGAGACCTCCGTATCCGTCGTGCGCGTCATATAGACCGTCGCCCCCTCCGCTTCGAGAAGGCGTTTGACCTCCATCGCAACATTCAGCGTCACGGTCTTCTCCATAAGCCCCGACGGCCCAATGGCGCCGGAGTCGCTGCCTCCATGTCCGGGATCGATGGTGATGCTGCGCCCTTTCAGGCCCGTAAGATTGGCGATCTGCACATCGACGGCATCCGCGTCTCCCTCGTCCGTCTCCTCGTACTTGGCGATATTGATCTTATCCTCCGGATCCAGCTTCGGCACGCCCTCCGGCACGACGCTGTCATCCGTATTCGCGGAGGTATTCTCGGATACATCCGCAGATTCTGCGGCGTCATCCACCTTCCCGAAATCCATGACGACGCGGTTCCCGCTCAAATTGAAGACACGGTAGCGGCCTTTTCCCATCTCGGTCTCTACGACGATCCGCACGGTCGTCTTATCATGCTGCGCGACGCGCACCCGCTTCGCGTATTCGCTGTCGATCTGCGTGTTTTTCCCGACCTTCGGGGAAAGCCATGTATTCGGCAAATCCACCAAGATGCGTCCCGGATTGGAAAGCGCCGATGTCTTGAAGCTGACCTCCCCGTCTGCATCCACAACGATGCGTACCTTATCGTCCTGTACGCTCACACGCAGCCCCGTGATCTCCGCCATGCCGGATACCCGCTCACCGAAGTCCGAAGCTTCCGCCCGCCCCCCTGCAAAGGGCAGCAGGAGCACATGGAGCAAGCATATGGACAGAAAAAGAATCTTCTTCATCCTATCACCCTTACAACATATTCTGCAAAAATGCCTTGGTCCGCTCCTCCCGAGGATGTTCAAAGAAAATCTCCGGTGGGGCCTGCTCAACGATATTGCCGTCCGCCATGAAGATCACATGGCTGGCTGCCTCACGGGCAAAGGCCATCTCATGCGTCACCACTACCATGGTCATCCGCGACGCGGCAAGCTCCCGCATGGTCTTGAGGACTTCCCCCGTCAGTTCCGGGTCAAGCGCCGAGGTCGGCTCATCGAAGAGCATGATGTCGGGTTCCATCGCCAAGGCCCTTGCAATGGCCACGCGCTGCTGCTGTCCGCCGGACAGCTTCGCCGGGTAAGCATCACGCTTCCCGTAGAGTCCGACCTTTTTCAGCAGTTCCTCCGCCAGCGGCTGGATCTCTTCCCGCGGCATCTTCTTGACCTGCATGGGCGCCTCCAGCAGATTCTCCATGACCGTCATGTGCGGGAACAGGTTGAACTGCTGGAACACCATGCCCATGCAGGACAGGATCTTTCGCATGTCCTTCGGACGCGCATATTCCACCTCGCCCGACGGTTTGGTCAGCGCAAGGCACTGCCCCTTGATGTCGATCGAGCCCTGATCGATGGTCGAAAGACGGTTGATGCAGCGGAGCAGCGTGCTTTTTCCGGAGCCGGAGGGCCCGATGATCGCCAGCACTTCGCCGCGCTTCACTTCGATGTCAATGCCCTTCAGAACCTCCACTGCCCCAAAAGCCTTGTGGATGTTCCGCATTTTCAGCATGATCTCATCCTTCTGCTTCGTATTTCCCATAATAGGCCTCCAGCTTCTTGAACCCCCAAGTCAGCACGAATGTCATGGCAAGATAAAAGACTGCCGCAATCACAAAGGGCGTCATATCGAACTCGCGCTGCACGATGGTGCGCGCCACGCGCAGCAGATCGTTCATCGCAAGGATATAGATCAGCGACGTATCCTTCACCAGATTGATGGTCTCGTTGCTGATCGGGGGCAGTACGATGCGGATGACTTGGGGCAGGATGATGCGCCGCATGGTCTGTGCGGGCGTCATGCCCAAGGTCTGCGCAGCCTCATACTGCCCTTTCGGGATCGCCTGGATACCGGCGCGGAAAATCTCCGCGAAATAGGCCGCATAATTCAGACTGAAGGCCAGAAGCGCCGCAGTGATATCCGGCAGCATAATGCCTACCATCGGCAGCGCAAAATATACGAACAGGAGCTGCAGCATCAGCGGGGTGCCGCGCATGAGCCAGATATAGAACTCAACCGTGCGGCTCAGCAGCCTGATCGTGGACAATCGCCCCAAAGCCGCGAGCATGCCGATGGGGAGCGCCAGGATCAACGTGACGAAGAAGATCTCCAGCGTGATCTCAGAGCCTTCGAGCATCAGCACGACCGTATTCAAAAGCTTGTCCATAACTCCAACTCCAGCTCCTTACTTCTTGTCTTCCGTTTCCTGCTTGCGCTTTGCCTCGGCTCTCGCCCGCGCTTTTTCCAGCTCTGCGTTGATGGGATGGTTCTTGCGCGTCTCGCAGGCGTCATTGCTGCAATAGAGCATGGCACGCCCGTTCTTGTAACGATGCTTCAGCAGGAACGCGCCGCACTTCTCGCATTTCTGCTGCTGCGGTGCATCCCATGTGGTATAGTCGCAGTTCGGATAATTCTCGCATCCGAAAAAACTCCTGCCACGGCGCGTGCGGCGCTCCACGATTTTCCCGCCGCACTTCGGGCAGAGCACGCCCGTATCCTTCAGAATGGGCTTGGTATTGCGGCACTCCGGAAAGCCGGGACATGCAAGGAATTTGCCGAACCGCCCCTGCTTGATGACCATGCGCCGTCCGCAAAGCTCACAGACTTCATCGGATTCCTCCACCGGAAGCTCCACAGGCCCGATGGCCTCGTCCGCTTTTTCCAGTGTTTTCTCGAATGGTGTGTAGAATTCCGCGAGCAAAGCGTTCTTCTGCACCTTGCCTTCCGCAATTTCGTCCAGTTCATTTTCCATCTCGGCCGTGAATTTCACATCCACGATGTCCTTGAAGTATTCCTCCAGCATATCCAGCACCAGGAACCCCAGCTCCGTGGGCTGGAAATGCTTGTCTGCGCGCTGCACATAGCCGCGCGCGATGATGGTCTCGATGATGGGCGCATAGGTGCTCGGCCTGCCGATTTCCTTTTCCTCCAGCGTCTTGACCAAGGAGGCATCGTTGTATCTGGCAGGAGGCTCCGTGAAATGCTGCTGCGGAAGCGTCTTGGCAAGGCTCAGGGCATCCCCCTCCGCCAGATCGGGAAGCAGGACATCCTTTTCTTTCTTGGTGACATCCGCCCCCGCATAGACCGCCGTGAAGCCGGGGAATTTGAGCTGCGAGCCGTTTGCTTTGGCAATGCAATGCTCCCCTGCCGCGATCTGGATGCTCATCGTGTCATAGATGGCGGCGGACATCTGGCTTGCCGCGAAACGCTGCCAGATCAGGGTATAGAGCTTCCACTGTTCCTTGGAAAGAAATGGCTCCACCGCCTCAGGCGTAAGCTCGATGCTCGTGGGCCGGATCGCCTCATGGGCATCCTGCGCCTTCTTGCCCGCGCTGTAGATATTCGGTTTCTCCGGCACAAAGCCCGCCCCGTAGTTCATCGCCAGGAAATCGCGCGCCTCTTTCTGCGCCAGCTCCGAAATGCGGGTGGAATCCGTGCGCATATAGGTGATGAGACCGACCGGTCCGCGTTTCCCAAGCTCCAAGCCCTCATAGAGCTGCTGCGCGAGCATCATGGTCCTGCGGCTGGTAAAGCCGAGCTTCCTCGCGGCGTCCTGCTGCATGCTGCTTGTCGTGAAGGGTGCGGACGGCTTCCGGCGGCGCTGGCTCTTCTTGACCTCCTTGACGGAGAACGCGGATTGCTCCAGCTGCCGCACCAGATCCATGCTCTCCCGTTCATTGTGCAGCGCCAGCTTTTTCCCGTCCACATGGGTGAGCTCCGCATCGAACATCGGAGACTTGCCCTTCCGGAGCTTGAATCCGATGGTCCAGTATTCCTCGGAGCGGAATGCCTGGATCTCCTTCTCCCGGTCGCAGATCAGCTTCACCGTCACAGACTGCACCCGCCCGGCGGAAAGCCCTTTCCGCACTTTGCGCCAGAGCAGCGGGCTCAGCTTATAGCCCACGATACGGTCCAGCATGCGGCGCGCTTGCTGGGCATCCACCCGGTCCATGCTGATGGGCCGGGGTTCCTTTACCGCCTCTTGGATGGCCGGTTTCGTAATCTCGTGAAACACGATGCGGCAGTCGCTCTTCGGGTCGACATCCAAAATATGCGCCAAATGCCACGCGATCGCCTCTCCCTCGCGATCGGGATCGCTTGCGAGATAGATCTTGTCCGCATGTTTTGCGTCCTTCTTGAGCGCCTTGATGATATCCCCTTTGCCGCGGATATTGATATATTTCGGTGCGAAATCATGCTCCACGTCGATGCCGAACTGGCTCTTCGGCAGATCGCGCAGATGCCCCATGGAAGCGCGTACCATGAATTTCCTTCCAAGGTATTTCTCTATGGTCTTCGCCTTGGCGGGGGACTCCACCACCACAAGCGTCTTTTTGGTCTTTGCTGCGGACTTTGTTTTCGTTTGCGCTTTGGCAGACAAAATCTCACACCCTTTCTGCACGCAGATATGCATGCATTTCATTTTCTATGACACAGCCTTTGAGCTGGAGCTGCAGCAGCAGGAATGCCACATTGGACACCGATGCCCCATGCAGGCTGTAGATGACCTCATCCACCGACAGCGGATGATCCGCGGAAAGCACGCGGTACACCATCGACTCTTCCTCGGTAAGTTCCGGCATGATGCGCTTCGGTTTTTTGCTCTCCTGTCTGCCCTGCATGCCATATTCCTCCAGCACATCATCGACAGAGGCAACGAGTTTCGCCCCCTGCTGGATGAGATGATGGCAGCCCCGGCTGTTCTGGGAGTAGATGCTCCCCGGCACCGCAAGCACATCCCTGCCCTCGCTCAGCGCCAGTTCCGCCGTGATGAGCGAGCCGCTGCGCTCCGCCGCTTCCACGACTAAAGTAGTCCTGCAAAGGCCGCTGATGATGCGGTTCCGCGCAGGGAAAAAGGCAGGCAGAGGCTTCGTCCCGGGCGCATATTCCGAAACCACGGCTCCCTGCTCGGCAATCTTCTCCAACAGCGCCCTGTTTTCCGAAGGATATGCGACATCCACGCCGCACCCAAGGACGGCAACGGTACGCCCGGATTTCAAAGCACCTGTATGAGCCGCCGTGTCGATGCCCCTCGCCGCGCCGCTGACCACGGTAATGCCCGCCTGCGCAGCAGCCTGTGCAAGCTCTGACGCCACGCCCTCGCCATAAGGGCTCATCCTGCGCGAACCGACCACTGCAAGGCGTACAGCGTCCGGCTGCAATGCTCCCCGATAAAAAAGAACCGCCGGCGGATCGGAAATTTCCTTCAAGAGCGCTGGATATTCCTCCTGCCGGATATCGCAGACGCTCACGCCGCTTTTCCCGCAAAGCTCCTGCAGCCGCTCCGGCTCCTGCGGATGTTCCTTCCGAAAAGAATGGATGGCCTCCGCAAGCCGCCCGGGAATACCGGTCATATGGGCAAGCTCATCCGGCGGCATCTGCCAAAGCGCCGAAGCGGGAGCGAAGTCCAGCATCCGACAAAGATGTCTGCTGCCTACGCCGCCGGCCCGCGCCATTGCCGCCAGAAAAAACCGCTCCATCGTGCCATCTCCCTTGAAATAGACTTTCACATCCTCTAATCATACCGAAAAGCAACCGAACATGCAAGCATTCTTTTTGACAAGCCCCACACTCGTTTCATAAAATAGTACTCCCCCATGGCCGTCACCTCAAATCGGTGACAACCATGAGGGAGTTTTCGTTGCTCATTTACAAACGCGTTCTATACCCGCGTTCGGAAAAATTACGTTTCGACCGGTCTCAGTTCGCCGTGCGGTCAATAACGAAAACCTTGTTCCTCGCTCCTCAACATCCAAGGGAAAGCCCCGTGCCCCTTTTTCAAAAGGCACGGGGCTTTCCCTTGCGATTTGGTTGTGAGAAGAATTCTGCCTTTCGGCCGGAGG
>CACZZN010000002.1:0-878 GCA_902785705.1 uncultured Veillonellaceae bacterium
TATACTCAACGCAGGAGATGAGGAAAATGCCTGCACGTGTATACAAAACCGACAAGGAACAATTATTAGCCGAAGGAAAACTGATTGTAAGTTCTACCGATGATGCAAAATTTCAGCACAAAGTTGAACTGGTAAATCTTGTACTCAGTGGAATGACCCCATCCGCTCTTAGTGAATTCGTGTGTGAGAGCAAAAACACCATTACATTGTGGGTGAAAACTGCTGATGAAAAAGGGTTTGATGCTCTTCGAACTAAGAAGCAGACAGGACGTCCATCGAAGCTTTCTGCAGAAAACATCGCATCTATAAAAAGTGTGCTCGAAGAAGATAATCCAAAAAAATATGGATTCAATGTGTGGGATGGTCCTGCATTGTCTGCTTACATATCCAGAGAATATGGGGTCTTTCTTTGTGTCCGACAATGTCAGCGCATGTTTCACTCGCTTGGATTTTCTCTTGTGCGACCGCAGACATTCCCATCCAAAACCAAGAAAGGATTAGAAGAAGAGCGAGAAGCCTTTAAAAAAAACGGAAGAAATAAGCTCAGATGAGTCATACATTCTCGTTTTTCAAGATGAAGTCCATTTTCAAGTGACAACATCTGTTACTCGAAAGTGGGTCAAGAAAGGCTCACGGCCCAAAGTGGGGTCTGCGCCTTTAAGAAAGAGCGTACCGTATAGCGGATATGTTATCCCGGAAACAGGTGAACTCATTGTGACGAAACCTACATGGTTCAATTACGAAACAGTGATTCAGTCATTTCGTGATTTCATAAACAATTGTCCCATTGCAGACGACAAGAAGTTTTGCATGGTCATAGACAACGCTCCATGGCATAAAAAAGCATATCGTCTGGTGCAGGAAGAAGCTTTGGAAGA
>CACZZN010000002.1:894-91749 GCA_902785705.1 uncultured Veillonellaceae bacterium
GTCAGCAGTTGATGGCTATTTTGAACAATATCGGGAACCTAACGAAAAATTTGCATCACTATGTTCTTTTAAGTACAAAAATTAATGTCGTTTACTATAACTATTCGCTAACTGCAATTATCCTATCAAATCCACATTATTCATTCTCTTCAAACCTCTTTTTGATTTCTTCCAATTCCCGCACCAGCTCTGGCATATCATCAGAAATAATCTCCCAAATGAGCCGTAGATTTACGCCGTCGTAATCGTGGACGATACGATTCCGCAAACCATAAATTTGCGCCCACGCCACCTGAGAATTTTCCTGCTTGAAATCCTCACCCAATTTCGTGGTCAGTTCCCCGATTTGGCTGAGATTGAACACGCACGCCTCAATGCGCATATCATTGGAACGAAACTCATCGTAGGAAATGCCTCTGCAATATTCGCATATCTTGGCTGCATAACGGAGCATTTTATCAACAATAATCCTATCGCGCATATATTTCAATTCCCGTTTGTTTGATTTCTTCGGCAATTCTCGACTGCGGTTCGATATGAGTCATATCAAGTACATCTATATCTTTGTCATCCAGAGCCTCCCGCAGTTCCTCCACGAAGCCCATAAATTTTAATCCGCGCAGATTACTGTCTACCAATAAGTCTACATCGCTCTTCGGTGTCGCTGTGCCTTTGCCATAGGAACCGAAAAGAATCGCCTGTCGAATCTGATGACTGCTAAAAATCGGCTGCAATCGACGCTTGATTTCATCGAAGGTAAAAATCCTCTCCGGCATATCAGTCCCTCCTGTTCACGAATAGCTCGGTAATCTTTTCCGAAATCTATCAATAGTATATGAGCGGTTGGTTCATGGCAGTGACTCCTCTTAGGGATAGTATACCACAGGACGAGCAATCTTTCCATAGCCAGGGAAGTCGCACATGAACTGCACTCTGCTATAAGGATGTGGTGAACGTTGATAGAGGGTACGCCGTTTTCATAGGGATGACTCAAAAGAAACAGGATTTGCCAGCTATCTTTTAACGGAGGTTGCTAGGCAAGTCCTGTTGTTCGTCGAGTCAAGCTATGATTATTCTTGGTTTCTCGTTGGTCATGGTCTTCACGTCGAAGCCGTAAGGCTGCATGACGGCTTTGCCATTGGCTTGATGGGCTTTGCGGAGGTCAGGGAGCATCGTTGACTCATCGTAGAGAGGTGCCACGCTACTGGTACCAGTAGTCGATAAAATCTATTCGTCTTTCAACATGTTACATTTACTTTCATCCAGTTTCTAAGTCTTTCATATTTTTCTTCCACAAAATCTATTGTTGTTATTTGACACAATTAGTTGTTTGATTTAGATTTTTTCTGATGCAGTATTGGCGGATTTAGACAAGCGAATGTAGAATTTATTTATAAGCAACCCTTAACTCAAACTGGTCTATACGGTATACGCGACGGAAAAACACGTATTTCAGCGTTAGACATAGAATAAACTGATTGAAGCATATTAACAAATGCTTTATAAATGATATTTTCATATGGTGTTGGACCGATAATGATATGGTCTAAAATATCATCAAAATTGTCTTCACATAGTTTTAGCTTTGAGACTTGTTGTACCACTCCACGTGCACAACAAGTCTCAAGTTTTACACCTCCACTGTGAGCTATAATTCTCCATTCCTGTTCTTCCCTGAATCCTGGGTGTTTGATAGACACGATTGCATATCTCAACAAATTCACAAAAAACGAGAAAAGAGTATCGGGGGGTACTCGATGTAGCATATCTTCATTTTCCACAATGCTATCAGTAAGTACATTAACCTCTGATAAGAATTCATCATCGTCGAGATATGCTACAGGTGTCACTGTAATATTATTGTTCCTTTCATAATCTTGAAAACGGTACCCTGGCTTAAACACAAAAGCTACACCGTTATCTCCACCATAAGCTCTCCACATAGATAATCTGCCATATCTGTCAGTACTTACATCATGTTCGGTAAAACAAACTATATAAGTATTATGCACCCAGCTGATTTGCTCGTAAAAAAATTGGTGTAACGCTTTTGAAAATATATTATCTCCATTAGAATTACAAAAATTTCCCATCGATTTTTTCAGTCTTTCACCAGCATTACGAAACGCTTTATCTTCACTGGTAGAATCAACAAAAAACAGTTTGTTGATTTTGCTTATGCCATAATTGACCTCACTATAATCGTTCATAGCGGAGGCATTACGCAACCAGAACTCTCTGTTTTCCAAAATTTTTTTCGCCGTAATTGTATTTGTATAATAGGCTAAACATTTACCGTCAGTCTCAAACCGATTTATTTGTCTAAACGCATACGGCATCAAGATTTGAAAGATTTTTTCTCGTAGATTATTCTCTAACACATTCATTTGTCCACTCCTTACCCATGACACGGTGTACTTCAGTATGTATCTTAATATATCCTGCAATACTATAGTAGACAACGTAATGTTTTATACTTAAGCTTGTAAACGGCCTTTACACAAGACTGCACGATGAGCCATGCAAGCACAATTTTCAATGACGTTTATACTATTTATTCTATCAAAAATGACGTAATATATACCTCATACACAGCATCCTTTCCGAAGGCTTGATTCATTTTCTTCTTTATTGTGGTCTTAAGATGGTCTTGCGTATCTGCATTAAATTCTCCATTTTTCATCGATTTAACGATAGGAAGCAAAACATCCCACGTTTTTTCTTCTGCAGACTCATTCCATCTGTCATTTAATATCAATTCTCTGTTGTTAGGATTAATTTCTAATACAATAGCTATTTTTATAGTTTTACCAGCTCCGATTGGAACGCTTATCCCTTGTTTTTTATCGCCTAATTTTACAAATATTCCAGGCTCGTGAGACTTATTGTCTTGGGTAACAGTTACTGTATTTGGAATGGATTCCTGTTTTAAGGAATCAGTTTTTTCGGAGATTGTCTCTATACCAAAAATAATAACTCCCATTAGAACCATCCCCAGTGACACATAGGAGAGCATTCTAAGTAGAGATTGTTTTTCAGACGAAACACCTTCATTGTGATTCGCGTTTTTCTCTAATGTAGATATTTGCAAGGGGTTTCCACCATACTTATTATCTCCTTTTGTCCCTTCTTTCAAGAGCAATACTAAGCCGAAAATAAGATTGACAAAAGGAACTAACGATAGCAGTACCCACCATGGAGATGAGTTGAAATCCTTAAGCCTTCTTATCTGCAACATGATTACAGAAATTATAGCAATGACACTAAATAATCCTGTCGCTATGAGAAAAATCGAGGAAAAAATCAATAAATATGAATTATCTGTACTGGTTGCTATTTCACTCAAGATTTCGGATAACGCACTCAAGAGGCAACTGCTTACCACAAGTATCATAATGCGTTTTAGATATCGCAATCTATTGAGACGGCTATCATAGCTAAAAAATTTTTCTTTAATACCTTCATCGTGACAATATGCCAATGTTATCTCCTCTTTTCTCGCAATATGTATCACTAAACGCATAGAACATAAACAGAATCAGATATAAAAGCCAGCAAATCTTTCAGGTATCCATGTATCTTGTTCCTTTGTTTTTCTCGTTGTTTTTCCTTCTCCGATGAATCGGGAGCCACTTCTGGTACTGGTCGTATTCCAAGGATACGGGCTGGATATCGACACCGTGATTCTCGTTGAAATCATAGGTACATGTTGACAAGGCGTAATCCCGTTCCTGAATGGAACTGTCTTTAAGTCCGAGCAGAATCAGGATATCTATGTCGGAATCCGGGGTAAAGTCCCCACGGGCATAGGAACCGAACAGGATGACTTTTTTCAGGTGTGTCCCGTAGAGACGCTTCAAAACGGAGACATATTGCGTCAGCAGCTTATTGAGGACGGTGGATTTTGCACCAGAAGCAGACATGTCAGCACCTCCCAACGTGGTATATTCTCATAAGGATAGATTCTACGGATGGCTCGGGATTTCCTGCCGGTGATTCCTGTTTTCCCATCCCACTAAAAAAACGTGCAGGCGCCGTGATAAGCTCTGCACGTTCTTTTGTCTTATCGCTTCGGTTTTCTCATCCGAGGATTGCACCCGCATTTATCGGTTTCCTATCCTGATTTTGAGCTGACGTCGCACGTAGTCGTAGGCTTCCCGTTTCGTGCAATCAGCCAGATGCTCAACGACGGAGAAGATGTCCACGTATCTTCCATGCGTGACAGGGCAGTTCGTACTGCAAACGTAGAGCCATTTGCCATGCCGATAATCGATGCCCGCACTCGGGTTGTTGTCCTCATGGTCTGGGAACACGCAATGAAATGACCGGGGCAGGGAAAGGAATTCACGGAGATTGAACTGCTTGGCCATCTCATAGAATTCTTTACGATTGCCTACGACAGTCTCCTCAACATCAAGATTCAGGTCTTCCAGAGCCGATACCGCTCGCAACCTGTCATTATCAGGTGCAGGCGATTTACCCAGCTCAGATGCATTGAATACTGCCTGCACTGTAGAAGACTCTATGTCTGGATATAGCGACCGATAGACATCACAGGCATCCCGTATAGCTGCCGTGCTATCATCGAGCTGTTCCATGAAGTCCTCCATCGTGTACCGAAGCGGTCGTGCGCTGACGATTTTCACTCGGAACGGTTCACAGCCATCCTTCTTGTGTATGCTGTTCGGCAGTCGAAGTATCTGGGCAGGATTGCCCACCACCTTATCGGCGATACCGATAACGTCTTTGATTCGCCGGACGTGTTCCATGTAGGATTCTTTCTTGCTGAACTCCGACGGCTTCAAACTCCAGTAGACATGAAATCCATTGCGGCTTTCCACCACCACCGTAGGTTTTGGCAGCAAATGGATGACCTCTTTCATAGACTTCTTGCGTCGTTTGACCTCATCCATCGGGAGATATCTGCCATCAGCGGTTTTTCCAGCATCTATGTCGATGAAGAAATTACGAACCTCCGTCACATTTTCCTCCCTGCGCTGTCCGTTCACCTTGTTCGGAGTGAAAAACACGTTGTAATTGGTCGGCAGATTGGGACGGTATACAGCGCGCTTTCCTTTGATGAACCTGTCAGGCGGCTCGTCGTTTAGGACGTAATGGTTGAATACCGGCATATCAAATCCCACGAACATCACGCTCCTACTATTTCATCCATGTAATCACTCATCCATCGGACAGTTCGCTGTGCATGAACCATGTCCCAATCAACGCTGTTACGGAAATGCTCTATCACTTCCTTTTCATGCTGGATTTGCCGTTCCATGGCCTGCAAGGCTTGTGACTGCGGTGCGCTCTCCGTGGGCGGTGCAATCACGATTTCGTCATCGGTAGCAATCTCCATCGGCGCAGAGGTTTCACCAAGCAGATTCGCGACCAATTCCTGCTTGCGGGGGGAGAGATACGGGTATACATCATAGCGGAATGCGAATGCCATTTCCTCTGTCATGAGATTGTGGGATTCCACTGCGTAAACCGGATTGATGAGGTACCTCTTGCCCGCGCAGTGGGGTATCTCCTGATAAATATGCCTCTCCTTCAAGATGCTACGGAACCTGTACCATGAGGATTTCGACATTCCGAGATAGTCCTGAATTTCGCGCTCGCTTCGAAGCGGAACCAATCTTTTTGCGGAACAATCGTAGCGGCAGATTTCTCCCTTGCGATTCACGTTCAGAACCAGTCGGAAAAAATAGCCTAACTGTTCGGTACTGAGAACGTGGACAAATTCGTTGAGCTTTGCATGATTATAGAGCTTGGTTCCGTTCTTGTCTCCGAAGACCTGTACTGCGTCGCCATCCTGCCAAGTCTTCGTTGCTTTCTGATAATAGACGGTTTCCTGCAAGCGGCCATTTTCATCACGATGGTCTACAGTCCCCATCTCATACTGATACACTGCCATGTTGTTTCACCTCATTCAATATCTACTTTATCGTCCTAAATTTATTGTAGTATTGCTCTTGTAGAGTGTCAACCAGATGCCTTTCGTAAGGGTACGCATGCAAAATGATTCCTGTTCGGTTCCCATCTCTGGGAATCCGAATATTTCCTTTTCCCAGAGATGGGAAAGGGATAAAATCCTGCCAACCCTTGATAATACTAGCCGAAACAGTGATTTCGGGTAAGGCTAATTTTACATTCGTTATATAAGCTATGTATAACGAACTGCAAAACGGAGCCGTTAAAATTTAGATAACTCATCCGCAGAGGATTCGGCAAAGTTGAAACAAAATCAGACAGAGGGGGAGAGCTGTCCTTGGAATATCGCAACAGAGCACAGCATCTCACTAGGTTCTTTCAAGGAGCGATGGTATCAAAGCTTTGTCCGTAGCACAAATACCAATCTCCCCCCTCTGTTTGATTTGATTCAGCCGTTCGCCACCATCAGCTAACGTAGTGTTTCCTACCCAACTGTCATCACAGTAAGCTGTCGAATCGGTATCAAGAACCGTAACTAGAAGCCCGATAAGGTTAATTACCGGATACAAATCTTGAACCTGCACATTCTTACGATGAAGTGCGGCCCTAGGGGAACGTGAATCCCCATATAGAACGAAACGGGTGCGTCCAAGTAGTCCTGAACTACCAAACCGTACCCGTTTTTTCGTTTTCCCAAAAACTAGTATGAGTCTCTTTTTCAGAACCTAGTTAATCCTGTTGTCTCGACCTGCGGAGCCTCATGAACGGGTTACGAGAGCGGTCATCTGCGCTCGGAATCACTCCGAGTGCTACCGCATCTAGCACGGGTCTCCGTTGAAGCTCGATTAATCGAAGAGCCGTGATGTACGAACTCTCGATAAGAGGCCGTCTCTGAACGGGATTGCCCGCTTCGAAACTGGCTATCGTGGACTCACTGGCGCCTATCATCTGCTTCATCTCTCGACGTGTAACACGGAGGGTTTCTCTAGCCCTTCGATATCCCCGGCCTTGACGAATCCACTCATCCCGATGCTCTTCGACGAATCTCCGATGTGCCTCTTGATTTTCGCGAACTCGTATGCCTATCTGTTCTTCTAACGTCATATCGTCGTCACCCATGTTAAACATCTCCCTTCCTGTAATCATCTTCTACTCTCGTAACCACCTGCTGAATGGAATCCCCGTAGAAGGAGAGCAGCCGAAACAAGAAATCCTCTTTCATGGGAGTTTGCCCCAACTCGTACTTACTCAGTTGACTCGTACTAATCCCCATGTGCCGGGCTACCTCCTGAAGCGTGTACCGTTTCAACAGGCGAAGATTCCGAAGTGCCTCTCTGTCTAGTATCTCAACCATGCTTTATCGCCTCCCTTTGACTCTGTATTACGTTTTGCTCAGTAGCATATTCTCACTCGAAGAATAAAATTTTTATCTAGTGAAAATTCCTATAGGAAACTCGCATGTTGTTATTTTTCGAACCTACTACGATGACCATAGATTGAGTCCCGATTCTGTAATAAGAGCCCCCCCGGGTGAGGTCTCAGTGACCATCAGGATAAATCTGCACAATATAATGAAAGGAAGTGTCTGCCCATGTTAGGACTTATCACCAACCGCGCCCCACCAGTCTACTTTTAGACTAAGACCTTACGAGATTGGAGGAATGTGAAATGAAAATTCAACCTGAAGAAAAACTGCGTCAGCTATCCGTATGGCTCAAGGAACGGCATGAATCATGGGAAAAACTGTACGAGAGAGGCGGCTTTGCACCTGAACCCGACGGCATCCGGCTGAATGAGCTGCGAGGTCAAATCATGCGCCTGAAACGGGATATCCTGTTACTCTGTGAGCAATCTGGGCTAGATTATCCGGATATCGCCTATGAATCGGTGCCGCCTCTTCTGTCTGATTTATACAGAGTAGAATCCGTTACTCCGCATCGGATAGTCTACGAGTGCGTAGCAGACCGAAACAAGCCGAAACAACTGAGTTTATTCTGAAAGGAGCATCATCATGGCAAAAAAGAAGAGAACGCCCGCCGAGTATCTACGGGAATTGGAAACAGATTTACGAGAGAGCTTCGAGCGTTGGCAGGAGATACGGGTGCATGGATGCAGTGACCCGTATTGGCCAGACGGAACGAACATTAACCTTGTTCGCAACCATTGCATTTACTACCGCAGTCAAATCAGGGAACTATGTGATTTTTACAGATTTTCACTACCAGAGATTTATGAGCGGCCTATTCCGCCAGAAATGCCCCAAGATTTCATGGCAAGGCCGCGAAAGCTCGTGACGGATGTTTCTCCGGTAATTCCGAAGGTTACGTCACCAGTGCAACTGAGTTTGTTTTGAGAGCCAGTGCCCAAGCGCGGCATCGGCTCTATTTTTTTCTTACAAGACAGAAAGGAAGGATTTTATCATGTGTAAAGAAAAAGAAGTGTTAAGTCAGAAGGCTAGAGAGTGCGGCGCAGCCTACGGCATGACAATATACTCCGATGAGGAACTGCTGTCACTGGTCACAGGCATTGCTCCAGAGAAATTCACGGGAACTTTACAGGAGACGTTCGACAATCCCAAGAAAATTGATGGAATCGGCAAGCGGAAGGAGCTTGCCGTTTTTGCTGTCAGGGAGCTATCTAAGAGATATCTGCAAAAACAACCGCCACCATACATCATCCACGGCCCGGAAGATGCGGCGGCCTATGCCAGACAGCAGTTGGCAATGGAGACAAAAGAGCATTTTTGCGTCATGCTACTCAATACCAAAAATCACGTCAGCGGCTGGCATATCGTATCCATTGGCAGCCTGATGGCATCCATCGTTCATCCGAGAGAGGTATTCGCACCGGCAATTGTCCATCATGCGGCATCTATCATTCTCGTCCACAACCACCCTTCCGGCGACCCGAGTCCCAGCCGGGAGGATATCTCTGTCACACAGAGGCTGGTGAAGGCAGGAAAGATAATGGATATCCCTGTCCTCGACCACATCATCATAGGGGACAATCGCTTTATCAGTCTCAAGGAAAAAGGATTGCTGGTTTGAACGCCGCTACTCACCCAGCGGCGCTATTTTTTTTGCTCAAATTTTGAAAGGAGAGATTTCATCATGAAAACCAAGAACGACAAGACTCAAATCATCAAGGACTCCGTGGACAGCCTCATGGAGATGTTCAGGCCGTATGAAAAAGTGCAACGTTGCACTTTTTGATGGTAACGAGCCCGTATCGCTATCGGTACGGGCTAAGAGAAAGGAGAAAGAATCATGCCGAATCATTTGTTGGAACCCGATGCAGAGAAAGTCTTCGCCCTCTGTGACCATTGCGGCGGAGAAATCTACGATGGAGAAGATTACTACGAAATCGACGGAGACCATATCCATGAAGATTGTTTCGATAATTTCGCACGTGAATTATATTCCGACTGTCGAAAGGAGGCTATTTGTCATGAGTAAGTTTCTTACCAACACCTTGCAGATGCAGGGAAATCATCTGGAAAGAGTCTATGACTTCATCCGTAACGGTCAGAATCAGCTAGACTTCGACCGCATCCTGCCGATACCGAGTGGCTGCAAGGACAAGCCCGCATGGGTTCGTGCTCATTGGGGGACACAATTCGGGGGAGCGTTTCAGGTAGAGAGAATCGCTAGAAATGTCTATCACTTTCGCACCTACGGCAAGGCTGTTCCCGTCATAGCGGAGCTTGCCAGAAGATTCCCCGATGTCCGTTTCCGCCATCAGTGGAGCGAGGAACTTCCGGGGTGGAACGCCGGCGTTATCGTTTACGAAAACGGGAAAGAGACACATCGCTCCGAGTCCGAATGGGTAGACGAACTGCCTTGGTTTGAAGAAGACTATCTGAGCAGCTTGACTCAAGATGACCCTATTGCCACAGCCCTGTGAACAATTTTGAAGGAGGAAAAACATCATGTCGAAAATCGCAATCGCAAGAACCAATGAGATTTCAAAAGCGGAATGGCTCCAACTGAGGAAGAACGGAATCGGAGGGAGCGACGCTGCTTGTGCCTGTGGCCTTTCGCGTTTTAAGTCCCGCCTCATGCTTTACTTGGAGAAGACCAGTGCAGTGGTCGAGGATATTGACAACGAGTCAATGTACTTCGGGAGAATTTTTGAACCTATACTGCGTCAGGAGTTTGCCAAGCGAACCGGCTTCACGGTGCAGGAAGTACCGTTCATGTTCTCCTGTAAAGAATATCCTTGGATGCTCGCCAATATTGACGGCCTTGTGACGGAACCAGACGGAAGCAAGGCACTCTTGGAAATTAAGACGGCCAGCAGCTTCAAGGCAAAGGAGTGGGAGGACGGCCTGCCCCAAGAATATTATCTTCAAGTCCAACACTACCTTGCTGTCTGCGACCTTCCGAAAGCCTACGTCGCAGTTCTTATCGGCGGCAACGACTTCCGTTATTTTCCGGTAGACAGGGATGAAGATACCATTCAGACGATGATTGCCCTCGAAACAGAGTTTTGGTCTTTTGTGGAGCGCGGCATCCAGCCTCCCGTAGACGACCAGTCTGCCGACGGTCTAGCTGTTCTTTATCCCAAAAGTGACGCCAAGACCAGTGTCATCCTGCCTGCTGAATCGGACAACATCATTGCGGCATATCTTGAGGTCAAGCGAGCCATGACCAACTTGAAAGAAGCGCAGGATGGCTATGAAAATCAGTTGAAAGCCATGATGAAAACGTCCGCCTCTGCTGTGACACCCAATGGCTATACCATCAAGTGGCAGAGCACGACCACGAACCGCCTTGACACGACCCGTCTGAAAAAGGAGCATCCGGATATCGCCAAGGAGTATGTCACTCAGACCACGAGTAGGCGTTTCAGCATAACGGAGCCAAAGGAGGAAACAGAGACAACCGCAATAGGAGCGGCGTCCGCTTGACCACTTTGACGGGTATTCTCCCATTGGAGCCAAGATGATGAAATACTTTTGATTCCGATGGAGAAATGCCCGTCAATTCCGTCAGTAACCTATATTTTTACGAGAGAAAGGAAGTTATACATCATGAAAGTTGAATCCATCCGTGAAATCCGTGAAGCCCTTAAACTCAAGGCCCAGAGCCTGAACGTCACTCCTATGACCGTAGCGGCTCCCGTACAGGAACAGCCTGCTCCTATGACTACCGCAAGACCGTGCCAGAATACTCAACAAGTAGCAGAACCACCCGCCGTCGTCGTAGTACCTCTCACCACTCAGCAGGCTCCCGCTCCCGTCACTGAGCCAAAAGCCGCTTCTCGTAAGGCCGGTACAACACGCACCAGAGCCAAGAAGTCTGCCCCTCTGTCAGATATCGAGGCCATTGTCGCCGAGCACCTGAAAGCAGGAGTAGATTATAATGTTATCCCCGGTTTTGCTAGACGCAAACCTTCGCTCCTGAAGTCAGGAGCCGAAGTCCTCTGTTCGGTCTTCGGTTTCTCTACCCAGAGCGAGGTCATTAACAGAGTCATGGTTCTCGAAAAGAACTTCATGCTCTATGAGGTGGCGACCACGGTTTACGATGCCGAGGGGAAAGTCAGAGCTATCGGTATCGGCTCCTGCAACAGCCACGAGAAGAAGTACCTCAAGCAGGGATTCGCCGCCAGCCTCAACACGATTTTGAAGATGGCTCGAAAGAGAAGCTACGTGGACGCGATTCTCAGTGCCACGGGCAGCAGCCGTATCTTTACTCAAGATATCGACTTGGCAGCTATGGGAGCAGAGTATCAAGAGGGTGCCAGAAAGGAGGCATGATTTCAGGATGAAGAGTGTCAGAAAGCGGCTTATAAAAGTTGTAATATTCAGATAGTTGACAGCACTACATCAGCGTTGATAAGATTTTCGCATAACGATTAGTGGTGCCACAGACTATTTACTTCACGTTTTTGATTATTCCTTTCTGGCTGCATCCCTCGTGGTGCAGAATGGTCCAGACAGTCCTGAGTTATTGGCACGGGCAGGACTTCGACTGTATTAGACGTTTGTCTGATACGGTTGGAGTTCTGCCTTTTTTTATTTGTCTTGCTGCGGATATCCGTAGCTTGACGAGAGACACATTGAAGGAGGTTTTTATATTGTGACTCAATCTAGCACTGTTCCGACAACTATGTACTCACAGGGACGCATTCATATGATGACCCCTGATGAGGTGGCAACGTACCTATCCATAAGCAAGAGCAAGGTCTACAATCTTTTTCGCAGGCAGGGCTTTCCTGCATTTCGTGTCGGAAAGCATTGGCGCACGGACCCTATACTCTTGCAGGAATGGGTGAGGCAACAGCGATGATTCTGTCAGAACTTCAAGCCTACTTGAACATTCCGCGCGATGCTGCCTATGTCCTCGTCAACTCCCCTGTATTCCGTCCTGCTCGAAAGATTGGACAGAGTTGGCAAATCGACGAGGCAACATTGCAAAGATGGATTAAGAACGCAATACGAAAGAAGGATAAATATTATGATACAGAAGAAAGAGAACCGACGGGCGAAAGGTGATGGCACCGTATTCGCGACCAAGGACGGCAAATACAAGGCTCAGCTTACCGTTGGATACAAGAAAGACGGGAGTCCGAAGAAGATTACTCGCACTGTCGGCACGAAATCGGAGGCTTATGCTGTACTACAGCAGCTTAGGGTGGAGCATTTCACAGGAAAGCTGAACGTCGAAGGAGACATTACCTTACAGGAGTTTGCTCCACGCTGGAAACAGGGCAAAAAGGTGTCGGTCAAGCCTAAGACGTTCATGGACTATGAATCCGTACTGAAAAACGTATTGCTGCCACGCTTCGGACGCATCGCCTTAGAAAAGCTCACGACAAGCCACATCAACAAGTTTATCACGGAAATGCTTGAAGCAGGAATTCGTCCCAGCTCGGTCACCAAATACAGGGCGATACTGTCAAGCATAATGAAGGCGGCTGTCGTAGACGGTATTATCTCACGCAATCCCGTCGAATACAGCATTCCTGTCCGGCAGGAGCCATCGTCTCGCGACGCTATTCCATCAGAAGCATTGGATAAGATTTTCAACGAGGCTCACCGTATATCGTCCGAATCGGCGAGCCATGGGCACAGAGCCGGACAAAGTTTCGTGGCCTACGCCGTCCTGAAGACAGCCTACTACACAGGCATGCGAATAGGAGAAATTTTTGCCCTTCGCTGGGAGCACATCGACCTAACAAAAAGAACCATACGGATTTGTGAAAATATCGTCGAAGCAAAGGACACGAATGGCAAACATGGGATTATTGTTGGCTCGCCGAAAACAAAGCGCTCAAATCGCACGATTAAGGTGTCCCAGAAGCTCTGTGAGATTTTGAAGGATATGCGTCCTGCCATTGCAGGAGATACAGATATCGTATTCCAGTCCAGTGCGGGAGGCTACATTGCGCCGAGCAATTTCGCCCGCGTTTGGCGCAGGATACTGAGAAATATCGGCATGGCAGGGCAATATGAGATGTACGAGTTCCGTCATACCCATGCGACTCTTTTGCTGGCTACCGGGCGTTTCAGCATGGCCTCCGTGCAGAAGAGGTTAGGACATGAAAGCCCTCAAACGACCTTGAAGCACTACGCGCACGCTATCGCAGCCGAAGATGAACTGATGGCAGACGCATTCGACTCAGAAGAATATTAAAATCAAATGTGCCGCTGACTCCGAATGGGGTTGGCGGCATTCTTGATGAAACTTTTAAATTATGTTAAACTGTGTTCCGCTATGGTTTATATACTACTGGTTATGATTCCTTGAAAATACTTGATAAGCTAACTATTCGCTAACTCAAGGCAATAAAAAAGCCCCCGGGCATCCCCGGAGGCCTTGAAATCACTGGAGCTGGCTATAGGACTTGAACCTACGACCTGCTCATTACGAATGAGCTGCTCTACCAACTGAGCTAAGCCAGCATATCAGCTACAACACAACTGACAAAAGGTATTATACTATTTCTAATAAAGATTGTCAATCTTTTTTTCAATCACTTTTCGTCTTACCATACCCTTACCATATCTTTCCCAAGATGAACCAAGTGCGGCCCTTGCTCTGTGCGTCAGCTGAGATGCCGTCATTGCCGATCCTGCGTGCATAGTCGAGACGCGCGAACCAGTCGTCCGGCTTGGAATATGCCACGCCGATGCCCCAGCCTTTGAGGGATCTGCTGTTGTCCGGGGCAGAAGAGTTCTTGACCAATTTCACGTGGCCGCCGTCCAGATAGGTGCTCAGGGTGAGTCCGGGCAGCTTCGTATGATAGCGCAGTTCCAACGAGCCGAGCCAGCCCTGATCGCCGGATGCCTCTGCCTGCGGATAGGCGCGGACGCCTCTCGCGCCGCCCAGGTAGAACTCCTCCGAGCTGTCCAGATTGCGGTTCGCCATCTGTCCAGAGAGCTTCGCCACGACATCGGTCATATGCCCCAGAGACTGCACCGCCGTCAGATTCGCCTCCAGCTTCATGAAGCGCCCCTCGGTATCGCTGTAGCGGTTCATGAACTTGCTGTAATCCGAATCCATGCTCATCCAGCCCATGGTCGCCTTTGTATCGTAAGTGATGGCGATGCCCGCCTTCGGGAACCGGTCCGCCCCTTCGATGCCCACATGCAGATTGTGCGAGTGTTTCTCGCTGTCCAGATTTCCGAACGCATTCTTCAGCAGTGCCTGATAATAGGAGCCTGCAAAGCCCAAATCATCCTCCAACTGGCGATAATCATACCCATAGACAAATTTCATCTGATGATCCGTCAAGTGGAAGAGCGGACGAGAACCAAAGAGGCTGACGGTATTCGCTGTCCCTGTCGCGCCCAGCGCGGAAAAAACTCCGCCCAGATCATAGGTCATGCGGCTGACGCCAAGCCCCAGCGTCGTGCCGCCGCGTCCGACGAGCATCTCGTAATTCGCATAATAATTGCGCAGCTTGCGGTTCGAGGTCATCACGCCGATATTCATCCTTGCCCCCGTCCCGCCTACATCGTACTGTCCGTACTGCAGGCCGAATCGATAGCGCCCCGATGCCTTGCTGCCATAGTTCTCCGCATAGAGCGTCACATTGCTCGTCTTGCCGCTCTCGATGCGTACCGTCACATCGCTGGTGCCGAAGCCCTCTCCCGGAGCCAGCACGCCCACCGCTTTCGTGCCGCTTTTCTCGCTGATGGAGTAGAGCGTCGTTTCCAGCTTGCCCGTGCGGATGATATCCCCCGGCTTCAAGCCCTTCAAAAAGCCCAGAGCCACTTCATCCTTCATGCCGCTCCGGTTGTCGAGCTGCACCTTACCGATACGTCCCGGAATGATGCGGATGACCACCGTACCGTCCGTGCTGGTCTGCGCAGGCAAATATGCTGCGGATGCAGGATACCCGTGCTGGCGGCAATAGAGCGTCAGCTGATGCACAATCCCATCAAACTCCGAAAGCGTCACCTCGCGATTCATGCCGCCCTCCAGAATCTTCGCGAGATCCTGCTGGTTCAGTCGCAGCTCCGAGGCATCCAGATCGATTTTCTTGACCACAAAGGTCTTTTCCTTCGTCTCAGGAGGCGGCTGCGGCGTCTGATCGTCTACATCCGCCTCCGGGCGCGGCTCCGTCATCTTCCGGATTTCATCCCCCGGATTCTTGAGGAATTCCGATGGGACAGCCTCCGCCGCTCCCCCGAAATGAAGCAGCAGTGCCGCCGCTGCTGCCGCCGAAACAAACTGCCTTCCTTGAAAAAGCATGAAAGAACTCTCTCCTTATGCACATGCCTATGGAACTGTCGACCAACTAGATTGTCCTCCAGTTCCTGTGAAAAGCCAATCATCCGTCCTGCAGGGAAGGATGGTTGGCTTTTCGCATGGAATTTTATACTGCCGTATCCATCGGCGCGCCGAGATTCACAGCGTCCTTCAGGGTTTCCAGCCCAATGAGACTTGAATCCTGCGTCTTGCTGCGATTCTCTTCGCCCGTTTCCGTGTCCTCCTCCGTATCATCTTTCTGCACACGGATGGAAATGCCCGATGATGTCTCCGTTTGCTCCGATGACGAAGCCTTCGTCTTGGTCGTGGCATCCGAATGTGCACCCGTCGAAAGGTTCACGCCATCCTCCGATGTGCTCAGACTGATGGAGCTTTTCGTGCCGTCCTTCGTCGTGATGTTCACCGTCGCATCCGAGTACTCCAGTTCCGCATCGCTTTCCGTGTTGGAATCATTGGAAATGGACACGCTTCCGGCGCTGCTTTCCAGCGCGATCTCGCTGTCCACATCCGCATTGCTGGAAACCTCTACGATCTGACCCGTGCCAGAAAGATCCGCCGCATTGACACCGGTGCTCTTGTAAGCCACAGATGCAGAGGAATATGGCATCTCAGCCGCATTCGCCGTCTCCGCCAAGCCTTCCGACTCGGACACCTGCACCAGAATCGTATTGTCGGGCGTTACCTTCTTCGAGCCAGATTCCGCAAGGACGGCCGAAGCAGTGGCTATCGTCGATGCAACCGCGCCATTCGCTGTGCCTCCTGTTCCGGTGCCGCCCAGTTCCAGCAGTGCCTCCCAACTCATGCCGCTGCCATTGGAAGAAATTCCGTCCAACCCTGTGCCGGATCCACCGGATCCGCCAGAGCCCCCCGGACCCGTACCGGATCCACCAGAGCCACCCGGCCCCGTACCGGATCCGCCAGAGCCCCCCGGACCCGTACCGGGTCCGCCCGGCTCCACATTGCCGCCGGTGCCGGGATTTTCACCCGTCCCGCCATGCTCTCCGCCCGGTGTCGGATTGGAACCGGGGGGCGGCAAAATCGAGGGGATGCCGCCGCCACCACCGGTCGGAGTGCTGCCGCCGCCACCCGCAGGGGTGCTGCCGCCGCCTCCTCCGCTGCCGCCGCTGCCGCTGCCGCTACCTCCCGGTGATGGTGGCGAGGATGGCTCATTGACGATGAAGTTCCCGGGATTGAACTCCTTGATGTAGTAGTTCTGCCCGTAGTTTCCGCTGGTCAGGTTCGTTATGCCGCTCTTGTTCCTGAACCATCCCGTCACTGCATCCGGATAGGTGCCCACTGTATTGATATCCACGGCCGCTCTCGTCACGTCGAAGGTGAAGTCGTTTGCGTCAAAATCCGCGTCCCCGTCCACTACGCCGCTCCAAGAACCACTGTAGCTGCTCGGCCACACGCCTTTTGTCGTGGTCGCGTCTTTGGCCGTGACCGTCACTTCGGCACGACGGATGATGCCTGAGCTTTCCAGTTCGATGCTCCCGCGGTTGATGTCTCCGGTATTCGTATCGTACGTATCCACACCCTCCAAGTAGTAGTTTGGGTTTCTAATCTGCACACCCGTATAGCTCACCGCATGGGATATAGGATCCGTGGATGCCTCTGTCAAGGACGCAGCCGCCCCGGAGTAGGAGATACCGGTATCTGCATCAATGCCACCCCGATATACGCCGTTAGCGGTAATATCCAAATCTTCATCATAAAAAACATCTTCGAGATACTTCGACTGGATGAACGCTCCGGCATCGCTTCCCATCAGCCGGTCTGTCCCGTCATAGGTCTTCTCCGCAGGAGTTGCCACCAGTCCCCGGATCTTTGCCGGGTCGATGATGCCGTTCAGACTGGTATAAGTGGCATATACCGTATTCGTAGCACGATCGTACTTCGTGGTCAGCACGCCCTCCCCGTCGCTCGTCGGCACGGGAACCAGCTCATAGTTCTGATCGTCCCAAGTAAGGAAATAGTCCACACCCACGCCATGTCCCGCATCTTTGGATGTGTATCTCGCACCCCCGTCAACGTCCGTCTGCAATGCCAGATTGACCGCATCTCCCGTCAGTAATAATTTTTCATCCAGCATGGTGCGGTTGATATTCTCGATTGTCTTGTATGTATCCGCTACAGCATCCGTGCCGTCATAGGTCTTCCGCACTTTATTCACCAGGGATATCTCGGCCTCGATGGGCTTGATTGTCCCCGTGCCTTTCAGGATGTTCTGTGTCAAGTCAGAATCGATGCCGGCCGCCGATGTCTCCACCAGTTCCAACGCATAATTTCCGGCTTCTTCACCTGTTAACACGAACTCTTGGTACCAGACCTGCCGCGTGAGGACTTTTCCTTCATTGTCTCGTTCCACATTTTCATCATATGCAGTGTTGTCTACATTCCTATAGTGAGCACTGTACGTCAGCCCCACCTTTCCGGTATCGCCTTCAACCAGTCCGGTATCCGCCTCATCGACATCCGCGAAACCTACAATCTCCAAATACGGCTCCGACACAGTTGTGGTTTTATCGTACACTTTATCAATCCCGGTTCCGTCATCCACACCTGCTTCAGTATTCTTAAAGTCCACATACAATTTGCGTGCCTTGATGGTTCCCTTCAGGTCGGACACGGTTCCCAGCGTATAGTTTCCGGCATCAGTTCCGCCCAAGAGAATCGTGCCGCTATTCAGCACGATTTCCCCGGCGTCATCCGAGTCAGGTCCATAAACGCCGACATTCTTGCCGGAATATGCCAACGTGCCGCCTTCCGAAACTGCCGCATACACATCGTCTGCCGTTTCCGGCGTCGTTTCCGTGGCGGGATATGTGACCTTTCCCTCCACCTTGGTACCTGCCTTCAAAAGGTCTGGCGTGATTTCCGTGGTTCCGTCATAGACTTTCGTAATGCCGGCACTGGAATCCTTGAACGCGATGTTCACCGTCTTGGGGGTGATCGTGCCCTTGGCATTGAATGTTACTTGAGCCACGGGATCCGCCTCCGTCCCATGCCCGTTCAGACGGTAGTTCCCAGCTGCATCCCCAGTCAGGGAAACGGTGTAGGTGATGTTCTTGACGGACGGATTTCCGTTCGTATCACGATAAACATCCTTGCCTCTGTTGGTCTCGGACATGGCCTGATATTTCGCGGAAATATCCCACTTAGCGCCGTCGTTCACCAGAGTCGCACTACCATCTGCATACCGGATATAGTTTCCTCCGAAGTCCTCGCGATCCGCCGTGTCGCTATCCGTCCCGCTCACTACGCTTGCCGACCCGTCATACTCTTTATCAATGCCTGTGGTCGTTCCCAGCTCCACATAGATATCCCTGCGATCAATCGTGCCGACCACAGAGCCGGCTTTGCCATAGTTCACCCCCGCTTTCATCGGATTCAAGGAGCCGGCTTCTTCCAGCGTATAGTTCGATACGTCAGCGCCGCCTGCCTTCACAGCGTAGATGACCCGCTGCGCACCTGTCCCGGCGCCTTGATACCCCGTCGCGTTGCGCGTCCGATTGCCGTCCGCATCTGCGTAGTAAGATTTATAGCCGGACTCATTTGTCCACGAGAGTTCGACACTATCGTCCGCAATAATTCCCGAAGTGCCCGTTCCTGCCTCCACATTCAGCGTCGTTGCCCGGACTTCGTCCCCCAGTGCTTCGCCTTCATAAACGTCACTGCCGTTATAGGTCTTTGCCGCCGCCTCCGTGACCCGAACGCCATCCTTGTAAAGCTCCAGCTCACCCACGGGACGCGGCAGAATAGTTCCCGTGCTTGTCCCGGCATCCGTAACCGTATAGTTCCCTGCATTCACAAAGGCTTTTTCTACCGCACCTTCGGCAAACGTAATCCCCTTCGCGGCCGCCTTTCCATTCCCATCAAGCAGGACATTCTTGCCATCCGTATAGTCTCCGGTCAGGGCGTTCTTGTTGAAGGAAATCTGATCCAGCTCGCCGTTAGCCACTGTATCGGCCACGCCATTTTGCAGGAAGGTGACGTTCTCGCCGGTCAGCGCGTAACCATCGGGAACTTCCACCTTCGCTGTCCCGTTGTAAATCTTGTCCACATGCGAGAACACTGCTTGGACTTCGCGGGGATTGATCCGGCCGTTGTTTTTCGTATAGGTATACGTATACCCGGCACCGTCGCCTTCCCACGATGTCCGTACAGCCGTGCTGTTTGTCTCCAGCTGATAGTTTCCCTTATAGTCACCATCCAAGGATACCGTGTAGCTGACCTGTTTCCCGGAAATCACGTTGTTGGCAGCATCCCGCAAAACATTTTTATCATCATAGTGGACATTCGAGATATTCAGCGAGACTCTGGGGTTCGTTCCGTTCAAATCGCTCGCCAAAAACTTATGGGCATCCTCATCGGTCCCATAAATCAAGTAACCCTCAGGGTCATATGTACCACTGGAATCTACGTCATCCCCTGCACGGAACTGCAAATAGTGCGTCGCACTGCCGTTGTCATCCGTGTCCAGCACATTGGCAGTTCCGTCATAGGTCTTCTCTATCGCACCGTCCTTGATCGCAAGCTTGATGGTGCGGGGCGTGATGGTTCCCGACGTCCAGAAAGCGCTCGCGTCATAGTCCCCCGATGCACTCTTCCCATACGTGGTGCCATCCGTTTTCAGCCCCTGATCCACGGTTGCCCCATCCACGAAGGAGTAGTTTTGTGCATCATTCCCTTGCGCTTGCACCGCATAGCGCACCCAGTGCGCTCCGGGGCTGGGGAAATCCTGACTGGGTCTGACATAATCCGTCGCATTCCGGTCGTTGAAGTCTGCGTCCACAATCGCAAAGGACACATCATCCCCGTTCAAGATTGATGCACTTTTCAGCGTTGCGCCAGTAGGGACGCTGTATCCCGTGGTTCCGTCATACGCCTTAGTCGGGGCTATCGTCTGTCCGTTTCCGTCCACCAGAGAAACATCACTTGTGGAAATCGTGCGTGGCGTGATGGTCCCCACGTTCCCCGTATAGGAGGAAGAATCCAGCGCATAGTTGCCCGCGCGATTGCCGGACAGTGCCAAGCCGACCAGCGACACGTTCTTCCCTGCCCCGACATTCTTGTCGGCATAGGCAGAGCCGCTCCCGGCACCGACCGCAACCAGTCCCGCATCTCTGTCCAGAGTACCCGACAGGGAAATCACACTGGCACCCGTCACATCTTTTGAACCGTCATAGACCTTGGAAACCCCTTGGATGGACACTGTACGCGGGGAGATGGTTCCCGTCGCTTTCCGTCCCAGCTGCAAACCACCCTCGACGTCGGCATTTTTCGTCACGTTGGAAACTGCGTCATAGAGCTGATAGTTCCCCGCCTTGGTGCCTGTCAGGCCTGCCGCATAGGTAATCTTATTCGTATTCACATTGCTGCCGTCGACCCAGTTGATGTCCGGGCTGTCGTATGCTGCATTGATAACACGAGACATACCCTTTGAATCCTGCTCAAAAACACTGTTGGGAGAAGCATTCGGATCTGTATAGAGAACATATCCTTTGTAATCAACATCCGTTATCACATCGGTCGTGCCGTCATAATCTTTGTTGATGTCCTTGGCATCGTCCGACAGGGACACATTGATTGTGCGCCGCGTAATGGTGCCATCCTGGAAGAAGCCGTTATAAACGGTTCCCCCATTCAGCGCTGTCAGCTTTTCCGTTGCATCCTCATCAGCTTCCACCGCGTCCGTGACAAAGGTATAGTTGTTCAGTACGTTCGCATCGTCCGATGATACCTTCACATCGTAGGAAATATGCTGCGCCTTGTACCCATTGTCCTCGCTGTCCGCAATGCCGGAATCCGTGGCATTGACGGCCGCATGCGTCTTCGTGCTGTCCACAAAGGAGCCGCCTTTGACAGAAAACGTTATCTTCCCCACATCGTCTGCCAGAATATTTGCGGCATTATGATCCACCGTTACAGTTGCACCACCAATGCCATCCACCGTCGATCCGCCGTCATAGTTCTTGGTGCTGGATGTGCCGGTGATCTGGATGCCCGAGGTGTCAATCACCCTCCGCGCAATCGTGCCCGTAGCCGTGAGCTTGCCGCCTTTGTCCGCATTGGTTTTCTCAAGGAAGGTCACACCATAAGCATCGTCTTTCAGTGTTTCCCCGCCATAGTAAATGACAGACGTTCCATCCGTCAGATAGTAATTTTTCAGCAACGCGTCCTTGTCATCGCGGTTTTTACCCGTTTCTGTCAAGCCCAGCATCAAACCCTTATAATCAATTTTCCTGTCATTCTTGTTTATGCTTGCATTTACGTCATCATATGCCACCGTATCATTGTAAATCAGGCGCAATGCTTTCTGGTCATTTTCCGAGATGAAGCCCTGCGTCAGCGAAACCTTTTGTGTGCCACCGTTCCCATCATCAACTTCTGCAGTCAAGCCCACTGTATTGGCGAAGTTCAGGTTCCCGTCCACACCATCCGTGATATCGTCGTCGATGGCAGCCCGATACCCTTTGGTCTCTGCTTCAGCTTCCGAGGTATCTGTTCTGACAACATCGTCCGTGCCGTCATAGGTCTTGTCAATGTCTTTCGATTGGTTCAGTCGGACGTTCAACGCACGAGGGATAATGGCGCCCTTGATGGTATTGATGGTGATATCGCCACCTGTCCCCACATCTGAACCCTTGTTCAGGGCATAGTTACCTGCAGCATTACCCTTCAATTTACTGCCAAGCCCCGTAAAGGTGAGCTCCACATACTTCCCGGTACCGGCATCCGGCGCCGCTTGACGCTCGGTTTTATTATTGTAAAAATTGCCCACAACGGATCCCGGCATCTCCACGTCATCGCCTTGGACCAAGCCCGTTTCCCCTGCGGACGCCGTCAGCAAATCCGTGGCAGAGCCTTTGAAGGTCGCGCTCCCGTCGTAGGTCTTGCTGATCAGCATTTGTTTCTGATTAGCGCCCTCACCGGTGGTTCCAAGATACACCGGGCGCAGGTTGATCTTCGCCTCGCCGCCTACGAGATCATAGCCATGCTGTCCGGTGTACGCCATGGCATAGGTTCCCTCAGCCTTGCCCGCCGGTGCGGTCACCACGGTGCTGTGTGCGTTGCTCGAAACATCGCCCTTGGAAAGGGACAAGTTGATGGTTCTGGCATCGTAGGTCTTGCTTACCTTGCCCGATTCAAAATGCAGCGTGGACGCAAGAGTAGTGGAATTCTTCAAACCGTTCGCCGTAGTGATCTGAGCGGCATTGCTCACATTGTTTTCATTGAGATTCACCGTAGCGGTTCCCTTGAAAAAGGCCGTCAGCAAGGGCGTCGTCCGCCCCTCGTAGATGCGCCAAGTTTTTCCCGAACCGCCCTCGTTGGAGATGCTGTCGCCAAAAGCGGCGTAACCGGACAGACTTGTGGAATTTGTCGACAGTACGCTGTCGCCCAAACCACTCGGCGCAACGCCGCCAGTCGCGCCGCCCGTTGTCGTGTCCGTTTTCTGTGTCGTATACGAAGTCGCAGCCGTAACCGTGCCCTGACTGTTCCCGCCAATGATGCCATACTTGGTCGCACCCGTATTGTACACATTGGTGATGATCACATCTGCTTGCCCGTTGGCTTTACCCTCATTTCCTCTGGCATAGCCGACAATGCCGCCTCGTCCGTAATTAGCCACGTCCTCAGCACCAAAGGTTTCCTGACTAAAAATACTCTGTGTACCGCTCCCCGTCACCGTTCCAGTGTTATAGGACTCCGAAATGGTCAGCTTACCGACACCGGCAAGTCCCACCAATCCCCCGTTAATGGAATTATTCCCGGTTACCGAGACCCCTTCGTTGTAGACATTGTGCAGTTTATTGTCCCCTGTCGCATACCCCGCCAAGGCGCCCGCCGCCTTGACATCGCTGGATGATTGACCAAAAGTAGTGTTCAAATAAGGGACATCACTATAGGTTGCCGCGCTGATGCTCCCCCCCACAACTCCCACATTCTCAATAGTGGCGTTCTTAATGCTGGAAAAGAGCCCACCTACGGCATTGATGTCTGTCACCTGATGGTACATACCGTCGAATTTGCCAGTAAAGGGGGCGCTCGCCGAGATATGTTTTGGAATAAACGAATCGGCGGCGATGTCATTTTTCAGCATATAATGACCGTCGGTCGCCATATCCTCCAGCTCATCTTTCTTGCTCACCAGCTGATAATAAGTAGTGCCGTCGGACGCACTTATAGTATAATTTACATTGCTGTCTGCCTTTGAATTCGCATTATCGTCAGATTTCTCGTGGCCGATGTGCACATAGCCCGCCGCCGTAATGGCAACATTGTTTTTATTGACTTCGACTTCGTTCGAACGTGTCAAAATCTCAGCGGAGTTCTGCAAGCTGACATTGTCTCCAACAATGGTGAGACGGTCAGCTTTGATTGTTCCAAGATTCACCACGTCCGCATTACCCGTCGGATTCGCCCCTAGGGGGGATGTGCTGCTGACGTTTTGAAAACCAGAGACATCCACGGTGTCTGGCTTTTGCGTGGAGACATAGAGACTCCCTACGTTCACCTGAGCGCCTTCCGCAAAGATCACGCCGTTGGGATTCACGAGATAGACATTCCTGCCCCCCTCAATGGTTCCCGCAATGTCGGAGGTCGCCTGTCCCGTGACAAGATTGAGATAATCGCTCTGCCCGATGGCGCCTCCGTCAAAGGTCACCTTTTCCCCCTGCGCCACGGAAAAGTCCGTCCAAGCGGCAACATAATGTCCGCCCGCTGTGGAGCCTGTGACATCCATGCGGTTGGCTTCTGGCTTGGTGATTGCCACTCCTTCGCTATTGGCGGCATACGTCGCATCGTATACAGGCATGCCAAAAGCGACGGGCACCATGCTGAACATGCCCGCAAGCAGACTAATCCCGATCTGTCCGGTCAAGCGTTCCTTTCTCGTCAGCGTCCTCATGATCTCCACTCCGTTCTCCGGATTTGCATCCATCTCGTTCCTTTGTCCTATTATTATAACGCACCCGCAGGCAACCTGCAAGGTGAAACCGGCGAAAACAACGGGCGAAATAAGGCAGAAAAAGCAAAAACTGCCGCACAAAAATTCATGCGGCAGCCTGGAAAAAACTCACTGCAACAGGCTCAAAACCGAGCTGCTGTTCTGGTTGGCCTGAGCAAGCATGGACTGGCTGGCTTGCAGCAGGACATTGTGCTTCGTGTAGTCTGCCATGGCCTTTGCCATATCCGCATCGCGCATGCCCGACTCCGATGCCTGTGTATTCTCCCCGGAAAGCACGAGGTTCGCGCTGGTGTACTCCAGCCGGCTCTCAATGGAGCCGATGGTCGTCTGCTGATCCAACACCTTCTGCAGAGCGCTATCCAGCACATTGATGGCGGAATTGGCATGCGGCTGATTCGCGATGCTCAGCACCGTCCCGTCAAATCCGCGCAAACCCAGCGCCGTTGTGCGCATATCCGTCAAAGGCACCCGCACCGATTGATTGGCATGATCCCCCACCTGGAAGGTCAGGGCGTTATCCTCCGAGGGATCCTGTGCCCGCACCGACTCGGTGAAGCAGTCCAGCGCCGAGTTTGCCGATTTGCGCACATTCCCCTCTTTGTCCGTGATGCAAAGTGTCAGCCCGGCAATTTGTCCCGCAAGCCCCGGTTCCGCCGCTCGCAGCGTAATGGCGTTTTTCCCGTCGGAAGTGTGCACCTCCGTTCCACTGTGATCATATCCTACCAAAGAATTCTCGCTGAAAAGCTGTACATCACTCCATATATCATACCCGGAAGTCTGGTCGTAAAACACCGTGAGCAAATCCCGGTTATCTCCCAAAGGATCGATGGTGACAATATTGTGCTGTCCCTGCTTGACGTAGGAAATGGTCAGCTTGTCACTGCTTTGGATTTCCAAGCTGTTCCCTGCCGAGTCCTTCAAATCCACCCACTTCGTAGCATGGGTCGTGTCCGCGGAAAGCCTGGTGTTCGTCAAGCTCGTCCTGGTTCCCTTTTCACGTTCGCCGGTGGCCGGATCCAGATACCCCACGACAGGGCCGTTCTGGGAACCATCCACCAAATATTTCCCGTTGTAAGTGACATAGGCATTGGAGTCCAGCTGGTCGCAGGCTTGGTTCAGCTCCTTCTGGATGATCAGGCGATCCTCATTCGTATTTGAATCATTCGCCGCATTGATGACCTTTTCCTTCAGCGTCTTCAGAAGCTCCACGGAGCTTGCAAGCGCACCCTCAGCCGTCTTCAGCATGCTGTTCCCCGTCTGGGCGTTCGCGTCCGCCTGCCCCAGCGCCTGAATCTGCACCCGCATCTTCTCCGTAATGGAATAGCCCGACGCGTCATCCGCCGCACCGTTGATCTTCATCCCGGAAGAAACCTGCTTCAAGGACGTCGACATCAGCTTTTCGTTTTTGTTCAGTGTATTCAGCGTATTCGTCGCCTGCATGTTGTTCTTCACTACCATTGGCATAGCAAAATACCTCCTGTATATCGATTTCCATGCAGACATGCCGCATGAAAGGTAACTCACTCCCTCACGCTGTATATATCGTCAAAAATGCGATTTCTCTTAAGCACGATTTTCTTCAAAATCCACTGCCCCGAGAAAATTTCATTTTTCTCACGATTCAAACTTTGGCGCGTCTGCCCGATTTCCCCGTTGACGGATAGCTTATCCGATTGCCGCAACGCAAAAACCACGGCCTCTCAACCGTGGCTCCCTGCTGTATGATATCACTGCAGCAGGCTCAGCACGCCGCTGCTCTCTTGGTTCGCTTGTGCCAGCATGGACTGCGCCGCCTGCAGCAGAATATTGTTCTTGGTGTAGCTTGCCATTTCCTTCGCCATATCCGCGTCGCGGATCGTAGATTCGGAGCTTTGGACATTCTCGCTGGCAGTGGTGAGGTTCGCCGCCGTGAACTCCATCCGGCTCTCCACCGCCCCAATATAAGTTTGCTGCTTCAATGCCTTCTCCACTGCAAAATCAAAGGTCGAGATCGCGCTGTTGGCCTTGGCCTGTGACACGACACTCACCTGCTTGCCGTCAGCTCTCCTGAGTCCCAACGCAGTGGTCCGCATATCCCCAAGCCCCACCTGAATGGTCTGGTTTGCCTTCGTCCCCACCTGAAACGCCAGATGAGGCCTTGGGGCGGCTTCGGCGCTCTGCTTTGCCATGTAGCGCATGATTGTGTAGCCTACCGCGTAGGGGTATTCCCCCTTGGCCGGATCATTGTCATAGTCTCCATGCAGTGTCTTTGCCGCCTCCAAGGCGTTGCTCGGCGTCGCCAGCAGCTCGATCGTGTTCTTGCGGAAATCATCGATGCCATGGACAAGCTCTGCCGTTCCCTCGATGGCGTAGAGGGGCAAGCTGTTGAAATTCTTGATATTGGCGGCCATCAGCGCATGGGTCATCTCATGGGCGACGGTCCGGTCAAGATATCCTTGGGATGCGCTCTTCCCGCTGGGGTCGCTCCAATCCATGCTGGCGTAATAATTCATATTGACAATCATCGTCAAGGCAGTCGTCTCCCCGGCAGCGTTGTATGAATGGCTCACCGCCGCCAAACGGCCATTGGCGGCATTCTCAAACGTGATATTCATGGATCTGACCATCGTATCGGTATCCTGAAAACTCAGCCCATAGGACTCCGTGACCAGATCCATTGCATTCTTCAGCCACTGACCGTTCAGCGCCGTAGCGATCTTTGTGGCAGCTTCCTGCGCGCCGGCGCCTGCGCCGCTCAAATCTACACCTGTGATGGTCAGGCCGTTGATCGAGCCTCCGAAGACACCCGTCTCATAGGGATTCCCGCTTTCGGGAACGACGCCCGTAGCCGTCTTCACACGATCCCCGCCCGCATCCTTGCCGGTAATGGCGCCGGTATCATCATTGCGCAGGTCGATGCCGCAGTACTGCATCAAAAAAGCACCCACCCCCTCCGAACCGGCCAGCGCCCCCAGGTAAGACCGCTCCAGATCTTCCCTGTTCTCGAAACGCCCGCCCGAAGCCCATTGAATGGCATCATCATACGCCTCGGCAGCAGTGGGCGCTGTGCTGGTGTTGAGCCGGCTCATAAAGGACATGAGGCAGTCATGGGCGGAGGCGATGATATTGTTCCCAAAATCGCCGTTCAAAAGGACTTTCCCGTTGAACGTGACATGGGCATTGTCATCAATCTGATCCAGCTGCTGATCGACTTCCTTCTGGATGGTCATGCGATCCAAATCCGTGTTCGAGTCATTCGCGGCATTGATGGCCTTTTCCTTCAATGTCTTCAGAATCTCCACCGTCGAAGAAACAGCGCCCTCTGCCGTCTTCATAAGGCTTGTCGCGTTCTGGGTGTTCTGGATATCCTGCTCCAGCCCCCGCAGCTGCACACGCATCCGCTCGGAAATCGCGTATCCGGAAGCATCATCCGCCGCACCGTTGATTTTCATGCCGGACGAGACCTTCGCAAGGCTCTTCGCCAGCTCGCTCGAGTTTCTGTTCAACGTATTCAATATCTGAACCGCAGACATATTATTCTTCACTACCATGGACATGACAGATTCCTCCTTGAATCTACATCCCTATTCCTTGTCACGCACAAATCGATGTCCGCAGAGCAACCCTGCTCCGCTCGCCGATCCAACCTATCTATATTATCGTAATTCCGAGAAAAACCTTAAGCCGTACCCCTTATTTTTTCTTTGCGCCCTGCTTCTCTTCCCCTTCCGCAGCACTCCCCGGTTCTGCTGGTTCCGTCACTTTCTTTTCCCCTTTGGCCCAGACCTGTGCCATGAGGTCTTCGTAAACGTCTTCTAAATGTTCTACGAGGATTTTCAGCATGAGCTGCACCATCTTGCTGTCGAAGGTCTCCTCCACAAAGGGCAGGCAGATATCGAGATAGATAGAATGGTTCGTCGCGTAGTAGTATTTGAAGATCTTGTACTTCGCGTTCAGCTCGTTCAGATAGGGCTGGAGTTTCGCGCCTTTGGCGGGCGCGATACCGCTGGCGACCTGCGTGCGGATGACGGTGAAGACCGTCGTGTCGATGAAGATCGCCATCGGCAGAAGCTGTCCTTTGGCCTCGATGCGGGAACGGAACACCACGGTGTTGAAATCATCGTCGATGGTCTCCGTGCTGAACACGTTGATGTCATTGTCCATGATAAAATCGCGGAACTTCAGCGCCTTTTCATTGGCCTCCACGCCGCTTTCCTTTTTCTTCTTTGCCGGCATTTTCATATCTCCTTCGCTCAAAATAATCTACATCTTTGTAATTCGACTTCGAACGGGATTTTCCTGCCTGTGGCGAATAGAAAACAGCTCCCGCCAGCCGAAGCTGACGGGAGCATTTTTCTTGGAATAGGGTTACGCGACCTCGCGCTTGCATGCTTTGAGACGTGCCTTGGCGCGCTCAAGTGCCAGCTCGGCGCGCTTGAAGTCGATATCGTTGGACTCCGGCGGGCCCTGATGGAATTTCGCGATGCGCTGCTTTGCCCTGTCGTAGGCCTGCTGCGCACGGTTCACATCAATGTTGAGGGGCTCCTCGGCAGCGCCTGCCAGAACCGTGATTTTTTCCGGCGTAACCTCCATGAAGCCGCCGGAGACAGCAATGAGCTGCTCCTCGGCCTCGCCCGGAAGCTTGACGCGCATGGCATGGGGGATGAGCCCCGTCACCAAGGGCGCATGGCGCGGCAGGATGCCAAGCTCGCCGCCCGTGGAACGGACGATGAGCATGGCAATGTCCTGCTCGTAGACCATCTGGTCAGGAGAGACAACCTCAAGCTTGATGGTAGCCATGAGTTATCCCTCCTCTTGCAGCTTCTTTGCTTTCTCGATGACTTCCTCGATGCCGCCGACCATGTAGAAGGCAGCCTCGGGCAGTTCATCGTGCTTGCCCTCCAAAATCTCTTTGAACCCACGGATCGTATCCTTGAGCGCCACGTATTTGCCCGGCGAACCGGTGAATGCCTCAGCCACAGCAAAGGGCTGGGACAGGAAGCGCTGGATCTTGCGCGCACGGGAAACGGTGAGCTTGTCGTCGTCGGAAAGCTCTTCCATGCCCAGAATCGCGATGATGTCCTGCAGTTCCCTGTACTTCTGGAGCACCGCCTGCACGCCGCGCGCCACTTCATAGTGTTCCTGTCCGAGCACATGCGGGTCGAGGATACGGGAAGTGGAATCCAGAGGATCCACGGCGGGATAGATGCCCAACTCCGCGATCTGACGGGAAAGCACCGTGGTCGCGTCCAGATGGGTGAAGGTTCCTGCCGGAGCAGGGTCCGTGAGGTCATCGGCAGGCACATAGACCGCCTGCACGGATGTGATGGAGCCTTTCTTTGTGGATGTGATGCGCTCCTGCAGCGCACCGATGTCCGTCGTCAGGGTCGGCTGGTAACCAACGGCGGAAGGCATACGGCCGAGAAGTGCGGACACCTCGGAGCCTGCCTGGATGAAACGGAAAATGTTGTCGATGAAGAGCAGCACGTCCTGTCCCTGCACATCGCGGAAATACTCCGCCATGGTGAGACCCGTGAGGCCGACGCGCATACGCGCTCCGGGAGGCTCGTTCATCTGCCCGTAGACCAGCGCTGTCTTGTCGATAACGCCGGACTCCGTCATCTCGGACCAGAGGTCGTTGCCCTCACGGGTACGCTCGCCGACGCCGGAGAAGACGGAATAGCCGCCGTGCTGTGTCGCAATGTTATGGATGAGCTCCATGATGAGCACCGTCTTGCCGACGCCCGCGCCTCCGAAGAGGCCGATCTTTCCGCCGCGGGCATAGGGAGCGATGAGATCGACGACCTTGATGCCTGTTTCCAAAATCTGTGCGGATGTCTCCTGCTCCTCGAACTTCGGAGCCGGGCGATGGATCGGCCAGAACTCCTTGTTGCCGACGGGGGCAGGGTTGTGGTCAACGGTCTGTCCGAGCACGTTGAACACGCGCCCAAGGCACTCATTGCCCACGGGAACCTTGATGGGGCTTCCGGTGTCGACAGCTTCCATGCCACGGGTGAGACCATCCGTGGAGCTCATGGCGATGCAGCGTGTCACGCTGTCGCCCAGATGCTGCATGACCTCGACCACAAGATCGATGTCCACGTCACCGGCTTTGCCCTGAATGGTGACTGCATTGAGAATCTCCGGCAGCTCGCCCGCCGGGAACTCGATATCTACGACAGGTCCGATGACCTGTACGACTTTACCTTTTGCCAATGGTAGACCTCCTTACTTCAAGGCCTCTGCACCGCCCACGATCTCCGTGATCTCGCGGGTAATGCCTGCCTGACGTACCTTATTGTAGTGCAAGTCGAGCTGGGCGACGAGTTCCTCTGCGTTGTCCGTCGCATTGCTCATGGCGTTCACGCGGGAGGACAGCTCACTGGCCGCTGCCTGCAAAAGCGCCGCGTAGATGACGGTCACGAGATACTGCGGCAGGAGGTGCCCGAGAACGACCTCCGCCGACGGCTCATAGATATACTCCGCATGCGGGCCTGCCTGCCTTTCCCCGTCCTGCTGGAAGGGCAGGAGCCGGACTGTCTCCGGCACGCAGGAAACCGCCGATATGAAGCGGGTATAGACCATATGGATGTCCTTCACCTCACCGCTCTCGAACCGGTCGATGAGATACTGGGCGATCTCGCGGGCATGCTCATAGGTAGGCTTCTCGCTGAACCCTGTATACTCCCGAACGACCGTGTATTTGCGGGGCTTGAAGTGTGTCTTGGCCTTGCGCCCTACCGTCACAAGCTCGGTATTCGCTTTGTCCTGGATCTGCTCGCGCGCCTCTTTGAAGACGTTGCTGGAGTAGGCTCCCGCAAGGCCCTTGTCGGCGGCCAGCACCAGAAAGAGCTGTTTCCCTTCCTCGTGGACGGTCAGCAGCGGATGGCTGAAATCCCCCGCGTTGGCCGCGATATCATGGACGACCTGCGCTACCTTTTCTGCATAGGGCTTGTTGGAGGTGGCCGCTTCTTTCGCATGGCGCAGCCTCGAGCTGGCGACCATGTGCATGGCGTTCGTGATCTTCTGGGTGTTCTTTACGCTTCGGATGCGGCGGCGTATGTCTTGTAAACTAGCCAAATAGATTCACCTCGCTGCCTTATGCTACTTTATAGGTTACAGTTTCCTTGAACTCCTCGATTGCCTTGGAAATTTCCTTCTCCAGCGCATCGTCGAGCTTCTTCTGCTCAACAATCTTCGCGCCGACCTCCGCATGTTCCGTATGCATGAACTTGATGAAGTCATTCTGGAACGTAACGACCTTTTCTACGGGAATGTCCGCGAGGAATCCGCGCACCGCCGTAAAGATGGTGAGCACCTGATCCTCGACGGCAAGGGGGGAATACTGCGCCTGCTTCAATGTCTCGACCATGCGTGCACCGCGGTCAAGCTGCGCCTTCGTGGACTTGTCCAAATCGGAGCCGAACTGCGCGAACGCCGCCAGCTCGCGATACTGCGCCAAATCGAGACGCATCGTGCCTGCGACCTGCTTCATTGCCTTGATCTGCGCGGAACCGCCCACACGGGAGACCGAAAGGCCGACGCTGATTGCCGGACGGATGCCGGAGTAGAACGCGCCCGTTTCCAACATGATCTGCCCGTCCGTGATGGAAATGACGTTGGTCGGGATATAGGCGGAAACGTCGCCTGCCAGAGTCTCGATGATCGGCAAGGCTGTAATGGAGCCTGCGCCCAGCTCGTCGGAGAGCTTCGCAGCGCGCTCCAACAGGCGGGAATGCAGGTAGAATACATCGCCCGGATACGCCTCGCGCCCCGGCGGACGGCGGAGCAGCAGGGACATGGCACGGTAGGCCGCCGCATGCTTCGTGAGGTCGTCATAGACACAGAGGCAGTGCCCGCCCTTTCCGTTCGCGTCCTTCTTGTACATGAAGTACTCTGCCATCGCCACGCCGGCGTATGGCGCCAGATACTGCAAAGGTGCGCTGTCCGCAGCCGTTGCCGCCACGACGATGGAGTATTCCATCGCGCCGCCGTCCTGCAGGGTCTTCACCACACGCGCCACCGTGGAGGCTTTCTGGCCGATGGCCACATAAATGCAGATACAGTTCTGCCCTTTCTGGTTCAGAATCGTATCCACCGCGATCGCGGTCTTACCCGTGCCGCGGTCGCCGATGATGAGCTCGCGCTGGCCGCGCCCGATGGGCACCAATGCGTCGATGGCCTTGAGGCCGGTCTGCAGCGGCTCATGGACGGACTTGCGGTCTGCAATGCCCGGCGCCTGGAACTCTACCGGGCGATACTCCGTCGTGCTGATGGGGCCTTTGCCGTCAATCGGACGGCCCAGCGCATCCACGACGCGGCCGATCATGGCCTCGCCCACAGGAACCTGCATGATGCGCCCCGTGCGCTTGACCGTATCGCCTTCCTTGATCTCCGTGTCGCCGCCGAGAATAACCGCGCCGACGTTGTCCTGCTCAAGGTTCAGGACCAGTCCATATACATCGTTGCCAAAATCGAGAAGCTCGCCTGCCATGGCCTTGTCGAGACCATGCACGTGGGCGATGCCGTCGCCGATTTCAATAACGGTACCCACATCATCAACATTCAGATCCACATGGTAGTTCTTGATCTGATCCTTGATGATGGCTGTTATTTCTTCCGGATTCATTTTCATAACTTTGCTGTCACCCCAGTTTCATCAATTCGATGTCAAAAGCTCTCTTCTGAGTTTCTCGAGACGTCCCGTCACACTGCCGTCGATGCGCTTGTCGCCAATCTTGACGACTACACCGCCAATGAGACTTTCGTCCTCGTGCAAGCGGAGCTTGACCTTCTTGCCTGTGACAGTTGCCAGCTTCTTCGCAAGCTTTTCCTGCTGAGCGCTTCCCATCTCGCTCGCCGTCGTGACATCCGCGATGACAATGCCCCTTGCCTGATTGGAAAGACCGCGGAAGTCCTCCTCGATCGCATCGAAAATGCCGATGCGGCGCTTGTCCACCAAAAGCAGCAGGAAATTCATGATGGTATCGGAAAGCTCGCCCTGATAGCATTTCACCAGGAGCTCTTTCTTCGCCTTCCGCTCGATCTGCGGATTCTGGAAGAAGCCGCGGATCTCCGCGCTCTGGAAAAGATCCTCCCGCACACCTGCCAGCTCATCACCATAGGCCTCAAGCTTGTTCTCCTCTTGGGCAATCTCGAAGATCGCCTTGGAATATTTACGTGCAAGCTGTAAGTTTAGCATGACAGATCACCAATCTTCTTCGAATCAAGCTGATCGATGAATTCGCCGATGATCGCTTCGTTCTCCTTGGCATCCATGTTCTTGGCAATGATCTTGCCTGCGGCTGCCATGGCAAGCGCACCGAACTCATCCTTGAGCTGCTCCACCGCGCGCTCGCGATCCCGCTGGATCTCTTCCTGCGCAGCTTTCCGCATCTGCTCGATTTCCTGTTTTGTCGCCTGAATGCTCGCCTCATGCTCCTCACGGGCACGCTTCTCCGCCTTGTCGACGATTTCCTGTGCCTTGGCATGAGCATCCTTGAGCTGATTCTTATATTCGTTGAGGGTTGCCTCGGCAGCGGCCGCATCTGCGTCCGCTTTCTGGATGCTCTCGGCAATCTTGTCCTCACGTTCCTTCAGCATGCGAACCACCGGCTTGTAGGCCACGGCCCGCAGGATGGCAACGAGGATCAGGAAGTTCAGGATCTGCGCAAAGAATGTCGCATTAAGTTCTATCAATTCCTATGCCTCCTTTTCCGACTCGTACCTCCAAAGGAAATTACTTGATCAGCGGATTCGCATAGAGCATGATGAGGGCAACGACCGCCGCGATGATCGCCATCGCCTCGATCAGACCAACGGAAATCAGCGTGTTGGTGAAGAGCGTGTTCTTTGCCTCCGGCTGACGGGTGATGCCGTCAATGAAATGGGATGTGACGAGACCGTCGCCGATACCTGCGCCAATCGCTGCGAGACCCATCGTAATACCTGCGCCGACCAGAGCGGCTGCGACCATGATTGCGTTTTCCATGAAAAAATCCTCCTTAGATTATAGATAAAATTAAAAACGGACGACGTTATTCTTCCTCTTCTTTCAGCGCGTTGGCCAGATACGCCATCGACAGCATGGTGAAGATAACCGCATGAACACAGCTGATAAAGATACTGAACATCAGCCATACCACCGACGGAATCGGCATCCAGACCGGCATCAGCTTCAGCAGGACGATAATCAGGATCTCGCCTGCCAGGATATTGCCGAATAGACGAAAAGCCAGCGTGATCGGCTTCGCGATTTCCTCAATGGCATTGATGATGACAAAGGGCGCAAACGGCTGGAAGAAATGGGCAATGTAATGCCCTCCCTTGAAGTACAGCCCCAGCACATGCACCATGACAACGATCATCAGCGCCAGCCCCAACGTCGTGTTCAGATCGTTCGTCGGCGACGCCAGCGTCGGAATGAGTCCCAGCAGGTTGGAAACCAGCAGGAACATGAACAGCGTGACAATGAGCGGCGCCAGCATGCGTCCGCGCTTTCCCATCATCGCATCGATCTGGCCGTGCAGCCATGTGACAATCATCTCGACGACATTCTGCCAGCCGCTGGGCACCAGCTTCAGGTTGCGCGTTGCCAGAAAGCCGATCAGGATGACGATCGCCATCGCGAGCCACGTCATGGTCAGGGTCTCCGCATTGAAGGTAAAGCCCCCGACCTGCGTAAAGCCACGATGGATGATCCCTTCACTCATAGACATCTACCTCCTTTCGGTGTTGCTTCGGATTCTTGTACCTGATCCTCGCTCCCTCCTTTATCCTTACTGACACCCCGAAACTCATCCGTAATCAGATGAACCATGAACAGCAGATAGAACAGCCAAAAACCTGCCACCACCATGCCGAACACCTCTGCCGAGATCCGAACCGCCGCAAACAGCACGACAAGCAGCACGGCAAGCCGCAGCACAAGACCCCAAAGCATCTCACGCTTTGCGCCCGAGGCGGAAAGCCCCGCGCTTCTCCAGATTCGATACGCCATGGTCCACGCATACACAGCTGCCGCAAAGTAGCCGATGAAAAGCGCACCGATGAGATCCGCCCTGCCGTTTGCCGCCAAGGTGATGACCGCCATCAGCGTCACGACGCCAAGGCTTTTCAACATGCGTTTCACGGATGCCAATAAAATTCCCTTCATACTCCTCCTCTGGATGCGCACCGGCACACGCCCACGCCCGCAAGTCAATGCGGACAGGGAAAACAGCCTGCCATACACCCATCTACTTTATTTCGACAGATTTTCTGATTTCCCTTCTAAACGGAATAAATTTCTATCGGCAAGTTCATGCCCAAACAATCTGCTCTGCTTGTGCCACAGTCTCGACGAGCGTGGCCTTGCATTGGGCTGCTTTGCCTTCATCCTTTTTCTTGACATAGTGGTTCATGAGCCGCATATAGGAAAGAAGTTTTGCGCTCCTTTCAATTTCCTGAAGATGATCCGCCCGGTCTTCAAAATAGAATTTCAGCAGCAGTTCCCAAAGCCTGTCCGTCAGCTCCGGGGACATGCCCGTGACCATCTTGTGCCGTTTGAAGCCCGTATCATCGAAGCGGCGATAGCCCACGTAGGTCGCATACAGCGCGGAAAACTCAAAGATGGGCTGCCCCAGCCCCATGCTGTCCATGTCGATGAGGTAGAGCTCCCCATTGCTGTCCACCATGATGTTCTTGGCATGGCAGTCCCCATGCACCAGATGATCGTCATCCGGCACGGCCTCCAGCATGGCTTTCAGCTTCTCTGCGCAATCGACGGGAAGATATTCCCCGATCCGCCGCAGCCGTCTCAGCATCCCATCCCTGCAAGGCTCACCGATGGCATGGCTGCCCGCTCCATCAGCAGAAACCTCATGGATGCTTTTCAGAAGCTGCACCATCATTCTCGCATATTCCTCGATGCGATCCGGCCGGTCGTGGATCAGCGCCGCCAATGTCTCTGCCTCCAGCATCTCGTACACAGCGCCGAAGCGGTTCCCCAGACGCACGATATCATAGGAAATCGCCGTGGGGATGCCCAGCATGAACACCGCCTTTGCCGCCTCCAGTTCCGTCCGTATCTCTTTCAGCGTGAAATTCTCCCGATAGGCTTTGATCATCGTATCGCCGTCCATGCGATAGATCTCCCCATTGGCGCCCTCGGACAGCTTCGTGCATCCATCCACAGAGAGCCGCCGCATCATCTTTTCCGTCGGCATCATCTGGGTGAGTCCCGTCATCTCGAAGATTTCATAGGCTTCCGGCGACACATCCACAAAGGCAATGCTTTTCATGCGCTTGGCAAGTGTCAGAAAGACCCTGAGGCCCATGCTGGAAATATATCTCAGCCCGACCAGATTCAACGAAAGCGGCTTTTCCGGGTGAAGCCCCCGCAATTCATTAATCTGCGCCTGCACCGACTTTGCATTGGCAGCATCCATTTCCCCCGCCAGATAGATGACCTGTCCCTCCGCGCCGCAATCCGAATACGCAATGCTCTTATCCTTCGGATACTCCCGGGGGATCAGCGTCTGATAATAGTGCCAGAACGCCTGATAAGCCATCGGGTCCGAATGGGCGTAGGGCAGACAGCCCACACTCTCATCGTATTCCTTCCGTTCCCTGTACTCCGGCAGTCGAAGCCCTTTCCGCATCAGCGCATAGGCAGAGAGCAGCCGCGCCATGCGCTCGCTGCCATCTGCAAAGAAATGATCTGCGATATCTGCATGAAACTCGATAAAGCAGGCTGTTTCCCACGGATTGGAGAGCTCGCCGTGAAAGCGCTCCCAAAGTCTCTCACAGAACCACGAGAACCTTTCGTCATCCTGTACCGGCTTGCTCACGCCCGCTTGTCCCGCCAGCTGCCCGATCCATGCCCGCAGATCCGCCGCGGATGCAAAACTGTGCTCCCGCATCTCATAGACAAATGGCAGCGCATCCTTGATATTTTCGGAAATTTCCTGCCGATATGCTTCCATTGAAATCTTTTCTTCCATAGCCGCTCTCCTATACTGTTCCGCTGTGCTTCAACTGGCGGTACAGGCTGTAAATCGCAATGGGGAAGCCCAGCAGTATCCCTGCAAACTTCCCTTTCATCCCCAGCCCTAAGTGCTCATCCGCCAGATTCCCCAAATACACACAGATGCCAATCACCGCTGCAAGGTAAATGCCGACGCCTGACAGGAAGGAAAAAGCCTTCCAAGTCTGCCGCAGCCCCTCATGAGAATCTTTTTCTGTTGCATGCTGCTCTTGCTTCACCTGCTTCACCTCAATACACAAATACCACAAAAGCCGCGGCATCACAACCGCGGCTGCTGTTTGCGTTTTAGCGTGCCATGAACACTTCCGGCCGCTCCTTGGCAAAGCCGAAATGGTAAAGAATGCCCTGAACGATGCGCTCGGATGCCTTGCCGTCGCCGTAGGGATTGCAGGAACCCGCCATGCGGTCGTACTCTTTTTGATCCGTCAGCAGACGCTTTGCCTCTTCATAGACACGATCCCGTTCCGTCCCTATGAGCTTGACCGTACCGGCCGCCACGGCTTCCGGACGCTCCGTCGTATCCCGCAGCACCAGAACCGGTTTGCCGAGAGCCGGCGCCTCCTCCTGCACCCCACCCGAATCCGTCAGAATCAAATGGGAACGATGCATGAGATTCGCGAAAGGCTCATAGTCCAACGGATCGATCAGATGCACCTTTTCCAGCCCGCCAAGTTCCTCATTGACCACTTCGCGCACCTTCGGATTCTTATGGACAGGGAACACGATCTCCACATCCTCGAATTCCTCGGTCAGCTGCTTGAGCGCCTTATAGACGTGCCGCATAGGCGCACCCAGATTTTCGCGGCGATGCGTCGTCACAAGGATCATGCGCTTTCCCGTGAAATCCAAATCGTGCAGGAAAAAGTTCTCAAACTCAAAATCATCCCGCACCGTCTGATGCAGCGCATCAATGACCGTATTGCCCGTCACGAAGATCCGCTCTGACGGCACATTCTCCTTCCGAAGATTCGCCTCGGAAGTATCCGTCGGCGCAAAGTGCAGATCCGCAATCGCCCCGGTGAGCTTGCGGTTCATTTCCTCCGGAAAAGGCGAATACTTGTTGCCGGTCCGAAGTCCTGCCTCCACATGCCCTACCGCAATCTGATGATAATAGGCCGCCAGCGCCCCCGCAAAGGTGGTTGTCGTATCGCCATGCACCAGCACAATATCCGGCTGCTCCTGCGCCAGGACCTCATCCAGGCCGTTCATCGCCCTGCTGGTAATATCGAAGAGCGTCTGCCCTGCCGCCATGATGTCCAGATCATAGTCAGGGTGAATGTGAAAGAGATGCAGCACCTGATCCAGCATCTCCCTATGCTGGGCGGTCACTGCAACGACGGGAAGGATGGCATCCGGATGCTTTTGCAGTTCCAGCACGACAGGCGCCATCTTGATTGCCTCGGGACGCGTCCCGAATACCGTCATGACCTTGATTTTCTTGTTACCCATAGCAAGGAAGTTCTCCTTTCCAAATCACTCAACGCCGCACCGGCTGGTTCATGCGGAGGATTCCGATTTTCTTCGCACCGAACAGCACCGCCGCAACCACCAACCCGACAATCAGAATCGCGAACTGTGGGCTCACTTCGGTCAGCGCGACGGCACTCAAACCGAGCAGCGCACTGATCACATACATGAGCAGCACCGCCTGCCGCTGCGTAAAGCCCAAATCCAAAAGCCGATGGTGCAAATGCCCCTTATCCGGCTTGAAGATCGGCACGCCTCCGCGATAGCGCCGCACAATCGCAAAGGCCGTATCCAGAATGGGAAGCCCCAAGGCGAGAATCGGCACAATCAGCGCAATCGTCGCGGCGCATTTCACCGCGCCAATGATGGAAATCCCTGCCAGCATATAGCCTAGGAACATACTGCCCGAATCCCCCATAAAGATGCGGGCCGGATTGAAATTGTAGTAGAGGAATCCCATTGCCGCTCCCGCCAGCGCCGCGGTCAGGACAGCCACCAGCATGATATCCTGCTGCAAGGCAACGAGAAAGATCGTAATGCAGGCAATCGTCGAAACACCTGCCGCCAGCCCATCCAGCCCGTCAATGAGATTCACCGTATTGGTCAATCCCACAATCCAGAAAATCGTCGCAGGAATCGCCATGAATTCCAGGAACAGATAGTCCCCAAAAGGGTCCGTAATAAAGTCGATCCGCACATCGAACACAACGACCAAGACGGTGGCTGCGATGATCTGCCCCACCAGCTTCACCTTTGCGGGAAGATTCTTATAGTCGTCAATAATCCCCAATAACACAATAAGAGATCCCCCGAACAAAAGCCCGATCAGCTCATGGGAAACCTCCTCCGTCAGCACATTCATCGACATGACAACCAGCATGCCTGCCATAAAGGCTATGTAGATCCCGATCCCGCCAATCCGTGGAATCGGCTTTTTATGCACCTTGCGCGCATCTGGTGCATCCATTGCCCCCGTTTTCGCCGCAAACAGGATCACGCCCGGCGTTACCACGAGCGCCGCGCCAATGGCAATCAAAAACGCCAACATATAATTCGGCATCAAAACCGCACCTCTCTTTACCCTCGCAACACCTCCTCATTTTACCGCAGCGCCTATCAACTGTCAACCAATATGTTTCAATCGTGTATCTCCTCGGGCGGGCACCTCACAATGCTTCCATCGGTTTCATAGTAAACCACCTTCGCAAGCCTGGCGTTCCGCAGCATCCTTCGGCAGAGCAGGCACGGTTTCCCCGAGGCCAGCGTCCCGTCCGCGTTATATCCGACAATATAGGCTGTTGCGCCCTCCATTTTCACGGGATCCGCATTGATGATGGCATTCTGCTCCGCGTGCACCGCCACGCAGAGCTCGTAATTCTGCCCCTTCGGCACCTTCAGCCGCTCGCGCTCGCAGATGCCCGTATCGATGCAGTTCGCCTCGCCGCGGGGCGCTCCGTTGTAGCCCGTGCTGATGATGATCCTATCTTTCACGATGATCGCGCCATAGCGCCTTCTGAGGCAAGTCGCCCTGCGCCCCACGGCTCTCGCGATATCCAGAAAATACGCATCCCAATCCGGCCGAAGCTGCTTTTCCTGTGCCATCCGTTTCACTCTCCGTTTTCAAGATACCTTCTCGCCAAAATCACTGCCACGAAATCATCCACCGGAACCGGCGGAACCTGCATCGTGGTCGGCAGTATCCGCCTCCAACCCGTCGGCGGATGTTCTTTCCAATATGCTGCCTTTGCCATTTCCGTCGTGCGGTATTCATCCACGACCTTGACCTCAAGTCCGGGCAGGGAAGCGTGGATACGGCTCTGTGCCTGGCCGCTGGTCGTCCCGTTTCCCAAGAGCAGGATTTCCGGCGCGTAGCTTTCCCTTGCCTGCCGCAACTCCTGCTCAAGCCGCCGCGTCTCAATGACCTTCTGCAGCAGGACCTTCCCGTCTTCCGCCAGCACTGCCATGCCGCATTTATCACGTCCGGGATCGATGGCGGCTATCCTTTTCACATCATGAAGCTTTGCCACTGTTTTCCACGCCCTCCAGCTTAACATTCAAGCGCAAGGGACCAAGCGCATCGGTTGCACCCCGTGCATAGGCCGAAATCACCACATCCCCTTGCATCTGCTGCAGGGACTGGACCAGCTCAAAGAACGTCTCGCCATCCATAACGCCCACGGAGCCTCGAATCGGATCCGGCAGGATGCCCTTTGCCGTCGCCGCTGCATTGACCTCGGAAAGGAATGCCATCACGACCTGCTCCGCGTCCTTCTCATCCTTGATTCGATAGGTCTGTGCCGTAATGAATTCATTGTCCTCGTAGATCGTGCGGTTCGGATAAAGCTCCAGCTTTGCGCGCACCGGCTCGCCTCTGACCAGATTTCCCGCCGCGACCACACGCACGACCATATCCTGAGAGCTTTCCGAAATGGTTTTGATGGCCGACTCCAGTTCCGGCTGATAAATCCAAAGATCCTCATCGGACGCATTCTCGCCCAGCCGCGCCGAAACATTGCGCATAGCAAGCTGTGCCATGGATGCCATATCCTCTGCTATCGACGCCTCCGACTGCTCGCTCTGCACCACGCCGCTGGCAAGCACTTCGCCTGCGCGGAAGGTGATGTCTCCCTCGCGGATCGTGATCAGGCCCTCCCGCAGCTGCTGCGTCCGTTCCTCCAGCTCCGCATTCTCGGCAAGCAGCTGTTCCTTTTCCGCAGCCAACGCCTCATTGTTCGCCGCAAGCTCGTCGTTCATCCTCGCCAGCTCATCATTGCGGGCCGTGAGCTCCGTCTTGGCTTCCTCCAACTGGCGGTTGCCCTCCTTCAGCCGCTCGGATTCCTGCTGCAATGCTTCCTGCTCCTGCTTCAGCTTTTCCTGCTCCGCTTTCATCTTCTCGATTTCCAGCTTGGACTGATAGAGGTCATCCTTGGCTTTTTCCTGCTCCGCCTTTGCCACGGACAGTTCTCTGGACGCATCCACCAGATCCTTGCGCGTCGCTTCCATATTCGCATGAAGCTGCTCCATGCCAAAAAGCGCGGTGCGCACATTTTCCGAGGTCGCGGCCATGACGCCAAAGGTCAGCGTGGTGATGCAGATGCCCGTGAAAATCGTGATGATAATGGAGGTATGCCTTGGCCGCAAGCCGAAGATCGACAGCCTCTTTTTCCCGATCTTCGTGCCCAGCCGGTCACCGATGAATGCAATCACGCCGCCCGTCACCACAAGCACCGCAATCAAATAAACGCCATACATAGTCCATTCCCTCCAATATCAGTGGGACGCACGGCGCATCAGCACCGTCCCCGCGACCAGTCCAATGATGTTCGGAATCCAGACCGCCAGAATCGGCGTCACGACTCCGCCGCGCCCCAAGGCATTCGCCATGGTCATTGCCGCATAATACAGGAAAATGATGATAACGCTCATCGCAAAGCCCATGGATGAGCTGTTCCGCGTGGGCTGAAGCCCCAGCGGGATGCCGATCAGCGCAAAGATCAGGCTGGCCATCGGCACCGTAATGCGCTGATACAGCTCCGTCTCGATCTCATTGGTATTGACAAACTGTGTCTGCATGATACGGATCTGCTCCTTCAGCTCCTTCATGGTCATTTCATCCAGACGCTTCTGCGCACGCACGATCTGGCGCGGCCCCGCCGAAATCGGCAGCGTCTGCGAGCGGAAATGCATGGTATGCATGGTCTGCTGATCCGTCACATCGTAAATGATTCCGTTGTAAAGCGTCCACGTCTCATTTCGCCACTCCGCATATTCCGCGTTCTCCACATGCGCCACGCGGCCTTCCGCGTCATACTCCTGCAGTGTCACACCGTGCATCGTCTCCGTCTCGGAGACGTAATCCCTTGCATAGATCAGCTTCTGTATCCTTCCCTCATGGATTTCCTTGAAAATCAGATGCTCCTGGGATTTCATCTCCACATTGCCGCGGATTTCATAATTGAGCACATTGTTGTAGGAGGTATTCGCCCAGGGAACCACATATTCGTTGAACGCGATCGCGCAGATGCTCACGATGCACCCCAGCAGGATCGCAGGCGCCGCAATGCGCGAAAACCCGATGCCGCAGGACTTCATCGCCGTGATCTCGCTGGAGCTCGAAAGGCGCCCGAAGGTCAGCAGGACCGCCAAAAGCATGGACATGGGAAACGTCCAGATGATGATCCCCGGCAGCCCATAGACAAAAATCTTGACAACAGACGCAAGCGATGCCCCATAATCCGTGATGTATTCCGCAATGCGGAACAAAGTGCCGGATCCGATGAACACCGCCGAAAACGCGCAGATGCCAAACACGAAGGTCAGCACGACTTCGCGGAAAATGTATTTGTCCAAAATCCGAATATGCATCAGTGCCTCTCCTCTACAACGTAAAGTTGTTGCCCAAATAAAACTTCTTCGCAATCGGGCTGTTCGCGATGGTATTGCTGTCGCCTTCCAGCAGGATCTCCCCGTTATTCAGGATATAGGCGCGATCCACGATATGGAGCGTTTCCCTGACATTGTGGTCCGTGATGAGGATTCCCATGCCGCGCTGCCTGAGATACTGCACGATTTCCTGGATATCCGCCACCGCAAGCGGATCGACGCCCGCAAAGGGTTCGTCCAGCAAGATGAACTGCGGCTCCAGCGCCAGGCAGCGCGCAATCTCGACGCGCCGGCGCTCGCCCCCGGAAAGCTCCGTTCCCTTCCGATCCCGCACATGCCCGATGTGGAATTCTTCCAGCAGCGACATGAACCGATTTTTCTGCTCCGCCTTGGAAAGATCCATCGTCTCCAGAATCGCCATGATATTCTCTTCCACCGTAAGTTTGCGGAAAATGGACGCCTCCTGCGTCAGATAGCTGATGCCCAGTGCAGCCCGCCGATTCATGGGGAGGTGCGTGATATTGATGTCCGAAAGATAGACATCCCCCGAGTTGGGCTTTTCCAGTCCGACAATCATGTAGAAGGTCGTGGTCTTGCCCGCACCGTTCGGCCCCAGCAGCCCCACGATCTCCCCTTTTTGCACACGCAGGGAGACGCGATCCACTACCGTCCGCTTCTTGAATCTCTTGACCAGATTCTTTGCCTCGATATGCAAGATGCCATCCCCCTTAAAAGATACTGCTCTACTATTCTACCTTAGTTTGCCCATCTTCTGCAAGATAAACCGTCAGACGGTTTCCGCGCAAGCTGTGATTGTCCTGATAAGCCCATGCGTTCCCGGTGAGTATGGCCTTCCGCTCATCCTTGCCGTAGTAGTCCAGATGGTCGCCGCCCGCTTCCAGATTCTTGGGTGGACTGATCAGATGCGCATTGCCGATGCCGACATAGTGTTCCTCGTCGATCCAGCCCTCCATCATATCCGCGGTCGCCGTGCCATCCTTGCTGCTGACTACGCCGCCCGCAGGAATCACGATGTGTCCGCGGTCATTCGGATAATAGTCGATGTGATCCCCTACAAAGGACTTGTCTTCCTTGGTCGCATGGACATTGCCATGGGCCTGCATATGCCCCTTGCCGTCATTTTCCGCCCAGTCGCAGGTGACGCGCGCCGTTTCCTTCACGGCAATCACATTGCCTTCCAGTCGCGCCGCCTGTGTATTGACATTGTACATTCCCTTGGCCCCTGTCGCCTTTGCCGTCCCGTGCTTCAGCAGCACATTGCCCGTCGCTATGATCTGCCCGGTCTTCATATCGTATTCCACTGTGTCCGCATTGAGCTCCGACGGCTCATCCGCCGCATAGAGCGTCCCCATGCAGAGCAGCGGGATACACGCGGCAGCTGCCGCGATTTGCTTGAAGCTGCTGTAAAATCTTGGTTTTCTATTCATTCTTCTTTGCTCCTTTTACGATACGCGCGTTGCCCCGGATCCAGAAATGAGAAAAGGCATCCTTGCTCTCGATGCGATCTCCCGTCGCCTCCAGATCGTCCTTTGTGACCTTCACCTTCCCCGATGCAACAAGCATGCCCTCTTTTTCCTGCCAATCCAGCTTATCGCTCGTGAGCTTCGCTCCGTCGGAGGTCGTTGCGACAACATCACCGTCGATATGGATTTCCTGTTTGTCCTGCTGATAGATGCCGTGCTTTGCCTTCAGCTCGATGGATTTCCCATCTTCCCGATAGAAATGGCCCACCAAATCCGTAAGTTCCGTATTGTTGGATTTCAAATCGGTTTCCATGCGCTTCGCTGTGAGATCCCAGATCCGCTTGCCGTTGCGTTCCTCGCTCAGCGTATTTCCATCATATACCATTTTCTTCTCCGTATCAATCACCGGCTGATCCGGAGGCGGCTCCGGCGTTGTGCGGATCACCCAGACCACCAGGCATACGAACAGAAGACTTATCGTCCCCAAAAGGATTTTTCCTCTTGTGCTCATGCTGCTTGATCTTCACTCCTTTTTCGATGCCTTCACCGTGTGGTGCTTGTTCTTTTTCTGCTGATCCGGCGCAGTGTTCCAGCGTTTCTGGAACCAAATCCACTGCGTGGGGTTCTCGCGGATGACTTGCTCCAGTATCTTCGTCATCTTCCGCGTGAATTCATAGAGATCCCGATCCGTGTCCCCCGTGTCCTCATAGCGGAGCACCTCGCCGATCACGACGCGGTGCCTGCCGTCCGGACGCCGCAGGATAAACGCGGGAAGTACCGGCGAATGGAACTTATTGGAAAATACCGCAGGCCCCATGGGCGTCGAGGCCGTCTTTCCAAGGAATTCGATGAAGGCACCGCCGGGACCTGCATCCTGGTCGGCCAGAAAGCCAAGGATCTTCCCTTTTTTCAGGGCACGTCCCGCAGCGAGAAGCTCGCTCGTGCCGCGGGAAAAAATCTCCACATGGATGGTAGCGCGCAGATCATTTAAAAGATCCGTATACTGCTGATTGGGCTGGGGCTTCGCGATGGCCGTCACAGGGAGGCCGTTCAAGGTAAATGCCGCAGACAGCCATTCCCAGGTACCGACATGCCCCGTGAGCACCACGACGCCATGCCCCTCGGCAATGGCCTCCTGCATGCGTTCCAAGTGGTCGATCTCGATGTATTCGTGAAGATTCTCTTCATTCAGGTTCGGCATGTAAAGGATATCCAGCACATTGCGCGCCAGATTCACAAAGGACTCCCGCACCAGTTTCCGGGCTTCTTCCTCGGAAATCTGCAGCGCAGGCATCATCTGGCTCACGGCCCGTTCCCGCTCCTTCTTGATCAGCAGGTAATAGAGATTGCCCAGGATCCTGCCGAGGAACAGCAGCAGGTCATACGGCATGCAGCGCACGATCCTGCTCAAGAGCATCAAGCTTTTATATACCATATAGTATCACCTATTGTCCAACTCCTGCCACATCCTGCGCATCCTTCCGCAGATAGTCTGCAAGGATGCCGTCCCACAGGCCCTGCGCTTTCAAGATGAACTCAATGACTTCACGCACGGCGCCCTTTCCCCCGGGGAACGCAGATACCGCCAGCGACCTCGCCCGCACTTCCGGCACTGCATCCGCGACTGCCGCAGGGAATCCGACCTGTGTCAGCACGGGAAGATCGATGATATCATCCGCGATGTAAGCAATCTCCTCATCCCGCAGCGCGAATTGCTGCTTGAGCTCCCGATAGGCGGCACGTTTGTCCATCTTCCCCTGCCACACCGCAGAGATGTGGAGTTCTTCCGCACGCTTCGCAAGCTGGACGGAACTCCGCCCCGTGATGACCGCGGTCTTCAGCCCGGCTTTGTGCGCCAAGGTGATGCCCAGCCCATCCCTGCAGAAGAACGGCTTGAAAAGCTCCCCCTCGGGGCCGATATAGATTCCGCCGTCCGTGAGCACGCCATCCACGTCGAAAATGATCAGACGGATTTTTTTCGCATGCTCCATTGCACGGTTTCCGATTTCCATTATACCACTCCCTGCCGTAAAAGATCGGTCAGATGCACGATCCCCACCGGATTCCTGTCCGCATCCACCACCGGCAGCACCGTGACCGGACGGGGCTTATGCTTCTCCATGACGGAAAGCGCCGCGGCTGCGAGCTTTTCCTTCGTGATGGTCAGCGGCTCCGCCGTCATGATATGCTCCACGGGTTCGTCCAGGAAGCTGTTGTCCTTCCCGAGTGCGCGGCGGATGATGCCATCCGTGATCAGCCCGACGAACTTGCCCTTCTCATCCACAACGGAGGCGGCGCCCAGCCCCTTCTCCGTCATGACGAAGAGCGCATCCTTTGCCGTCTTGTCGTAGCGCACCAACGGATTGTCCTCGCCGCTGTGCATCACATGCTCCACGGTCAGCAGCAGCTTTCTTCCAAGCGCTCCGCCCGGATGGAACATCGCAAAATCCTGCGAGGTGAAATTCCTTGCCGCCATGAGCGCCATCGCCATGGCATCCCCCATCGCCAGCGTCGCCGTCGTGCTTGCCGTAGGCGCAAGCCCCAGGGGACATGCCTCGCGCTCCACGCTGATGTCCACGAAATAATCGCAGTTCTTTCCCAGAGAAGAGTCCCTGCGCCCGCACATCGCAACGATGACCGCGCCGATGCGCCGGATCACGGGCAGGATATTCACGATTTCCGAGGATTCCCCGCTGTGGGAAATCGCAATGACCACATCGTGCTCCGTCACCATGCCAAGATCCCCGTGGAAAGCCTCGCCCGGATGCATGAAAAAGGAGGGCGTCCCCGTACTTGCAAAGGTTGCCGCCATCTTGCGCCCGATATGCCCCGACTTTCCCATGCCTGTGACCACCACACGAGCCGAACAGTCCAGGATCGCCTGCACCGCCCTTTCAAATTCATCATCGATGCGCTCGGTCAGACGCTCCACTGCATCTGCTTCTATCTTCAATGCCTCGATTGCCTTCTCTTTGATCATCGGTTCCCTCGCCTCTTTCAAAGCTTCTTCTTCACGATTTCATGGATGGCAAGCGCATCCTTCAGCATTTCCTCCAGATGATCCAGATACACCATGTTCGGGCCATCGCTCAGGGCTTCCTCCGGATTGTCGTGCACCTCCAGGAACAAACCGTCGATGCCAACGCCGGCCGCCGCCCGCACCAGATATTCCACGAATTCCCGCTTGCCCGAGGAAGTTGCTCCCGCGCCGCCGGGAATCTGCACGCTGTGCGTGCCGTCGAAAATGACCGGATAGCCGAAGGAACGCATAATGGGAAGGGACCTCATATCCACCACCAGATTGTTGTAGCCGAAAGAAGCGCCGCGCTCCGTGAGCAGGATCTGATTCGTCCCGCTGCCGTGCAGTTTGTCCACCACATTGCGCATATCCGCCGGGGAGAGGAACTGTCCTTTCTTCACGTTGACCACACGCCCCGTCACCGCCGCCGCATGCAGAAGATCGGTCTGGCGGCAGAGAAACGCCGGGATCTGCAGGATATCTGCCACCTTCGCGGCCGGCTCCGCCTGCGTCGTCTCATGGATATCCGTCACGATCGGAACCTGCAGTTCATCTTTGATCTGCTGCAGCATCCTGAGGCCCTCTTTCACGCCCGGACCGCGGAAACTGTGATAGGAAGACCGGTTCGCTTTATCGAAAGAGGCCTTGAACACATAGGGAATCCCAAGGCGCTGCGTAATGTCCTTGATCGTGCGCCCGATATAGAGGCAGCGTTCCAGCCCCTCCAGCACGCACGGGCCTGCCAGCAATACCAGCGGCTCCCCGCCGCCAATCTGAAAGTTTCCTACCTGCACCTTGTTCATCGTTCTGCCACCTTTCCATCATTCTTCCTATGCTTCTATCCCATTTTCCGATAAATCTCGTTGACCAGCGCCAAATCTTCCGCCGTATCCACGCCGACAAATTGGATGTCTGTCGGGAGCACCCTGATGCGATACCCGTTTTCCAGCGCCCGCAGCTGTTCCAAGGACTCCGCCTGCTCCAGCGGCGTGGGCGGCATCTTGGCATAGCGCAGCAAAAATTCCCGCCGATAGGCATAGATGCCGATATGCTTGTGCACAGGCGCTTTGCCGGCATTTCTCGGATAAGGCATGAGCGACCGCGAAAAGTACAGCGCGTAGCCCTGCAGATCCGTGACTACCTTGACGTTATTGGGGTTCTTCATCTCTTCCTCGTCCGTCATGGGCGTCATGACCGTCGCCATCTGAAGCGACCCATCCTCTTCGAACAGGACGGCCAGCCGATTGATGAGTTCCGGATCGATCAGCGGTTCATCTCCCTGCACATTGATGATCAGCTCCATGTCCTCATAGGCCGCAGCAACCTCCGCCAATCGGTCTGTGCCGGTCGGATGATCCGCCGCAGTCATCATGGCCTCACCGCCGTGGGCACGCACAGCCTCGCAAATCCTTTCATCATCCGTAGCAACCAGCACTTTCTCCACACGATCGGCCTGCACAGCGCGTTCATATACACGGCAGATCATCGGCTTGCCAGCAATATCCAACAGCGGTTTGCCGGGCAGCCGTGTAGAGGCGTAGCGCGCCGGAATCACACATAAAGTCCTCATTCTGCATCCATCCTCCCAAGAATCGTCCTGTTTCTACGCTTCAGGACCGCTCGTTTGTCAGCGGGGCCTTGCCCGTCTTTGCCGCCAGTTCTTCCCGCAGCTTCATTCTGAGTTCTTCCGCGCCTGACTGGAACATGACCTCCACACAGATGACATAGATGGGGATATCCCAGTTCGCACGCGCCACCTCCGTCGGAATCTTCACGGCGTCCTTCTCCGTGATGACAATAGCCTCCGCGCCCTGCGCCTCCGCCTGCTGCAATACGTCCTGCATCTCGCGCATCGTATAGTCATGATGATCGGGATAGCGCAGGCTCTCAATGATGACCGTCCCCAGATCGCTCAATGTCTGCTCGAAGGAAGCAGGATTTCCGATGGCGGACACCGCCACGATATGCTTTCCCCGGATCCGCTCCACCGGGATTCCCTCGCCCGCGATGTCCACATACCAATCCGCAAGCGGGATAAAGCAGCGCGGCTGGTGGATGCTCTCCACGATCTGCGCATTTTCATTGTAATGGTGCACGGTGTTCTTAATGTACTCGCAGGAGCCGACAGCCGCCTGGTCCACCTTCGTCATGAGACAGACATCCGCGCGGCTGATATGTGACATGGACTCGCGCAGCGTGCCGCGCGGCAGGATATAGCCGTTTCCGAACACATTCACCGCGTCCACCAGCAGGATATCCATATCGCGCTTGAGCTGCCAATGCTGGTAGCCATCATCGAGGATAGCCACCTCCGCGCCGAAATGCTCGATGGCATAGCGTCCCGTCAAGGCACGCTCCGCGCCGATGAGCACCGGCACATTGGGCAGATGCTTTGCCAGCATGTAAGCCTCGTCGCCTGCTTCGGAGGCATCCATATGCAGCCGTTCCCCATCCGATACGATGCCGACCTCTCCGTGCCACTTCGCGCGGTAGCCGCGGTTCAGGATCACGACACGGTAGCCCATATCGCGGATTTCCCTAGCCAGCCGCTGCGCCGTCGGCGTTTTGCCCGTGCCGCCCACCGTGATATTCCCCAGGCTGATGACATAGCAGTCCAAACTTTGCCGGCTGAACAAGCCAATCTTATATCCTGCCAGCTTCAGATTGACCAACTGCGCATAGATCAAAGAAAAAACATACAGCACGGATAGAATGATTCTTTGTGATATACCTTGAACTTCACTCGTATGTATCAAAGAACTAAAGTATGTCTGTAAATTTTCAACTTTTTCCGTTGCACGGATGTGCTGCGCATTTTCTTTTGCTTCATAATTTGTCAGCATTTCTCTGAGCAATATGGCGGATTTTCGAGATGCACCTTTATTTTCTCCAACAATCGCCAAGGTCTCAGCTTCCATCCGATGCCGATGTTCCGGATCATCAAAGAGCTGCACGACCTCCTGCTCCAGCTCATCCGCATCCTTGACCGTGATGCAGGCATTCCGCTTGGCGAAGAGCGCATGGGTGTCCTTGAAATTGAACATATTATGCCCGACGATAATCGCCTTGCCATGAGCTGCAGGCTCCAGAATATTGTGCCCTCCATGGGAAATCAGGCTGCCGCCCACGTAGATGACGTCTCCGATGCTGTAGACCTTGCCAAGTTCGCCAATGGTATCCAGGATCACGATGTCCTCGCCGGCCGGAGCCCGCTTCTGCAGCTCCGTACGCGTCGCCACGGTAAACCCTGCCTTCCTGCAGATATGCGTGACTTCCATGGTCCGCAGCAGCTCGCGGGGCGCAATGACCAAGCGCGCCTTCGGGTGCGTCTTCCGCACAGCCTTGAAGGCCTGCAGCACGTATTCCTCTTCCCCGCGATGGGTGCTGCCCGCCAGCAGGATGCCCTCCGCATCGCTCAGCCCCATTTCGCGCAGGATGGTGTCTCGCTCCTCCTGGCTGACATCCGTGTAGGTCTGGTCGAATTTCGTATTTCCCGTGACCGTCACCAGATCCGGCGGCGCCCCCAGCCGCTGGATATAGTCCGCGTCAATGGGAGACTGCATAGCGAACAGCTTCACCGTGCTGATCATATCCGTCAAAACGCTGTGCAGATACTTGTAGCGCTTCACGCTCTTGTCGCTGATGCGCCCATTGACCATCATGACAGGCACCCGGATCGCCCGCGCGGTCTTCAAAAGATTTGGCCAGAGCTCCGTCTCCACAGGCAGGAATACCCGGGGGTGAATCCGCCGCACCACATGCTCCGCCAGCCAGGGAAGATCGAGGGGCAGGTAGATGATGCTGTCCGCATCTTTGATGATGCGGTTTGCCATCTCATAGCCGCTTGTCGTCACGACGGACACCAGAATCGGGCTGTTCGGAAATTCCTGGCGGAACTCCTTGATGAGTGGGCTGGTTGCCACGATTTCCCCGACAGAAGCCGCGTGGACCCATATGCAGTTTTTCTTTTCGACTTTGTCCAGCGCGTGCTCGGGATAAAATCCAAGGCTCTGCTTGATGCGCTCCACAAAGCCCTTTTCACGCACGGAGCGGATCATGAACACCGGAATGATCAGTATCACAACGATGATCGCCGCTATGTTATAGAGAAATTGCATGTTGCTTCCCCTTTACTATCTATGAAAAATTAGCGAATCAAGCCCGCAACATTAGAATTCCTTGCTGAACTGGATATGGTACAGATTGCTATAGAGTCCGTTCATGGCCAGCAGTTCCTCATGTGTGCCATGCTCCTTGATCCGCCCATGATCGATCACATAGATCTGGTCAGCATTGAAAATCGTGGAAAGACGATGCGCAATCACGAAGGACGTGCGGCCCACCATCAGTTTGTCCAAGGCAGCCTGCACCACCTTTTCGCTTTCCGTATCCAAGGCGGATGTCGCCTCGTCCAAAATCAGAATGCGCGGATTTTTCAGGATTGCACGAGCGATGGACATGCGCTGGCGCTGACCGCCCGAAAGATTCAGCCCTCGTTCGCCGATCTGCGTGTCGTAGCCCTGCGGCAGGTCACGGATGAACGCATCCGCATTCGCCGCCTTGGCGGCCTCGATGACCTCCTCGTCCGTCGCGTCCAGCCGTCCATAGCGGATATTCTCCATGACCGTTGTGCTGAAGAGCAGCGTTTCCTGCGGCACAATGCCAATCTGCTCCCGCAGGGAATCCACCGTCACGTCCCGGATATCCAAACCATCGATCCGAATATCACCGCTGTCTACATCATAAAACCTCGGAATGAGATTTGCAATGGTGGATTTTCCGGCGCCGCTGGGCCCTACAAATGCAACCATCTGTCCGGGTTCTGCCGTAAGCGACAGATCCGCAAGCGCATCATGCTCATGATCGTAGGAGAACGTCACATGCTCCACCTGCACATGTCCCTTGATCTCCGGCAGAGGCTTTGCTCCCGGATGATCCTTCACGCTTTCCTCCATATCCAGCACGGCAAAGATGCGGTCCACAGCCGCCATCGCCTTCTGGATGGTTCCATATACCCTGGAAATGCGCTTGACCGGATTGGCCAGATTGACCGCATAGGTCAGAAACGCCACCAGCGCGCCCGCCGTGATCTCATCGTTGATGACTTCATAGCCGCCGAACCATACAATGAACGATACGGCGAGGGCCGCAAGGAACTCCACGGTCGGCGTCAGGAGGCTCGTGAGCTGCACGCCCTTCATGGCGGCCCGGAAGTTCAGCATATTTTGCTTCTGGAACCGCTCGATCTCATATGCCTCGCGCACAAAGGACTTGACCACACGTATGGAGGAAATGCTTTCCTGCAGCAGCGACGTGATATCCGCCAGCCGCTCCTGAATGACGGTTCCCGTCCGCTTGAGCTTGCGTCCGAAGACCTTCATGGCCTGCCCGACCATCGGGATGACCGTCAGTGTCAGAAGGCTCAGCTTCCAATCCAGATAGACCATCATGGCAAGGGAACCAATCAGGATGGCGCCCTCCGTCACCAGCTCGATCAGATTGTCCACCAACGCCGTCTGGATCGCGTTGACATCATTCGTGAGATAGCTCATGGTCTCGCCTGTCTGATGCTTGTCGAAATAGGCCATGGGCATGCGCTGGAACTTGCGGAACATGACCTCCCGCACATCGATTACTACGCGCTGCCCGATATAGGACACCAGATAGGACTGCCCATAGTAGAAAAGCCCCCGGAGCAGGAACACCCCTACAATGCTCACTGAAATGATGTTCAGCAGCAGCATGTTCTTCTCGATGAGCACCTCATCGATCATGTCCTTGATGATCCATGGCAGGTAGAGATTTGCACCGGCCGCCATGATAATGCAGAAGATGGCAAGAACCAGGCGCTTCTTATAAGGATAGATATATCTCAGCAGCCGCCTGTAATTCTTCATGCTCTCTCCTCCGATCGTTTTTTTGCAAGGCGCTTCGCCGCAGCCAGTATCTTCTCCGCAACGCGCTCCGATGCTCCCGGCCCGCCGAGTCTCTCACAGGCTTGTCGAAGTTCCGACACGACCTGCTCACGGTGTGCTTCCCCACGATAAAGCTGTCCGATTTCCTGTGCGATGCGCTCCGGTGTCACTTCATCCTGCAGCAGTTCCGGCTGGATCCGTTTCCCCAGCAGGAGGTTCGGCAGACTGATGTGATCCACATGCACCAGAAGCTTTCCTATGAGATAGTTGAATTTCGCCATGCGGTAAAGCACCACGCAGGGAAGCCCCAAAAGCGCAGCCTCCATGACAACGGTGCCCGAAGTCGCCATGGCCGCATCCGCGACGAACATGAGCGAATAGCGATTTTCCTTCACAAGACGCACGGGCACGCCGGCTTCCCCAATCCGTGCCTCCAAATCGGGAACGTCAATGTTGTCCGCCACCGGCAGAAAGAACACCGTATCAGGATGTGTCTCCAGCAATCGCTTTGCGGCGCCAAGCATGGCAGGAAGCAGCATGCGGATCTCTTGCCTGCGGCTCCCCGGCATCAGCAGCACCGCGCGCTGTGCCTCGGAAATGCCGAAAAACTCTCGTGCCTGCTGGGCGGAAAGCTCCGGCTTCACCGTATCCACCAGAGGGTTGCCCACAAAGGAGATCTTCGCGCCTGCCTCTTCATACACCTTCATCTCAAAGGGAAAAATGGACACGAATTCATCTGCGACAGCCGCGCAGGCCTTTGCCCTTCCCTTTCTCCAGGCCCATGCCGAGGGAGGGATATAGGAGAACACGGGAATCCCCAGCTTCTTGGCGCGTTTCGCAAGACGCCAGTTGAAATCGGGATAATCGATGAGAACCAGCAGATCCGGCCGCTCCTCCCGCATGTGTTCCACAAGCGCATCCAGAAGCTCCATGATGCGCCGGAGATTCATCAGTACTTCCCATACCCCCATGACATTGTAGCTTGCGAAATTGCGGAAAAGCCGCACACCGGCCTGCTTCATGCGCTCACCGCCAAAACCGACCAGTTCCGTTTCGGGAGAAAGCTCTCGAATGGCCTTTGCAAGCCGTTCCCCATGCAGATCGCCGGAGGCCTCCCCGGCGGAGAACATGATTTTCAAAGAGCCGCCTCCTCCCGATACCATAAGCAAAAAACGCGGGGACACTTGTCTTTTCCAGTATCCACCGCGTCTGGATCACATTGCCACAATTGTAATGCCTTTTTCCTCTGCCAGTGCAAGCACCTGCTCCTTTTCCACCAACAAGGTGCTGCCGGCTTCGATTGTCAGCGCCTTCGCGCCAACCGCTGCCATGCTCTCGATGGTCTGCTTCCCGACTGCCGGTACATCGAACCGGTTGTCCTGCTGGGGCTTCGCGGTTTTCACGACCACCGCGCCGCCATGGGCAAGCTCTCCGCCTCGCCGGATGCAGGCATCCGTCCCCTCTATCGCTTCCAGCGCCATGACTGCTTGATTCTTGACCACGACCGTCTGTCCGATATCCAAGCGCCCAAGTTCCTTCGCGATTTTGAAACCGAACTCCATATCCGCACGCTCCGCGTCCGTAGGCTCCCGTTTGGAAAGCGTGCCCGGCTGCGGCATCAGAGCCTTGATGAGCGCCGTCTGGTCAAAGGCCTGGATACCTGCCTTCGCCAGTTCCTGTACGAACATCATCATGACCGTATCATCATTGCGATCCGGCAAAGACATGAGCAGCTGCAGCATACGCGCGTCCGGCTGCACCTTTCCGTTGAAGAGCAGCTCCTTCGTCACCTTTCCGAGCATCGTGACTTTCGTGATCTGCTTTTCCTTCAAATAGCTCAGAATGGCATCGATATGCCCGATACTGATTTTCCGGCAGTCCGTTGCGAACTGTCCCAGCTCCGGATCCGTTTCCGCCAAGAGGGCGACGGCATAGACCTCATAGCCCAGCGTCCTCGCGGCTTTCGCGCATTCCACCGGAAGCTTTCCGGCTCCTGCCAACAGACCGATTCTCTCCATTGTATTCCAGCCCCTTTACTCATTCTCTCGGCGCTCGCGGCAGATGCCCCGATCCGCATTTCTGAGGAACCGCAAGAGATGCTCCACCTCTTCGCAGGAATCCACATCCTGCTCGATCACGGAAATCGCCTCTGGCAAGCTCAGGCCCGAGCGGTACAGTATCTTATAAGCCTGTTTGACCCGCCGACGGGATTCCAAAGTGATCCCTGCCCTGGACATGCCCACCGAGTTCAGCCCCGACACGCGGGCCGGATAGCCGGCCACAATCGTGAACGGCACCACATCCTGCACCAACCGGGCCATGCCGCCCACCATCGCGTTCCTGCCGATTTTCACGAATTGATGCACGCCGGCCATGCCGCCGATGACGACACGGTCCTCCACCACAACATGCCCTGCCACGCTTGCCACGTTGCTCATGATAACATGATTGCCCAGCACACAGTTATGCGCCACGTGGGTAAGCGCCATCAGGAGACAATCGTTTCCGATCCTGGTCTCCTCCCCCTCGCCGGTGGCTCTGTGTATCGTCGCACCTTCGCGGATGACGGTGCGATCCCCGATGAAGAGATAGCTCTTCTCGCCCTTGAACTTCAAATCCTGAGGCTCCTCGCCAACGGACGCGAACTGGAAAATCCTGCAGTCCTTCCCGATGCTGGTCCATCCATGGATCACCGCATGAGGACCGATCTTTGTCCCCTCGCCGATCTCCACATTGTCACCGATGACCGAATAAGGCCCGATTTCTACATTCTTCGCAATACGTGCTGTCGGAGAAATCACCGCCGTGTCATGTATGTATGCAACAACTTTTTGTTCTGCTCCCATCCCTTGCAACTCCTTCCGCTCCTGTACGGAATCCTGCCGTCCAGAAGCAGTATGTTTTTCTCTCGCGCAGATCATAGCCCCGGCTTGCAACGGAATACAACCCGCCGTATATACTATCTGAAAAACAGATGAAAACTCTGCCGTCTGTTTTCTTCGAAAATAGGCGCTATATCAGCATATAGTGCCATTTTTTTCGATTTTCTATGCAATTCGATGGAATATCACACAGTTTCTGGTGTTTTTAATGCAAACTTGAAGTCGGCGGAAGCCACCAGCTTGTCATTCACATAAGCATCCGCGTGCAACAGACCGAAATCGCCGCGTACCCGAACCAGATTCGCCTTCGTCACGACTTGGTCCCCCGGAACGACCGGCTGTTTGAACTTCACGTTCTCCATGCCCCCGAAGAGCGCGATCTTCCCGCGATGTTCCTCGGGGTACAGCATGGCAACGCCCCCGACCTGCGCCATCCCTTCCAGCAGCAGCACGCCCGGCATGATCGGATGCCCGGGGAAATGCCCTTGGAACTGCGGCTCATTCATCGTCACGTTCTTGATGCCGACCGCCGATTTGAACGGCTCCAGCTCGATGATGCGATCCACCAGCAGCATCGGCGGACGATGCGGCAGTATCTTCTGTATCTCATTGATATCTAATTCCATCCCTATTCCCTCTTCCTGAATATTATTGTGCTCACCTGTCCATGCGTACAACCCTCACGCCAGTGAAGCCGAGATTTCCTTTGCCAATGCCGTGTTCAGCGCATGTCCGGACGCAACGGCAATGATGTGCCCGCGCAGGATGCCTGCCAACCGCATATCCCCGATGACATCCAAAATTTTGTGCCGCACCAGTTCGTCCGAAAACTTCAGCGGATTCAGCCAGCCTTCGTCATTGTATACAATCACGTTTTCCAGTGTCCCGCCGAGTCCCAGCCCCATGTCATACAGAGCCTGGATCTCCTTTTCATACGCAATCGTGCGCGCAGGCGCAATCTCCTTCTCATAGGTTTCCGGCTCGACCAGAAAATCCTGATACTGGATGCCGATCATAGGATGCGGATTCACAGAGGTGAATGTCACGCGGAAGCCGTCATATGGCACTGCCATCACGAAGTGCCCTGTCCCCTCGTCGTCCTTGCGGTAAACGCGGTCAATCACGATCTCCCGGCGCTCCGCGTCCAGCTCCACAGCGCCCGTACGGCACAGCAGCCGATAAAAGTCATTGGCGCTTCCATCCGCCACAGGCGGTTCCTCGGAATCCATCTCAATCAAGCAGTTGTCAATCCGAAAAGCATGCAGGGCGCTCATGAGATGCTCGATTGTGAACACCCTCACGCCTTGCTCCTCCAAAGTCGTGGCCCGAAGCGTCGATGTCACATTCGAAGCAGTCGCGTGGATCCGAGGCCGATCCGGCAAATCGGTCCGGACAAAGACAATGCCCGTATTCTCCGGCGCCGGTTTCAGTTTCATCCGGACTTCACGCCCGGCATGCAGGCCGATTCCCGTGCAGGAGACCTCTGCCGCCAAAGTTGTCTGCTTCTGCAAATCTGTTTCCTCCTAAATTTCCGCCTTCAGCCTATCTCTACCCAAAGCTCTTTCTATTGTACAAAATATTCCATAATTCCGCAAGTGCAAAAGAAAGATTGTCTGCGTTTCAATCATCCCTGACGGATTTCCATCGATCATGCAGCCAGAACCACTCCTCCGGATACTTTCGGATATGCGCCTCGATGAGGTGGGTCACCTTCTGCGTAGCCCTTCGGATATCCTCCTTTTTGTCCTTGGTTTTTTCCACATAGATCGGCTCCTGCACGATCAGCTGGTGCGTACCGTCTTCCTTTCGGTGCATGAAGGCGGGGAAAATCGGCACGCCTTGGAAACGCGCCATCGATGCGGCGCCCGGTGTACAGTTCGTGACCTGCCCGAAGAAATCCAACAGGATGCCGTCATGCCGGTTCGTGTCCTGATCCATGATGAGTCCGATGAACCAGCCATCCGCAAGCATGCTGAACATCTCCCGCACGCCCGTCTTATAGGTGATATGCATGCCGATCATCGTGCGGTACGCATTGATGAACCGGTCCATGCTTGAGGACTTTTGCTTCATCGCGACACCCACCAGCGGGATTCCCGCCTGGGCAAACGCGCCGCCCATGAGTTCCCAGTTGTCGCTGTGGGCAGCCGCAATGACTGCGCCCCTGCCCTCACGCTTGACAGCCTCCAGATACTCCAGCCCCACGATCTCCACATAGTCCTTCATACGATCCTTGAGCACCGGGAATCGCAGCACCTCGAACAGCATCGGCCCAAAGCGCACACTGCTCGCTTTGGCGATGCTGTCTGCCTCCGCATCATCCACGCCCAGACAGCGCTTGATATTCTCCCTCGCCAGGATCTTTCTCCGCTTCGGCACAAAAATCCATGCAAAATTCCCCAACGCCTGCCCCATCAACTCGCAAAGGGACGCAGGCAGCAGGCAGCAGATTCTGCTGAGCAATAGCATCAGATAATAAGACATCGAACGCCGCGCCTCCTCATAACAATTCCATTCATTCCCTGTTGTTATTCGACATCCATCACGATTTTCCTCTGCCTTTCGCGTAAAGGTGAATGACTTGTTTTTGATGTATGCTCATGAGGGAATAAACCAGCCCGTGAGCATCCCAAAGAGTACTCACCGTTCACAGTCTGCGGTATCCCCATAATGACAGCGAAAAGCGGCTGCCCATCAGACAGCCGCTTTTCGTCGCACCGGCAAAGCAGTGCATGCATTCATATGAAGTTTTTACCGAAAACGGAACGCTGCCAGCTCCCAGACTCTGCCGCTGACCTCTTCCATGGCCTCGTCGGAGGTCACGACAAGATCCGGCAGGATGTTCTTCTCCGGGAACACGAAGAAGCTCGCGGCCTCCTCGCCGTTCTGGAAAAATGCCTCGATGGCCGTGCGGTCAATGAAAAGCTGGATGCTCAAGGTCTGATCGACATAGAGCTTGAAGCTGCGCTTCCCCTTGCCGCCGAGATTCATCCCCGTGCGGTCGATGGTCATGATCTGCTGCTTGTGATCGTAGTGAAGGACGGTCTTCTCCATCCCATATCCCAAGGTCATGTGGATGACCTGCGCCTTGCCAAGCGTGATATTCAGCAGAACCTCCCCGCCTTCAGCAAGATTCGCACGCACACAGTCCGTCTCCTGTGCCTCGATGTCCACAGCACTCTCCTGAATGCGGAGCTCCTGCAGTTCCCTTGCCGGGCGCGAGAAGATATGCCCCTGCCGAAGCGTCAGCACACGCGGCATGGTGAGCGAGAACACCCAGCCTTTTTCTGCCGTCGGATAATCCTCATCCCGATCCGGCATGCCCATCCATCCCAGCAGGATCTGCCTGCCCTCATGCTGGAACACCTGCGGCGCATAGAAATCAAAGCCGCGGTCCAGCTCCTGGAACTTACCGTGGATCATCTCCATGCTGTCCAGCGATACGTGCCCTGCGATATAGCCGGACTGGTAGACATTCTGATACTGATATTCCTGCGCCTCCAGCCCCTGCGGGCAGAAGAGCAGCACATCATGGCTGCCGAACTTCAAAAGACCCGGGCACTCCCACATATAGCCGAAATCCGAGTATTCCGTCTTGAGCTCGCCCAGCAGCTTCCACCCGTCGGCCTCCTCGCGGTAAACCAGCACGGTCCCCGTTTCATTCTCTCGCTGCGCTCCCAGCACAAAGTGACGCACGCCGTGATGGTAAAAGATGTTCGGATCGCGGAAATGCGCGGTAAAGCCCTCGGGATTCCCCGGCACGATGATCGCATCCTTGCGCACGCTGCCATTCTCCATCCATGTGCCGAACCGCTGCGCCGCCGTGCGGACGCCCTGCTCATCCTTCGAGTTGCAAGTGTAGAGCACGCGGAGCTGCCCGTTTTCCACCAGACCGCACCCCGAATAGCAGCCGTCCTTGTCATGCACATCCGTCGGCCAAAGCGCCAGCTCCGGCATGGAATAAGTCACGAAATCCCTGGTCCGCACATGTGCCCAGCACTTGTTCTTATGGACGCAGCCCAGGGGATTCCACTGATAGAAAATATGATACTCCCCATTGTAATAGGCAAGTCCGTTGGGATCATTGATGAGCCCGAAGGGCATTTCCAGATGGAACCGGTTGTGCCACCGATGCTCAAAGGGCATCTCGCCGCGTACCTTTTCATCGATTGCGTGTTTGTCAAATTTTTCCATAGCGCCCACCTCTCCGATGCTTCCAAAAAAGCACGGCAATACCGGATTGCCGTGCTTTTTTCACAACTCAACAGGATACTGTCTCTTACTCCTCCGGCTTGAACAGCGTGAAAGTCAAACCAAATGCCACTGCGAAGCCGATTGCGTTGACCAACAGATATTCCGCAAGATGATCGAGATAGAGGAGCGTACCCGGGATAACGGTGATGCCCATGCCCGTACCGGCAAGCTGCAGGAAGCTTGCAACGCCGCCTGCGCAAGCGCCGCCGACCAGTCCATAGATGAACGGGCGGACGAAGCGGAGGTTGATACCGAAGATCGCCGGCTCCGTGATGCCCAGGAAGGCAGGAACTGCAGAGGAGAAGTAAAGCGCACGCTTCTTGGCATCCTGCGTCTTCATGGCAACGGCCACAGCCGCGCCGCCCTGTGCCACGATAGCGCCCGTGATGATCGCGTTGAACGCGTCACGGCCCGTTGTCGCAAGGAGCTGGACTTCAAGCGCATTGAAGATGTGATGTACACCGAAGACCACAATGACCTGCTGCAGGCCGCCGACGACGATGCCGCCGATACCGAAAGGCATCATGAGGAATGCCTGGACAGCACCGAACACTGCGCTCTCAATGGCATGCATGACAGGGCCGATGACCAGAAGCCCAAGCAGCATGCAGAGGAACAAGGTCAGGAACGGCGTCACGATGAGGTCGATGATATCCGGAACGACTTTCTTCAGGAAAGCCTGAAGCTTCGCGGCAATGATGCCCAGCACGAGAGCCGGAAGAACCGAACCCTGATAGCCGACGACCGGAACCTGGATGCCAAGCACATCCATCAGCAGCGGCTGCTGAGCGCCGCCCGGAATGGCAGCCCATGCGTTCGGGAGCTGAGGAGCCACCAGCATGAGGCCGAGCACCAGACCGATGACCGGCGTGCCGCCGAACTTCTTCATCGTGGACCAGCAGACCAGCGCCGGCAGGAAGATGAAGGCCGTATCCGTGAGCACCTGGCTCATGGTGAGGACATTCCCGCTGAACTCCACGCCCAAGGCTTGGCATGCTCCGCGCAAGCCCATGAAAAGACCTGTTGCAACGAGAACCGGGATAATCGGGACGAACACATCGCCCAGCGTACGGGAAATCTTCTGCATGAGCGTCATCTGCTCATAGGCCGCTTCCTTGTTGCTCGTGCCGGCCAGCGCAGGATTGTTCGCGATGAACGCCGCGCAGACCTTGTCCACAAAGCCCGTGCCAAGGATGATCTGATACTGCTGCGCCGCGAAGAACTGGCCCTTGACGCCCTCGATGTTCTCGATAGCCTTTTCGTCGATCAGAGATTTGTCGTTGACGATGAGGCGCAGGCGTGTCGCGCAATGCTCCGCCGCACGCACGTTGCTCATGCCGCCCACATATTTCTCGATGAGCTTTGCCACGCGCTGCTCATCCGGCAGATCGTCATACTCGCTGTCACGGGCTGCCGCAGCTTTTGCGCTGCCGCCATCCGCCTGAGAAGTCACGGTCTGTCCATCCAGCTCGAAGGTAATGCTGCCGTACTGATCGTGGTTGGTCACCACCACCGGGGTCGTTGTGTCATAGCCCGCGGCGGCGATCCCCTCCGGGTCGAACTCCAGCAAAAGCTGTCCCTTCGTGATCTTGTCGCCCTGCGCAGCCTTTGCCGTGAAATGCTCGCCCTTCAGATTGACCGTATCCATACCTACATGGATGAGAAGCTCGACGCCGTCCTTGGACTTGAGACCGATGGCATGCTTGGTCTCGAAGAACACCGTGACCTCGCCGTCAAACGGTGCATAAACCTTGCCCTCCGGATTCCGTATCGCCGCGCCGCGTCCCATGGCGCCGCCCGCAAAAACGGGATCCTTCACATCCTGCAGAGCAATCAGCTCACCTTTCAGCGGGCTGCTCAGACGAATGTCTTTCATTTGATTTCCTCCCCTTCACTTGCCAATTCAGAATACCTAAGGATGATAACTTTCGGTTTCGGTTGTGGAACCGATTTCATGTTCTTATCATAGCACAGCGTTTCCAACTTTGCAATAGTTTTTTCAGAGATTTTTAAGGAAACGCAGAAACACGGATTCATTCAGCATTTCCGCAAGAAAAAACCGGCATTCCGCGCCATCGCTGAAAATGCCGGTTCCCGCCACCTTTATGCCATTCTGGAGAGATCGCGGAACTTCGTGAACTCCTTCTGGAAGAAGAGGCTCACCGTACCGATGGCCCCATTGCGGTGCTTCGCGATGATGACTTCGGTGATGTTCTTGTTCTCCGTATCCTGATCGTAGTAGTCCTCCCGGTAGAGGAACATCACGATATCCGCATCCTGCTCCAAGGAACCGGACTCACGCAGGTCGCTGAGCATAGGCTTCTTGACCTGGCGTGATTCCACGCCTCGGCTGAGCTGGGAAAGCGCCACCACAGGCACATTGAGCTCACGCGCCAAGGCTTTCAGCGAACGCGAGATTTCCGAGATCTCTTGCTGCCGATTGTCCCCGCCCCGGCTGACCCTGCCCTGCATGAGCTGCAGGTAGTCAATGATGACAAGGTCCAGCCCATGCTCCGCCTTGAGGCGGCGCGCCTTGGACCGCAGTTCCATGACCGTGATGCCCGGTGTGTCATCAATATAGATTTTCGCCTTGGAAAGCTTGTCTGCCGTATGGATGAGCCGTTCCCATTCCTCATCCTCCAGCTTCCCTGTCCGGAGGCGCTGGGAGTCAATGCCCCCCTCGGAGCAAAGCATGCGCTGCACCAGCTGCTCCTTCGACATCTCCAGCGAGAAAAACGCGACAGAACTCTCATGGAGCGCCGCATAGGCCGCTATATTCAGGGTGAACGCTGTCTTTCCCATGGATGGGCGCGCCGCGACCAGCACCAGATCGGACTTCTGCAGTCCCGAAGTCAGTTCGTCCAGATCCTTGAAGCCTGTCGCGATCCCCGTAAGCCCCCCCTGTGATTCAAAGAGGCTTTCCACGCGGGAAATCGTGTCCATGAGGATATTGGAAATCGGCTCGAATGCCCCGCCTTTCTGATTCGCCGCAACCGCGAGGATCTTCTTCTCCGCATCATCCATGATGTCCGCGACTTCCTCGGCATCCTCATACGCCTTGCCCGCGATTTCCGTCGCCGCGTCGATGAGCCGGCGGAGCTCTGCCTTTTCCTGCACGATCTTCGCATGATAGGCGAGATTCGCGGCAGTCGGAACGGTGTTCGCGAGATCCGTGACAAAACTGATGCCGCCCACCTTATCCAGCATTTGTTCTTTACGAAGTTCCTCCGTCAAGGTCACGATATCCACAGCCTCGTTTTGGGTGAAAAGCGTCTCGATCGCGCCATAGACGATGCGGTGAGCTTCCCGATAGAAATCCTCCGCTCGAAGCATCTCCTGCGCTTCCGTAATGGCCTCCCGCTTGATGAGCATGGCTCCCAAAACGGCCTTTTCCGCTTCGATGTTCTGCGGCGGCTTGCGGTCCGCTCCGCTCATGCTGCTCCCTCCGCTTTCTGCTCTTCCGGCTGTGCTTCCTTTTTCCTTGGCATCTCTTCAAAGATGTAGCGGAACGCCTCTTCCGCTGTTTCGACCGCATGGATTTCCAATCCCAGATGCTCCTTCGGGATATCCTTCGCGTTTTCCTTGGGGATCACCAGCACCTTGACGCCTGCCTGCTTCGCGCCGTAAGCCTTCTCGAAGACGCCCCCCACAGGGCGCACGCGCCCCTGCAGGGAGATCTCGCCCGTGACCGCCACATCCTGATGGATGCGCGCCCCCGTCACTGCGCTCACGATGGCGGACAGAATCGCCGTACCGGCGCTCGGCCCGTCGATATTGCCGCCGCCGATCACATTGATATGCAGGTCATAGTCATGGATATCCTCGCCCGTGACGCGCCGCAGGACGGAGGCCGCATTAAAGACGGAATCCTTCGCCATACTGCCCGCTGTCTCGTTGAAGCGCACGGTTCCCTTGCCCTTTTCATGGGCGGGGAATGCCACGGCCTCGATCTCGATGACCGATCCCAAAAAGCCCGATACGCCAAGCCCAAAGATGTGTCCTGCCGTGCACTTGTCCGATGCCTTTTTGGTGACGAACTGGAACAGGCGGCTGACCTGCGCCACCTCATAGATATCCTGTTTCTCGATCGTGATGTCCCGCGTCAGCTCGGACAGCATTTGCGCCAAATTGTCATCTGCCTCAGCCTTCACAGTCCCATCCGATGCCTCAGTTTCCTTCGATGATGCAGCTTCCTCCCCAACCTTTGCATCCGCCTCTGCTCCCTCCGGTGCTTTGCCGCCTTCCGACGGCGCAGCCTGCTCCCCTGAGGCGATTTTCACGTCACGATCCAGCGTAGCCTTTGCCGCCAGACGCTCCGCCTCTTCCCGGATGCCGCAGCGCTCCAGCGCGAGGCTGTAGGCATCCGCAAGGATGTTGATGGCCTTGCGGCCCTCGATGGTATATTCGCTGATGAGCTCCGCCACCTCATCGGCAAGCTGCACATGGAGCTTCTTTGCCGCATTCCGCACGATGATCTGAATATGTTTCGGCGTCAGTGGTTCAAAGTAAAGCTCCGCGCAACGGGAACGCAGCGCGGGATTGATATGCCCCGCATCCCTGGTTGTCGCGCCGATCAAGACGAAATCCGCAGGCGCCCCCTCTTCAAAGAGCTTGCGGATATAGGGCGGCACGCGCTCATCCGTCGGATCATAGTAGGCCGACTCAAAAAAGGCACGCTTATCCTCCAGTACCTTCAGCAGCTTGTTCTGGAGCATCTCGTCCATCTCACCGATCTCGTCGATGAAAAGAATCCCGCCATGGGCATCCGTCACCAACCCCGGCTTCGGCTCGGGGATCCCGCTGTCCGCAAGGCTTTTCTGGGCGCCTTGGTAAATCGGGTCATGCACAGAGCCCAGAAGCGGATTCGTCATATCCCGCGGATCCCAGCGGAGCGTCGTGCCGTCCGTCTCCACAAAAGGTGCTTTCTCATGGAACGGTGAAAGCTTCGTGCCGCGCGCCGCTTCCAGAATGAGCCGAGCCGCAGTGGTCTTCCCCACACCCGGCGGCCCGTAGAGCAGCAGATGCTGCGGATAGGGCGATGTCAATTTGGCGCGGAGCGACTTGACCGCCCGCTCCTGCCCCACGATTTCCTCCAAGGATTTCGGGCGCAGGAGCTCCATGACGGACTGCGTCAAATGCACCTTCTCCAGCGCCTCCAACGCCTCCCGTTTCCTGGCATCCTGCGGGGTCTCCGCATCTGCCTTTTCCTCCTTCAGCACCTGCAGCCGGATATCCTTCACATAGTCCTGATGCTCTTTCTCCAGCTTTTCCGTGATCCGCTTCTCGATTTTATCCTCCACGCTGCGCCGAGCCATGATATCCGCGAGACGCTCCGAGAGCTGTATCAGCTGCGCGGGGATCTCATTCTCCTTCGGTACGGGGCCCAGCGTCGGATTCTCCTCCAGAATGCGGCGGATGGCCAGGATGCGCTCGCCCGGGTCCTCTGACCGCATATAGCGCAGTGCATCCATCTTCCCCGCCTGGATCACCAGCCGATCCGCCCCCATGATATCCACCAAAATGGCATAGAGCGCAGAAATCTCCCGATCCAGCTCTGTCTCCACGCGCTGCTCTGCCGGATGCTGCTGCTTCGGCTCCCTGTGAAAGATACGCAGCAATTTATTCAATAATCCCATAATACTCCTTCTTCTCTCTTCGCAATATACTCCATACATCATACCGCAATCCGGCGCAAAAAGCAATGAAGCGAGCTTCACCACTTTTCCACTTTCCCTTGACCAACATCGCCCTACACTATATAATGTAGGGCGATAAGTTACCCAAAATCCAGGAGAGGCAGGTACCCATGATGATCACACCCGAACTGATTGCGCGCATCAACGAACTCTCACGCAAGAAACGCGCGGAGGGACTGAATCAACAGGAACTGGATGAGCAGGCCGAGCTGCGCCGCATCTATCTTGACAGCATCAAGGCGCAGGTCAGGGACATGCTGGACACGATTGAATTCGTAGATCCCGCATCCCCTTCGCAGCATGCCTTCCATCAAACTCAGATTGATCTTGTGGAACGTCCGTTGCACTAAAATATGCAGGATGCCTTTTCTAGGTATTCTGCATATTTTTCTGCATTTCTTTACTTTTTCTTGGTATATTTTATTTTTAGGGGGATTTTCTGTGAAAAATACATCCATAGGGTTCATCGGAGGCGGAGCTTTAGCAGGTGCATTGATCAAAGGCATCGCTGGGAAGCTGGTGGAAAACCCTGCCAATATTTATGTGTCCGACCACAAACAGGAGCGCTGTGACGAACTCCATACTGCCTATGGAGTGACCGCTGCGGTCGGCGCCGAAAACTTTCTTTCAAAGGCGGACATCCTGGTGCTCGCCGTCAAGCCTAAGGATGCACGGGCCGCAATGCAGGAAGTATGCGGCTCTGTACGGGGGGATGCCATCATCATCTCCGTCGTTGCAGGCATGCCGCTTTCCGTCATCGAAGCGTATTTCCCCTCGCAGCCTGTCTATCGCGTCATGCCGAACACCCCGCAGGCTGTCGGCTGCGGCATGGCAGCGTATACGGCAGGCACCCATGCACAGGACGAGGCGACGCGGCAGGTGCATGAGCTTTGGTCTTCCGTCGGCCTTGCCCTGCAGGTGGAAGAACGGCTCATGGATGCGGTCACAGGTCTTTCCGGAAGCGGCCCTGCCTATGCGTTCCTCATGATCGATGCCCTCGCCGATGGCGGCGTTGCCGCAGGTCTCCCGCGTCAGGCAGCGATCCGGATGGCAGCGCAGACCCTGCTCGGCTCCGCCAAGATGGTTCTTGAAACCGGCCTCCACCCGGATGTCCTCAGGGATCAAGTCACCTCGCCCGCAGGGACCACCATCGCAGGTGTGCGCGCGCTGGAAAAAGCAGGCCTGCGCAGCGCCCTCATCGAAGCCGTGCTTGCCGCAACAGAGCGATCGGAAAAACTCGGAAAATAATATGCCCGGCTCGCGCATACACAAAGGCTGCATCGCCAAAACAAACGATGCAGCCTTTTTCGTCAACTCACATTATGGAAGATGATGTAGAAGAAACCATCAGAGAACCTTCTGCAAATAAGCCTTGATCTCGTCGCCATCCTCCATCTTGAGCACGTCGGCAAGAACTTCCTTCGCCTTGAGGGAACTAATCGAACGAATCTTCTCCTTGACCCGCGGAATGGACGGAGCGCTCATGGAGAGCTCGCTGATGCCCATACCGAGAAGCAGGACGGCCGCGTTCGGATCGCTCGCCATCTCGCCGCACATGCCGGCCCAGATGCCATTCTCCCTTGCGGAAGTGATGGTTTTATAAATGAGCTGCAGCACGGCAGGATTGAAGTGGTTATACAGATAGGAAATGCTCGCGTTGCCACGGTCAACCGCCAAAGTGTACTGCACCAGATCATTCGTTCCGATGCTGAAGAAGTCCACGTACTTCGCCAGCACCGGCGTCATGACTGCCGCGGCAGGCGTCTCGACCATGATGCCGACCTCGACCTTGTCCGAATACTCCTTGCCCTCATGCACAAGCTCCATCTTCGCTTCTTCGATGAACGCCTTGACGCGTTTGAACTCGCTCACATTGATGACCATCGGCACCATGATTGCGGCCTTTCCGTAAACGCCTGCCCGCAGGATCGCCTTGATCTGCGGCATGAAGAGGTCGCGGCGCTGCAAGCTGATGCGAACTGCGCGATAGCCAAGGAACGGATTCTCCTCGGGGGGGATGTTCAGATACGGCAGGGGCTTGTCACCGCCGATATCCATTGTGCGGATGACGCAGGTCTTGCCCTCGCACTTCTCGACAGCTTCCTTGTATGCCTTGAACTGGTCTTCCTCGGTCGGGATATCCTGACGGCCCATGAACACGAACTCAGAACGGAACAAGCCGACACCCTCGCAGCCATAGGACTTGGCATTGTCGATATCCATGTGCGAACCGATATTCGCCATGAGCTCCACTCGCACGCCATCCGTCGTGACCGCAGGAAGGGCTGCCAGCTCCGCATAATGCGCCTTGAGCTCCTGCTGCTTCTGGATTTTCTCATTGTAGCCGGCACGCTCTTCCTCGCTCGGACGAATGAGGATCTCTCCCGTCTCGCCGTCCACAATGACCGGATCCTCATCCGCAACCTTGTCAATGGCATCACCTACACCCACGACCGTCGGAATCGCACGCGCTTTCGCGATGATGACCGCGTGGCAGGTCGTGCTGCCGGCGCCCAGAATGACACCCGCGATCTTTTCCGTCGGAAGCCCTGCAATCACAGAGGGCTCGATCTCCTGTCCGCAGAGCACCACCTTGTCTTCGCCCAGCTCCGGCTCCTTGACTCCCAAGATATACTTCGCGATGCGCTTGCCCACATCGCGGATATCCACGGCACGCCCGCGGAAAATCTCATCATCCATGGACTCGAAAATCGCAGCGTTTTCCTCAGCCGCTTTCAGCACAGCCGCAGGAGCATTCCCCAGCTCCTCCGTTTTCGTCATAATGAGCTCGCCCATCGCAGGATCCTGCGCCAGCATGCGATGCGCCTCCATGATGGCCGCCTGCTCCAGCATTTCCTTGGACTTCAGCATCTCAATATTCTTCTGCAGCTTCTCTGCTACTGCATCCAATGCATCCTGCGCCTTTTTCTTTTCCGTTTCCGTATCTGCCGGTTTATAGTTCACCAGATAGCCGTCGATGTTCTGTCCTGCCAGCATGATCCTTCCGACTGCAATACCGGCAATGACGCCTTTGCCTTGAATTTTCTCTGACATGTTCTCTCCCCCATCACTTCGTTTCAGCCTTGCCCACGCATTCCGCAGACAATTCAAAAATTTCCTGTTTTGAAAAAAGAGGCGGATGATCCGCCTCCTTCACAGGGATTTGGAAATCCCTTATTCCTCTCCGAATTTGGATGCAACGAGATCGCGCAAAGCCTTGACTGCCTCTGCCTCATCCGGACCATCCGCGCAGATTGTGATTTCGGTTCCCTTGACGAGTCCCATGCTCATGATCATGAGAATGCTCTTGGCGTCAACTGTCTTGCCCTTCGCCTTAATCTGGACCTTGGACTTGAACTTGGTTGCCGTCTGGACAAAAATAGATGCCGGACGTGCGTGGATACCCGTCTTGTTCTCAATCGTAATGGTTTCTTCTGTCATTGAATATCTCTCCCATCTTGTGATAGATTCTGTTGGCGAACCCCTGCCTCGAGTGATTCTATACTCCCTATATTCGCCACGCAAAGGATTTTTCCTTCTCTGCTGAAAAAGATTTCTTTCCAACAGGCACTGCCCCTGTACGCACCTCGGCACAAGAACTGCTTATATCCAGTACACCAGCATTATATCATAGCATTGTAAATTTTTCCACAATGTATCGAACAAATTTTGAAAAAATTCTTCAACTGCAAGGAAACAAGAGAAGAAATCGTTTTCTTTGAAATATGCAGAAAAAAAGCTGGTAAAATTCAGCCATACAGTATAGAATAGACAAGGGAAAGCAGGATTTTTGCGAGGCAGCGGCGAAACTGTCATTTGATGTATGTGTGTGCAGACGGTTGATTCTGCGAAACTTTAACGAAGGGGAGGGATTTGCTGTGACTTTTTTCTTGATTGTATCCAGCATCATGATGCTCAGCATTTACCTCATCTATAAGCTGACACATTTCTTTGGCTGCGCCGCGGAATGCCGCTCGCTGTTCCTGTGCGCGTTCATGGCCTTTGCCGTCACGATCTCAGCCATCCTGCTGTCGCCCTATTTGACGCAGGATTACTATATACGCTTGGGTGTGCTGATCGTCGCGGCAGGCGCCATTGTCACGGTCTACAATGAACGACTGTTGCGCCGTGAGGCCGCCGCCGTGTCTGCCGTAAGCAGTGAAACCGTTCCGGCAGAGCCTCTGCCGGAAAAAGCCTCCGGCGAGATGGTCGTCCGGGCGAAGGTCAAGCATGCATCCGCCTCCACAGAGTCGCAAAAACCGAAAGAAGCAAACAAAAAACCGGCGGGAAAGGTTGTCGCGAAAGCCCCCCACCCCTCAAAGCCGGATCGGGAAGACGTGAAACCGGCGCAGACTCCGAAACAGAACGCGCTGTCCCCGCCAAAGGAAAAAAGCGTGCAAAAGCCGTCCGGAGATGTGGTTTCCTCGCCGCCAAAGAAACTGGGCGCTGCTCTGGAAACGAAGGCTGCCGCAGTCACGTTCGATTCCCTCGACAGCCTGTTGGACTATGCCTTCGAGCAGAGATCGCAGGGGCACCGCCGAAAGGCAATCAGTGCTTACCGACAGGCGCTGAAACAGTATTCCGAGGATCCCTATGTGCCGTTCATTGCGATCGATTTGGGCAATATCTACAAGGAAAGCGCCGATTACGACGAAGCGATCCGTGTGTATCGGGAGTCTCTCAGCATCCCGCTCATTGCGGCAGATGATACCACTTACCGGGAGTTTGCGAAGAACCTGTCCTACCTGCGCACGGTTCAGTATATCCTGACCAAGCACAATGCCTTGGGCACGCCATTCCAGAAAATCCCTGCCGAATATCTGGCAGAGATCGAGACCATGTTCCAGGAACGGCCACAGCAGGAGATCAGCCACCTACACTAGAAGCATTGCCGCCGGAGGCCTTGCCTCCGGAAGCGATCTCAAATAATCAATGGGGGAATTTTCATGAAAAAAAGCGTAGAAATCCTTGGTCTGCCGGTCATCAGCATCACGGAAGGCCGTGAGCTCGGCATGAGCAAGACCTTGCTGATGGATGCCAAGAAGGGCATCGTCGCCGCCATTACCATCGAAGATGAAGACTGGTATCGCGGTGTAAAGCTCATTCCGTATGAATCCGTCATTGCCATCGGCGATGATGCTGTCACGGTCACCAACAGCGAAACCATCCTGAAGCTGGATGATGCAGGGGATTTCGAAAACCTGCTGGATGAGAACATCCGGATCATCGGAACCAAGGCAATCACCAAGACCGGCACCATCCAAGGCAAGATTTCCGAGGTCTTCGTCGGCGACAACGGCAAGATTGAGAAGTGCGAGATCACCGCGCCGGACGGAACGACAAGCGAAGTGACCGCCGACCAGATTTCCATTTTCGGCAAGCAGGTCACCGTCATCGACCCGGACGGGGAAAAAAAAACTGAATCTGTAGTGGCAGAGCTTCCAAAGGCTGCTCCGGCGCCATCACCGGTTCCGGAACCTCCAAAGAGCGAGACGCCAAAGGTTGAAGAACCGAAAGCCGAGGAGCCGAAGCCGGCGGATATCCCTGCAGCGAGCCCTGCACCCGCAAAGGCTGAGGAGCCCGCAAAGGCCGAAGAGCCTGCAAAAGCTGAGGAACCCGCAAAGCAGGAACCTCAAAAAGAAGAGCCGCCCAAGGCGGCTGAAGCACCCAAGGCGGAACCGCCCAAAGCCGATGAGAAGAAAGCGGCTCCTCCCAAAGCTGAGCCTCCAAAGGCTGCAGCACCGGCACCTTCGCCTGCAGAAGCCCAGAAGCAGCAGGCCGCTGATAAGGCGACAGAGGAACGCCATCGTCGCTTCCTGCTCGGCAAGAAAGCCGCGCGTACCATCAAAATGGACAACGGCATCGTGATTGTCGAAGCCGGCGCGGATATCACCGAGGAAGTGCTACAGAAGGCAAAGCTCGCGAACAAGTTCATCGAGCTTTCCATGAACGTTCAGTAAACTTACCGGACACCTTCGGTGTCCGCACGTTCTTGTGTGTTCGCTAGGATTTCCTAGTATTTCATAGCAAGAAGCGCAAAGAAGCCCCGAAACTCCTGTCCGATGGAGTTTCGGGGCTTTTCGCCGCCAAGGTTCTTACTCTCTTACGTCCCTCTCGTTTCCAACTCGCGGGAGAGCTTCATCCGCACGATGCGGCGTACCGATTCATGGATGCGTTCCTCGCTGATCTCGCCAGCCTTCACCGCATCCAGTATCCCCAGATACATTTCCTGAGCATGTTGGTACTCATGGCAGATCATCACGATATCCGCCCCTGCCTTCACAGCGAGCACCCCCCGCTCCGCCGGTGTATAGTAGCGCGAAACGGCTCCCATCTCCAGGTCATCTGTGATCACAACCCCCTGATAGCCCATGCGCTCGCGCAAAAGCCCCGTGATAACAGCCCGCGAAAAGCTTGCCGGATACTGCGCATCCAGCTTCGGATACTTGATGTGCGTCACCATCACGGCGAAATTCTCTGCGGGATGTCCCTCGATGACAGCCCGGAACGGAAGCAGTTCGTCCGCTTCCAATTCCTCCACCGTAGACTCGATATCCGAGATATCATAGTGGGAATCCACCTTTCCCTTGCCAATGCCGGGGAAATGCTTCAATGTATAGTAAAGGTTTTCTTTTTCGTAACCCTCAGCCGCCGATTTTATGAAATCGGTTACTATTTTTGGATCCGTGCTGTAGGAACGTTCACGTTCAAAGCCCACGTCCGCGACAGGCGCAAAGTTCATATTGAGTCCCATGGCTTTGAGCTGCCGCGCGATTTCCTGCGCCCATCGGCCGGCCTGCGCGGGATCCCCGCTGTCCCCAATGGCCTGCTGTGACGGCGGTACAGGCATCGCATCTCCCATGTGCGCCACCATGCCGCCCTCTTCATCCACCGCGATGAAAAGCGGCACCTTTTCCTCCGCCTGTTCTTGCAGATGCTTTGTGAGCCTTGCCACCTGCTCCCGGTTCTCCACATTGCGCGCAAACAGCACTGCGCCCCCCATATGGAACTGGTGCAGCATGTAGAGAACATCCTCATTGACATCCGTCCCATAGAAGCCGAACATCACCATCTGGCCGACCTTCTCCGTCAGGCTCATGGAAGCCAGCACCTTCTCCGTCCGCGCCTCCAGAGAGTCTCCGACGGAATTGCCCCCCGACGACACAGCCCCCGGTCCTTCCATGGCCTGTCCGCATCCCGCAAAAGTACACAAGCTGCCGAGAAGCAGCATGACGACCGCATACCTTAGTTTCCAAAATATATTCTTCATATGCAAACTCCATCAAGGCTCCAAATGAATCATGCCCGGCTGGTCAATGACCCAGTTGCCGCTCGCATTGTGGAACAGTGCAGGCAATTTGACATCCATGTGCTTGCAGGTCCCGCTCTCGTAATTGGACGCAAATGTTTCCTTCATACCGCCCTCCTCATGCATTTTCTCATCGTAAACAATGAGAGGATTCGGCACAATCGCGTAGCGATCCGCCACGCCCGGAAGCGGACTTGCCCAGTAGACACTGGCCGACACGTTCGTAACGGGCACAAACTTCGGAGCGGGCTTCCCGTCCAGTTGTGCCGCATGATCAAGGCACATGAGCATGGTGATTTTTTGGATCTTCACGAAATTCTCGCAAGCCTTCTCTGCCTCCGGTATGTCCATGCTGCGGGCCAGATGGTTATAGTCATCCACGAAGGGCTGCCACGAAGGCACATTCTCTTGCGGTTTTTCCGCCGGCTTCTCCTCAGCCGGCTCTTCCTTCGGCTCCGGAGCCGGAGCCAGCCTCGCCTCCAGCGCCGCCACGTTCTTGGAAAGATGCGCGACCTCATTGGGCAGCTTGGAAACCTTGGAAAGTTTTGACTTCATTTGCTGGTTCGACGCCCAAAGATAGGCCACACCGATGAGCAGCAGCACATTCAGCACGACCCCCAGAACCGTCAGCATATCCCCCATCATCGGCGGCAGGATCCCCTGGGGCGCCGGAGGAGGCTCCACAGGTGGCTCTGCCGCAAAGGCCGCGACAGGGAAAACAAGCGCCGCAGCAAAAGCTGCCGCACGCAAAAAAACTTTTTTCGACATCATCTATCATCCCCTTGAAAATCTCTATAAATCAATGCACCTTAAATAATATCACAATGTACCAGCGCTGAAAAGCCATTTTCCTACGGAACATTGGCACAGGAGAACGGCATGAAGATTGTGTGTCATATTTTGGAGAGGAAATAACCTCCCGTGTGTACTACTCGATTGGAGAAATTATTGCTCGATTATATACTTGCGATGCTTTCCGCTTCATATTTCCGGCATGGGAACCTCTATAAACCCTATTTTTTACAACTGCTTGTTCATGTTCGGCAAAAATTTTCGCATCAGCTGAAATACAACCTACAAATCTCTCATTTGTGTCCCATTGCGAGGGGAATTCCCTCAAAATGGGCGCACTCATCCCATAGCAAAACACTGTCGTTTCAAAAAATCATACCGACAGATGTTATAAACAAGATTGGTGATTCCTGCGTTAAATTCTGCCCTCAGTTTTCCAATCGATCGAACCGTTATTCCCTGCATGGAATTCGTCATGAATCCATGTAGCGTCTCGGTTTGAGAAAAAGGCCATCACCTACACCGACCTTCTTTGTGACCTCAACGATACCTTCAGATGGAAGGGATAAGGTCAGGATTCATTGGCTGATGTATAGGTGATTAACCTCAGCGAGAATCATCTGCACCACAAATAATCATTTTTTGCCGAGTCGACGATGTCTACTCACAGGGAGAAGGCTAATCCTCAACCAGAACAAGACACACATATTTGCCCTAGTCCCTGCGACGCAAGACGCCCCACTCCAGAGAATTCTCCGTAACTGGAAAGTAGTAAAAGATATCTTTTCCATTCCAATGATATATTCTCAAGGTTAAATCGAAAGGAGCCTAAAAAACCGTTGATACCACGACCACGTTGAAAGTACATGCGTTGGCTTCTGCCATGCCAGTTCTCCAATGAGATACATTCTGCCATACCACGAACCTCTTGTGGTGATATTGCTTCCTCAAAATGGATTTTTGACCACTTGTCTGCTAGTGAGCCGAAAACCAACCCCGGAGATGGCCATGGAAAATCCCTATGACCACACCGAAAGCTCGTCGTTGAAAGAAATTCCATCTGAATTGACCGGATTGAATTTCTCTGAAAGCATAGAGCCGACAAATCCTCTTCCTCAATAACTCCAGAGCGCGGTTCGATATCAGGATCTGCAACGATCTCCTCCACGTAAAAAACAAGATTTCCAATATGAAATGAGTATCCTATAGGCACAGACAAAAGAACCTGCAACAAATCACTCTTGAGTGCAGTGACACGCCACTGCATGGAGGTCCCTCTTATGATTTCCCAACGATTATTTGTGTTCTTCAGCCCTGACGGAAGTGATAGCATAGATACGGTAAAAGGTTTAAACTCTGAGTTATGCAGTTCCCGTGAAAGCGAAGGAGAAATCGATTGGACTATATGAAAAAAAGCTCCATGCATCAAATGCCCATGAACCGCTGGAAGACTGTCACTGGTTTCAGCCTTTAGCCTATATATTAAAGCCCCTAGCATCTGGAATCTACCTTAAAGCTGTAAGCGTGAATGGTGGATGCTACTTGTATCATGTATGTTTTCGCTGCGCTGAATGCCTTTTGACAGGTTTCCGGACGTATTCCCAAATGTTCTGCCATCATCTCCATCCTCTTCTTTCTGTCCACATTGTCTTTTAAATGTTCCAGTAGGTAATCTTTGTCAATAAACGGCAATAGGTCTTCAAAAGGGACCATGCCATCCAAAGCCAAATCAGGTACATTACTCGTCGATACACCCTCATTGAATGAGAGTGCCTCCAGCATATAAAATGTCAGACAATATTTCAGTTTTCTCTTCTCCTTTTCGTTTTTTGCCATGAAGAATGCTTTTTTTACAACTTTAACAATATCGTTATAAGAATTATTAAATTCGGTTTCCTGTGGGTTGTATAATCCTTTTGATAATTTATCCGCATCAGATACTCTGTCCTCATTGTCATATTCCACATCCAAGGAATTAGAATAAACAGGATAAAAATCCTTGTCCAAGAAATCATTAATTTCGTCTTCTGTAAATGAGAACTTTACCCGCAAGTAATTACGCAGACTGTTGGGAGATAGTATGCTGTTTTTGTCAAAAAAGGATTCCCTTAGTTTACTCGCTTCAGATTTTGACTTTCCGTGTCGAATGGCTATAGCATCAATTGCCCCCTTTATGTGTTGCCGTTTAATATCGTCATTGTCATTTGGCTCTTTACTGGATGCAATTCGCTTTTTTAATAAATCCAGAAAATTTAAAAAGAACAGTCCGTTCCACTTTTTTCCTGGTTTTAGTCCATCCTCAAGTAAATCATATATCTCCATGGCATAATCTCCATAGAATTCCTCGCGATTCTGTTTCAATGGACGCCATCTTAAGTATTGGTAAATGGTTTCAACCAAGAAAATACGCTTGTCTGCCAGTTCTTTTTTCTCTTTTCTTGTTAGGGGCTTATCCGTTGGATAATCCTGACAAATAGATCGTGCAATAGGTTCTATTTCCTCTGCTTTTATGCGGTTCTTTTCAAACCAATCATTTTTTACCATGTCTCCTTCCTCCTTCCATTGTAAAGTTAGCCAATCAAGAATTTGAGGAAGCGATCCATATCCTTTTTCTGTCCCGGTCTAGCATCACTGATAATGGTGTTGATATGGAACAGTGCCGTTATATCAACTATGTCGACTACTTTCTCTTTGGTATCCTTTTCCTGCCCATGATATAGATCCGCATATATCATGTTGGAAATCTCAACATCACGGCATGCCTTCACAGCATAGCACAGACTGATGAACATGGCCAGTGTATAACATTTCAATCCATAGCTCATATCCGCATAGATTTTATCACCGTCCTGTATATTGTCCGCAATATCGCGAAAGAATTCGCTGAAGGTTAGTGAATCATTTTTTTCTCTTTCGCTGCTATTGACATCAGGTTCCGCTATCTTAACAAAGGTTGCATGCGCTTTGTGCTTCTCCAGTATACCCATGAGCTCCTTTTCCAATAATTCGTAGTTCGCCTTTGGTCTATCAGATTGCTGTATCCCTGTAATTATGAGGACGTCATCGCCTTCATCGAGGTTTCCATCCAAAAGGTAACTAATTGGTAGCAGGAACCGTTTACCCCCCAGGTCCATATCCATGCTTTCATATGTAATCTGAGATATAGGATTCAAGATAATCGTCGAAATAAATACCTTTCTCATGAAAATTCCTCACTTTCTTTCAGAAACAATTTGACTAATGGTTTGCAACGGACGGCGGTTCTTAAATTCATTCGGTTCCAGTTTCATACATCTCGTAGTTTCCTTCCAATTTGCATAATACTCTTCTTGCTTGGCATCCAGTATCTCCAATAGTTCAGAGCATAACATCTCATAGGACTCCTTGCAGTTTCTTTCTTTGCATTTCTCTTCCATATACTGCCTGAATTCTTTTAAGAACAGCGTTTCGTCCGTTACCAGCAAATTATTTTCCCATCCAGCAGCACCCAGCAGGGAACTATATGCCATGTCCACATTCAGCAGTCTAAGTTTTGCATCAATCTTGACCGTCCCCATACCAAGGGGCTTTCCCATACCAATCTTATAACGGACAGAATTACGTTTCTTAGCTAAATCGAACACTGAAAGCAACGCCCCCAACTCTATTTTTGTTAGGAATTCGAATCGAATACTTCCCTCAAAGGAACTCCCTACTGCAACCGGGTTTATCGTGTAAGTTCCTTTAATGTCCTTATCATCGGCACTCATTTGCCAATCGCTTTCTGTGCAGGATTTATGCCAATAAAACTTATATCCTCGAATGCTTGGCTTAGATGGAGCATCCCAATGTTGTGGTTTTCCATCTTCGGAATTCAAGTACAACTGGAAAGATGTAGGATTCGGGGACATCAATGGATGGGTCTTCTTTTTTCCTATGGAACTACCACCGCTTTTCAGTTCCGCATCCCCGAAAAAGACCCTGCCTGCCCAAAATTCCTTTCGACCGAATACCGTGTCTGAAAAATCAACGACAGTGGAGGACTGCAAGGCTTGAGGTATATGAGCCGCAATGTCACTTTGATATGGAATGCGGTAGTAAGGGCCAAATCCAAAATGAAGAAGTTCCTCGCCCTCAGCTCGATAATGACAAGGGGCTATGAAGTCATAGTGCCCCTCCGTGAAATCCAAGGCATCCTGCCCTTTCAGGCATAGATTCTCACCTTCGAAAAGATTCCATTCCCTTTCTTTTTTCTCATCGTTGTTAGCATTTCCACGTTTGGTATCCTTGAGGTAGTCCTCCATGATTTCTTTGGTGACATGAATACGGTTCTTCTCCCATTCGTATTTCACCGATTTATTATTCTCTTTATCCTCACATTTAATTGGATAAAAAATATCATAATGCTTCTTACTCCCCATCTTAGCCGTATAGCATTCGCAGGATTCATCCTTCCATATGACCCTTGGAGCATCTCCTTGGCCTCTCTCACCACTGCTTCCCGGTACTTGGGGGCGCGGATCCTCGGCATTAGCGGGAATGATGAAATATTCCCTGCCCTTTCCTACCAAGAACCCAGGGCATACACCTGTAATCTGCGATTTGTAATAGTTGCGGAAATCAACTGACAATGATGCCATACTGCGAAAGTACAGATGACGATTTTGAAAATCCCCATCGTCAGAATCCTGATCGTTTTTTCGCATCGCACTACATGTGAGTAGTTTGAAGATGTTCTTCACCATTCCACGAATGCTGCTTCCAGGAATCCGTTTTGTCCCGTTTGGCGCATAAAACACCATGTCCTCTCCCTGACTATCCAATTTCCAGCCGACAAAGCAAGGGGTTTCCGTGGTAATTTCCAGTTGGATTTCCCCAGAAAAGCAGTTTCTTTCCTTTCCTTCACCTTGCACGTTTTTCTCGATGTATTTCTGAAACAGGTCAGCACGATGCCTCGTGCCCATGTTTTCAATATTTTCTCCACCCTGATACGGACTGAAAAAATCATTCAGTGGTGCTGGTATTGCAACTTCAGGAATTTGGACAAAATTGTACGGAGCTTTGCTCCACTTATCCTGGCCTTTACCATATTTAGCCATATGCCGTGCCTCCTATCACAACGCCACAAGATCCATATAACGAAAATCTACATAACCTGCTTGTCCCGTAGACAATTTTCCAATATAGTTCCGTGTCACCAGTCCAATGGTATTGGCATCGCCATATCCCTCTCCAATGACAGGGATTGTCATCTCAAGGTTTCTTTCTTCGTCCTCAACTTTCACATAACCAGCCCCTGCATCCCTAACGGTATTTCCCCACAAGGGAGAACAACAATCAATGTGCACATAGGGATTTCCAGAATCATCACGAATATATCTTTTCAGCCAATGATTTCCCATCTTTATCAGGTGCAATTCCTCTTCGTTGTTGAATACACGCATTTCTTCCAGCCATGGAGCATAAAGAGGATTCTCCCTATGGAATGAAATTTTATGACCCTCCCATCGTCCCCAAAAGATTCCCTGAATATTCCAAAGGACAACGGTGGCATCTTTCTCTAGCATATTAAGTGCATTCAGAATTTCTTCCTCCGTAGCATGGATTGCAGACGGCTTCAGGTCATATGGCTTTCCATCAGAGAATTCCCACATCATGACTCCATCACTTCCTTCTCATGCATCTTCGCATAAAAGCTCTCTGCGTAATACTCTATCGCTTTCTTCTCTACATCCGTCAAGTCAAACCCTTTAGCATCCAAATGATAACATTCGGGTGATTTATCTTTTGCGCAGATACAAATATCTGCTGATCTTCCTCGGAGCCTTCCGCGCCCGATAGATTTACCACTGCCAAACGCTACGCGTCCCTGCCACATATCCCGCAGAAGGAAGAGAGTCAATCCGATTTCCCATGACTCAATAGAACCATCATGGCATTTTTCCAGGGCAAGGTGCAGATGTATGGGCGCATCCTGCTTATTTTTTTGCCACAATGAGTTTTCCGAAAAAAGAGCTGTCCCGATTGTTCCACCAGTGAATCTGTCTATACGATTTCGCACTTGTCCTTCCTTCACTACCTTTTCTGGTGGTATATAAACTTCTTTAACAATGAACCGACTCTTTTTTCCATCATTGGAAGAAACGTCACCTTTATCCACATCATTTGCTGCAAAGCCCATCATATCATTGAGCAGGGATGCACTGCGTTGGAACTGGCGCAGAATCTTTTCCGAATGATGCCGCAGGGTTCCCTTGATGCTAGTGCCGGGGAGAAGATAGCTTTCTTTGCTCACAGCGGGATTCTTTTCATTCCCTGACATTCTCCCATCGCCAATCAATATTGAACTCTCCAAATCGAAAAAAGCATCAATCGATATAGCCAGTCTGTCGTCCTCTATAACATCCTTTCCTTTTCTTATTTTGCATCCGCAACGAACAGCAGATTCCGCCCATTCGGTTATATCAATTTCAGGGTTATACTCAAGCCAAGCTGCGATGTGATCCTTCTTTCGGAAATCATAGTACACTGCGGCCACATCCTTGGAAGATACTATGCCAAATCCCTTAGCTGTATAGGCACCTATCCGAATTCCGGCAGAAAGGCTCCCAAGCAATGAATCTATACCCTGCCGCAAAACCGGAAGCAATTTGCCTTTCTCACCCAAGTTATGTTTTCTTAGCGTAATAATAATCTCCATGTTCCCTCGGTTACCACGTTCCACGACCTCATAATCATATTTCTTTTCTTCTTCAGCCGTGCCAGTAAAGGAGTGAATTGCAATTCCGTCCCGCCATCCAGAGGTTTTTTCTTCTAGCAAAACATCCGATACATCCACCATGCTTTGAAATTCTTCCTCTTTCTCCTCTTGGTCATGTTGATTCGTATGTCCAAAAAGCAGCCTGACCATGCCTTCGCTATGGGAATCTCCCTGTTTCTGAAGAGTCGCCCGCAACACTCCAGCCAGCGAAGTACCCGGTATGTAGGGATATCCCTCCTCATTGCGAAGCACATAGGCGTCTACCTCATGGAGAGGGCACTCGGGAGTTTCGCCACCTCTTATGACTAAGGGAGAATCCAGAAAAAGAGTCCCGCGAATAACAATCTTACCACACAGGCTTGCCTCACTCATCTGCCCCATCCCCCTTTTGTTTCGATGCCTGTTTTCTTCCATGAGTCAGAAATGCACTCCAATACTCCTGCCAGAGTTCCTCAAGTAAACGATTCATCAGGTTTTCACCCAATTCATTAGCAAACTTCTTTCCACAGGCAAGAATATGATCAACACTATCCGGCATGCCATTGGGACGCTCCATGATATCCCCCAATGGCATTTTATTAAGAAATATATTTTTCAAGTGCTGGGTAAAGGGCTTCCCTCGGTAGGCTTCTGCTCGTACCACCTGGCGATACTCATCCAATGTGCGCCTTTTTCCTTCAGGTGTCCTTAGAAAATTTTCCAACTTTGAAAATGTCCCTGTCGTTTTTGTTAAGGAACTTTCCCTTTCCATTATTTCCGCATCCTTGGCTGCTCTCATGCGAACTTGTTCACGCAACCACTGATTGAGAAGCCACAATGCTTGCTTTCGCACCGTTTCATGCAACGTTATGTCAGTGTCCGTTACTCCTCCATCACGGCTCTGCACAGATACTTGCTGTGGTATCCATTGACGCAACTGACCGAACCCTTCTTCTGGTCTGAGACTCAGTTCACCACTGTACATAATTCGTTGAAGGATTCGGAGTTCTTCCTCCTTCCATGGCGATTTTTTGCACAGTGAAAATATTGAACCAGCAGCCAAAGCCGAAAGACGCGGGCGTTTCATCCTCCAAATACCGACAAAACTGTCTACAGATACAGTTGAAGCATATATTTTTTCCTTATCCAGGAATATATCCGTGGCCCCTGTTTCCAGACGTAGAACATCTGTTATATGCCCCAATGCCTCCATGCCCGTAACGGAGAAAGCTTTCATCGGCAGAAGCGGTGTTTGTAGCCGAAGGAAAATACATTGATTCGCATCGGGTTTCGGAAGTGGCTCTTCTATAGAAACGGAAAACTCCACACGACATCTTCCGTATTGAGTGAATTTCGACCTTCCCAATAGACACACCATCCCGTGGTTTTCGTCCAAACGCATTTCGTTAACAAAGGCATCCAAATTCTCTCTTTCACCGATTATACTCCCGGAAAATTCCTGTCCAGCAGAAATGGATTCGTAATTATAGATTCCTCCAACCTGCTCATCACTGCGTCCCATCAATCGTTCTTTCTCAGAATTTCTGCTCATATGAATCGAAACCATCTTCTTGGGCGTAATCGGAACGATTTCCCCGCTTGCCTCGTTAATAATCCCCAGCCCACGCCACGATTTCATTCCCTTCGTGCATTCCCTTCGTGTGTTTTCATCCCCTGTCAAGCAAAGGGCGTCCAGAGCTTTTTTCCCGTCCTTGCTTTTCAAGAGAGATGATGGCAGAGGAATAGCTGCCCTACCACGGAGTGAAGGATAAGCTGTCACGAAACGAAGTTGCTGAAAGAAAAACCGATAAAAATCTCCCTGTTCTTGCGCCCGCATTCGATTCATACGCTGACAGTGGATATAATGTTCTGCAAAAACCCCTCGAAGTGTAGCACCACCAATCATATCCTGAGATTCTGTCAACGTCCCGGCGTGATTCGTTGCAGTCAACACCACAGGGGAAAGCGTAAGTATTTTAAAATCGATTTTTTCTATCATTTTGCTATGCCTCCCCTTCTAACAGTTTCAGGATGGGTATCCTCTTTCCGTTAACACTACACCGAATCCTTCCCATTCCTCGATTCCGTTTCAACCCTGCTCGCCGAAGATTGGATAGAGCCAGAAGAAACAGTCGCTGATGTTCTGTTGCAGCATTTCGAATTTCTACGCATCCGGTAAAGAAGATCTCTCCCCCATTGCGCATCGTTTTCTCCACAACGCGCATGTTATGTAGGGAATGCGGGTTTGCTACACCGGTTTTCGCATCTATGCTTGTAAAGTAACGCATCTTGGAATAGAGACCCAGCACTTTCGATGGACTGACTATATCAGGATATTTCTCCTCTAAGTAGCGCCAACTGCCTCTCATTTTCTCGTATTCATCCTCCGTTTCCAGATGAAAATCATGTATGACAAGCTGTACATCAGCACCCGCTGCATGTCGAAACAGCTCCTCCACTGTCCGTCTTGAAATAAATCCATCGGAAATCTCGGCCATCTCTGTTATTTCAAGGGCGCTCTCATAGAGCAAACCCTTAAAGCGTTTAGCAGGAAAATATGGAATACCGACAGAATCATGTGATACATCCATATCCATGTTCACATCTCCGGCTCCTGAACCAAGATGCAATGGTGAAAGAAGGTCGATACGCACCTGATATTGAACGAAACCTTCTTTTTTTGCCTGCCTTAGAGTAACTTCTCCACGTTCCTTTGCCACCTTTTTGTAGGTAATACGCTGGGCTCCCTTCGTGCCTTTTGGCTTCTTTCCCATATCGTCACCCCCAACTGTCCGTCAAGCAATAATCCATCATCTCCACCGCATCCAGATACGGCGTACATCTTTGTTCGCCTCTCATTGCCCAAAGAGATTCTTGATAGGCTTGCCAGCCTGACACCGGTGGCATATTCTTGCCGGTATGTCGCAACTGTTCCAGAAAAGCATAGATGTCGTGTTCTCCCATTTGAAGCTGGTATCGCATCTCCTTTAGCTTGTTACGGGCCAGTTTTCTTTTCCTAACGTCTTGGTTTAATTTGTAAACGCATTCCATGAGATGCGATATGTTCCTTTCTGATGTCGAATCACCTGCTACTTCATAAGGTCCGAAATGAAGATTACGGATCCATGCACCCGAATATTCCGCCGTGCGTATTTCCGCCAGAGTTGGAGCCTGTTCCCCGTGCAGCAGTACAAAATCCAGCCAGCTTGAGCCGATGCATTTATGAGCCTCCTTCTTTGCTTCTCCACATGCTTGTTCTGCCAGCTCATATAACCGGAAGAATGGATATGATGTCCTTTGAATAGCGATGCCGGCACAGCAATCTATTGAAATATCGTCCTCATTCTTCTTGTCCATCATCGCCTTCATAAAGCGAACAGTGTAGGAAAGCGCCGCTTTTGCCGCACATAAGAAGGTGATATCGTCTCCCCCAAGGATGATTGGACGTATGGGGACGCAGGTCAGACCAGCCTCTTCAGCAAGCTGCAGAGAGGACGCATAATCTTTATATTCCCCCACAATTTCACCCAGCAGAGAAGCAAATGCTCTATGCACTTTTTTCTCCACTTTTTTTGACAGCTCAATCCTTTCAGTCAGGTTCAAAATCTCGAACTTCAAGCCCATATTGTTGCCATCAATATGAACGGCCGCTATGTAGTTTTCACCTGGAGTCTGACCCATATTTTCCAGTTTTCTGGGGAAATTGAATTTACCACCTAAAACATTTGTGAACTCATCCTCCAGTTTCCTCTGTGCCTCTCGCTCTGCATCATTCTTCGCCCATGTTTCTCGTGAGACGTACCTGCCAGAAGCTCCCTCCTCATACCAATAAGCATTGGCAGCTTCCCCATTCACGTCGCAGATATGAGTGATACCGGTATATGGAACATTTACCTGTGGGAATACCGTGCTCTGATTTTGCTTAAGTTGGTTATAAAGTCTTTGGTTCGTCTCATGAAAGGCAGCCTCCGTAGAAAAATCCAATTTCCCTATAGCAACTCCCGTCTGGAGTCCAGGATACTTGTACAATAGCTTCTTTGTGAATTCATATACAATGCTTTCACATTCCCCCTGATCAGCCTCACGAAAGAGAATTAATGCATTTCCACCGCCAATGTAGGCCACTTGGCATGACTTCTCCGGCTCTGAGGAAAAATCTACAACACTATTTATCCAGCGTTCATCCACTTCTCCATAACGTCGCTTTAAAATATCATCTACCAAAACCCGCTGGAATACGTTACTGACGATGTACGATGCACCGATATTAGTCCTGAGCTTGCTCCCGGAAAAAATATAGCGTTGTATAGAACGCGTATCGAACAAAATCGCCCACACAGACATTCTGTCACACCCTTCCTTGACAAATATTTCTACCGAAACAGTGGCAGGTTCCCAACCTTAGATATTCAACATCTATGCCGGGAAATCCTGCCTGAGCTTGATATCTAACACATCATCCTGCCGCAACCTCATACCTGCTTTCGTACGTTTCCCTGTCGAAATGGTATCGAGGAAATACGGAGGAGAAATCCTCATCCACGAGACTACCCACCACTCGATAGTCCATTCCCTCGTCATCCAAGAGCCGCCCCATATTGTCCACCATGATATAGGAACGCGTCAAGTCGTTTTCTGGCACGACATCCCGCGATACATCCCGATGCCTGTCCACGAAACTGGAAAAAGCCTCATCACCCACGACCAAATCAGCGTTACTGTGTACCCCGTTAGAAAAGAGCTTCATTCGGAGCATCTTCCAGCGATCGATGGAGAGGCTTTGACCGATTTCGCTCAAATCTTCACCTGAATTTAAGCTGGTGATGACCGTGTTTAGCTTGATGCGGATGTTCGGATTCCATTCCCTTGCAGTCCGAATAAGGGTTGCCAAACGATCATAGGACAGGACTTCCTGCGAGGCGTTGCAAGCCCCCAACGCCACCAAAGTCTTTGAATCCACGCTATCCACCGATATACCCAGCGTATCAAGCATGGCGAAATCCTGATGCGGCATCAGTATCGGGTTCATCATCAAAGAGCCATTGCTTATTATGGACAACTGAAACCCCTGCCGATAAGCATATTCCATCAATTCATGGAATCCTCGATACAGGACGGGCTCGCCTCCGGCGAAATTGATGGCATCGATTTCCCCACTCTGCTTGATGTTATCGATGATGTGCTTCCACGACTCCAGAGGAAGGTCTTCCCTATCGGCAAAATGAGCAAAGCAGTATTTGCAGCGATAGTTGCATTTCTGTGTGATATGAAGATTGATCTTGAGACCCATGCGCATCATCCTCCTTTTTGGTTCGATGAGTTTAAAAGAAGCTCATCGAACAGACCCACGAAACCATCCCTCAGCGGCTTGTTCCCTGTTTTGGCCTATTTCTTGTGCATGAAAGCGTCCAGCCCCTTGCCACCAAGTATGGTGACAGAAACCATGCCTCCCAGCTTAATCGCCAAATCGGCAGCTTTGTCCATCATGTTGAGCCGATACGCCCTCTCCTTGTTGGCGTTGATGACATCAACCAAGCCACTGATAGCATTTCCAGCTACCATCCCAACAAATCCGAGTCCATGCCACATACACATCCTCCTATCTCCGGGAGGGTTTCTGCCAAACTGCCTGCAGGAACCGCCATGCCCGGTATCCACGAAGAAGCCACCACAAGAGATTTACCCTCTCACCCTATACATCCTTAGCAAATTTCATCTTTTGGCAAATTAGCCAAAAATTTTATGCGTATTTTCGAAAACGCACAAAGGAAAATATTGTCTGTGTAACGATTCATGGGCGATGTCTTCCTCACTCCAACGGGACATCAACAATATGTCCATAGGTTTCAGCGGCATTTCTCTGTTCTTGCGACCAAGCCTCAGAATCATGGTTCGTATAGTTGATGAAAAACGCTCCATGAGGATCCTCCTTTTACCGGTCGGGAATATACAATTACCTCGCCCGGTCTCACGCAAAGATATCTTCTAATGGGGCGCTGCCTCGTTCACTATATATATCCTCGTGTATTTTCTTGTTTTTGCATTTTCTCAAAAAAAATCCGAGGAAACTGGTTCATTTCACCAGCTTCCTCGGTTGCTCCCATCACCAGCCTAGGCAACTCGCGATATAGCTACGAATATCATTCAGTGAGGCTTCCATTTTCCTTTTCACTTCTCCGATCGTATATGCATTTTGCTTTTCTCCAGCATGACTGATTGCATTGCGTGTAGCTACAATGTCCACATAGTCCAGCAGTATATGAACCACATCATTGAGGCGCTGCGGCGCCACGATTGCTTTATTGCCCTTGACCATCGCTTTGAGATTTTTCGCATAGATATCCTGACCGAATTCCCTAGGATAATCCGTGATGAAGTACCTTTGCCATGAGGTACGATACATAAGTACTTTATTCCACTTATTCTTAATACCTGCCTCATCTGCCGGGCGTATGACTTTTTCATGTACAAACAGAATGGGCATCCATTCCACATAAAGCGTCAATGCCTGCTGATAGAATTCCTTTTCCATGCACCATTCAATAACATCCAAGTCATTGCAGTCCTTCTTCAAGAGGGCACCGTATTCCTCATAAATATTGTCAAACAATTGACCAAAGGCACTAGTTCGCACATCCTTCTTCTCTGCCTGCCGAAACGCCTCAACAGCCCTACGCATCTCTATCATGCAACGCCTGACCTCATTTGTTGCGCATATACGAATGGCATTAGCAAACTGGTGCATAGCAAGCAACAAGGCATCCAACTCGGAAGGTTGCGAATTTGCATTCAATCTCTCGTAGTCTGTTCCGAAATACGCCTCCAGACTATGCACGCTCCCAAAACGGATGAATTCATCTGCTCCATTGATCAGCTTGTACTGATGGCTGATTTCGCCGAAATCGAATACCTTGTTCAGCGCCCTGCCCGGCAGGAAATCACTATAAAGCAATTTTTGGAGCTTCATACCATTGTATTGCAAAATCTGGATAAGTGAGGTCATCATCATGGTTGCATGACGAAAGCCTCCCGTGATGTCAGCATAGAGGTTAGTATCCTTCCAGTCCATTCGCATACGCTTAGGACTGACAAAGAGCTTGACCTTCTCCGCCATTTCCGAGACGCGGAGACTGCTTTCCCCAACCAAATCCAAATCAGGCTGTTGCTCATAGATGTCCGATTGAGCGGGATAACAATAACCAATATGATGGAATTCTGTCCGCGACAGCTCCTTGGTATAAAGCTTCCGCCACCGTTGCTCAAGGAACTCCCGTTCCGTAATGGAATCATGAAGAACCTGATCGCTGTCAACTATGCGCACCATTTGGTTTTGGACCTGCTCTGTAGAAAAGAAATAGATCGCATCAAGAAACTCGTTCTGCTTCTTCAAAAGCTGTACGACATCATGGATGACCGGTTCGTTCGTCTGTATACAATCTGCAACTATAGTACCGTTTTCCAACAGATATTTCGCTTTCTTCTGTGAAATATCAATTTGTTCTCCGCCTCTTGGGTTCATTGTGCTCATGAAAAATAACAGTATATCTTTTTTCTTTTTTCGTGCCATACACATCATCCTCTCATTATTTGCGCCCATAGAGCCAATGTTTTACCTCCCTGTGAATAGTTCAACATTGTATAAGGAAATTCCTTCATGTGGCAAGCAAGGTGGAAACCCTTTAGATTTCCACAGGTTCACATGAAAATTAGCCAGTCAATTTGCGTCCTTCGGGCTTGATTTCTTACATTGTGATGGTAATGCGTCAGCACAATCTCTACATAATCTTAGGATTGAATTTATGCCAATCTGTTTCAAAATATTTTGAAGTACTCATGGCTCCATCTCATTACACAACAGAAGAAAGTGCAGGTGCATTGATTAGAAAATCGACGGACCTGCACTTTCTTGAATTCTGGATCAATCGTCGCCAAATAGTAAGGCAACTAAAACCCCAAACACCCCAAATACGAATGGCACATACACATCGAACACTCCCACTACCCGTGGAGAGTCTGTTGTGTTCAACACTGCGCCGGTTCTGACTGCTCTCGTCGTAGTACCGGCACCATCCCCAACGGCTCCTACCTTCACAGGGTCCACCGCAACATCCCAAGCTGCATGACGATTCCGGTTTGCCATGAGATATCATCCTCCTTTGTTGCCAGTGCCTCCTGAAAAGCTGGAAGTCTTGGCATCCCAAGCCCTTTTCCTCGAGGTTTTCGACCCCTTCACCATATACCTCCTCTGCAAAATAATCATTTCGGCATGATTTCTAAATTTTTTTAGAAAAAGATTGTAAAAAACCTGTAAAAAATTTTCTCATTTAATGAAAAATTCTCATTGAGAAAATTGATATTATGAGATATAATGTTCCTGTCAGGTAGTTGCAGTGTCTATACGATCTGGGACTGCGGATATAAGTTTAAAAATGATACGGACAAGCCGAAAGACAGCATAAGTCCGTTGTCATTTTGGGATGATGCCATGATCTTGCAAACCCAGTCATTTCAAGGGATTGTGGCAAGTTTACTTATTGGTTTGTATTGATATTCTTATTTTTTGTTGAGGAAAAAGCCAAAATGAGCCACCGTTTTTCAAACCTCGAATTTTCGCCCTGTGTTTTCGCGGCTTTCGAGACACAGTATTGCATGCAGGCCTTACCGTTCTCGGTATCGTAACGTATAAGCATCATCTGGAGATGACATAGTTTGAATTGCATGCAGGCCTTACCGTTCTCGGTATCGTAACAAAATTTTTATCGCCTTATCCACATCGGCATCTTGATTGCATGCAGGCCTTACCGTTCTCGGTATCGTAACGCATGGAGTTTGGCGTCTTTCCTTGATTTGAGTAATTGCATGCAGGCCTTACCGTTCTCGGTATCGTAACTAAATCATGAACAATCACCTTCTTTATTTTACATTATTGCATGCAGGCCTTACCGTTCTCGGTATCGTAACGCAAAGAACTCATCCTGGTCACGGTTGATCTTATATTGCATGCAGGCCTTACCGTTCTCGGTATCGTAACTTGTTAATGAGCCTTTTCAACATGAAAATCATCATTGCATGCAGGCCTTACCGTTCTCGGTATCGTAACGCATCCTTGACAACCAATGCCGTGGAAGAATCCATATTGCATGCAGGCCTTACCGTTCTCGGTATCGTAACGTCACCGTAATATGCGGAGCCTCAGGAATCTGGAAGATTGCATGCAGGCCTTACCGTTCTCGGTATCGTAACGTTTTAGCCCCATTCCATCATAGGTCGATTTAAATTTACACTGGAATTCTATTTGGGGGACAA
>CACZZN010000003.1 GCA_902785705.1 uncultured Veillonellaceae bacterium
AGGCGGGGAGGTAAAGCACAGGCCGTTCCACGTCTATACCATGAAGCAAGCCATTCAGGAAGGCTTTATTCTCGATGTTTTGCAGAACTACACAGCCATTGACAGCTTTTATCGCCTGATGAAGACCGTCGAGGATGACCCTATGTTCGACAAAAAACGGGCACAGAAGAAACTCCGTAATTTTGTCGAAAGCTCCTCCTTTACCATCGAAAAGAAAGCCGCTATGATGGTGGAGCATTTCCATGAACAGGTGATTGCCAAGAAGAAAATTGACGGCGAGGCAAGGGCAATGGTGGTAACGGCCAGCATCCCCCGTTGCATTGAGTATTATTATGCCGTGAACAAGTGCCTTGCCAATCGTCACAGCCCCTACAAAGCCATCATTGCTTTTTCCGGTGAGCATAAATACCAAGGAGCTGAGCCACCACTCACCTCGGCGGGAATGAATGGCTTTCCCGACAGCAAAATCCCCAAAATGCTCAAAACCGATCCCTATCGGCTGCTCATTGTAGCAGATATGTTCCAGACAGGATTTGACGAGCCGCTCCTGCATACCATGTATGTGGACAAAATTCTGGCAGACATCAAGGCGGTGCAGACGCTTTCGAGGCTCAATCGCTGTCACCCCAAGAAACATGATACCTTCGTCTTGGACTTTGCCAATAAGCCGGAGGATATGGAAAAAGCGTTTTCTCGCTACTATCGTACGACAATTCTTTCCGGGGAAACCGACCCAAATAAGCTCTATGACCTTGTGACTACGATGGAGAGGTATCAGGTTTATGAGAGTGATGATGTGGAGCGTCTGGTGAATCTGTATCTTTCTGGGGCAAATCGTGAAAGACTTGACCCTATTTTGGACAGTTGCGCTTCCGTGTACAATGAACTTGAAACAGATGAGCAGATTGACTTCAAGAGTGCAGCCAAGGCGTTCGTACGCACCTATGGATTCTTGGGAGCAATTCTCCCCTACGGAAATGCCGATTGGGAGCGATTGTCCATTTTCTTGAATCTGCTCATACCTAAATTGCCATCACCGAAGGATGATGACTTATCCCAGGGAATCTTAGATACCATCGACCTTGAGAGTTACCGTAACGAGGCAAGGGAAGCCGTCTCAATCCAACTGGAAGATACCGATGCAGAAGTCGCTCCTGTTCCTACGTCAGTTCACGATGGAGGAGCAAGTTATCCAGATATGAATCCGCTGTCGGTGATACTTGAAAATTTCAACGATATGTTCGGCAACATCAACTGGAACGATGCCGACAATGTACGCCGCCAGATTCTTGAAATACCGGGAATGGTTTCAAAGGACGAGAAATATCAGAACGCCATGAAGAACTCCGATGAACAGAGCGCAAGGCTGGAAAGCGAGCGGGCGCTCCAGCAAGTCATTTTCGCTATCATGGCCGACAACATGGAACTTTTCAAGCAATTTCAGGATAACCCGTCTTTCAAGAAGTGGCTTTCCGATATGGTGTTTAATCTTACCTACAATAAAGACGGAAAACCCTATGATAACTATCAACCGAGGACATAGGGCATACTGTTTTAGCAGTATCGATTCTTTTAAGGAATCAATATAAAAACATCTGCAGGTTGACTTTGACCACATGAACAGAAACTAACCGTTGGGACTTATTGAGAAGGCAAAGGGAAAGCCAGTGTCAGATAGAGAGGCTGAAAATACAATAAAAAGATTTGGAGCAGCATTGATTTAATGGGGTGGTTGCAATGGATAAAGAAACCATGGAATTTGTAGTCTATATGATCCACGCCTGCGCAAACAAATGGAATTTGTCCCCAAAGCAGGTTTACCATAAATTGCAGGAAACTGGCTGTATAAATGAATATTTGGTGCCTAACTATGATATCCTGCATACGCAAGGCAGCGGCTATCTGGTGGATGATATCAGGGAATACTTGCGGATAAGAGGGGTGACGGTATAATCATTTATCATCAGAAGGCCATAGAGCAAATGCTGGTTTACGATTCTTACTTTGAGGTGTGAGCCATGGACGAGAATGTTTTGGAGCAGGTGTATCAGGAAAAGTTGGAGGAAAGAATCATCGCTCAGTTAGCTGCAGACAGGGCAGTGTCACTGGAAAAGGCCATGGATGTGTATTATGGAAGTGAACTGGCGGACAAGATACATCAGGGTATGGAAGGGATTCAGTACCTAGACTACAGGGTGCTGGCAAAGATTCTGGAGGATACAAATGTATAAAGGAATTGGTAGCAAATATTTGAACGTTGGCACGGGGCAAGACCTCGTGCCAATTTTCTTGTCTTATCTTCCTATTTTATGGTAAAATAACTGTTATGTGAGTTCGTAGGGGTTGCAAATAAGAGGCGGCGGTGTGCCGACAAAATGCTCGGAACCCGGTCGTTACAAGGCTTCATGGTACGCGCAAACAGTATGCCACCCCTTGAGAGGCGGCTGCACCCTTTCAAATGATAAGTCATGTGGTTGTATCAAAATTATACGACAATTGGAGGTTTTACAATGGCCGATGAGGATTTGATTGAAAAGAAGATTTCCGGCGAGGATGTGTTTGACGGCGTATTGCTGCATGTAAAGCGGGATACGGTGCAGCTTCCGAACGGGCATCAGGCGACGCGTGAGTGGATCAAGCATCCGGGGGCGGCGGCGGTGGTTCCGCTGCTTCCGAATGGGGATATCATCCTGGTGAAGCAATATCGCTATCCCGTGGAACATGTCACGTTGGAAGTGCCTGCGGGAAAGCTGGACAGCGCGGAGGAGGATCCTTTGCTGTGCGCACGCAGGGAGCTTTCGGAGGAAACCGGCTATGAGGCGGAGAAAATCTGGAAGCTCACGACGATTGCCACAACGGTGGGGTTTTCCAATGAATACATCCATCTCTATGCGGCGGATGGGCTGAAATCAGGTGAGCAGCATCCGGATGAGGACGAGTTCATCAACGTGGTCAAGGTTCCGCTGCGCGAGGCTGTGGAGATGGTGGAGGATGGGCGCATCTATGACGCGAAATCCGTGGTTTCCATTTTGCTTCTGGCAAAAGAGGTATCTCGTAGAAAAACTCCGTGAAAAACGGTGTTTTTCACTACGCCCTTACACGAAATCTAAGCTCGTACTGAGCCTTTGGCTTGTATTCGCTAAGATTTCATAGCAATAGTCTGGAGGAGTTCGATGTTTGATTTTAATCTTTTGCAGATCGTGGCAGGTCTTCCCGGCCTGATCATTGCCATGGTGGTGCATGAATACGCACATGCGCGGGTGGCGGTCGCGATGGGGGATTTCACGCCGAGGCTCATGGGGCGGCTGACCTTCAATCCTGTGGCGCATATTGATCCGATTGGCCTGCTCATGCTGTTTTTGGTGCACTTCGGATGGGCAAAGCCCGTTACGATCAATCCCAACAATTTCCGCAATCCGCGCAGGGATGACATTCTGGTATCGCTGGCAGGGCCGGGGGCGAATCTCCTTGCCGCGTTTCTGGCGCTTCTGATCATGGCGCTCTGCCTCAAATTCGGCTATCAGATGTCAACGGGCATGCGCACGGTGTTTTCCCTGATCATGATCTATAATATCAATTTTGCCATTTTCAACATGATCCCCATTCCGCCGCTGGATGGCTCCCATGTGCTCAAGCAGCTTTTGCCCTACGATATGGCGATGAAGCTGCAGGACCTGGAGCGCTACAGCATTTTCATCCTGATCGCGATCATGATGACGCCGATTTTGGGCGGGATACTGATTCCCATGCAGCAGTTGATCCTCGGGGCTTTTGAGCTGCTGCTCAGTCCGCTGTTTTGATATGCAGGATTACAAGATCAAGCTGGATGCGTTTGAGGGGCCGATGGATCTTCTGATGCATCTCATCGAGAAAAACAAGATTGATATCTGTGATATTCCCATCGCGGAGCTGACGCAACAGTACATGGATTATTTAGATGCGTCCCGCGAGTTCAATATCGAGATTGCAAGCGAATTTCTCGTCATGGCGGCGACGCTCCTGCAGATCAAGTCGCGCATGATGCTGCCCAAGCCGCCCAAAGAGGAATTGGAAGACGAGGAAGATCCGCGCCTTGAACTGGTGCAGCGCATCCTCGAATACCGGCGCTTCAAGCAGGTGAGTTCTGTCCTGAGCACGATGGCGCTGAGCGAGGAACGCTATGTGGCAAGGATGCCGCTGGAGCTTCCCATGCACCGCCTGCCGCCGGAAAATCTTTCCGTCCGCCTGCTGCTGGAGGCGTTCCGCACGGTTCTGGAAGTCAAGGAGGAGTTGACGATACCGGATGCCTTGGTACAGCCGGAGACGTTTCATGTGCGGGACAAGATGGAGGATATTCTTTCCCTGCTCTCACGTGCCCAGGGGAAACTGTTGTTTTCGGAAGCATTCCGCTCCGGTACGCGCAGCGAGCTGATCGTGACATTCCTTGCGCTGCTGGAGCTTATGAAACGGCGGCTGGTGACGGTGCGCCAGCAAAGGTCGTTTTCGGAAATCTATATCACGGCGCGGGAGAAAATCGGAGGTGAGATCCTTGGCTAGGGAAACGGCAGTGCTGGAAGCCGTGCTGTTCGCGGCGGGCGATCCGATTTCCGAGGAGCAGCTTCAGCATATACTGGCTATGGAGCCTCTGCAGGTGGCCGATCTCTTGGCAAAGCTGGGGCAGGAACTGGACGAGCGCGAGAGCGGGCTTGCCGTCCGGCAGGTGGCCGGCGGCTGGCAGCTTGTGACCCGGGCGGAATACTATCATACGGTGGAGAAGCTCACGGAGGTCGTGGACAAGAAGCTTTCAACGCCCACGATGGAGACGCTGTCCATCATTGCCTTCAAACAGCCCATCACGAAACAGGAAATCGAGCAGATTCGAGGCGTGCGCGTGGAACGTGCGCTTGCCAAATTGCTGGAGCTGGAGCTCATTTGCGAGAAGGGCCGCAAGTTGGTGCTGGGGCGTCCCATTCTGTACGGTACGACAGACACCTTTCTGAAATGCTTCGGCCTGAACAATCTGGAGGACTTGCCGGAGCTTCCATCCCTGGAAGAGGCAAGGGACGGAATGGATCCGGAGCAGCTGAACCTTCTGCAGGGATTTGAGCAAGAAACGGATGCAGGGGAACAGACCGATGGATAGTTTACTTTTCGCGGGAACAAAGGTATAATGAAGAATATATGCTGATTTATTCAGGGGGCGAAGGAAATGGGATTTATCATGCCATTGGAGGGGAAGGCGCCGCAGATCCATCCGAGTGTTTTCGTGGCGCCCTCGGCTACCGTGGTCGGAGATGTGGTCATTGGGGAGCATTCGAGCCTTTGGTTCAGTACGATCGTCCGCGGTGATTTCCAGCCGGTGCGCATCGGGAGCTACACGAATATCCAGGACAATGCAACCATCCATGTGATGGGAGATGAGCCGACGGAAATCGGCAACCATGTTGTTATCGGACATAATGCCATCATCCACAGCAGGCACATCGGGAACAACTGCCTGATCGGCATGGGATCTATCCTGCTGGGACACACGGAGATCGGTGACAACTGCATCATCGGGGCAGGCACGCTTCTCACGCAGCACAAGAAGATTCCCGCCAACTGTCTGGTGTATGGGAATCCCGCGCGCATTATCCGCGCGCTCCGCGATGATGAGATCGAGGCGTTGATCGCGTCGTCACTGAACTATTATGACTATGCACAGAAATATACTGCCGAATTGGCGCACATGGAACAGGAGATGTGATTTATGGAAAAGACTTTGGTGCTGATCAAGCCGGACGCGTTTGCAAATCACTATAGCGGGGACATCATCAAACGCTATGAGAGCGAGGGCTTCCGCATTGTGGCGATGAAGCTCATGCGAATGACGGAGAAGATTGCCGCGAAGCACTATGCAGAGCATATCGGGCGTCCCTATTATGAGGGGCTGGTCGAGTTCATGACATCCGCGCCGCTCATTGCGATGGTGCTGGAGGGGGAAAATGTCATTGCCCGGGTGCGCGAGATCAATGGCAAGACCAATCCTGCGGAGGCGGCGGAAAACACGATCCGCAAGCTCTATGCGGAGAACGGCAGCCGCAATGCGGTGCATGCCTCGGACAGTCCGGAAAGCGCAGAGCGCGAAATACATATCTTCTTCAATGAAACCGAGATTTACGGTGAGTGAAGCTTCTTGTTTTGGGGACTCTTTTGCAGGCGATGGTTTCCTGGCAAAGAGCCCCTTCTCTTTCGGAAAGGGCGGGCGCGATATGGGAGTCTATACGAAAACCGGCGATGAGGGGAAGACAAGCCTTTATACGGGGGAGCGCGTGGAAAAGTGCAGCCTGCGCGTCCAGACCTATGGGGCTGTGGATGAAGTGGATTCCGCGCTGGCGATGGCACGGGCGTTTTCACAAAACGCGGAGGTGAAGAAAAAGCTCTTTGCGCTGCAGAAGCTCATGCCGATGCTGATGGCGGATCTGGCAAGCATCGGGCAAAAGCCTATGATACAGATGGAACAGGTGGAGACACTGGAGCGGCAGATGGATGAGATCGAGGCGGCGCTTCCGCCCCTCCGATGCTTTGTGATACCGGGGGACACGAAAGCGGGAGCCATGCTGGATCTGGCGCGCACCGTGACGCGCAGGGCGGAGAGGCTCTTCTGCGAGCTTTCCCGCACGGAAGAAGTACATCGGGAGGACCGTCTTTTCCTCAATCGTCTGTCGGATTACTGCTTCCTGCTGATGCGGATGGAGGATATGGGGGACACAGCCAAGGAATTGAGGGTTTGAACGGAAAGGATGGTTGCATTTGCAGCTGAAGCGTTTGGAGGCTTATGGCTTCAAGTCCTTTGCGGACAAGATCGAGATCGAGTTCGACCATGGCATTACGGCGATCGTGGGACCGAATGGGAGCGGCAAGAGCAATATCACGGATGCGATCCGCTGGGTCCTGGGCGAGCAGAATGTGCGCAATCTGCGGGGGACAAAGGCGGAGGACATCATCTTCACGGGAAGCGCTGCCCGCAAGGCGCTTGGCGTGGCGGAGGTCTCTTTGGTCTTTGAGAACCAAGGGGATATGGGCGTGGACTTCAAGGAAGTCGTGGTCACGCGCCGCCTGTTCCGCTCAGGGGAAAGCGAGTTCTATATCAACCGTGCCCGCTGCCGTCTGAAGGACATCTACAACCTCTTCGCGGATACGGGCATCGGGCATGACGGCATGAGCATCATCGGCCAGAACCGCATCGATGATATCCTCAACAGCAAGCCGGAGGATCGGCGCGCTTTTTTTGAGGAAACGGCGGGAATCACGAAATATCGCAACCGCAAGCGGGAAACCCTGAAAAAACTGGAGGATACGGAAAACAATCTCGTGCGCGTGGGAGATATCCGCCATGAGATCGAGATACAGCTGGAGCCTTTGGCGGAAAACGCGGAAAAGACGCGTATCTATAATGATCTGAACGGGCAGTATCAGCGGGTGAGGCTCACAAGTCTGCATCAGGAGCATGAAAAGCTTTCGGGCATCCTGCGGGAAGCGGAAGCGAGGAAGCAGGAAATTTCCGACCAGGCCATTGCCTTCCGCACGGAAGTGCAGAAGGCTGACGCGCGAAAGGAACAGCTTTCCAAGGAAGTCATTGATATCGAGCAGGCCATGCAGGCGAAGTCCGAGGAAAACGAGTCCGTGCGCACGGAACTGGAGGCGGTAAGCAGCCAGATGGCAACGCTCAGGGAGCGGCAGGAACAGAGCGGGGCCAATCGGGCGCGCATCCTGTCCCGCCGTGAGGAATTGTCCCATGAAATCGAGCAGGAAAAACAGGAAATCGGGACGCTGAGCGACTCGGCGCAAAAGCAGCAGGAGGATCTGAAGCTGGCGGATGACCTCCTGGCGGAAGAACGCAAGAAATCCTCGGAAATCGCCAAGCGCATCCAAAGCCAGAAGGAACTGAGCAAGAAATGCGATGAGGCATTGCAGGCGCGCAGGGCTGAACTTGCGGAAAAGCAGAAGGAACTGGCGCTCATCGAGCATGACATCGAATCGCAAGAGGGAGGACGCGAAGAACGGGAGCTTTCGCTCCAAGCCATGCGGCAAGATCTTGCGGCGATGGAGCAGGAAGAAGAACGGTTGAAGGGGGAACTGGAAACCGGCGCAGGGCAGGAAGAGTCGCTTGCCAAGCAGCAGGCGGAACGGCAGGAGCAGCAGCGGGAGAAGCAGCAGACTTTGTCCGGTACGCAGAAATCGGAGCGCGATACGCAGCAGGAACTCCGTTCGATGGAAAGCAAGCTGCAATTCCTGCAGCGGGTGCAGCATTCCTATGAAGGGTTCGGCCGCGCGGCAAAGGCTGTGCTGAAAAGCAATGAATCATGGCACAAGGGGATTTGCGGTGCGGTGGCAGAGCTCATCCGCATCCCGAAGGAATATGTGACCGCCATCGAAATCGCCCTGGGAGGGAATCTGCAGAACATCATCACGGAGGATACCGATACCGCGAAAGCCGCCATTTCCTTCCTGAAGCGTGAGAAGCAGGGGCGCGTGACCTTTTTGCCGCTTTCCACGATTGTCGTGCGCGAAGGCGGAAACGAGGATATCCTGAAGGAGCAGGGCGTCATCGGCTATGCGAACCGTCTGGCGGAGACGGATGCGAAGTATCGGAAGGCGGTGGATTTCCTGCTGTCGCGCACGCTGGTCATGGACACCCTTGACCACGCGCTGGCACTGGCAAAAAAGCAGGGCTACCGCATGCGCATCGTCACGCTGGAGGGGGAACTGCTGAATCCGGGCGGCTCTCTTTCCGGCGGCAGCCGCCAGCATAAAGAGGCAAGTTTTTTGAGCCGCATCGGCGAAATGGAAGAACTCAAGCAGAAGATCGGGGAGGCGCAAAAGCTTTGGAAGGAGCTTTCGGAAAAGCGGCAGCGGCAGGCACAGGAACTTGAAACCTGTGAGGCGGAGCTGGCGGAGCTTTCCGAAAAGCTGCAGGCAGAGCATGTGCATCTGGCGGAGCTTCGCGTTTCCCTGCAGGCCGCTTCGGAAGCGTTGCAAGCCAAGCAGCAGGAAGTGCAGGGAATGGAGCGGCAGGAGAGCAAACAGCAGGAGTCCTTTGCACAGATACAGAAAAAGCGCGTGCTGCTGTCGCGTGAGGCAGACGCGCTTGCCAAGGCCGTGAGCGAGGCGGAGCAGAAGGCGCAGGACGAGGCTGTCATGCTGGAGGATTTCGAGCAGGACGCGGAGGATTTGGACAGCTATCTGCAGGACCGGGAGATCAAGCGCGCAATCTTGGAGCAGCAGGTCAAACAGAATCAGGAAAAGCTTCAGATGCACCGGGACAAGCTCCAGAAGGATGAGGAGCAGCTGCAAAGAAATCTGCAGGAGGAACAGGAACTGGAGTCGAGCCTCCGGAGAAGCGATTCGGAGCTTGCGGAAATCCGGCAAAAGAACGAGATCCTGCAGCAGCGCTACGACGCAGGGCAGGAAGAACAGAAGCGGCTCTACACGCAGAAAATGGAAAAGCTCACGGAGCATGCGGAGGCCGAGAAGGAAGCGCAGAAGAACAATCAGAAGCTCAACGGCATGGAGAAGAAACTGCATGAGGTGGAGATTTCCATGTCCCGTACGCAGTATTCGCTACAGGACTGCGAGGAAAACATGCTGCAGGGATTCGGGCTCACGCCGGAGCGTGCCGCTGAGGAAGCGGAGGATGTGCCGCCGGAGGAAATTTCCGGCAGGCTGAAAGAGCTGTCAAAGAAGATCGAGGAACTTGGTGCGGTGAACCCGAATGCGCTCCATGAGTATGAGGAAATGAAGAAGCGGCACGAGTTCCTGGAAAAGCAGTCCAACGATCTGGTCGAGGCAAAGGACAATCTCATGTCCATCCTCGGCGAGATGGATGCGGAGATGACCGCGAAATTCCAAGCGGCCTTCGCGGATATCCAAACCTATTTCGGGGAGATTTTCGTGCGGCTGTTCGGCGGAGGCAAGGCGGAGCTGGAACTGCTGGACAAAGAGGATGTGCTCAATACGGGCGTGGAGATCCTGGTGCAGCTTCCGCAGAAAAAGCGGCAGAATTTGTCGGCTTTGTCGGGCGGTGAGCGTGCGCTGACGGTCATTGCGCTGCTCTTTGCGTTCCTGAAGTACCGTCCGTCGCCGTTTTCGGTGCTCGACGAGATCGACGCGCCGCTGGATGAGGCCAATGTGGTACGCTTCGGGAGCTTCCTGCGGGAGTTTTCCCAGAGCACGCAGTTCATCGTTGTCACGCACCGCAAGAGCACGATGGAATCAGTGGACCGCATGTATGGCGTCACGATCGAGGACGCAGGGGTGTCGCGCATCCTTTCGGTGAAACTGGATGATGTGGAGTAGTGCTGGATGGCTTTCGGAAAGAATTTTCATTTTCTTTTTGAAATATTGGATTATTCACGATGATTTGTGATAGAATAGGCATAGGTGTGGTCGGTTCTTCGATATTTGGGCCAACATTTTGGGGAGGGTTCCACTATGGATCTTTGGAATCAGAGTGCAGCGACGGAGGAATTTTCTCTGACGAAGGATAATATGCCGATTGTCCAGCAACTGGCAGAAAAAATTCCCGGAGGTTTTTTCGTCTATCAGGAAAGCGGGCATCGCGAACTGCTGTTCGTGAATCATATTGTGCTGGAAATCTTTGGGTGCAAGACCTTGGAGGAGTTTTACGAGCTGACGGGCGGGACCTTCGAGGGCATGGTGCATCCGGAGGATTTTGAGGCAATACAGAGTTCGATTGACCAGCAGATCGAGGCAGACGCGGAAGACCAGCTGGACTATGTGACCTATCGTATCGTCCGCAAGGACGGCTCCATCCGCTGGGTGGATGACTATGGGCATTTCAGCCGTTCCAAGGATTTTGGCGATATTTACTATGTGTTTCTCAACGATATCACGGAGAAGCACGAGGCGGAGCTGGAGATTGCCCGGCGGGCGGAGGTCATTGACGGTCTGAGCATCGAGTACGATTCCATCTATCTGCTGGATCTGGATACGAACGAGGTGTATCCCTATCGGTTGAATTCTCCTTACTATGAGGATATCCAAAAGGAGATTTCTGCCAAGGGGCATGCGGCGGAACCTATGGACTGGGCGGACATGAGCGCTGTCTATGCGGATCGGTATGTGCTGCCCGAGGATCGGCTGCTTTACATGGAGGGCGTATCGGAGCATATGATACGCATGCACCTGAAAAAGGGCATGTCCTACAATATGAGCTATCGCCTGCACAGCGAGGACGGCCAAATCAAGTATATGCGCATGATGGTGGTGCGTCTGGAGGATGCCCAGCAGTCCAATTATGCGGTCATCGGCTATCGGGATATCACGAACCAGATGGAGCAGATGCGCTGGACCACGGAGTCCTCGAACCTCGCGCAGCGAGCCTTGGAGGAGAGGAATGCGGCGCTTTCGATGCTCTCCCATGATATCGGGACTCCCGTGAGCGCCATGACGACATTCTGCCAGATGGCAATGACGCATTTGGATCAGCAGCCTTTGGTGGAGAAATATTTGACCCATGCGGAAGAGACCAGCCTGCACTTAATGGCCTTGGTGGACGAACTGCAGGATGTGAGCTGGAGGCGTGCGGAAGCGACAGAGCCGCAGCTCGCGGAGTGCAATCTGAAGGAGGAAATGGAAAGCATCAAGGGTATGCTGTCCCTGATGGCGGACACCAAGCAGCTGGCACTTGCCATGGAGATGCCGGATGAGTCGGCGTATCTGGATGTTTGCGCTTTTCGCAGGATCATGATCAATCTGTTGGAGAATGCCATCAAATTCACGCCGCAGCACGGCTCGGTCACTGTCACAGCGGAGCATCAGGAGGCAGACGCTGAGACGGGCGAGGAATGCTATGTCTTCCAGGTTGCCGACAATGGCGTGGGCATGTCGGAGGACGCACTGGAGAAATTGCTTCGTTCGCTGCAGACCGGAACGCGGGAAGCCATGGAAGAGGGCGGCATGGTGTATGGGCTTTCGATTGTCAAGAGTCTGCTGGAAAGGATGGGAGGCTCCATCCTGCTTGCGAGCAAGCAGGGCGAAGGGACGATTTTCACCGTGAAAATCCCCTCCAGAAAAGCGGGGAGATAGCAAAAAGCCTTCCCCTTTAGGGGAAGGCTCTTATCCCAAGGATTCGTCTTAGTCCTGTTCGTTCATCAGAAGCAGCTGATCGCGCATTTCCTTGATCGGTACATACATGGTGACGTAGTCGGCCGGTTTCTTGGCGCGGAGCATCTCCGTCATTTCCGCGAGGGGCGTGTAGATGGGGTCAAGCTCCAGATTTCCGATGACGCCCTTGAGTCCATGTGCCATCTCAAATGCGTCGTCCAAGCGGTTCTCATTGAGGGCTGTTTCCAGCGTATCAAAGTATTCATTGGAAAGCCCCATGATAATCATTTTGAAGTAGAATGCCTCTTTGTTCATGCAGCGGGCAAGGCCTTTCTCCGTAGAGATCCCCATTTCTTTGAGTTTCTCAAGTGTCAGCATATATGTAACCTCCTGAATGGTATAAATTATAAGTCTTTCGTCCTTATTCTATAGAAAGTATAATACTTTTGCGCATCTTACGCAAGGGATTTGTCGATTTATCGGAGAAGATGGCAGGGAATCCGGCCATGTTCGCCAAAAGTAGGAGATGGTAAAGCAGTGGGCAAGATATTGGTCGTTGATGATATGATGGTATCCCTGATGATCACGGAAAATATTCTGGCCAGCGAGTACGAAACGGTGACGGCGTCCTCGGGCAGGGAGGCCATGGAAGTCTACCGAAAAGAGAAGCCTGACATGGTGCTTTCGGATTTTCGCATGCCGGGCATGACGGGATTCGAGCTGCAGGTCGCGCTGCAGGAGGAATACCACACAGCCATCCCCTTTATGTTCATGACGGCGGACACAACGGAGGAAACGGAGAGCAAGGGCTTTGCCAACGGCGCCAAGGACTTCATCCGCAAGCCCATCAATCCGGACCTCCTGCTCCGCCGCGTAGGGAATATCATGCGCAATATCGAGCATATCGAGGATTTGAAGGAAAGCGCGAGCATCGACAAGCTGACCAAGCTGCTGAACAAGGGAGCTTCGGAGGAAAAGCTCAAGGCGGTATGCAAGGAAGCGAGCGGGGCGCTCATGATGGTCGACCTGGACAGCTTCAAGCTCGTGAACGACATCCACGGACATGCCATGGGGGATCAGATCCTGATCAGCTTTGCGGATATCATACGCTCTGTCATGCGTCCCGATGACATCGTAGGCCGTCTTGGCGGTGACGAGTTCATCGCGTTCTGCTATGGCCTCACGAACGAGGAGGGCGTTGCGAATAAAACGAAGGCTATCAACGAACGCCTTGTAGAAGCTGCGAAGAAGCTCATGGGCGAGGATATGGATATTCCGCTGGGAGCCTCCGTCGGCTGCGTGTTCGTCCCCGCGGAAGGGAACCAGTTCCCGGACCTGAGCAAGAAAGCGGACAAAGCGCTCTATGTGGTGAAGCAGAACGGCAAGCATGGGTATCATGTTTTCAGTGAGCAAAAGAATGAAACGGAAGAAGACGAGATCGAGGCAAATGCGCTGAGCCATGTGGAGATGATCTTGAGCGAGCGCAATCAGGTCGGCGCACTGCTGCTTCCGATGGAGGGCTTCCGTGCCATCTATCGCTTTCTGCGCCGTACATTGGAAATCTACGGAAAGCCGGATTGCATCGTTCTGCTGAACTTGGAGCGGGGCGCCGATGCCAAAATCCCCATCATGGAAGCGGGGGATGAGTTCCTTGAGATGCTGCGCGCGACGCTTCGCAAGGGTGATGCCGTCGCCCGGAACGGGAATCATCAGTTCCTTGCGCTGCTTTCCAATACGGATGAGGACGGCATCGAGGCTGCAGTGGAGCGCATACGGGGAAAGTGGAAGGAATGGCTTTCCGATGAAGGATATACGATTTCCTATGAGTGGTCGGAGCTGAAAAAGTAGAAGGATGAGAAGCTATGGGATTTTTTGATAAACTGAAAAAGGGCTTGAACAAGACCAGGGAGAACTTGGTCAACAAGATCGAAAAACTGGTCATCGGCTATGCGGATATCGATGAGGAGCTGCTGGACGAGCTGGAAGAGACGCTCATCATGGCGGATGTGGGCGTCAAGACCACGGACAAGCTCATGCAGGCCGTGCGCAAGGGCATCAAGAAAAAGGAAATCAATGCGCCGGAGGATTTGAAGCCCTTTCTTGCCAAGGAGATTGCAGAAATCCTGTCTCAAGGGGAGGACGCGACGCGTGTCGCGGCAAACGGGCCGACGGTGTTGCTTGTCATCGGCGTGAATGGCGCGGGCAAGACCACGACCATCGGAAAGCTCAGCGCCTATTATCGGGAACAGGGCAAGTCCGTCATGCTGGCAGCGGCGGATACGTTCCGCGCCGCTGCCATCGACCAGTTGGAGGTATGGGGGAAGCGCACAGGCGCCACGGTCATCAAGCATGAGGAAGGATCCGATCCCGCAGCGGTGGCGTTCGATGCGGTCAAGGCGGCAACCGCGCGAAAGACGGATATTCTGATCATCGACACGGCGGGGCGGCTTCAGACGAAATCGAATCTGATGGAGGAACTCAAGAAGATCAACCGGGTGATCGGCAGGGAAATACCGGGCGCACCCCATGAGACGCTGTTGGTTCTGGATGCAACCACGGGGCAGAACGCCATCAGCCAGGCCGACCTCTTCACCAAGGCAGCGCCCATCAGCGGCGTCGTACTGACCAAGCTGGACGGAACCGCAAAGGGCGGCGTGGTCATAGGCATCAAGAGCGAGCTCTCCATGCCCGTGAAATGGATCGGCGTGGGCGAGGCCGTGGAGGATCTGCGTCCCTTCGTCGCCGAGGATTTTGCAAAAGCGCTGTTCCAAGGTTGATAATGTTTTCATAAATGATAAGGAACATTTGAATAAGAAATAGAAAATCGGGACAGCCTTGACGGCTGTCCCGATGTTTTTTGTATGTTTTTCGCTCCTTTAGAACTGGAACTTCTGCAAGGAATTCTGCAGATCCTGTGCCACAGTTGCGAGAGAATCGCTTGCAGATGCGATTTCTTCTGCGGATGCGGACTGCTGCTGGGATGCGGCGGAGACGCTTTCCATTTCGGTGGAAACCTTCTTGCCGTTGCTGGAAATCCGTGTGGAACGATCCTTGATGGTCTCCGCGTTCGTGGAGACATCCTTGAGGTTCGATGCCATGCCGTGTGTCTTTTCCGTGACGCCGCTGGAAGCCGTGCGGATGTTGTCGAAGGTGTTGCGCAGTTCCTCGACGGAGCGGGTGCCTTCCTTGACGGCAACGCTGCCCGTATGCATGGACCTGACAGCCTCGTCAGTATCGGTCTGGATGGCGCTGATCAGCTCGGAAATGCGCTGCGCTGCAGCATGAGATTCCTCGGCGAGCTTGCGTACCTCGTCAGCGACAACGGCGAACCCGCGTCCCTGCTCGCCTGCGCGCGCTGCCTCGATGGCTGCGTTGAGCGCGAGGAGATTGGTCTGTGCTGCGATGCCTGTGATGGTCTCGACGATCTGACCGATTTCCTTGGAACGTTCGCCGAGCTTATCAACGGTTGCAGCAGAGCTGTTGACGATCTTTTCTACGCTGACGATCTGGCCGACCGCAGTCTCGATGGCATCTGCGCCGGACACAGCCTGCTGGCTTGCTTCTTCGGAGTGCTTTGCAACCTCTGCTGCTGTCAGGTTCAGCTGGTGAATCGCAATCATGACCTGATCGATGGCTTCCATTGCCTCGGCAACTTCCTGCTGCTGCTCGACAACGGCGCTTGCGGAGTTGGTGACGGACTGGGCAACCTGCTCAGAGGCCTGGGCCGACTGATGTGCGCTTGCGGTGAGCTCCTCGGAAGAGGCGGCCAACTGCTCCGTTGTGATGCTGGTCTGCCGCATGAGCTTGTTGATGGTATCGCGCATGGAGCCCATGATGTGCTGCATGGTGCCGAACTCGTCCCCGCGATCGATGTTCATATCTTCATGACGGAAGTCGCCGTCGCGGAGCTTGCCGCAGAGCTCCATCATATGGTTCAGCGGTGAAGTGATTCCCTGCGTGATGAAGAAGATGGCCAAGGTCAGGATGATGATGATGGCAACGCAGACCAGCGTCATATTGCGGATGGATGCATTGGCATCCTCCTCACTCCGCAGAAGCGCCGCTTGGGCATCCTCAGAGAGAGTATCCTGTATCTTTACCAAATCATCGCCCAGAGTCATCGCAAAGGGCATGACGTTGGTCTCGTAGAAGTTCATCGGCGCACGGTCATCGCCGCCCTCGGCATAGGCGCTCATGGTCATGAGCTGGGCGGCATTCGTCTTGTACTTCTGGTATTCACCCTCCGACTTTTTCACCAGTGCCATGAGTTCAGCATCGTTAGCAATGATTTTTTCAAATGCAGCGATCTGTTCCTCTGCAGTCTTCATTGCAGCATTGAACTTATCTGTGCGGGACTGCCGGCGATCCGGTGCAATGGTGTAGGGCATCAGACACGCCTGTACCTGCATGTAGCGGATATTGTAGCGGATGCGCCCAAGGTGGTAGATAGCCATGGTGTTCTTGTTGTACATGTTCTCGGTTTCCGCCTGGCTGTCACGGATTGCGAAGTACCCGATCATCCCGATGAAGACCGTGGCAATGAATGCCATGACTCCGATAATGGACAGCTTGTAGACCACCTTTAGATTGTTTAGTAAATTCATGGAAAGACCCCCTCTGAAATGATTACGCATCTGTATGATAGAAATTCTGAGTTTCTTTCCTGTGTTATTCGACAATTTTTACGGCATTCCTGCCTAAAAATATAATTTTTTTCGTTTTGTTCATCTTTTTAAGGAAGAAATGCAAAAATCCTCTCTGTACGAACAGAAGGAAATAGTGTATGATAGTAGGGAATTGGACAAGTCCTAGCAGTTCCGAAGCCGATGGGAGCGAGGCGGAGGCCTCAGAAGAGGAGTATGGCATGACGCAGTTTGACAAGAGAAATATCAGCATGATGATGGATTTTTATGAGATGACGATGGCAAACGGTTATTTCCATGATCGGGATGCGGAGAAAAAGGTGGTATTTGACGTATTCTACCGGAAGAATCCGGATCAGGGCGGCTTTGCGATCTTTGCCGGACTGGAGCAGGTGATCGAGTATGTGGAGAATATGAGATTTTCCGAGGAAGACATCGCCTATTTTCGTGGGCAGCGGCTCTTTTCGGAGGAGTTCCTTTCCTATTTGCGGGATTTCCATTTCCATGGGGATATCTATGCGTTTGCGGAAGGAACCATCATGTACCCCGATGAACCGATTTTGACTGTTGTGGCGGATCTCATTGATGCGCAGCTTGTGGAAACCGCCATCCTGGCGCAGATCAATCATCAATCGCTGATCGCGACCAAGGCGCGGCGCATCGTGCGCGCTGCCGACGGACGCGCTGTCTCGGATTTCGGCGCAAGGCGGGCGCACAATATGGATGCGGCAACCTACGGGGCAAGGGCCGCTTATATCGGCGGCGTGGTGGGAACGGCAACGGTGTCTGCGGGGCAGATGTTCGGTATCCCGGTCAGCGGAACGATGGCACACAGCTGGGTCATGTTCTACGGGGATGAATTCGAGGCATTCAAGCACTATGCGGAAATCTATCCCGATGCGACAGTGCTGCTCGTGGATACCTATGATGTCATTCATTCGGGGATACCCAACGCGATCCGTGTCGCAAAGGAAGTGCTGGAGCCCATGGGCAAGCGCCTGAGGGGCGTTCGCATCGATTCGGGGGATTTGGCCTATCTTTCCAAGCGCTTGCGTGCCATGCTGGATGAGGCGGGGCTGCAGGACTGCAAGATTGTCGTGTCGAACAGCTTGGATGAGTTCACGATCGCTTCCCTTTTGAACCAAGGGGCATGCATCGACAGTTTCGGCGTAGGCGAAAGGCTCATTACGGCACGTTCCGAGCCGGTGTTCGGCGCGGTGTACAAGATCGCGGCCGTTGGTGAAAATGGGCATTTTTCGCCGCGCATCAAGGTTTCGGAAAATGTGGAAAAAATCACGAACCCGGGACTGAAGGATGTCTACCGTGTCTATGATGCAAAGGGACAGGCGGTGGCAGATCTGTTGGCTGTTTGCGGGGAAGAGGTGGATATGTCGAAGCCTTTCCGCTATGTGGATCCGCAAAAACCGTGGAAGAACCGTTCCTTCGAGGGGTGCACGGCAAAGAATCTGCGCAGGCTCTATGTGCAGGATGGAAAGCGCACCCAGGAACTGCCGACGCTGGATGAGATACGCAGCTATGTCAAGGCGCAGTTGGACAACGAAATCTGGCAGGAGGAACAGCGTTTTGAGAATCCGCACCGCCATTATCTCGATATGACGCCGGACTACTATGAGCTGAAGATGGGGCTTTTGCATGAGACGCGCAAGCAGCATGCTTAAGGAAATTTTTGGAGGATGATGGATGTTTACGGGAAGGACGAAAAATCTTGGCATCCTTGGCTGGCCGGTGGAACACTCGCTTTCGCCTGCCATGCAGAATGCCGCGCTCCAAAAGGCCGGTCTGGACTATGTGTACGTCGCGCTGCCCGTGCAGCCAAAGCATCTTGGGGATGCTGTCGCAGGGCTGCGGCATATGGGGTTTGCCGGATGGAATGTCACCATTCCGCATAAATCGGAAATCCTTCCGCTGCTGGATGATGTACATGAGGATGCGCGCGTCATCGGCGCGGTCAACACGGTCGTGCGGAGTGGGGAAAAGCTCATCGGATACAACACGGATGTGGCGGGATTCCTGGCGGGACTGGAAGCAGCAGGATGCACGGCGGAGGGAAAGCATGCCGTCATGCTGGGGGCAGGCGGAGCGGCGAGGGCTGTGCTCTGGGGGCTCTGCAAATCCAAGGTGTCGGATATCGTGGTTGGCGTACGGAATCCGCAGAAAGCGCAGGCGCTGGCAGATGATTTCAGGGAATACGGAAGGATTTCCGTCTTCCATTGGGCGAATGATGTTTTTGCCGAAGCGCTGTCCCAAGCGGAACTGCTCATCAACACGACGCCCATCGGGATGTATCCGAAGGTGGACGACATGCCGCCCGTGGAGCTGAAACGGCTGCCGAAGTCCGCGCTGGTCTATGATATCATCTATACGCCCGAGAAGACGAAGCTGCTGCAGGAGGCGGAGCGGCTTGGGCATTCCGTCGTGAACGGCGAGCCCATGCTGGTGGGGCAGGGAGCCGAGGCGTTCAGACTTTGGACGGGGGTGCAGCCCGACGAAGCGTTGATGAGGAGAATACTTCGCGAAGGCTTGGTATAGATAGGGAAGGATGACGTATTTGTATATGGTGTGGAAGAAAGCCCTTGCAGAGAGACGGCTTCTGCTGGGCGTTTTGGCGGGACTGTCGCTGATGCTGGCGGTTTGCTTCATGGAAGCGGGGGAACTGCATGCCGAGAGCACCACGGATGTTGAAAACGGGCCGAAAATCCTGGTGCTGAACTATCATAAAATCGACGAAGCGTTTCATCCGCTTTCGGTTTCGCCTGCGCTGTTCGATGAACAAATGCGCTTTTTGAAGGAACAGGGCTACCATACGATATCTCCGCAGGATCTTCAGGCCGCGCTGGAAGGGGAGGACCGGCTTCCGTCCAATCCTGTGCTGATTACTTTTGATGATGGCTATGCGGACAATTATGCGAATGCCTATCCCATCCTGAAGCAGTACGATATGAAGGCGACGATTTTCGTGGTGGCGGGTTTTGTGGGAAAAAGCGAGAGATATCTCACATGGGAGCAGCTCCGTGAGATGGAGCAGAACGGCATCACGATCGAATCCCATACGATGAACCATATCCCCTTGGAGGAACTTACGGATGAGCAGATCCGCACGGAGCTTCGGGATTCCAAGCAGCTTCTGGAGGAGCATCTGGGGCATCCCATTCAATACATTGCCTATCCGACCGGGACCTACAACCTCCATATTGCCGCGCTGGCCAAGGAAGCGGGTTATGAGGCGGCATATACCATCAAATACGGAAATGTGGATCTGGGAAGCAATCTTTATGCCTTGGAGCGCACGCCTGTCTTCCACACGGAAAACACCATGCAGTCCTTTTATGAACGGCTTCGCTATCGGCCCTTGTTCGAAGAATTCGGATGGAGGAAGCGCTGAGCATATCGATGGGGATTGCCTGATGAAAATGGCACGCATGCCGATGACGCCAAACCCCAAGAAACAAGGGCTTCCAGAGAATTTGATATGCTCTGGAAGCCCTCGTTTCTTGGGGTATTTATTTCTCCACGACACCGTCCGTTGCGGTGTATTCCTCCAGGGAATTTTCCTTGGTTTGGATGCAGACGTAGCTGATGCCCTCGTCTGCTGCGGCAAAGAACTGGCGGCGTGCCGCCGGGGAGATCCGCAGCCAGTCGCCTGCTGTCAGTTCCGTTGTCTCACCATCGATCACGGCTTTTCCGTGTCCGGCAGTGATGAAGTAAATTTCTTCGTTTTTCTTGTGATAATGCACGAAAGGCACATTGGCGCCTGCCGGAAGATGGTTCACGCTGACTTCCGCTCCCGTCAGGTGCAGCTTGTCATGCAGTTCTGTCCTTGCCTCGTTGCCTACGCTGACCTTGTCAAAATTTTTCATGTCTTAGCCCTCCAAACAAAATTTCTTTGATGTAACATCCTTGGTTACAATAAGAGAATAGCACAGTGTTGATGTAATGTCAATGGCTACAACAAAATTTTTCTCCCAACACGTTTCGATATATTTCCGCATCTTCATCTTTGAACACATCGAACACCACCGTCATGGCAGAACCGTGCTGCATCAGCCAATCCGACACGGTTTTGACGGCAATCTGCGCCGCCTGTTCTCCGGGGAAATGAAACTCTCCCGTGGAGATGCAGCAAAAGGCAAGGCTTTGCAGATGGTGCTTTGCCGCAAGTTCCAAGCAGGAACGGTAGCAATCGGACAAAAGGGCCGCTTCTTTTGCGGTTGGATTCCTTCCGGCGGCGATGATCGGGCCTACGGTGTGAAGGACATAGCGGCCGGGGAGGTTGAATGCCGGAGTGATTTTGGCTTTGCCGGTGGGCTCCTCGTGTCCTTGCTCTTTCATCAGACGGTCGCAGGCATTCCGAAGCTGCAGTCCCGCCGCCGAGTGGATGGCATTGTCGATACAGGCATGGCACGGCACGAAACAACCCAAGAGCGCACTGTTGGCGGCGTTGACAATGCCGTCTGCCGCCAGGCGGGTGATGTCGCCCTGCCACAGAATCATCCTGTCGGCAGGGAACCCCTGAGACATGCGATCGCCCCGCGATGCATCGGCAATCGTGGGGAGCGAGGAAAGCCGGACGATTCCCTTTTCCATCGCTTCTTCCTGCAGCAGAATGTCCTGTTCCCGCAGAAAGTCCTGCGAAATATCTCCGGCGGGCCGCACGTTCATCAGCGAGCGCAGCAGGCGCCGCTGGGCGCTGACGGTCTGGGGGAATGCAGCGGCATCCTCCCGGTAATGGGGCATTTCGGTCAGCAGGATGTTGTTGAGAAACAGCAGTCGCTCAAGGCGTGTCATATCGATTCCTCCCCGTCAGATTTCATGCTCTGCCAAAAGGGCAAGTGCTTCACGGATATCGCTCTTGACACGGATACTTCGTGCCTCGATTTCCTCCGGCACATAGGGTTCTTCCTGATTGATGGCAGCAAAGGCGGCGGCAGGATTCTCCGCCGTCATGCGCCAGAAAGGAAACTTGATGATGCCCGGGGTGTTCATCCCTACGCCCAATTCCAGGTAAAGGATGCGGTCGGTCTTGTGATGCCGCAGGAAATCCTGATAGCGCCCGGAGGCTTCCCGCCAGCCATCGTCTTCCACAAAGGTATCGTCGCAGCGCAGGTTCATTTCCATTGTTCCGCCGCAGACGGGACACTTGGGCACGAGTTCTGTGGGAATACGCATATCCCGTTCTTCCGCTATCATACGGCGTACCGCTTCTTCATTGTCGTAGGTCTTCCCGTGGCAGGGCGTCTTGCATTGCCATAGGCCGTAGTCGCCTTGGGTGTAGAAAAGCCGTTCCTTGGCAAAACCATTGTTTTGAAAAAGGTGATCCACATTGGTGGTAAGGACAAAATAATCTTTTTCCTTCACGATGCGGAGCAAGTCTTCATGTACCGCGCTTTTCGGCTGGTCATAGCGATTGCAGTAAATATTGCGGCTCCAGAAGGCCCATTTTTCCTCCTCGGTGGGATAGGGAAAGAACCCGCCCGAATACATATCGTGGAAATGATATTTCTGTTCAAAATCGGCAAAGTGTTTTTGAAAACGCTCTCCTGCGTAAGTATAGCCCGCTGCCGTACTGAGTCCTGCGCCCGCGCCGACCAGGACGGCATCTGCGTCTTCGATGGCTTTTTTCAGCCGTAAAATATCCTTGGTTGCTTTCATCGTGACCTCCATTGACAAAATTCCATAGGTGTAATAATATATGTTACAATGGATTATAGGTTAGATTTGATGTAATGTCAATAGGTACATCGAAAATCAGGAGGGAGTCCGTATGCAATTTTCGGTTCGTCTTCCCGTGGCGACTCACATCTTGCTGTGTATCGGGAAGTTCCAAGGGGAGTACAAGACCACCTCCACTTTCCTCGCGGGGAGTGTCAACGTCCATCCGGTCATCATACGAAAAACCTTGGGGCAGCTTCGAGCCGCGGGTTTGGTGGAAGTCGCGGCGGGAGTAGGAGGAGCGAAGCTGACAAAAAGCCCGAGGGACATCACGCTGCTGGATGTCTTTCGGGCTGTGGAAGAAGAGGAAGATCTGTTCCACTTCCAGGAAAACCCCAATCCCCAATGTCCTGTGGGCAGGAATATCCATCGCGTGTTGGGGACGAGGCTGGAGAAGATCAAGCAGCACATGATGGATGATTTGGCGGGAATCACTTTGGAGGAATTATTGCATGCGGTTGACGAAGAGAATTGATCGTGGATGAATCAGTGTTTCTTTAAAATTTTCTAAAGGGGATGCTTGTTTTTTGCTTCTCCTGGGTGCATAATGAGTGCATGGGATTATATTGTGCCCAATGGAATAGGAGGAAAACAACATGCGAAAGTTCTTTGCCATAGGTGCGATGGCGGCTTTGATGGTGGCGGGATCCTTGGTGAATATGCCGGCGGCAAGTGCGGCGGACGGTTCCGGGGTACCATACTGCGGCGGCAGATATTACGACAGGGGCGGGGATTGCTGGTCTGACGGCAACGCTGATTCTGACGGCAGAGGCTATGGTTGCTATGGTCGCGGTGGAAGAGGCTGCTGGTAAGCTCTTTTCGGCAATCGCAGAAGCAAAAGAAAATCTCCCGGGGATAACGTGTTCCGTCACCTCGGGAGTTTTTTTGCTTGATTTTCTTTGCGCCTTATTTTACATAAGCGGTGATCTGCTTGAAGTGCTTCTTGAAGAACTCTTCGGCGACCTGCGGGAAGAGCGCGTAGGAGAGCACATCCTCATCGGAAGGATTCAGATAGCCCTTCTGCTTCATTTCTTCCTTGAACTGTTCAAAGGTCATGCCCTTTGCATCCTCAATGGAGCAGTCCTCGATGATCTCGTCTTCGGGAATGCCGAGTGTCTTGGTGAGGAATTCCTTTTCTACGGGAACCGGCGTACGGCCGAACTTGCCGCGGGCAAGATCCTTGAATTCCTTCGGGACCATCTTGTAGCGCTCGCCGGACATGACGTTGAAGGTCGCCATGGTTCCGACGATCTGGCTGGAGGGGGTGACAAGCGGCGGATAGCCTACATCCTTGCGGACGCGCGGCATCTCATCCAGCAGATCCTGATACTTGTCCTCCATGCCCGCTTCTTTCAGCTGGTTCGCAAGGTTGGAGAGCATGCCGCCCGGAATCTGGAAGTCCAGTACGTTCGGATTGATATCGAAATAGCCCTTGAGCTTGAATTCATCGATAATGCGTTTCTTGACGCCAAGGAAGTGTTTGGAGATCGGCGTCATGGCCTGACGGTCCAGTCCGGTATCGCGCTCCTCGCCCTCCAGCGCGGCCACCATCGTCTCCGTGCAGGGCTGGCTGGTATCGCTGGAGAAAGGAGCCAGCGCGCAGTCGATGATATCGACGCCTGCTTCCACGGCCTTCAGGTAAGTTGCATGTCCGAATCCGGAAGTGCAGTGCGTATGGAGCTCCACGGGAATCTTGAGGGCTTCCTTGAGCTTCTTTACCAGATCATAAGCAACATAGGGCTCCAGCAGTCCGGACATATCCTTGATGCAGACGGAATGGCAGCCCATTTCCTCCAGTTCTTTTGCCAGCTCAACGAATTTCTCATTGGTGTGGACCGGGCTGATGGTGTAGACGAGGCAGCCCTGTACATGCGGCTTTTCAGGGCACGCAAGCGCAGCATTGATCGCGACCTTCAGGTTGCGCACATCATTGAGCGCATCGAAGATGCGGAATACGCCAATGCCATGCGCGGAAGCCTTCTGCACGAATTTCTCTACGACATCGTTGGAGTAGTGATTATAGCCAAGGAGATTCTGCCCGCGCAGCAGCATCTGGATCGGAGTTTTGAGATTCGCTTTCAGAGTATCCAGGCGTTCCCACGGGTCTTCGTCCAAAAAACGCAGGCAGGTATCGAATGTAGCGCCGCCCCATGCTTCCAGAGCGTTGTAGCCAATCTTGTCAAGCGCCTCCAACTGCGGCAGCATGTCTTCGATGCGCATGCGCGTCGCAACAAGGGACTGATGACCATCACGGAGAACGGTCTCAGTGATTTTTACCGGGTTTTTTGCCATAATAAAACACTCTCCTCTGAATGATAGTGATATAAACCGTACCTATGGCACGATTTATGAAGTACATGGAAACGCGAGCGGAATCATCGGCGGGAACCGTTGCCGCTCCTGTGTGCGCAAGGTTTTTTCAAAATTTACACCACAACTATAGTATAGGTATTAATTTTGCAAATGTCAATCGAAAAAGTAATCTTTGGCAAAGTATTCAGAATTTCATGGGATGTGTGATGTTCGGCAAAGCACAGTCGGAAAAATTATGGCAAACCGTTGCAATTCAGTGTATAATGATAAAGTATGTGTCAATGAGTCAGGGATATGGAGGGCAAAATAGCATGAAGCTGGTAGTTACTGTGGTAGGAAAGGATCGTGTGGGCATCATCGCGATGGTTACACGGATTTTGGCGGATAACAATGTGAACATTTTGAGCATCAATCAGAACATCATGGACGGTTTCTTCAACATGATCCTGCTTGCGGAGGCGGCGGAGAGCAAAATCAAGCTCGTGGATCTGCAGAAGGTGCTGCGGGAGCAGGGCGAGGAAATCGGCGTAGAGATCAAGGCGCAGCATCAGGACATTTTCAATGTCATGCACAATATTTGACAAGGAGGCCCGAGTTCGTGATAACGGTAGATGATATTCTGGAAACCAACCGTATGATTACGGAGAACAAGCTGGACGTGCGCACGATCACGATGGGGATTTCCCTGAGGGACTGCGCTCATCCGAATATGCAGCAGTTCTGCCAGAACATATATGAAAAAATAACGACCTCCGCGGAGTTTTTGGTGAGGACGGGGGAGGACATCGAGAGCGAATATGGCATCCCCATCATCAACAAGCGTATTTCCGTGACGCCGATTGCCATTGCTGCGGATGCCTGCAAGACAGACAGCTATGTGCCTGTGGCTGAGACCCTTGACAAAGCGGCAAAGGAAGTGGGCGTGAACTTCATCGGCGGCTTTTCCGCATTGGTGGAAAAGGGCTACACGCACGGGGACCGCGTGCTCATCGATTCGATTCCGCAGGCGCTTGCTACGACGGATATCGTGTGCTCCTCGGTGAATCTCGGCTCGACGAAGGCGGGCATCAACATGGACTGCGTGCGGGAGATGGGCGAGGTCATCAAGCGCACGGCGGAGCTTACGCGGGACAAGCAGGCTTTGGGCTGTGCGAAGCTGGTGGTATTCGCGAATGCGCCGGGGGATAATCCCTTTATGGCGGGCGCGTTCCATGGCGTGAGCGAGGCGGACAAGGTCGTGAGCGTCGGCGTCAGCGGGCCGGGTGTCGTGAAGCACGCACTGGAAGACTTGAAGGGCGCGGATTTTACTCAGGTGGCGGAAACCATAAAAAAGACGGCGTTCAAGATCACGCGCGTGGGACAGCTTGTGGCACGCGAGGCATCGAAGCGTCTGGGCGTTCCCTTTGGCATCATCGATCTTTCCCTTGCGCCGACGCCTGCCGTAGGGGACAGCGTGGCGCGCATTTTGGAGGAAATGGGTCTTGAGGCGTGCGGCGCGCCCGGCACGACGGCGGCGTTGGCGCTGCTGAACGACGCGGTCAAGAAGGGCGGCCTCATGGCAAGCTCCCATGTGGGGGGGCTCAGCGGAGCCTTTATTCCTGTGAGCGAGGACGAGGGCATGATCGATGCTGTCGCAAAGGGAAGTCTCTCCATGGAAAAACTGGAGGCCATGACCTGTGTCTGCTCGGTGGGGCTGGATATGATCGCGATCGAGGGCGATACATCTGCTGCGACGATTTCAGGCATCATCGCGGACGAGGCGGCCATCGGCATGATCAATAACAAGACCACGGCTGTGCGTGTGATCCCGGTGCCGGGCAAGAAGGTCGGGGATCGTGTGGAATTCGGCGGGCTGCTGGGGTATTGCCCGATTGTGCCGGTCCGCAGCGAGTACAGCTCGGAGGCGTTCATTGCGCGTGGAGGGCGGATCCCTGCTCCGGTGCGCAGCCTGACCAACTGATTTTCATGGTCGGTCAGCTATGGTTGACCATTCTGCAAGCAGGCAAAGAGCCGTTCATTCCTTGTCTTAGAAGGGATGAGCGGCTTTTTGCCGTGTGCGCTCGGCGGCAGGGACTTTCGGATGGAGGAAGGGCATAAATTATCCTTTCAGGGTAGGAACATGCAATCTACGTCAATTTGGACGACTTCATTTCATCAGCGTTTCCATAACAAGGGATATCGCCATGTTTGCAATATTTTCATCAAACAACTTGACAGATGACAATGATAAGAGTTATCATTAGAGATGTAGAAATAATCATTATCATTTTCATTTATTCGAGTTTTGGAGGTGTTTGGCGTGACGTTGAAAGACGGCAGGCAGGGGATGACCTTGAAGGTGAAGAGCATCGGCGATTCCGAGCTGAAGCAGCGCCTGATGACCATGGGGCTGATTCCCGGCACGAAGGTGACTGTTTTGAGGTCGGCTCCCTTTGGGGATCCTATAGCAATCGGCATCCGCTCCTATCATCTTGCCATGCGGCGCGATGATGCGGAAATGGTCGAGGTGGAGCAGGTCGGCTGACTAGGATTGGCAACATTTGCAATAGGAAGAAGTGAAGAAAGAGATGTCAACATTGGCAATTGCCCTTACCGGCAATCCGAATACAGGAAAATCAACAATTTTCAATGAGCTGACCGGTGCGCGCCAGAAAATCGGCAACTGGCCGGGAGTGACGGTCGACAAGAAAATCGGGTATGTGCGCTACAAGGATCGTGCCATTTCTGTGGTAGATCTGCCGGGAACGTACAGCATCAATGCGCGCTCCCCGGAGGAGAAAATCGTCATTGATTTTTTGATGGAGAACAAGCTGGATCTCGTCATGAATGTCATTGATTCCTCCAATCTTGAGCGCAATCTGTTCCTTACGGTGCAGCTTCTGGAGAAAGGGATACCTCTCCTGATCGACCTCAACATGCAGGACGATGCGGAGCGCCGGGGCATCAAGATCGATCTGAAGAAGATGGAAGAGGCGCTGGGAATGCCGGTCATTTCGACTGTGGGTCGCAGCAGCAAGAGCCGTGAACAGATTCTGGATGTATTCACTTCCACGGTTATGGCAAATTATGAGCCGAGCCGGATGGTGAAGGATCATATCCTGCGGGTGCAGGAGATCAAGGCCAGCGGGAAGTCTGCGGAGGCGATTGACGAGGAACTCATCACGGCCCGCTACGAGCTGATTGATCAGGTCATGGCGCAGGCTGTGAATGTGCAGGCCGTCAGTCCTTCCAATTCGGAGAAGATCGACCGCTTTATGGCGAACGGCGTCCAGTCCTTCCTCATTTTCCTGCTTCTTCTCTATGCGGTATTCCAGATCACCTTTACTTGGATCGGGCAGCCGTTGGCGGATATTCTGGATGAACTCATCAATGATTCCCTGATTCCTTGGGCGGGGGAGACCCTTGCCGCCATGGGAGTCGCCGAATGGATGCAGTCTCTGGTGGTGGACGGCGTCATTGCCGGTGTCGGTGCGGTGCTCACTTTTGTGCCGCTGATTTTCGTACTGTTCTTCTGCTTGAGCTTTTTGGACGGAACGGGCTATATGGCGCGCGTGGCCTTTATTCTGGATCCCATCATGCGCCGCCTTGGTCTCACCGGCAAGGGGGTCATGCCCCTGATCATGGGCTTTGGCTGTGCGGTGCCCGCGATTATGGGCGCCCGGGCGCTGGACTCCGAGAAAGATCGCATGACATCCATCCTGGTGACTCCGTTCCTGACCTGCGGCGCGAAGCTGCCGATCATGGCGCTCTTCGCTGCGATGTTCTTTCCGGATAATGCGGCCAATGTGGTCATGCTCATGTATGTTCTGGGCGTTGTGATGGCGATTGTCGCCGCAAAGCTCTTGGGCAGCACGATTTTCAAGGAGCAGGGTTCCACGTTCCTGCTGGAGCTTCCGCCGTATCGTTTTCCCGACATGAAATCCGTCATGTTGGAGACTTGGGACAAGGGCAAGGGTTATCTTCTCAAGGCAGGTACTATCATCTTTGCCTGCAGCGTGCTCATCTGGTTCCTGTCCAATTTCAACATGGACGGCATGTGCGAGATGAATGAGAGCTTCCTCGCGGCTCTGGGCAGCGCGGTTTCCGTGCTCTTCGCCTTCCATGGCTTTGATACCTGGGAGGCAGGCGCGGCAGTGCTTTCCGGTGTTCTCGCGAAAGAGGTCGTGGTTTCCACGATTGGCGTGCTCTATGGCGTAGCGGATGTTTCCACGGAAGCGGAAGAGGCGGCGGAAGCCGCGAAAGTCATGATGGAAAGCGGCATGGCGACTGCGTTCACAAGTCTTTCCGCTTTTGCCTTCATGGTATTTTCCCAGCTTTATACGCCCTGCGTGACGGCTCTGGGAACCATCAAGAAGGAAGCAGGCGGCTGGAAGTGGATGGGATTCTCCGCGCTCTACATGTTTGCCATCGCTTGGATCGTTTCGCTGTTGGTCTATCAGATTGGCAGACTGCTCGGCTTCTGATGGGGATACGTTTTGAGAGAAAGGAAGGATTTGTATGGCAACTTTCGTGGTAGGCGCTGCCCTCGCCCTTGCGCTCTGTCTTGCGCTTCGGCATATATACCATAATTTCAGGGGTGGACATCAGGATTGCTGCGGGAATTGTGCAAGCTGCAGCAGCCACATGGGAGATCCTTCATCGAGAAATTGACTTGTGTACGAAACTCGCAAGGGAGACTTTGCGGGTTTCCTTTTTTTATTCTTTCATTCTTTTTTAGCAGGTTTTTTTCAAAATATATAGAATAGAATAAATCAGAACAACAATACACGCAGGGGGGATTTTGGCATGAAGGAATACAAGAGTACGAATATCCGCAATGTGGCTGTGATTGGTCATGGAAATACGGGAAAGACCAGTCTGCTGGAAGCATGCTTGTTCAATTCCGGCTTTACGAAGCGGCTGGGGCGTGTGGATGACGGCACGGGAGTGCTGGACTATGATGAGGAAGAGGAAAAGCGCCAGATGACCATCGGGTGCTCTTTGGCGGTTTCGGAGTGGAAGGACTATAAGCTGAATTTCATCGATACGCCCGGCTATCCTGATTTCATCGGCGAGGTGAAGGGGGCCATGACGGCCGCGGACAGCGCTCTGATCATCATATCGGCGACCGCCGGCATCGAGGTGGAGACGGAGAAGGCGTGGAAGCTGAGCGAGGAACTGTCCCTGCCGCGGGCATTCTTCATCAATAAGATGGATCGTGAGCATGCGGATTTTGACAGCGTGGTGGAGGAGCTGCGCGTGAGATTCGGGAACGGGGTTGTTCCCGTCCAGATCCCCATCGGCAAGGAGGCGGCATTCCAAGGGGTGGTGAATCTCTTGGCGCTTCATATGAAGATCGTGACCCACGATGAGGATTCCCTGACGGCGGAAATCCCGGAATACATTCAGGGCGAAGTGGAGGAAGCCCGCCAGAAGCTCATTGAGGCGGTCGCTGAATTCAACAATGAACTGCTGGAAAAGTATATTGAGGGTGCGGAGATTACGGAGGTAGAGGTCGCGGCAGCCATGATCGAGGGCATCCAGGCCGGAAAGATATTCCCGGTGTTCTGCGGATCGGCATTGCAGAATATCGGCGTCAAGCAGCTTATGAACGGTGTCGTGGAATATCTTCCCTCGCCTTATTTCAAAGTGTCCATCGGTGTCGATCCCGCCAGCGGGGATCTTTTGGAGCGCAAGACCGAGGATCCGTTCTCCGCGCAGATTTTCAAGACGGTCGTGGATCCCTTCGTGGGAAGGCTTTCCTACCTGCGCATCCTGTCCGGCACGATGAAGGGGGATACCTCCTATCAACTTGCAAACGGGGATGGTTCGGAGCGCATCGGCAGCATCTTCACCATGCAGGGAAAGAAGCAGTCCAGCGTCAATTTCGCCTATGCGGGGGATATCGTGGTGACGGCGAAGCTGCAGGCGGCAAAGACGGGCGATACGCTTTGCGACAAGAGCGCCCCCATTTGCTATGAGAAGATCAGCTATCCGGAACCGATGCTTGCCATGGCCGTTTCTTCCGTCAAAAAAGGCGAAGAGGACAAGGTTTTCGGTTCGATCATGAAGCAGCAGGATGAGGATCCGACGATCCTGCTGAAAAAGAACAAGGAAACGCGGGAAACCGTGCTCTATGGCATTGGGGAAGTGCATCTGGAGATTCTGGGCGACAAGCTGGAGCGCAAGTTCGGCGTGAAGATGAAGCTGGATGCGCCGCGCATTGCCTATCGCGAGACCATCCGCAAGACGGTCCGCGTCGAGGGCAAGCACAAGAAGCAGAGCGGCGGACATGGTCAGTATGGTCATGTATGGCTGGAGATCGGACCGCAGAAAGCGGGCGAGGGCAACGTGTTCACGGAGAGCATCTTTGGCGGAAGCGTGCCAAGGCAGTATATTCCCGCTGTGGAGAAGGGCACGGAGGAAACACTGGCGGCGGGTGTTCTGGCGGGCTATCCTGTCGTAGATGTGCGAGTGAACCTCTATGATGGTTCCTATCATACCGTGGATTCTTCGGAAGCGGCCTTCAAGACCGCGACGGCCATTGCCATCCGCAAGGGTGTTATGCAGGCGGATCCGCAGCTTTTGGAACCCATTGACGAGATTTCCGTCATCACACCGGAGTACTATATGGGCGATGTGATGGGACGGCTCAACGGCAAGCGCGCGAAAATCCTCGGCGTGGAAAGCAATGAGAAGGATATGAGCGAAATCAAGGCGCTGATTCCGGAGGCCGAACTCTTCAAATATGCGACAGAACTGCGCTCCCAGACACAGGGGAGAGGCTCTTACGCACTGAAGTTTTCGCATTATGAAGTGCTGCCGGAGAAACTGGCGGAAAAGGTCATCGAGAGCAGCAAGGAATAGAACGAGATATTAATGAAACGGCAACGACAGCCCCGGGAATTTTCCATGGAAGATTTTTGAGGGCTGTTGTTTTTTTTCGGTGTAAATGATACTATGTAGAGAAGTGTGTGATATTTGTCGCGTGGATGTTTTTGGGATTCATTGTCTAGGAACTGGTAATAAATAAATTTTAAGATAGGACGCAGGATAAATCTTCATAGGCTAGGCGGAGAAAGGAGGCATAGCGGGGCTATGTCGACTGACGACAACGACGCCTACGGAGATTTAGACAAGTCAAATCTAAAATTTATTTATGGACAGTTCCCTATATTCTATGAGGAAAAGAGCTGTCCGATTATGTGGAAAAAAATGTTAGCGGGATGCTTGGCAATGGCTGTTCTTTTGATGCAGCCGGCGGAGGCAGCGCCGGAAGCGCTGGACAGGTCGAAGTCCGTTCCTGTCACGGAGCAGGAACGGGAGGCCATGCGCCAGGCGGATGAAGAGCTGAGGACCGGCAGTCCGTTCCATCCGCCTTTGATGGATCCCGGCGTGGATGTTCCGGCAGGATCGGAGGCAGCCGGTCTTGCTGAAAACACAGCGGGGCCCCAGCATGCCGCACCTGTCGAGTCACTGCCCGCTGAAACTGTCCCGCCGGCGGAACCCATTTCCAAGCAGGATGAAGAAGAAAAACAGAAGGCAGCATTGGAGAGCAGAAAGATCGTCATCAATCTGGCGATTCCTTCTCTGGCGCTTTATGAGGGCAGCGAGCGCATACGTCTTTATCCGATCGGGCCGGGCACGGTATCGACGCCAACGCCCACAGGATATTTCGAGATCAGGTCCAAGGATGTGAATCCTACCTGGATCGATCCGAAGGATCCGAAGCATGTCATTCCTTCCGGCGAGGACAATCCTTTGGGGTATCGATGGATGGAGTTCTATGCGGTCAACTATGGAATCCATGGAACGAACAAGCCGGAGAGCATCGGTCACTTTGTTTCCAATGGCTGTATCCGCATGCACGAGAAAGATGTAGAAGCCCTGTTCGATCTGGTGGAGATCGGGACGCCTGTGGAGATTACCTATAACCGCGTCGTGGTGGAGAAAACGCCGGATGATACGGTGGTGTACTACATTTATCCGGACAGTTACGGGTGGCAGAACCTGACGGTCTCCATGATTAATCAATGGCTGGCGGGATATGGCATCCAAGCGTTTGAACCCGATGCGGCGATTGAGCAGAAGCTGAATGCGTCGGACGGGAAACCGACTTATTTAGGGAAGGCCTATCCTGTCACGTTGGACGGGAACAAGACCAAAATCAAGGCGGTGTATAAAGATGGCAATATCTATCTGCCGGCAATGGAACTGGCGGAAACGCTCCAAACGGATCTCGGATGGGATGCGCAAAGGGAGAAATTGATTACCGCGTACAGCGAAACGCCCGGCATTGAAAAAAAGAATCTGCTCTTTTTGAACGCCAAGGATGTGGCTCCGCTTTTCCGGCTGATGGGCAGTCTGCAGCCAAACCATGTCTATGCGCTGCAATCGATTCCCCAGATGCCCGTGCAGCCTGTGCCCATCGAGCCGGTCAGGCCGGATTCCGGACAGAAAGCGGATGATCCTGACCGGCAGGCTTTGCAGGAAGCCGCTGAACCGAAAGCGTCGGCCGGTGCTGCAGAATCGCGCAAACAGGGAAAATCACAGATAACGATTGTCCGTACGCGGGAGGTCATCGGATGAAGCGTTTTGTCGTTCTGGACGGAAGCAGCCTGATGTATCGTGCATTTTATGCGCTTCCGCTCCTTACGGATTCCAAGGGCGAATTCACGAATGCCATCGTGGGTTTTTCCAACATGCTGATCAAGCTGCTGCAGGAGCTTTCCCCGGATGCGATGATCATTGCCTTCGACAAGGGGAAAAAGACTTTCCGCAATGAGATGTATGCGGAGTACAAAGGAACGCGGCAAAAGACGCCGGAGGAGCTTTCCTCCCAAATCCCGATGCTGCATGAACTGGCAGAGGCCCTTGGCATTGTGCTGTCGGAAAAAGCGGGCTATGAGGCAGATGATATCATTGGAACCTTGGCGACGCAGGCGGCGGAGCAAGGATGCGAGGCCATTGTCGTCACGGGGGACCGTGATGCACTGCAGCTCATCCGTCCGAATCTGTGCGTGCGGCTTACCAAAAAGGGAATCAGCGATGTCGCAAGTTACGATGAGGAAGCGTTTCGGCAGGAATATGGCATGGAGCCGATCCGTCTCATCGATTTGAAGGGGTTGATGGGGGACAGCTCGGACAATATTCCCGGCGTGCCGGGGGTGGGGCAGAAGACGGCAATGAAGCTGCTCCAAAGCTATGGCAGCGTAGAGGAAGTTCTGGAGCATATCGATGAGATTTCCGGCAAAAAGCTTCAGGAAAATCTCAGGAATTACCGGGAGCAGGCATTGCTTTCCAAGCAGCTTGCGACCATCGACTGCAAGGTTCCGGAGCTTGTGCTGGATCTGGAATCCTGCCGGATCCTGCCGGATCTTGGCCGTATTTCTGCTTTTTGTCAACGCTATGAGCTTAAGAGCATGGAAACAAAATACCGGAATCTTTTTGGGCAGGGGGAGGAAACTGCCGTCACCGGCGTGCCTCACGAAGTTTCTGTTTCCTATGAGGAGATTGTGGATGCGGAGCGCCTGTCCGTCTTCCGGGAGGACGAGGCATTGGCGGCTGCTGTTTCCTATGAGCCGTCGGAGAACGGATGCTTTGAACAGATGGCAGGCATTGCCGTTTCCGGCTTGGCGGCCGGGACGGTATGCTATGCCAAGCGGGGCACTGCGGCCTATGAGGAAATGCTTTCCATGCTATCGGACGGGCGCGATGTCTACGCGTTGCAGGCCAAGCGCCTGTGGCATGCGGGGTGGCAGCGGCAGGAGCATATCGTGGCGGTGGAGCTTCTGGGCTATCTGCTGGATCCGGAGCAGCCGGATTACAAATTGACGACGCTTTTGGCAAGGGAGCTCCCTTCTCTTGCTATGCCCACGGCATTTTCCTCCGATGCAGAAAGGGCTGCCTGTGAGGCTGCGGCGATGGCAAAGCTGGGGCCTGCCCTGCGAAGGAAAGCGGAGGACGCGGGACTTTGGAAGCTCTATGAGACGATGGAGCGCCCCTTGGCAGCTGTACTTGCACAGATGGAGAGCAGCGGCATCTGCCTGAATGTGGAACAGCTCCATGAGAAGGCCATGGAAGTCGCGAGCCGCCTTGATTCCATTGAGCAGGATATCTATACCTTGGCGGGGGAGAAGTTCAACATCAATTCTCCCAAGCAGCTGGGATTGATTCTTTTCGAGCGCTTGGGGCTGACACCCCTCAAAAAAACCAAGACGGGTTATTCTACCAACGCGGAGGTGCTCGAAAGCCTGCGCTATGAGCATCCTGTGGTGGAGAGCATCCTTTCCTATCGTGCACTGGCAAAACTGAAATCCACCTATCTGGATACCATGGGCGCTCTTGTGAATCCCTGCACGGGCCGCATCCATACCACGTTCCACCAGACGGTCACGGCAACGGGACGCCTGTCCAGCGCTGAGCCGAATCTGCAGAATATCCCCGTGCGCACGGAGGAAGGCCGGCAGATCCGTGCGCTCTTCGAGCCGGGAGAGGGATATGATGCCTTGCTCTCCGTGGATTATTCGCAGATCGAACTGCGGATCCTCGCGCATATGTCGGGGGATGAGAATTTCATCGACGCATTCCTGCAGGAGCAGGATATTCACGCGCGGACCGCGGCAGAGGTCTTTGGCGTTTCCCTTGCGGATGTGACGCCGGAGCTTCGCCGCAAGGCCAAAGCCGTGAATTTTGGCATCGTATATGGCATCAGCGACTACGGGCTTTCCAGAGATCTGCACATTCCGAGGAAAGAAGCGGCCAAGTATATCGAGCTGTATTTTGCGCGCTATCCGGGCGTCAAGAAGTTTTTGGACGATATGGTGGCAAAGGCCCATGCGGACGGTTATGTGACGACGCTCTTTGGCCGCCGCCGCGCGCTTCCTGCCATCAAGAGCCCGAATTATAACCAGCGCACCCTGGCGGAGCGCATGGCGATGAATACGCCGATCCAGGGGACGGCGGCGGACATCATCAAGCTTGCGATGATCCGCGCGGAACGGGCACTGCGGGAAGCGGGAGTGAAGAGCCGCATCCTGCTGCAGGTGCACGATGAGCTTGTGCTGGAGGTCGTGCGGGAGGAAATACCAAAGGTCTCAGCCTTGCTGAAAGATGCGATGGAGCATGTGGCAGAGCTTTCCGTTCCGCTGGTGGTCGACATCCATAGCGGGAAGAACTGGGCAGAGGCAAAATGAGGTGAGAGAATGCATGTGATAGGACTCACAGGCGGCATTGCCTGCGGGAAGAGCACGGTGTCGAACCGGCTTCGCGCCCTTGGCGCATGCATTCTGGACGCGGATGAAATGGCACATGAGCTTGCGGAGCCGGGACAGGCGCTCTTTCAGGCGTATGAACGACATTTTGGGGCAGCGGTGCTGATGGAGGATGGAACCCTTAATCGGAAAGCGGTGGGAGAGATTGTCTTCCATCATCCGGCGGAGCGGAAATGGATGGACGACACCGCCCATCCCATCCTGCTGGATGGACTGAAAAAACGCATGGAGCGATGCCGGGCAAGCGGCAAGGAAATTATGGTTCTGGATGTGCCGTTGCTTTTCGAGGCGGGATGGGACAGTTTCTGCGATGAAGTATGGGTGGTTTTTGTGCCGCAGGAAACTCAGGAGCGGCGGCTCATGCAGAGGGATCGGCTGACCCCGGAGCAGGCGAGGGCGCGCATCAATGCTCAGATGAGCATGGAGGAAAAGTGCAGGCGTGCGGATGTTGTGATCGACAACTCCGGGACAATGGATGAGACCGTGCGGAACGTCGAGAAGTTATTCACGGGCAGATGGAGGTCGGGAAAGGCATTATGAGCGCAAAGATGCAGGAACGTGATGCGAAAAGGCGTTCCGGAAACCGCAGGACGGACTATGTCCTGCTGGCGGTCCTGTTTCTCGTGGCTTGCTGCGGGGGCATTTATTTTGCGCTCCAGACGGCGCCGGTGCAAAAGAATTATCTTTATCCGTACCCGTACAAGGAAATCGTGGACCGGTATGCGGAGCGGTATGAGATCGATCCTTATCTGGCGGCGGCGGTCATCAAGAGCGAAAGCAACTTCCGGCAGGATGTGCATTCCCATCGTGGAGCAATCGGGCTGATGCAGCTCATGCCGGATACCGCGGAGTGGATCGCGTCCCGGTTGGAAGACGACGCATACAGCGAAACGCGGCTCCATGAGCCGGACTGCAATATCCAGTACGGCATCTGGTATCTGGCGCATTTGGAGCAGGACTTTGACGGCAATAAAGTGCTTACGCTGGCCGCCTATAACGCCGGACGAGGGAATGTAGAGGACTGGATCAAGGAGTACCGCTGGGGGATGGATTTTAACCGCATCGATGAAATTCCCTATGAAGAAACGAGGCTCTATGTGGAAAGGGTCTTGCGATATGAAAAGAAGTATCGGGAGCTCTACGGGAATGCGGATGGTTCGCATTGATTGATGGAAAGGATGCTATAGCGTGAAGAAGTTCTGCATCGTACCGCAAAAGGAGAACATGTTTTGGCAGTTGGTGCAGGGCATGCAGCTTTCCGATGCGGAGCGCAAGCTTTTGAAGTCCTGTCAGATCAAGCATGTGGAGGTCTCTCCGAAAGTCAATCGGTGGGAGATCCTGCTGCAGACGCAGCAGCTTGTGGCCGGAGACTTGCTTTCCCGTGCGGCGGAGCATATCGCAGAGCATCACCGGCTCAGTGAAGTGCTCTTTTATCAGGATATCATCGATATTGAAACGGCTGTGGACAGTGCGTGGAAAGAGCTTGTCCACATGACGGCGGACGGCGTGCCGACCGTTTTTGCATTGCTGCGGCACGCGCGCCATACCGTGGACGGCAGCCGCATTCTGCTCGAGGTGGAAGGTGAGTTCAGCAGCGAGGTGCTTTGTGCGCACCGGGTGCCTTTGATGATGCAAAAGGCGGTGCGCTCGCTTTTGGGATTCCACTGTGATATCGAGTGCGTTGCGGTGGATGAGGAGATTCCTGCGGATGAATCCATCGGAGCTTTTGAGATGCCGGCACATCTGCAGACGGTGGACAGAAAGGCAGTCCGGCCGGAGAAGCACATGCAGACGGCAAAAATGCCTGCGCCAAAGGCGTTGGAGGAAAAGGGCACAAAGGCGAACGTCACAAAGGAAAAAGCAAAGACTGTACCGGAGGATCTTTCTGCGCCCGTTGTACTGCCCGCACAGGGAAATGTGCTGTTTGGGCGCAATATCATGGGCGAGGGGATTCCCATCGCAGATCTGGAAGGCGAGCAGAAAAATGTGATCTTGGAGGGATTCATTGGCGAAGGGGCGCAGTTCGGCATCAAGACCAACACCTTCAAAACGGGGAACCAGCTGCTGTCCTTCTGCATTGCGGACCATACGGACGGCATCTGCTGCAAGAAGTTCTTCAAGGGGAAGGAAAAGGATGAGCTCGATCAGGTGCTGGAACACCTGAAAGAGGGCATGGAGGTGCGTGTTCATGGCGCGGTGCGCTTCGATACCTACATGAACGAATACGTGCTCTTCATGGACAGCCTGGTGAAGCGCGAAGCCGCGAAGCGCAAGGATACGGCGCCGGAAAAGCGCGTGGAGCTGCACGCTCATACGACGATGAGCAGCATGGATGCGGTCGTGGCGGTCAAGGATCTCATCAAGACGGCGGCGAAATGGGGCTGGCCCGCGATCGCGATCACGGATCATGGCGTCGTGCAGGCATTCCCCGATGCGGAAAAAGAACTGGAGAAGGACAAGCTCGACATCAAGGTCATCTATGGCATGGAGGGGTATCTTACCGGGGATGACTTTGAGCAGAAGCGGGCGAACCATATCATCCTGCTGGCCAAGAACCCCATCGGGCTCAGGAATCTCTATCGTCTCGTTTCGCTTTCTCACCTGAAGTACCTGCATCGCCAGCCACGCATTCCGAAAAAGATACTTTCGGAGTATCGTGAAGGGCTGATCATTGGTTCTGCCTGCGAGGCGGGAGAATTGATCCGTGCGATTGTGGGCGGGCAGAGCGAAGAAGAGCTTCTGGAAATCGCAAAATTCTACGATTATCTTGAGATCCAGCCGATCCACAACAATGATTTTCTGAAGCGCAGCGAGGAATTCCCCGATGTGCAGACGGATGAGGATCTCATCAACATCAATCTCAAGGTGGCGGAGCTTGCAAAAAAACTGGGGAAGATGCTGGTCGCGACCTGCGATGTGCATTTTCTGAATCCGGAGGATGCGATTTACCGCGCAATCCTCATGACGGGCAAGGGCTTTGAAGATGCTGATTTCCAGCCGCCCCTTTACCTGCGCACGACGGAGGAAATGCTTGCGGAATTCCAGTATCTCGGCGAAGAAGCGGCATACGAGGCCGTGGTCACGAATCCGAGACGGATCAGCGAGTCGGTGGAGCGTTTCAAGCCGATTCCCGATGACCTGTATTCGCCGATGATTCCGGGGGCGGATGACGAAATACGCAATATGTCCTATCACAAGGCAAAGGAACTCTATGGGGAGAATCTGCCGGAAATCGTGGAGGCGAGGCTGCAGCAGGAACTCAAACCCATCATCGGCCATGGCTTTTCCGTGCTGTATCTCATTTCCCAGCGTCTGGTGAAGAAGTCCAATGATGACGGCTATCTCGTCGGCTCTCGTGGTTCGGTGGGTTCCTCCTTCATTGCGACGATGACGGGCATCACCGAGGTCAATCCTCTGCCGCCCCATTGGCGCTGTCCGCACTGCCAGTACAGCAAGTTCATCACGGACGGCTCGGTGGGGTGCGGCTATGACCTTCCCGACAGGGACTGCCCGGTCTGCGGCACGCCGCTCATCAAGGACGGGCACGATATCCCCTTCGCGGTGTTCCTTGGCTTCGATGGCGACAAGGTACCGGATATTGACTTGAATTTCTCGGGGACCTATCAGCCGGTGGCCCACAAATATACGGAGATTCTTTTCGGCAAGGACAATGTCTATCGTGCGGGAACCATTGCGACGGTAGCGGATAAGACGGCCTTTGGTTTTGTGCTGAAATACTACGAGGAAAAGGGCAAAAAAAAGCATCGTGCTTTCATCGCCCATATTGCGCAAGGCTGCATGGGGACGAAACGCACGACGGGACAGCATCCTGCGGGCATCATGGTCGTGCCGCGCAATATGGATGTGCATTTCTTCACGCCGATCCAGCGCCCCGCGGATGACAAGAACACGACCACCATCACGACGCATTTCGACTATCATTCCATCAGCAGCCGTTTGGTCAAGCTGGACATTCTGGGGCACGATGATCCGACGGTCATCAAGATGCTGGAGGATCTCACCCATCGCGATCCGAAGACCATTCCGCTGGATGACAAGGCGACGCTGTCCATTTTTTCCTGTACGGACGCACTGGGCGTCACGCCGGAGGAACTGGGCGCGAATTCGGGCACTTTTGGCATACCGGAGTTCCGCACGAGCTTCACGCGGCAGATGATCGACGACACGCATCCAGACTGTTTCAGCGATCTGGTGCGCATCTCGGGTTTTTCCCACGGCACGGATGTTTGGCTCGGCAATGCGCAGGATCTGATCCGCGCAGGTACCTGCACGCTGCATGATGCGATTTCCGCCCGCGATGACATCATGATGTACCTGATTCACAATGGCATCGACCCGCTGCTTTCCTTCAAGACGATGGAGGCCGTGCGAAAAGGCAAGGGAATCAAGCCCGAAGTGGTGGAGATCCTGCGGCAGGGCAAGGTGCCGGAGTGGTACATCGAGTCCTGCCAGAAAATCAAATACCTTTTCCCAAGGGCGCACGCGACGGCCTATGTCATGATGGCATACCGCATTGCATTCTGCAAGGTTCACTATCCGCTGGCGTACTATGCGGCCTATTTCTCGATCCGTGCCGCGGAATTCGACGCGGATGTGGTGGCGCGCGGGGAGGATTTTGTCGGAGAGCAGATTCGTCTCTTGGAGGAGAAAGCGAAGGAAAAGAAGCTGGAAGGCAAGGAAAGCGCGACGCTGATCGTGCTGCAGCTCGCATGGGAGATGTATCTCAGGGGCTTCAGCGTGGAGTATGTGGACCTCTATCGCTCGGATGCGGAGAAATTCATCATCCTGGAAAACTCCCTGCTGCCGCCCTTTGCGTCCCTTGACGGTATCGGCGTCTCAGCGGCAAACGGAATCGTGGAGGCCCGCAAGGCAGGCGATTTCACGTCAGTCGATGATTTGCGGAAACGCTCCGGTATTTCCAAGACCAATGTGGAGATCCTGCGCCATCATGGCTGTCTTGACGGCATGAGCGAAAGCGATCAGCTGGAACTTTTCAGCATGTGAAAGTTCTTAAGGAGACACGGATTTCATCAGTGTTTCCTTAAGGAAACGCTGATTAATTCCTTTTTGCCCTTGTCGAGTCTTTTTCCGCCATGCTGCGTCAGATGCCGTTCGACGTAGCTCTGCTACGACTTCACGGCATCTTCCTTGCCTGACGAAAAAATCCTTTGACAAGGACAAAAACTCATTTAATCATCGTTTCCTTAAATAAAGTACATCAGATTATCCGGCGAGGTCTCCTCTGCGACAGCTGACAAAATATCGTCCAAGCTCACGGATGCCAAGGATTTTTTGATATTTTCCTCCAACGGGGCATATACCCGCGCTTCGATGGCACGATCCAGCGCGGGCACTTTTCCCTCCGTGATGGGCATAGTTTTTTCCGTGAGAAACAGCTCAATGGAGGAAAGAATGTCGTAGACGGATATTTCGGCGGGTTTCTTGGCAAGCCGATAGCCGCCTTGGGAGCCTTTGATGGAAACGACCAGATGGGAGCGCTTCAAGATGGAGAAGACTTGCTCCAGATAGATTTTGGATATGTCGAATTTGTTCGATATGCTGAGAATCGTAACGGGCGCAGCCGATTCATACTGCTTTGCCAGATACGCCATGGCGGTCAGCCCGTACCGGCCCTTTGCAGAAATCTTCATAAAAAAACACCTCATCTCGTTCAATATACTGTATCATAGCGAAGACCGAGGAAAATGTCAAATACATAGTTTTACGATATGCATTCAAGGCTGATCAATCATCGTATGAAAGGATGGTAGTTCAGCCATCTTTTTTGGGGTTGACAGAATGAAAAAAGTATTGTAATATAAACATATCGTTTTAATATGTTTTATAACTTAAGATCTGGAGGAAAATAAGTTGGACAAACAAATGGTTCAAGTTATTTTTTGACAGATCCTTAATGACTGAAATCGGGAAATGGAGGAGTTTTTATGTCGCATATTTTTCATGGTGTAACAGAGCTGATTGGTCATACCCCCCTGCTGGAAGCAAAGAATTTCGGCAAAGCCAATGAATTGAAGGCGAATCTGCTGGTGAAGCTGGAGTATTTCAATCCGGCAGGCAGCGTGAAGGACCGCATTGCAAAGGCGATGGTCGAGAAGGCGGAGCGTGAGGGGATACTCAAGCCCGACTCTGTCATCATCGAGCCGACCAGCGGCAATACCGGCATCGGACTTGCCAGCGTCGCGGCAGCGCGAGGCTATCGGGCCATCCTGACGATGCCCGAGACCATGAGCGTAGAGCGCCGGAATCTTTTGAAGGCCTACGGCGCAGAAATTGTGCTGACAGATGGCTCGAAGGGCATGAAAGGCGCAATCAGCAAGGCAGAGGAGCTTGCAAAAGATATTCCGAATGCATGGATTCCCCGGCAGTTTGAAAATCCTGCGAACCCTGCAGCGCACGAGGCCACGACGGGCGTCGAGATCTGGGAGGATACGGACGGACAGGTTGCGGCCTTCCTTGCAGGCGTTGGCACAGGCGGCACGTTGACAGGTGTCGGGCGCTATCTGAAATCGAAGAATAAAGATGTGAAGATCTTTGCGGTGGAGCCGGAGACCTCACCCGTATTGTCGAAGGGGACCGCGGGACCGCACAAGATCCAGGGAATCGGCGCGGGCTTTGTACCCGATACGTTGGACACGAAGATTTACGATGAGGTCCTGCCCATAGCCAATGAGACTGCATTCCGCTATGGGAGGCAGTTTGCACGGACGGAGGGAATCTTGGTCGGCATTTCTTCCGGCGCGGCGCTTGCGGCAGCCGTGCAAATCGCTCAGCGCGAGGCGTATGCAGGAAAGAATATCGTGGCCTTGCTCCCGGATACGGGAGACCGATATCTTTCCACCGAACTTTTCAACGGATGAAAATGGTTTGAAATCCGACCCGATCCGATTTACAAACATTTTCCCTAAAAAATGTTGACAAGATACGGGAGTCTATGTATAATTACATTTGTTGCTGAATGCAACGGATGAACGGCCCGGTAGTTTAGTTGGTTAGAATGCCGCCCTGTCACGGCGGAGGTCAGGGGTTCAAGTCCCCTTCGGGTCGCCATTTGCGGAAATAGCTCAGTGGTAGAGCACCACCTTGCCAAGGTGGGGGTCGCGAGTTCGAGCCTCGTTTTCCGCTCCATCGCAAGGCGACATAGCCAAGTGGTAAGGCCGAGGTCTGCAAAACCTTTATCCCCAGTTCGATTCTGGGTGTCGCCTCCAACGTCCATCGAAGCCCGGAGCGATCCGGGCTTTTTTGTGTTTCAAACGAAATCCCCTCAAAGCGCGGTTTGATTGCTTTGAGGGGATTTGTTCAATCCGTGTTCAGGAGCTTTGCCTTCATTTCACGGTATTTTCTCGTATAGTAAGGCCCGTTCTGCGATTCCCTGTGGTCAAAGCCATAGGCGCGGCGGCTGACGGCAAGGACGGGCGGTGCCTGGATGCGCTTGGCAATGGCCATGCCGGTAAAGAGGTTCCACCAGCGTTCCAGATCCTCGATGAAAGCCGCCGGCGTCGGAAAATACTGCCGCACAAGGCCGTCTGCGCAGCCAAGCTTTTTCTCCAGAACTCCCTGCAGATACCAATTCAGGATATCCTCCGGCGTGGCCTTCTGCCAGTGCTCCACGAAGGATCGGAACAGATAATCGTGATAGGGATACTTGAGGGGATCGCCTTTGCCCTCGTCCACGTTCTGGTTGCTCGACAGCTCGGCGCTCGGCACGATGTCGATGATGCCCTGCGGAATGACCTCATGGCCATAGACTTCGTCATTGAGATAGTGGGCAAGCTCATAGACCTGATATTTCCAGAGGTCAGCCAGTGCAGCGAGAAAGCCCGACTGATCGCCGTAGAGCGTGGAATAGCCGACCGTTGTCTCCGCCTTGTTTGCATTGCAGGTAAAGCCGCCGCCAAAGGCAGCTGCCGCCCCGGCCAGCACGCGCGCACTGCGGTCGCGCGCCTGGATATTTTCCGTGACAAAGGGCGAGACCTGCAAATGGGACTGCACGTGATTCTTCAGAAATTCAACGGGAATTTCCTGAAGCTGCTGAACGGTATGCTCCACGGATTCCTGAATTGGAACGATCATATAATGGCAGCCGAGATTCCGGGCGAGCTGTTGGGAGAGCCCTTTGGTCGTTTCGGAATTGAATACGCTCGGCATGTTCACGAGCAGGATATTCTCAGGCCCGAGCACCTTCGTGTAGAGCGCTGCCGCAACCGCGGAGTCGATGCCGCCGGAGATGCCGATGACGACGCGCTTCATGCGGATCCTGTCAAGAAAATGCCGCACACCATAGGACAGCGCTTCATAGATATGGGCGATCGCGGATTTCTTCCGGATCTCAACGGCCGGAAGGCTGGAAACATATTCCAACGTGAGCACGCCCAGTGCTTCTTCGTATGGGGCGCAGCATGCCACGATATTGCCCTCGGAACTGTAGACCGTACTGGACCCGTCAAAGGTGTAGATGGTCTTGCCGTTATTCTGCAGACCGATATTGTTGACATAGAAGAGCGGCGCCTTGACCGTTTTTGCCTGTGCCTTGAATATGCGGTTACGCTTGTCGTTCTTGCCGAGCGTGTAGGGAGATGCTGAGATGTTCACGAAGAAGTCGATGGGGGCATGACGCTGCAGGATCGCCAGAGGCGTCAGCTCGTAATCGTCGCTCCACCCGTCTTCGCAAAGCAGGCACCCTACACGGTAGCGCTTGCCGTTGACCTTGAAGGTCAGGGGAGAGATTAGCTGATCGGGCGATGTGCCAAGCTCCCGTGCGAGCTTCTGCAGGCTGAAGAAATGGCGTGTATCATCGAATTCCCGATAATTCGGCATGAGGGTTTTGATCATAAAGGGATAGGGCATATTGTCCGGATGGATGAGTTTTCCGTTTTGCGCCGCGAAAAAGGCATTGTATTTCCGCACACGCCCGTCATTGTTTTTCTTTTTCCAATCCACCGCTATATTTCCAAACAGGATGACGATATCCTTGGAAGCCGCGATGATTTCTTTCCCGTACTCCATGCAGTCCGCGAGGAAGGAAGACTGCTCCCAGGTATCGCCCAGGAAATAGCCGGGAATGGCCATTTCGGGGAAAATGATGACATCTGCATCCTTTTCCTTTGCGTCTGCAATCATCTGCAGCATTTTTTCCGTGTTTTTGTCAGGATGTCCCGGTATGACTTCCATTTGGGCATAAGCGATATTGAGCACGACAAACACCTCATTTTGTGAACTTTTTATAGGTTTACAAGGAAAGATATGATATAATATGAGCGCTTGATGAGCACGGACAAAGAGAAGGGCGGGTTCAGCGAGAACAGGTGCCCGTTTGGTATCATGGGAGTGTTCAAAAATCGAATGTGGTGAGACGATGAAGAAAAAGAAAAAAACCAATGCAGCGCGCATATTGGACAATCTGGGAATTTCCTATCACATCAAAGAGTATCAGGTAGATCTGGATGACCTCAGCGCGACCCATGTAGCGCAGGAGGCAGGCATGCCCATCGAAATGGTATTCAAGACACTGGTGGCTCGCGGCGATAAGAACGGAGTGCTCATGGCAGTCATTCCCGGAGCCATGGAACTGGACCTCAAAGCTCTGGCCGCTGCATCCGGCAACAAGCGTGTCGAGATGGTGCATCTGAAGGAGGTGCAGAGTCTCACGGGCTATGTCCGCGGAGGCTGCTCCCCGCTGGGCGCGAAAAAAGATTATCCCGTGTATCTGGACGCACACGCAAACGCACAGGAAACCATCGCCATCAGCGCGGGAGTGCGCGGGGAACAGCTTTTGCTGGCGCCTGTCGACCTGGTTCGCGCAGCAAATGCAAAGATCGCGGAAATTGCGCGATAGCCTCTGTACTATTCTACCATAGAATAATTTGAGAATAAAGGAGCGATTCGTATGAAATATATCAGCACAAGAGGAAAGGCCGAGCGTCTGGACTCCGCGGAAGCAATCATTCACGGGCTTGCCGGAGATGGTGGTCTGTTTGTGCCCGATGAGATGCCGAAGGTATCGATGGATTTTGTGGAAGGGCTCAAAGGGATTTCCTATGAGGAGCGCTCGGAAAAAGTGCTGGGGCTTTTCCTGACGGATTATACGGAAGGGGAATTGAAGAGCTGCGTGGAGCGTGCCTATGGCGGCGGGAAATTTGACCACGAGCGCCGTGCGCCGCTGAACATCTTTGATGATGTTTCTGTGTTGGAACTTTGGCATGGGCCGACCAGCGCATTCAAGGATATGGCCCTGCAGCTCCTGCCGCAGCTCATGAGCACCGCACTTCGCAAGACAGGGGAGAAGGACACGGTGCTCATTCTGGTCGCGACTTCCGGCGATACGGGGAAGGCCGCGCTGGAGGGATTCCGCGATGTGGAGCAGACGAAGATCATGGTATTCTATCCCGAGGGCGGAGTCAGCAAGATCCAGCGTCTGCAAATGTTGACGCAAAAGGGATCGAACGTGAACGTGACTGCCGTGCGCGGCAATTTCGACGATGCGCAGAGCGGTGTCAAGGCTATTTTCAGCGATGAGGCATTTGGCAGCAAGCTGGCGGAGCATGGCGTGAAGCTATCTTCGGCGAATTCCATTAACTGGGGCCGGCTGGTGCCGCAGATCGTCTACTATTTTAGCGCCTATGCGGATCTTCTTTCTGCCCATCGGATTCAGGCAGGGGATGAGATTGATTTCTGCGTTCCCACGGGCAACTTTGGCGACATCCTTGCCGCATTCTACGCAAAATGCATGGGACTTCCCGTGCATAAGCTTGTCTGTGCCTCCAACGTGAACAACGTGCTGACGGATTTCCTGCAAACCGGCGTTTACAACCGCAAACGGGATTTCTTCAAGACCATCACGCCCTCCATGGATATCCTGATTTCCAGCAATCTGGAACGGCTGCTCTACCATGTGACGAAGGATGCAGCAAAGGTCAAAGCATGGATGCGGCAGCTTTCCGAAACGGGACGTTACGATGTGGGCGCAGATGTGCTCGGAGAAATACAGAAGCTTTTCTGGGCAGGCTACACGGACGATGCGGGTACCAAGGCGGCTATCCGTCGTGTGTATGAGGCGAAGCGCTATGTGCCGGATACGCATACCGCGGTTGCATGGGATGTCGCAGAGCAATATCGGAAAGCAACCGGCGACAAACATGAAATGGTCGTTGTTTCCACTGCCAGCCCCTATAAATTCAATGCAAGCGTTTTGGAAGCCCTCGGCGAAAAAATCGAAGGACTGGATGAATTCCGGCTGCTGGATCTGCTGCTGGAAAAGAGCGGACACCCCATCCCGGCAGGGCTTGATTCCCTTCGCACAGCGAAGGAACTTCATAAGGGCGTCTGTGAAAAGGACGGAATGGAAGCAGCCGTGGGGGCGTTTGCCCTGTAGTTTTCGTTTCTTGTGCTATTCTTCGACGAAATGCGGACAGAAAATCCGCGCTCTTAAAGAAGAAAGCCTTAGTCCAGTGCCATTTCCGCCAATGTGCCCCTTTGTCATATCTCTATATTCTCATTTATCATACCGAGGAGAGAAGGAATATCGTAAAAGGCCACCCAACGTGGATGATTGAATCATCTGCGTCTGGGTGGCCTTGTTTTTCTTGGAATGGGGACGTTGGCGGGAATTTTGCTTTGATGAGGCTTCCACAGTTGGGAGTGGTGGCAATATGAGCAATCACGAAGACAAGGATTCCTCTACAATCAAGGAGTACCGTTTTCACTTTGATGGGAGGAATCTTCTATGGGAACAAAAGGAAACATCTATGGTTACATCCGAGTATCCAACCTCGCCCAGAATGACGACCGTCACCCTTGTGCAACGGCTGGTGGCATTCACCCAGAGAATTTTGCAAAACGCGAGGCGATTTCTACAGATAACTTCAGACTAACTGAGTACCAAGGCTGGATTCTTAAGCAATTCGTCCACCATCTGGCGATAGGCAGCGGTATCCTCCATTTTGGCTATGGCTGTCACCTTTTTCCCACCATCTTTGCTGGAACCGCCGCAATGGTATACTTTCTGCGTATTATTGTCGCAGTCTAAGATGATAAAGCGGTCATGGTACTTGCCACAGGTTCTGCGGAAGTCAATCTTGACATTGGGGTACTCTTTGCAAAAGTCATCGTACTCGCTCAGCGATAATCCTTTGCCGAGGTTGTCGCTGAAAATCGTAACGGAAACGTGGCTCGGGGTGTTTTTTAGCAGGAGTAGTGTCTTTAGTCCGATGTAATTGTCCACGACATATATGGTATGATTGGCCATGCCATATATGTCGCCGTAGGCTACACTTGACTCCATAACTTGTCCATCCCAGAAAAGATACTCTTTGACCGAAGAGCTTTCAAGGAAGTTCTGCATAAACTTTGCCAGGTCATCCTTGGTGGCAACATCCTTCAGTTTGGATTGCAGATGTTCTATACTATCTGTATTTCTCTGGGTTTGCATAGAAAGTGCCAGCAGTTCCTGTCTGCCTATTTGCCCTTGCTCTTCAATCAGATAGTCCTTCATTCGCTTAAACAAGCGAATGAGGGACTTGCTTTGCCGTGTGGCAAGCTCTCCTTTGAGAACCGTCATGAGCATATAGATGCCTTGCTCTGTAAAGGCATAAGGCAGGTAACGTGTGCCACCCCAACTTGAGGTCAAATTTTTTGACCTCAAGTTATCCATCTCTTCCTGCGTTAGCTGAAAGCGAAAATCATCATCAAATTTCTGTATGTTATTTTTCACCTGCTGGTTGAATCTGTTTCGCATATCTTAAAGGTAATTCATTTATCTGATGAATATGCAGGAGGAACGATTCGAATTTCTTTAGGAGATGACAACACGGAAGATGATGCACGGGATATTGCCGAGGCGTTGCAACGGATATGTGCCGATTTTACTGGATTGACCGGCTAGGAGGCAAGAATGCAAAGGATGACTCCGATGGACAGGTCGATGTGCATCTTGGCATTGGAATCCCAAGTACCTTGAGCGTGGCAGGGAACTATGGTATGATGGGGGAGGATAGATGTGCAGGGGATGTACTGATGAGCGCAAATCATGAAAGGAGCAGTATCATGACCTTCAAAACTATGTCTGTAGGGAGTTTTTTCCTTGCCGCGATTATGGCAGGTTCCGTTGCTTCCTGTGATGCGGGAAGTATCGACAGCTATGGTGTAGCGATTTCCGACCGGCCATCGGCAGCGGGGCAGACGGATTTGCAAGCTGTGAGGCATTACGAACATAACGGCTTGCGGCTTTCCATCCCACGGGAATACGAAAAGCTGCTGGTTGTCGATATGCCAAAGGATAGAGGGATGCTGTTCCGCGTTTCGGAGAAAGCCTCCATCTTGGCGGACAAAGCCCAGGGCGGTAGCGGAGAGGGCGCGGGCTGGTTGTTTGGCATTGGCACGATCACCGAGACTCAGCTCTATGATATGCTGCAGCACGATATGTCCGGTGCGGAAATTTTTGCCAAGGACGGTGCGGGCGTCTACTACGTTTATTATCATCCCACGGACGTTCGTCTTGTGCGTGAAAAGTACGAGCAGGCGGATACGGTCAAGGACTGGACCATGCTGAATGCGTGGGCGCACGATACGGTGCGGGAAAAGTTCATCGCCGATAACAAGGGTCTCGCTGCCGAAGCCTACGGAAACAGCGATCTGGATATTTATCTCGCCCGCGCTGCATTCGACGATGTGATACAGTACACGCTCGGCACATCCGCAACTCGTCCGTGGCATCCCATGGACATATCACCCGCTCCCTATGCCATGCGGCTGATGCGCAATGCACAGACAGAGCCGCTGCATTCTGCCACGGCTCCGGAGGGGGATTATGTTGTTTTGAATTTCCCGAAAGATGGAATCCGCTTTGATTTCTTCTTGGCGGAAGGCAGTGAAAATATTTACCGACAGATAGGGAACAACGGCAGGGAGCAGTTGTTCCGGATAAAATTCTCCGATGGCCGCACAAAGGCCGCTGAGGTCGTGAAGGAATGGTCCGATGCGCTGGCCATAGCAAATGATAGGCGCGCTCTCGGCTACACAGCGGACAGTCTCATCGGACGCTGGGCCGAAAAAATCGCCGGTCGCGGCCTTGTCACGGTCACGCAAGGAGCAAAGGACACCTATGACGTGCGGATTGAATGGGCCAACGGCGCCGCTGAACAGCATATTTGGGAGATGAAGGCGCGTCCAAATGGCGAGAGGGGCGTGCTGCATTACGCTCACGGATGTCACCGCATTCGCACCTACCAAAACGAGAAGGATTTCAGCGAGAAAACTGTCTATGAAAACGGCACCGGCAAATTTTATCTCAACAGTGCGGGGGAGCTGATGTGGCAGGACAATGTGGACGGTGCGGGTGACAATACGGTGTTTGTGAATTGCGGGGACTGAAAATTGCACTTTCTGTCTGCCCCAGTTCCGTCTGATTACATCGGGAAAACTGGACGCAGCTTTTCCAAAAAACACAAGTGCAGCAAGCTATTTCAAGCCTGCTGCACTTATTTCATACGTTTTTCATACGTTTCTCTTGCTCAGAACTTCAGCCAAAGTCTCCATCATTTTCGGCACGTCCAGCGGCTTCGCGATGTGTCCGTCCATGCCGGCGGCTTTGGCTGTCTCTACGTCTTCGCTGAATGCGTTTGCCGTCATGGCGAGGATGGGGATGTGGGCGAGGGCTTGGTCGGGCAGGGCGCGAATCGCTTGGGTGGCGGCATAGCCGTCCATGACGGGCATCTGGATGTCCATGAGCACCGCGTCATAGTCGCCGGGACGGGAGGCCGCTATCTTCTCCAGAGCCTCCTTGCCGTTTTCGGCGGTATCCACATGGAATCCGGCAGTTTCCAAAAGCATTTTTGCAATTTCACGGTTCACGTCGATATCATCCACCAAGAGCAGTTTGCTCTTGGTGAAGTCCGCTTCCTTGGACAAAAATTCCGTTGTTTTTTCTTCGTTCGCATGCTCCGGATTTTCTGCCAAGGGAAATTGCAAGCGGACGATGAACTCCGTTCCTTGTCCTTGCGCGGTTGCCACTTTGATGCTCCCATGCATCAGATCCACGATGCTCTTGGTGATGGCCATGCCAAGGCCTGTCCCTTGGATTCCGCTCACCGTGGAGGTGCGCTCCCGTTCAAAGGCATTGAACACTCTGGCGGCGAATTCCTCCGACATGCCAATGCCGCTGTCCTTCACGCGGAGCTCATAGCTCCCATGCCCTTCGTGAGCATCCGGCAGCTCACGGAGCGAGACGGAAACCGAACCATCTTTGGGCGTGAACTTATAGGCATTGCTGATGAGGTTGAGTAATACCCGGTTCAGACGGTTTTCATCGCACAGCACCCAGCGGTTCTTGAGATCAAGGGTATCCACCGTGTAGCGGATGCCCTTGGTTGCCATCTGGGCGGAAAACATGTCATGCACATTCTCCATGGTCTGCTGCATATCCGTGGGTGCAATGTCCAGTTCCAGTTTCCCGCTCTCGATGCGGCTCATTTCCAGAATGTCATTGATGAGCGCCAGAAGGTGGTGGCTGGAAGCCTCAATCTTGTGAAGAAAGCGCTGCATGTTTTCCGGAAGATCCGTCTCCCGTTTCGCCAGTTCGATATAGCCGATGATGGCATTCATGGGGGTGCGGATGTCGTGGGACATATTGAAGAGGAATGTGGTTTTTGCCCTGCTGCCCTGTTCTGCCTTTGCCTTGGCTTCCAAAAGCTCTGTCTGTTGCTGTTTTAACTGCTCCCGTTGGTTCTCGATGGTGGCGAGATTTTCCCGCAAATGCTGTGTGTATGCCTCCTGCGCCTTGAAATCGCGATATTGGAACACGGTCGCCACGATGAGTATGAGCATGATCAACAAGATAGCCGCCAGTGAGGCGCCCAGCCAAGGGTGATTCTCGATCATGTCCTTGATGGTCGTATTTTCATAGCGATGGCTGATCCACTTGCGATCCAGCTCGGCAAGACGGCCTTCCTCCTGCATCTGCTTGAGCATGGCGCTGAGGCGCACGCAGAGCACCGTATCCTTGGGGGTGAGAGCCATGGAACTGTAGGCATGCATCACCGCATAGCTCGGCACTACGTCATCCATCTTCAGTTTTTCCAAGAAAAAGGTTCCCACCTGGATCGGGCAGATGGCATACTCATACTCGCCTTTCTTCAACGCAGTGAAGATATCCTCATAGAAGTCCAGATAGGTAATCTCATCGTCCAGACCCAGACCCGGCAGCCGATGCCGCGAGGCGACACGTCGCCCGTAGAGATCCGCCACGTTGGAAATCTTCCTGCGCCCGTAGACCACGTACTGCTTCTCGGCAATGGGAAGCGTCGCTATCATGCGTTCATCGTTCACGATCAGGTCCGCATCCATGTTCATGATGATGTCGGCATCCCCCGCCAGAAACGCCCGATTTGCCGTGGGCCAGTCCATGAGCTTCAGGTCCAGGTTCATTTGCAGGCGGTTGGCAAGCTCGTTCATCAGCTCCACATCCCGCCCCATGTAGCTGCCGTCTTCGCCCAGATAGGAATAGGGAGCATAGTCCTTGTCCGCTACCACATGCAGGGTCTTCTCAAAGCGATTTTCTGCCTGCACCTCCATTCGCGGAGGTGACCGGAAAGCCTCCGAGCCGTAGAGATACAACACGCCGAACACTGCCACGAGCAAAAAGGTCAGGAAGAGAAATGCCCTGCGCCTGACTTCAAAAAATCTCGTTCGGGTTTTCATCGTTCTTCCTCCCAAGAATCCATCGAGCAAATTTCCATCAGGAACCAGCAAATGCTTTCACATTACCATTATACCGCAGTGGTTCTGATTTTCCAAATGCAAAATATTCTATGTTTTCCGGGACTTTGGCAGGATTTTGCCATGCAAGGGTCGAATTCCAGACTTCGGAGAGCAGTTCACCAACGAAAGAGGTGATTCGTCATGAAAAAGATGCGTCTGATCCTGTGGTTGAGCGTGGTATTTGTCTCCATGCTGCTGGCAGGATGTGGCTCGGAAGCGAATAGGGGAGATCCTGCCGCCAAAGATGGGGGAAAGAAACTCGTCATCTACACCTCCATGAAGGAGTCGCTGATCGGCGGCATCGTGGAGGACTTTCGGAAGCAGCATCCGGAACTCATCGTCGACTACCAATCCGCAGGAGCCGGCAAGCTCATGGAGAAGATTGCCGCCGAGCGGCAGAGCGGACATATCCTCGCCGATATCGTCTGGACCAGCGAGGTTCCCGATTTTTACCAGATGAAGGAAGACGGGCTGCTGGAACAGTTCCGGCCTGCCGCGTTCCAAGAGATCCTCAATCCCTTCGAGGACTATGATGGCTACTTTACCGCGGCACGGTTTGGCACCCTTGGCATCGTCATCAATACGGACAAGGTGAAGGAGCCGCCGACATCCTGGGAGGACATCGCCACGCAGCCGCTCTATCGTGATTCCTTTGGCTTGGCCGATCCCGCCCTCTCCGGCACATCCTTTATGAGCATTGCGCTTCTGGAAAAAGAATTCGGTTGGGACTACATTGTGCGCCTGCGCCAGAACGGCGCCAGCAAGAGGAAAGGCTCCGGACAGGTGGTGGACAATACGGCCAGCGGCGAATTGACTGCCTGCCTTGGCGTGGATTACATCACGGCCAGCAAAATCGAAAAGGGCGCTCATCTTGCCATGATCTATCCCAAGGAACTCATCATGGTGCCAAGCCCCATCGCCATCTTCAAAAGCGCTGAAAACATGGAGGAAGCCAAAGCCTTTGTGGACTATGTATTGAGCCGGGAGGCGCAGCAGAAGGTCGCGGAAGCCGGCACCGTCCCCGTTCGACAGGACATCAAATTCCCCGAAAACTACCGCCTGCCCATGCCCGAGGATGCGCTGAAGAACGGCATCCATGTCAACTATGCCGAGGTGCTTCGCAAAAAAAGCGAAACCATAGAAAAATTCTCGGAACTGTTCAAATAGCTAAGCAAATAATCGCTTCAGTGTGCACAGGATGAAATGAAGAAAAATTAAAAATTGTGTGGAAATATTTACAATGACACATAAACCCGCTTTTTTGTTGCTAAGTGGCGGTTTTAAAGGAATTTTTTTTAGTGTATGCCCCACGCGAGTGGGGATGAACCGTTCTACGTGAATCTGACGGAGGAATGAGCATGTGTATGCCCCACGCGAGTGGGGATGAACCAGACGCGGCGGCGCAGAGGGATGGCATTGATATGGTATGCCCCACGCGAGTGGGGATGAACCGTCTCCGACGGCTCCGCGAACTGCACTTTGACGAGTATGCCCCACGCGAGTGGGGATGAACCAGCTGTCACGGACAACCTGCAGACGCAGATCAACGTATGCCCCACGCGAGTGGGGATGAACCGCAAATGCGGCGGCGGCAGAAAACGTAGGAACTGCGTATGCCCCACGCGAGTGGGGATGAACCGTACGCCATAGACCAGGAACTGATCACCACAAAGTATGCCCCACGCGAGTGGGGATGAACCGAGTGAGCCGCCGAAAGCGGACACCAGAATACCGTATGCCCCACGCGAGTGGGGATGAACCGGACAATCACTCCGGGAACTTTCCCGCTGGCTGGAGGTCTTGAAAAGGGAAAAAAATAAGCCCCGAAGGGCGAAGGTTTCACCAATAATAAAGAGGGCCATAGATATCCTCGAACTCATTATGAGGCTTGCTGCCAAAACGCCTTATGAACCAACCGTATATCCTGAGGGGGAGGGTGACGATAAAGACAAGCAGCCAAACGAATCCGCAGATTGCTTGCCCGACAGCCTTAGCAAAAAAGCACAAAGAAAATACAATTAACAGAAGAGCGCCAACGAGACATCCAAACGCCAACAACATGCGAAACACCCCCAAAGCATAGACTCTTTTATCTGATTATACCACGAAGGAGGCGGCATTTGTGTCTGCCGGAAAAATTTTTGCCATATCGTTTGCCATTAATGCCGCATTGAGTGCGTCTTATGCATCTGCAAAGAGTCGGGGCACAGCCATTATGCAACAACTCGGCAACAGGACAAAAGAACTGAACGCAGAACAGATACGCCTTGATAGAGTATGCCCCACGTGAGTGGGGATGAACCTTAGTGGTTATATTTGAAAAAGATTCTTTGTATTATGTTCCCCACGTTAGTGGGGGTGATTAGGTAAAGGACGAAGGGTTTAGATACTGGATGTAAGATATGATACAAGTAGTGATTTTATTTGAAAATATGTTTGACATTGAGAAAATGGAGGCATATCATAGATAGCGAGGGTGGATTTTGTGCCGAAAGATTTGAGAGAACTTCCAAAATTGAAAGACAGTATCAGCTATGTATATTTAGAACATGCGGTGATTGAACAAGAAGACCTGTCTATTGTAGTTCGGCAGGGACGATCCAGAGTTCCTTTGCCGATTTCTTCGCTGACTTGTTTGATGCTTGGTCCGGGAATCAATATCACGCATGCTGCGGTTCGAACGATAGCGGCAAATGGCTGCATGGTTGTTTGGTGCGGAGAGCATGGAGCCAAGTTTTATGCTATGGGACAAGGTGAAACGCGGAATGCGAAAAATATCTTGTTGCAGGCAAAATGTTGTATGGATGAAAAATTGCATATGCGTGTGGTGCGGCGCATGTACGAAATACGTTTCCCCAAAATGGACTGTTCAAACATGACATTGCAACAGATTCGAGGCATGGAGGGGATTCGAGTGCGTTCTGCGTACCAAGCGGCGGCAAAAGTGCACGGAGTATCTTGGAAAAAGCGAAACGGTAATACTTTACAGCATGAACAATGAGCAGGGGTTTTCCATGGAAATGCACGGTACGCCATATCGAAAAGTAGTAGATATCAATGGCTTGCAATTCATAGCGATTGAGGGAGGTGAGGAATCGTTTGATGGAACACGCGGTTCAGGGGGATTTGAGGAATCTCTTGTGGGCGAAAACTAATCCGTTTAAGCCGTTATGGATGCATCTGGTGGAAACAGGCATTGTGGCACAAGAATTGGTAAGAACAGGATGCTTTTATCCTTTGGGACAGGAATTGTGCGGTTACTTGCAGATGGATGAATCGGAGATGCTGGCTTTGGTGGGCTATATCGCTTCCATGCATGATATAGGTAAGGCGGCTGGCCCGTTTCAGGCACAGAATGAACCTATGAAGAAAATTTTGGAACAGGAAGGCATTTTCTGCGATTATCCCGGGTTTCGGCATGAGGAGTATGGGGCAGAATGTTTGCGCAAGTCTATATGGAAATCAACAAAGCGGTTTTCTGACATAGCCGTACGCAATCGTTTTGCAGCGATCATTCGTTATCATCACCAAAAAACATTTGTGAAAGGAAGCTTTCGCCCCAGTATTGCCTATCATAAAATTGAAGATGTATGGCTGGATGTGCAAAGGCAAATAGAGGAATGCCTATGGAATGATTTTTGCCCATCCGATACGAGTCCGATACATATGGATGCAGTATGCACACTTCTGCTTGGAATTGTTATTGCGGCGGACTGGATCGCGTCGGGGGAACTTTTCGCTCATTTGGATACGCAGCGTTCCAAGAAGACGGTGATCGAGGATGCACGTCGTCTGATAGGAAATTTTCTTGCGGAGAATCACATGCTTCACCGGGAATTTCCGACGGGAATTGACCGATTTACGAAACTGTGGAAACACAAGCATATTTCGAAAGAAAATATGCGGCCTTTGCAAAGTGCGGCAGAAAAACTCTTGGAAAACACAGAGGAAATACCCTTGGCGGTGATTCTGGAAGCGCCTATGGGAGAAGGAAAGACGGAAGCAGGGCTTTACATGGCTGCACGTTTGGCGCAACGATGGGGGAAAGAAGGCTTTTACGTTGCGTTGCCAACAGCGGCGACTTCAAATCAAATGCACAGTCGTGTGGATGAGATGCTTCGTGCATTGCATTTGCCGGAATCCAAGCTAATGCACGGAATGGCATGGGTAATGGATGCGGATAGGGAAATAGAAAATCCGGAGTTTTATGGAGAATCTGCACAGGATGCTTTGTTGTGGACAGCACCTATGCGCCGTGGCATGATTGCTCCTTTTGCTGTTGGGACGATCGATCAAGTCATGATGGCCGCCATGCGGACGAAATATGGTGTCCTCCGATTGGCAGGGTTGACGCAGAAGGTTTTGATTATTGACGAACTTCATTCTTATGATGCGTATATGGGTTCTATTATCAAAACTTTACTTTGCTGGTGCCGCGTGCTTCACATTCCTGTAGTCATGCTGTCTGCAACCCTTCCTTTGGAAATGAAACGAAGCTTTGCGGAGTGTTACTGCACGGCGGGAAGCGTTGAAAACCTGACGAACAAGAGTTATCCATCCATCACCATGTTTTATGAGGACAAACCGACACGGGAGGTTCCAGTGCTCGGCACGCATCAAAAAATGACAGTTCATGTAGATCAGCAGCCGCTTTTGGAACAGCCAGAGCAGATTGCTGCCTTGGTGAGAAACCGGATAGAATTGCATGGCGGATGTATCGGCGTGATACTCAATACGGTAAAGGAAGCGCAAGAAACCTATTGCATGCTCAGAAAAGTATTGAGAGATGACTGCAAAGCGATGCTGTTTCATGCGCGGTTTTCGGCAGCGCGGCGTAACGAACTTGAAAAAGAATGTACGCGGCTTCTGGGAAGTGATAAAAGAAACCGTCCCGAACGTTTTGTGTTGGTAGCGACACAAGTGGCAGAACAATCTCTGGATCTGGATTTTGATGATATGGTCAGCGATTTGTGTCCCATCGATTTGCTTTTGCAGCGTATTGGACGTTTGTGGCGGCATGAAGAAACGCTCAGACCTTCGGGGATGGGTTTCCCACATTTGACAGTATTAACTCCCTCCGATTCGGATTTTAGATCCAGCGGCATCGTCTATCCGTCGATATTGTTGGAACGTACATGGAAAGTAATTCAGGAACGAGAAACATTTCAACTGCCGGAGGATATTCCCGGTTTGGTGGAGAATGTTTATACAGGCTATGTGGCAGATGAGCAGGAAATGGAGCATTGGATGGAATACCAGATGGCCAATCAGATGGAAGCAAGTGAAGCTCAAATACAGGAAATGCCACTGCCGGATCAAGAGTGTTTCTGGTTGGAAGATGGAATCGGCAAGAACAGAGATATGTTTTATTCAGATGAGGATACAGCATTTCTGCCGGCTAAGACACGACTGGGGGAACTTAGCATTCGACTGGCCATTTTGCCGCGGGAGGTGTTTGATGAAGTACAAGGAAAAGAGTGCATATCACGTTCTTTAGCAAAGCGGGTTTTACAGTATAGTCTTACTGTTGCAGAACGGAAAGTAAAATTTTTGAAAGAAAACACTTTTCACCAAGGGGAAAAGCCACTGTTAGGGAAAGGCTTGCTTTGCGGTGTGTGGATGCTTGCAGGTGAAGGGAACGCCTGTTGCTTTGATGATGGGCATGTGATTCGTATGGATGATGATATGGGGCTTTTGATAGATGATGAAATAGGACGGTTGATAGAAGGTGAGAAGCAGTGAAATTTGATATTACGAAGGAATCTTGGCTCCCTGTAAGGACATTGCAGGGAGAACGAAAGATGCTGAACCTGATGGACTTTTTGGAGCAATCTCCTTCTTTGCAGTCTCTGGATGGATTGAATCCGATGGAAGAATATAGCATTCACAGGTTCCTGTCAGTGTTTCTTCTTGCGGTGTTTTCTCCTAAAAGATGGGAAAACAAGTGGGAGCTTTTGGAAAAGGGACAGTTTGACATGCAGCGCATAAGGGACTATGTTCAACACTGCGAGTTCGAAGGTGTCAGTTTTGACTTGTTTGATGAAAAGCGTCCTTTTTTGCAAAGTGCCTATGATTCAAAGTACGATCAGGAAAAGAACTTGAAGTCTCCGGCAATTTTGGACAGTACCAGAGCCAGTGGCAATAATCCCATTCATTTTGATCACAATCTGGAAGAACATGTCGTTTTGATGCCGGTGCAGGCATTTCACGGGTTGATGGCATCCCAGATTTTTTGTACGGCAATGTCTGGCGGCTATCCATCCAATGTTTACGGTGCGCCCCCGATCTTTTATTTGCCGTTGGGGGAAAATCTGTTTGAAACCTTGATCCTCTCTATGCCGCGTATGGAAACAGGAAAGATTTCTGAAGTTGAGTTTTGGCGCAGCAAAACGGAGGTTGTTCCAAAGGCGGATGTCGCAATGACTTCACGGCTTTACGGTATGTTTTTTCCGGCACGGAGAATCTGCCTGCAAGAGAAAAATGGCGTCGTGAATCGGGTTTATTATCAACCGGGCCTGCATTTTACCGGATTCTCCGGGTGGACAGATCCGCATGTAGCGTATCGAAGAAACAAAGATCAGGAAATCGTATCTATTAAGCCGTCTCTGGATCGGGAAGGGTGGCGCAATATTGGTACGATTGCAACGCAATTTGCGCAAAAGACAGAAGGAGTTCCGGAGGTTTTAAGGGATTATGCTGAAATTCTTGAAGAACAAGACCGGATACAAATGAATATCCTCACTTTTGGTGCAGTTACTAATCAGGCATCCTACTGTGATGCACAGCGTGGCATGATGAAACTGGATATCCGTATCACGCAAAGCGCTGAGAAATGTTATTGGATCGGTGAAGCGGTTGCTTTTGCAGAAGCTGTCGGCAATACCTTACGGAAGAACCTGAAACAGATGATAGCTCCGGCAAAGAATGATCGTGGCACAGGTGATGTGCAGCGTGCAGTGCATAAATATTTTTCTGCTTGCGAGGGATTGTTTTATCAGGCTGCGTCTAGGATTGCTCAGTGTAAGGATGAGGCTGTTTTGCCGGACGAAATGCAAAAATGGCAGGATATCGTAGGAAAGGCTGCGCGGAAAAATTTTCATCAAATGCAGGATATTTATTGCAATACGGCAGAAGAATTGATTCGGGCAGAGGAAGCATATAAGTGGTTGAGTATCAGCATTGCAAAATTGAAAGATGGGAAGTGAGACTATGGGAGATAAAGAGGAATGGCGGAAACGTCGGGATGCTTTTTGGCAAAGATTGCAAGACGCTGTGGAAAGAGATAACGGTATCCGTACAATACTAAAAAGAAATGCCGGAACGCAGCTATGTGAAGCAGATGGAAACGCAACGGCGGCTTTTTATCGTATTTACGGCGGTGGATTGGTATCGGAGTGGAAAGAGGACAGATGCTTTTTTGCTGTATGTGTTTCCTGCCTTTGGAAACCGGAAGACTGGAAAAGAGCTGTTTCCATGGTGGAGGGGGCAAGAAAATTCTTGGATTCGGAAAGCAAGGAAACCTTTGGAAAAAAGATGAAAGTTTTAATGGATTTGCCTTGGGACAGAGACGGATTTTTAGCAGGGAAGCTTTGCAGACTGTTGAAGTTTTGTCAATCGAAGGGCATAGTAGTGGATGGCAAGGAACTTCTGGAAGATTTACTTTCATGGGATAGGGACGATCGTCAAATCCAACGCAAATGGGCAAGAGAATTTTATCGTATAGAAAGTGATAAGGGAGGAAATACAAATGTTGATTGAGATACACATGTTGAAAAATTTTCCGGCGACCAATTTGAATCGGGATGATACCGGTGCGCCAAAGAATTGCATCTTTGGCGGTATCCAGCGGGGCAGGATTTCCAGTCAATGCCTGAAACGAAGCTGGCGCATGTCGCCGCTTTTCCAGAACGATATGGCAGGACATTTAGGAACAAGAACGCGGAAGATGCCGCAGATGGTAGCAGAGAAGCTGAAGGAAATGGGCGTTGCAGAGGAATATCTATCTGCTGTTCAGAAGAAACTGACAGGTTTTGCAAACAAAAATGGCAAAGAAACGGATACGGGTTATACAAGCCAGATCGTGATATATTCTCCTGAGGATATCATTGCCATTGCAAACGTGGTCAAGGAAGTAATAGATGATTGCGGTTCGGTGAAAGATTTTGAAAAGAAGAAGGCAACGGAACTTGAAACTCAGGTAAAAGGAGCGGAGGTGCGCCCGGTTTCTTTGGATATTGCTCTTTTTGGCCGAATGGTGACATCGACAGCTTTTGCAAATGTAGAGGCATCCATGCAGGTTGCCCACGCTTTTTCTACGAATAAAGTTTTGATGGAAACAGACTTTTTTACGGCAATGGACGATATGATCAGCGGAGATGCTGAACTTGGCTCCGGAATGATGGGAGAAATAGATTATAATTCTTCGTGCTATTATATCTATGCATCGTTGGATACAGAGAAACTCAAAGAAAATCTGCGGCATTCGGAACATCCTGATGATATCGTAAAGGCGGCAATTCCTTCGTTGCTGCGCACTATGGCATTTACGAATCCCAGCGGCAAGCAAAATACTTTTGCAGGGCATTCTTTGCCATCCGCTGTGCTGGTGGAATGTAAAGAAGCACCTATTCCGGTATCCTATGCCAATGCTTTTGTGGAGCCGGCAAGAGCAAACAGGGAAAAGGATTTAATCATGAACAGCATTGAAAAGCTGGTGGAACAAGTGAAGACAATGACGAAGGACTTCCCAAGTCTGGGAGTACAGAAAAGAGTATGGTTCTGTACCGGAGAAAAGGTGAAGATGGATGTGGAGGGCAGTATAAATTGTCCGAATTTCGATGCATTAGTGCAAGAGATTGCAGCAGCATCCGAAAGATGAGGGGATGATTTTGATGCAGGCGATTCCGATACTTATCTTGCGTTTAGAAGGCGTTTTACAGAGTTGGGGAGAGCATAGCAAATGGGATTATCGTGATTCCGCATCTATGCCTACAAAATCCGGTATCATTGGTATGATCGGATGTGCTATGGGACTGGAACGCGGAGATAAAAAACTGGAGGATCTGTCCGACCGTTTGAAGATGGCAGTTCGAGCAGATCGCCCCGGGCGTGAAGTGGTAGATTTCCAGACAGTACGCTCTAGGAATCTGTTGAATGCACAAGGAAAGCATCGAGGCAAACAAGGCGAGTACAGCACGCTGGTGACCTATCGAACCTATTTGCAGGATGCGTTCTTTACAGTGGCCATTTCCGGAGAACGAGCTCTCTTGGAAGAGATCAGGCAAGCATTTTGGAATCCCAAATGGACAGTCTATCTTGGACGCAAAAACTGCGTTCCTTCACGTCCCGTATGTGACAAAGAGGTAACCGAGGAATATGGATCCTTGGAAGAGGCGATACGTCATATTGCTGTGGCGCAAAGTCAAACTCACGATGATATGGATTCCATGCTGATCGAATTGGAGGTTTCAGCAAAAACGGAAAATTTGGCAGGAAATCGTATGGAGCGTCAAGATGTAATTGCAGGTTCACGCTATTTCCAAAATCGCACGGTGGTGCGATGTCATATGGAAAGGAAGGGGAATGATGATTCTCAGCAAGTTCAACATTGACATACGAAATAACAAAGGTAGGCAGTGTATGGCTGATTGCCAGAAAATGCACCGTAGTATCATGAGAATGTTTCATTGTTCTCGTCAGGAAGGAAATGTTCTGTATCGGTTTCACTCGTCGCAAAAAGCAGTCTATATTTTGTCGGAGCGGGAACCCGATTTGCTGGATATTCCGGAAGGAATGATATTTTGCAGCAAAAAAGACATGGGAGCATGGGAAGCGAAGATAGAGGAAGGGCAATGTTTCCGGTTTGATTTGTTGGCTGCACCAATGAAAAAAGTAGCAGAAGAAGGGGTAAAACACAGTCGCAGACGATTTCTGCGCACTCTGCAAGAGCGTCTGGATTGGTTGGCAAGAAAAGCAGAACAATCAGGTTTTTCTTTGATACAGGTGCAAGAAAATACAGACGTATCAATTTATGGAGCGCATGCAGAAGATGCAGGGGGTAAATTTTATTCGCACGCCGTATCGTATCAAGGAATACTAAAAGTTCAGGATCGAGAAAAATTCTACATGGCGTGGAAAAAAGGAATAGGAGCAGGCAAGGCTTATGGACAAGGAATGCTATTGCTTGTGACAGCAGATTGAAGTGTTAATCGTTTATTCAGGTGGATATGGAAATTTATGTTAGGGATTGGTACAATAGCCCATTTTATATCCGATACGAGGAAAAAATTGAATAGTCCATGCATTTACTGTAAAATAAGGACAAATAGTGGAGGCAGAAATGGATGACAACGAAAAAATCAAAAAACTATACGATGCGGTCTGCCGTGATGTGCTATCCGAGCAGGGGATTGCCACAGGCAAGCTTTCAGCAGAAGATATTGCCGGTTTCTCTGACTTGCCCTCAGAACGGGTAAAAGAACTTATGCAGGAACAGCCTGCGTAAAATAAAGCTGCTGACCTAATGAAAGGAGAGAAAGAATGATGTTCACAAAAAAATCTGTATGGGGTGTTTTCCTTGTTGCGACTCTTCTGTTGATGAACGGCTGCAGTTACAGTTTCAGCCAGAGCACGGAAACTTCGGTTGGCGTTGATAAGAACGGCAAAATAGATGCCAATGCCTCAACCTCCGTTTACACGGAGCGCATCGAAAACGGCAAGACGGTCAATCATCAGGCCTCTGCATCTGTAGGACACAAGGGTGCGTCCGCCAACGCAGAAAAGACGGCCTCGTCTCCCACGGAAAAAGGATTTGCTTTCACCGTTGAGGACGCAGATCTGCGGAAGGGCGAAGCCGAAATTGCCGGGTACTTCATAAACGATGGTCCCAAACCAATCAAAATGGGAAAGGTATATCTGTCCTTCACGTTCTACGACGAGAAAGGGAAAAAAATCTGGGAGGATGAGACTGTCATCGAGAATTTTAATCTCGTTGTCAATTCCGGGGAAAAGGCACCGGCGGATTTCGTCATCACGAATCCCAATGCTCCGGCCTTCACTGGCGCGTTTGATTTGAAATACTACGTAGAATACAGCGAGTGACCCTTGTAAGTTGCACATGGGGAATATGAAGCACAGACGCAAACGCCGGCTCACGGATTTCATCCATTGCTGTCTTGGTCAAGGGGAAACATTGACATTTTGCCTTTTTTGTATTATGATAGGAGCATCGTTAGCACTCGGACGCTATGAGTGCTAACAAATCATAGGACAGAAAGGTGACACGTATGTCAAAAGAAACACTTGAATTTCAGGCAGAAACCAAACAGCTCCTGGATCTGATGATCAATTCCATCTATACAAACCGCGAGATTTTTCTGCGGGAACTGATTTCCAATGCTTCGGACGCGATTGACAAGCTGCATTTTGCTTCCCTGACGAATCGTGAGCTTCTGGAGGGAGACGAGGATTATGAGATTTTCCTCGTGCCGGATGCAGCGAGCCATACGCTGACCATTTCGGATAACGGCATCGGCATGACACGCGAGGAGGTCATCGAAAATCTCGGGACGATTGCGAAGTCGGGCACGAAAGCCTTCCTGGAGCAGATGAAGAAGGCAAAGGAAGAGAATCAGGATATCAGCGACAAGGATCTGATTGGCCAGTTCGGTGTAGGCTTTTATTCCGCTTTCATGGTAGCGGAGAAGGTCACGGTGGTGACCCGCAAGGCCGGCACGCAGCAGGCGGTGCGCTGGGAGTCCACGGCGGACGGTTCCTATACCATCGAGGACTGCGAGAAGGAGTCCCGCGGCACGACGGTCACACTCACGCTGGCAAAGGATTTCTACGGGGATTCCGCAGAGGAGAACTTCACGGAGAATTGGAAGCTGCAGAATCTTGTGAAGAAGTATTCGGACTATGTGCGCTATCCGATCAAGATGAATTTCGAGGTCGAGGAGACGCCGAAGGATGATGAGGGCAAGCCCATCGAGGGCGCGGAGAAGATCAAGCGCACGGAGATCCGCACGCTGAACTCCATGCAGCCGCTTTGGACGCGCAACAAGAACGAAATCAAGGACGAGGAATACACGGAATTCTTCAAGAACCAGTTCCACGAGTGGGAAAAGCCGATGGAGTATTTCCATACGAAGGCGGAGGGCACGGTGGAGTATACTTCGCTGCTGTGCATTCCCGCGAAGGCTCCGTTCAATCTTTACCATACCGATTATGAGCCGGGGCTGCAGCTTTACTCCCGTCATGTGTTCATCATGGACAAGTGCAAGGATCTGCTGCCGGACTATCTGCGCTTTATGAAGGGGCTTGTGGACTCTCCGGATCTTTCGCTGAACATTTCCCGCGAACTGCTGCAGCAGAGCCGTGAACTGAAGTCCATCGGCAAGGCATTGGAAAAGAACATCCTGAAGACACTGGGCAGGCTTCTGAGCAATGACCGCGAGAAATACGAAAAGTTCTGGAACGAGTACGGTAAATCTCTCAAGATCGGCGTTTACAACAGCATGTATTCCGGCAGCGACACCATCGACAAACTGAAGGATCTGCTGCTCTTCATGACCTCGCAGGAGGGCAAGCTGGCGACGCTCAAGGAATATGTGGGCCGTATGCCGGAGAGCCAGAAAAAGATTTACTATGCGACGGCGAAGGACAAGGAGACCATTGAGCATCTGCCGCAAATGGAGCTTCTGCGCGAGAAGGGGCTGGAGGTGCTGTACCTGCTGGATCCCGTGGACGAGTTCTGCATCGAGACCTTGCGCGAGTACGACGGCAAGCAGTTCCACTCCATCAGCCGCGGCGATCTGGATCTCGATGATGAGGCTTCCAAAGAGGCCAAAAAAGAGACCGAGGACATCGCAAAGAAAAATGATGATCTCATCAAGGACATCAAGGAAACTCTGGGAGACAAGATTGCCGAGGTCAAGGTGTCGACGCGTCTGAAGTCCAGCGCGGTTTGCCTTGTGGCAGATGAGCAGGGTCCATCCCTGTCGATGGAGCAGACCTTCGCGGAGATGGACAATCCGTTGTTCAAGGCAAAGCGCATTCTGGAGATCAACCCGCATCATGAGCTGTTCGCGCGGCTGCAGACGATCCATGAGGGAGGAAAGGACAGCCAGGAGTTCAAGGACTATTGCGATATGCTTTACACGCAGGCTTTGCTGATTGAAGGCATCCTGCCGGAGAATCCCGTGGAGTTCGCCAACAAGCTCGCGAAGCTTATGGCAAAATAAACTTCGTGCGAGACGGTGTTTTGCGTCCCTAAGTGTCGCTGCGTCCTCACACGAATCTAAGCTCTCGCTGCGCTTCGCAGAGCGTCGCAGCTTGTGTTCGTTAAGATTTCACAGTGAAAGAAGAAAATCCGCTGTCCCTTGTATGGTGAGGGATAGCGGATTTTTTGATGATGGAAAAGTAGGGAAAACGTTTTTTTATATTCTATTTCGCTATATCGCTATTTTTCCCTGTTTGCAGGAATCACGGCATTGATGATAGAATATACGAGAGGGGTTGAACAGCGAGGAACTGCGTCATGAGCCGGGCGAGAGCGTGGGAGTGGCAGGGAGCTGCTTCTATTCGTTTCTTGCAAACATTCCAACCGCCAGAGCGATAGGGATAGCCACCGCAATGACAAGAAGCTTTCCTATGGTTTTCATGATGGATCACGCCGCCTTTCTTCTTTCTATATGATATATCGGTGGCTCTCCTGATTTTGTTAAGCCTTTCCCAATGTATACTTTTTGATTCTGCATATACAGCATCCGGAACTGCGTTTTGGCAAATTTCTTCGGACGCGGGTATAGAGGGGAGAAATCGTACATGGCAAGCAATGAGGAAAAAGAGCGGTTGCTGGAAAAATATCGGCCGAGAGCCAGATCTATTTTTGATTTCCTGCTGTTTGCCATGCTGCTCTGCTTCGTGAGTTTCTGGGCTTATCAGTGGATGGACCATCTCCTGAAGGAAGCTCTCAATGAGTCGGTTATGCGGCAGAGCCGGACGATTGCCTATGGTTTGGAGCAGCAGTTCGAGCAGGAACTTTCCAAACTCTGCACCAATGCGGCGCTGCTCGCCAAGGGACGTGTCCGGGCAAATGATTTGATTGAGGTTTCCCTGGCTGATTCCGGCACAGGGAAAAGAAAAAAGGGCTGGCATTTATCGTGGAGGCATCTCCCGAGCTTCCCAGTGTTCTCTTTGGCGATGAGATCCGCATCAAGCAGGTCATCACGAATATCCTTACCAATGCCGTGAAATATACCGAAGAGGGCAGCGTGACCCTTCGCGTGTCTCACGAACCGAAAGAAGATGGCAGCATCCTGCTCTGCGTGAGCGTCATCGATACGGGCATCGGCATCAAGGAAGAGGATATGAAAAAGCTTTTCTCCGCCTTTGAGCGAATCGAAGAAAAGCGCAACCGCGCCATTGAAGGGACAGGGCTGGGCATGAACATCACCCGCCAACTGCTTGCCCTCATGGGGACGGAGCTCCAAGTGGAAAGCGTCTACGGTGAAGGTTCGGCTTTTTCCTTCCGCATCGAGCAGAAAGTCATGAATCCTGCGCCGTTGGGAGATTTCCGGGAGGCCTATCGGAAATCCCTTTCCCAGCACAAAGCATACCATGAAGCATTCACTGCGCCGGAGGCACACATTCTCGTGGTGGACGATACGGTGATGAACCTCACCGTGGTCAAGGGACTCCTGAAACAGACCAAGATTCGGATTGACACAGCGGAAAGCGGCGTGGAGTGCCTGAAACTTGCTGAAAAGAATCACTATGATGTGATCTTCCTTGACCATCGCATGCCGGGCATGGACGGCATTGAGACCTTGCAAAAACTGCGGCAAAGCGCAGACAATCAGACTGTCCCTGTCATTTCCCTGACGGCCAACGCCATTTCCGGGGCGAGGGAGGAATATCTTGCCGCGGGGTTCCAGGACTATCTGACCAAGCCCATCGACAGCAATCGGCTGGAGGAACTGCTTCTACGGTATCTGCCGAAGGAAAAAGTGGTGCTAAGCAGCGGCGGCAATTCCGAGGAACCGACGGAACAGCCGGGACAGGATTCCCTTCCCAGTTGGCTCAGGGACGCAAGAGGGCTGGACATACAGGCGGGGGTGCAGCATTGCGGCTCGGAAGAGGCCTATGTATCGGCGCTCAAGGTCTTCGCCGAGTCTATTCTCTCCGGTGCAGCGGAAATCGAGGGATACTATGCGCAGGAAGACTGGCAGAACTACACGACAAAGGTCCATGCACTCAAAAGCTCTTCCCGTATCATCGGGGCGCAGGAACTTTCTGAACGGGCCAGACGGCTGGAAGATGCGGGAAATGCCGGCTATGTGGATGAAATCAGAGAATGCACCGGAGAACTGCTGTCCCTCTACCGCAGCTATGCGGAAAAACTCGCGCCGCTTTTGGAAAAAGAAAGCGATGAGGGAAAGCCGATGATTGATGCCGATGCCCTGTCCGAAGCCTATGGCGCACTGCGGGAAATAGCGGCAACCTTTGACTACGACAGCGCAATGTATGTACTGGAATCCTTGGAGGAATACCGCATCCCGGAGGACGAAGCCGAGCGGTACGAGCAGATTCGCCAAGTTGCCAGCGAGCCGGACTGGGGAAAACTCAGGGAGCTGTTGTCGGCCAGTGCATCCTGACGCGCCGGGTACATCATGGAAGAAAAAATAGGAAACTGAGAAGATATAGGGGATGCAAGGGTTTCCAAAACCGAATGATTGCGTTATAATCAAAATATGAGTCGGTTTCACCTTGAAGGAGGGAAAGGCATAATGTTCAATTTTTCCAATAAGGACATGGAGTTTTTCGACCTGTTCGTAGAAAGCGCGAAATACTTCTATCAAGGAGCCCTTATGATGGATGAGGTCATGATGGATTACAGCAAGGCCTCAGACAAAATAAAGGAAATCATTGATCTGGAACATGCGGCGGACGAGGTCAATGACAAAATCATTGACAAATTGAATCTTACGTTCATCACGCCGATCGATCGTGAGGATATCTATGCGCTGGCCAATGAAATGGATGACGGCGTGGATCTCCTGCATGGGACGCTGCAGCGCATCGTGATGTACCGCACGGGCGAGGCCATGGGCGGCGCGATGAATCTGACCAAGCTGCTCATTGAGAGCACGAATGAGCTTATCACGGCGTTCTCGCTTTTGAAGGACATCCGCAAGAACCAGAAACAGCTTCTGGATGCCACGCATAAGGTCGCGGATCTGGAAAGCGAGGGGGATCGCATCTATCGGCATGAGGTCGCTTTCCTGTTTGAGACAGAAAAGGATCCGATCGAACTGATCAAGTGGAAGGATATTCTGGAGAATCTGGAGGACACACTGGATCATTGTGAGAAGATATCGGATATGATCCGGGGAGTGGTGATGAAATATGCCTGAGCTCCAGTATTTGATTTTCACGGTCATCGTTCTGGCCCTGATCTTCGACTTCATCAATGGCTTCCATGATACGGCGAATGCCATAGCGACTTCTGTTTCCACACGCGCCATTCGCCCACAGCAAGCAATCATCATGGCGGCGTTCCTGAACTTTGTGGGTGCGATGTACAGCACCGGCGTAGCCAAAACCATCGGCGGCGACATCGTGAGCGCGGCGGAGCTGGTGGACGAAAGAGTCATCATTGCGGCGCTCGTCGGCGCGATCATTTGGAATATCGTCACTTGGTGGCTGGCGGTGCCGTCCAGTTCTTCCCATGCACTGGTCGGTGGATTGATTGGCGCGGTGCTGGTGTCTGTGGGCAGCACGGGGCTGAATTTCTACGGCATCGGCAAGATCATCGTAGCGCTCATTGCATCGCCCGTTGTTGCGATCGTCACAGGCTGCATTGTGATGAATGTGCTGTTCGTTGCCTTTGGAAAATCCAATCCCCACATCATCAACAGCAGGTTCAAGCGCATGCAGATCTTGTCGGCTGCGGCTATGGCCTTTTCCCACGGATCGAATGATGCGCAGAAGTCCATGGGTATCATTACGCTGGCGCTGGTTTCGGGCGGCTTTCTTGCGGAGTTTGAGGTACCGTTCTATGTGAAGCTGCTCTGTGCGACCGCGATGGCATTCGGCACCGCTCTTGGCGGCTGGCGCATCATCAAGACCATCGGAGGAAAGATTTTCAAGCTGGAGCCGATCAGCGGCTTTGCGGCAGACCTCAACTCCTCGATTGTTATTTTTTCGGCGACACTGCTGCATTTGCCGGTTTCCACGACGCATGTGGTTTCGGGCTCCATTATGGGCGTCGGCACGGCAAAGCGTGTCAATGCCGTGCGGTGGGGAGTTGCGCAGCAGATGGTGACGGCATGGGTGCTCACGATTCCGTGTACCGCCTTGATGGGGGCAGCGGCCTACCAGCTCGTCCTGATGCTTTTTTGAATTTTTTTGGTGTACGAAAAAACATGTTACAATATCTGTGACATGTTTTTTTTGAAAGGTGCGGTGCAAGATGCTGCTGAACGGAAAAGAAATCAAGGAATATGCTTCGGAAATGCTCGTCCGGGATGTGCTGGAAGCAGAGGGGATGGATATCGAGAAGGAGAGAATCGCGGGAGTCCTTCTGGATCGGGAACTTCGCGATCTGCAGGTACCGATTGGGAACTATCGAACCATGGAGACGGTTTCCATTGATACGAGACTGGGCTGGCGGATATATCGCCGTTCCGTGACGTTTTTGCTGATTGTGGCAGTGCATGAGTGGAGGCCTGACGCAGAGGTGTCCATCTGCTTCAGCGCGAATCGCGGACTTTTTTGCGATGTGCAGCTGCCGGATGGAGAATTCCAGCCCTCCATGGTGCAGGAAATTGAACAGAAGATGCACGACATCGCAGCGGAGCGCCGTCCCATCGAAAAGCTTTCCATACAGCGGGAAGATGCGGTGAGACTGTTCAAAGATATGCGGAAGATCGAGAAGGCGAACCTGCTTTCGACCTTGCAGCAGGAGCAGGTGAGCGTTTACCGCTGCGGTGCGTACTATGATTATCTTTATGGTGCGATGCTCGGGAATACGGGGCAGCTTTCTTCCTTTGCGCTGGATGCTTTTGCCTCCGGTCTTTTGCTTCGGACGCCGGACCTGCGTCATGGCGGGAAGGTGCCTGAGCTGCTGCATCAGCCCAAATTCAGCAATGTGCTCGCAGAGTCCCGGCGATGGGCGAAAGCGCTGCGCTGCGATTATGTGCCGGATCTGAACCGAGCGAATCGGAATGGTGAGATGGGGGAGCTCATTCGCGTGTCGGAGGCATTGCACGAAAAGCGGATTGCGGAGATCGCGGATCATATCGCAAGGCATGGAAGGGAGCAGCGGCTCATTCTCATTGCGGGGCCGTCCTCGTCGGGCAAGACTTCTTTTGCCCAAAGGCTTCGGGTGCAGCTTCGCGTCAACGGGCTGGAGCCTGTATCGATTTCCTTGGATGATTATTACAGGAATCGCAATGAGAATCCCATCAATGAGCGCGGGGAATATGATTATGAGCATCTGGAAGCGCTGGATGTTAAATTGTTCAACGAGCATATGGTGGAGCTTCTGGCAGGCCGCACGATCAAGCCGCCAACGTATAATTTTGTGACAGGGCTGCGGGAATGGGGCAGGAAGCCGGCTTACTCTGTGCGTGGAGATCAGCCAATCATCGTCGAGGGGATCCATGGGCTGAACGAAAAACTCAGCGCCGCGGTTCCGCGTGAAAACAAGTATAAGATCTACATCAGCGCGCTGACACAGCTCAATATCGACAGCCATAACCGCATTCCCACCACCGATGCGAGGCTCCTGCGCCGTCTGGTGCGGGACTATCAGTTCCGCGGCTCCCAGGCGTTGAAGACACTGCGCCAGTGGCGGGATGTGCGTGCAGGGGAAGAACGCAATATCTTTCCCTTTCAAGAGGAAGCGGATGTCATGTTCAATTCCGCGCTCATCTATGAACTGGGGATTTTGAAGCGGTATGCCGTCCCGCTCCTGCGCCAGATATCGCCTGAGACAGGGGAATATACGATGGCGCGCAGGCTGCTCTCCCTCTGCCAGTATTTCGATGATATCACGGTAGAGGATGAGGTGCCGAACAACTCGATTCTACGGGAATTCATCGGCAAATCCTGCTTTTTTTCATAATTCATAAGGAACTGTTCCATGAAGATAGATAAGGACGAAAAAAAAGACCTGCCAAGCCTTCAGTGGTTTCCGGGGCATATGAAAAAGGCGCAGCGCCTGATCGAAGAGAACCTGAAACTGGTGGATGTCGTTGCCGAGCTTTTGGATGCGAGGATCCCCGTGAGCAGCGCGAATCCCATGCTGCAGGAGATCCTTGCGGGAAAGCCGCGTGTCGTCGTGCTGGGAAAATCGGATTTAGCGGATCCCGCAATGACAAAGGCATGGATCCGGCATTACAGGGCGCAGGAGATTCCCGCCGTGGCCGTTGATGCGGTGCAGGGCAAGGGCACAAAGCAGCTTGTGAAGCTGATGGAAGAACTGGCGCGCCCCAAAACGGAAAAACTGGTATCGCAGGGAGCGCGTCCAAGGGCGGCACGGGTGATGATTCTGGGCATCCCCAATGTAGGGAAATCCTCGCTGATCAATCGGCTGGCAGGGGCGGCGCGGACGAAAACCGAAGACAAGCCGGGTGTCACAAGAGCCAAGCAGTGGATCCGGCTCGGGAAGAATCTGGAGCTTTTGGATACGCCGGGCATTTTGTGGCCCAAATTCGAGGATCCGCTGGTAGGACTGAAATTGGCGTTCACAGGCGCCATCAAGGATGAAATCTATGATCTGGAGCAGGTATCCTGCCTTTTGCTGGAGGCTTTAGCCGTGCAGCATCCGGAACACCTGAAGGAGAGATTCAAGCTCCGGGAAGAACTGCCGCAGCGGGGATATGAACTGCTGGAACTGGTCGGCAGGAAACGGGGCTGCCTGATCAAGGGCGGCAATGTGGATCTGGAAAAGGCGCAGCACATTGTCATGTCCGAGTTCCGATCGGGCAAGCTCGGGCTGGTTACACTGGATTCCGTGCCGGATCGGGGCATGGAACAGGATTGAAATGAAATCAGAGGGAAACTGCTTAATGGAATCGGCAAAAATGACGATAAAAGAATTAGAGTCTTTATTCGCATCCGGCGAAGTAACGGAGGAACTGCTGGCTGCCTGCCGTGCAGATGGGCGGAAAGCTGTCGGAACTTTGTTGCGGCGCTATGAGCGTCAGCTGAGGGAGCGGGAGCGGATTGCGGCGCTGTACCGGTATGAGGATCAGGCACGCGCTGAGGGCTATGAGATTGTGGCAGGCGTGGATGAGGCAGGCCGCGGGCCGCTGGCCGGTCCGGTTTCCGTGGCTGCCGTGATTTTGCCGCGAGGACTCTATCTGCCCAAGCTGAATGACTCCAAAAAGATTTCGGCAAAGGTAAGGGAAGAACTCTATGAGCTCTTGCAGGAAAAGGCACTGGCCGTCGGAACGGCGTTGGTGGACGCCAAGACAATCGACAGGGTGAATATTTATCAGGCAACCATCAATGGGATGTACGAGGCAATTTTTTCCCTGCAGCCGGAACCGCAGAAGGTTCTGATCGATGCTGTGCCCTTGGAAGGGCTGCCCATGCCTTCACTTTCCCTTGTGAAAGGCGATGCAAAATCTGCGTCCATTGCGGCGGCCTCTATCATTGCCAAGGTGACGAGGGATCGCCTGATGGATGCATATGACAAGGAATATCCCCAATATGGATTTGCACGGCATAAGGGGTATGGGACAGCGGAGCATATAGAGGCTTTAAGGAAATACGGGCCATGCCCGATTCATCGGCTTTCTTTTGAACCGGTTAAATCGATGGCGGCACGGTCTGTCGGCTGATGAAATCGTTGGCCGGATAAAGGGGTGAGAAAACTATGCCATTAGAGGCGAATCCCGTAGGCATTCGTCCGGTCTCGCGACCACAGACTTCCTCCACGGCGGATGGCGTCAATCGACGAGGCGACAGCGGCAGTTCTTCCGGATTCAGTCCGAAGACAGAGGTATCCATTAAGAATGCCGTCAATGATATGGCGGGAATTTTGTCGAAGATTTCCGCCAATCAGCAGGATGGCGTGGAAAAAATGCCGCAGGATCTGCAGCGTGTGGTGCAGAATGTCATGCGGCAGGCATTTTCTATGGAGGCGACGCTTTCCCAGGGGATTGGGAGCGCATTGGAAAGCCAGCGGTTTTCCATGGAACAGCTGGCTGCTTTTTCGCGCATGCTGACGCAGTTCGGGGCATTGCTGGAAAAGGGCTATTCCATGGAAATCAGCGATTCCATGCAGGCGCTTTTGACGAATTTGAAAAGCTATATGGCCGAGCAGGAAGGCGGGGCGTTGGAGCCCGTGATGCTCAACAAGGCTGCTTTTGAGCTGCTGGATACGAAGACGCTGGAGGATCTGCCTGAGGTCTTGTCGCAGCTTTTGGCCCAGATGCAGGCAGGAGGGAACCAGCCGGTTCCGATGCAGGGAGCGGAGAATTCTTCTTTTGCTTTTTTGAAGCAATTAGTGCAATATTTTATGCCGCGACCTGCAGAGGAGGGCATGCCGCAGCAAAGCCAGCAAGCACAGCAGGGGCAGCAAGCGCAACAGGGTCAGCAAGCGCAGCAAAGCCAGCAAGCACAGCAGGGGCAGCAAGGCCAGCAAGCGCAACAGGGTCAGCAAGCGCAGCAAGGCCAGCAAGCGCAACAGAGTCAGCAGACGCAGCAAGGCCAGCAAATGCAGCAAGGCCAGCAAATGCAGCAGGGCCAGCAGATGCAGCAGGGCCAGCAAGCGCAGCAGGGTCAGCAGACGCAGCAAGGTCAGCAAGCGCAGCAGGGTCAGCAGACGCAGCAAGGTCAGCAGACGCAGCAAGCGCAACGGGGCCAGCAGACACAGCAGGGCCAGCAAGCGCAACAGGGACAGCAGACACAGCAGGGCCAGCAAGCGCAACAGGGACAGCAGATGCAGCAGGGCCAGCAAGCGCAGCAGGGCCAGCAGACGCAGCAGGGCCAGCAAGCACAGCAGGGCCAGCAAGTGCAGCAAGGCCAACAGACACAACAAGGCCAACAAGCGCAGCAGGGCCAGCAAGCACAGCAGGGACAGCAGACACAGCAGGGCCAGCAAGCACAGCAGGGACAGCAGACACAGCAGGCCCAGCAAGCGCAGCAGGGTCAGCAGACGCAGCAAGGCCAACAGACACAACAAGGCCAACAAACGCAGCAAGGCCAGCAGATGCAGCAGGGCCAGCAAGTGCAGCAGGGGCAGCAGACACAGCAAAGCCAGCAGATGCAACAGGGCCAACAGATGCAGCCAGACCAGCAAAACCTGCAGGGACAGATGCAGCAGGCGCGCAATCAGATGCTGCAGCAGTCGTTGCAGAACACCCCGCAAACGATGGATACCATGAAAGGTCTGGCACAGCTTTTGCTGCGGAATGCAAATATGTCGCCGCAGGATACGGCATTGCTGCAGAATTTCGTCAATGGGAATCAAAATATGATGCCCGAAACGGAAGCACGCCATCTTCAAAATCTTTTGCGGCTTTGTCAGCAGCATGTGCCGACTACGGTGCAGCAGGCAGCAGTCGAGCAGAATTTGCCGGAACTTCCGCGGCTCTGGGCGTTTATGCAGCTTTGCGATATGGCGGTGGCGAAACGCATGAATGCCAGGGAATTAAAGAGGGCAGGCAAGAGCGTCGCCGATTTTGTGATGTCCATGCGGCATTCGATGTCAGGCGAGCATTCTTCTGTGCCGGGACAGAAATCCCTCAATTTCATGATGCCGCTTTATCTTGGGGATAACGAGGATTCCTATCCGGCGTATATTCATGTCTATGACGAGGCAGAGCGCGATCCCGACACGGGGATGGAGCAAAAGGAGACATGGCTCCGCATCTGCCTGTTGACGGATTATATCGGCGCAGTGGAGCTCACCTGTCGGCTTTATGAGGGTACGCACCTGGACATGCGATTGTTCTTCTCAAGCAGCGAGACCGCAGATGAATTCCGTGAGCAAATTCCCGATTTGAAGGACAGCCTGAGAGATTCGTCCTTGCGTCTTGAGGAAATCAAGGTGGGGGCTGTCGGAGAAAGACGATTCTTGTGAGCAAATCATGCTTGACCTATCGCTCAATAGTGCCTATAATTAGGGCGAGTGAGTACGCTGACGGAATGGGTGGTGTTGATGTTGAACCGGTCGCAGCCGCTTCGTCCGGAGCCGGAGACGGATCCGAATGCGGAGCAGAAAGCCGTTGCGCTGCGCTATGATATGGATCGGGACCAAGCTCCGCGTGTCGTTGCCAAAGGCCGCGGACATGTCGCCGAAAATATCATGGCAGTGGCAAAAAAAAGCACGATTCCTGTCTATCAGAACAAAACGTTGGTCAATATGCTCATGGCGCTGGAGATTGACAGAGAGATCCCGCCGGAGCTTTATCGCACGATTGCTGAAGTGATGGCGTATGTGTACCGCATCGACAAGAATGCCAAGCATCGAGCCCAGCAACAGCAGGCGAAGTTACGATGAAAAAAATATATGAGAAAGAAGGCTGATCCATGAAGATCATTCACACCGACCAAGCACCCGCGGCCGTCGGTCCGTACAGTCAGGCGGTAGAGGCCAATGGGATGCTCTATCTTTCCGGACAGATCGCGATCGATCCCAAAGCGGGAAAGATTGTGGCAACGGATATCGAAGGCCAGGCCGAACAGTGCTGCAAAAATGTGGAGGCGATTCTTGCAGCGGCAGGGCAGGATATGAGCGCTGTGGTCAAGACGACCTGTTTTCTGGCAAATATTTCAGATTTTGCGAAATTCAACGAGGTCTATGCCAAGCATTTCATCTCCAAGCCTGCACGCAGCTGCGTCGCAGTGAAGGATATCCCTGCGGGAGCGCTTTGCGAGATCGAGGCTTTGGCTGCAGTGAAATAATGGTTCGTGATCGGGATTGCCGCATGTTCTACGGAGCATGCGGCAATTTTTTTGGTGTGCCCGGCGGCGCACGTTTCTAGCTGTATGTTTTGTTATCCGAGATGGAACAATGTGAACTTGAAAGACGTGAGCCATTCATCATTTATCGTGATTTGGATCATACTGAAAATCCATCAATAGAATGATTGTCAAAATGAAAGAAGGATTCCGGAGTAGGAGCGATAATTGGCTTCCTGCCTTGTTTCTAATAATCCAATATGATAAAATCGTAGGTAAATCACATATCATACGAAATATAGAACAATCTCAAACTTCCCACATCAACAAGAAGGCACAAGCCTTAGAAATAGCGAATTTTTGCCGATAAAAAAGGCGAAAAGCCTCAAACTTTGGTACAATAGAAGGTGTCCAAACCATCTTCCAAAGG
>CACZZN010000004.1 GCA_902785705.1 uncultured Veillonellaceae bacterium
AATCCCAAAGGCTCCTCCAGGCAGTACCATATATACTTCGATGTGCGATCACAGTAACAGTTTGATGAAATCCCTATGTGGCATATGTATTCTTCATTTTGTAATTTTAGGGAATTTTTTAGAGGTTCCCTTAGGCTTTGTAGACTTCTTCGCCGTCAATGATAGTGGCGATAATCTTTGCCTTTGCAACTTTATCCAAATCGTCGTGCAGGAAGTCGCAGTCAAACACCGTCATGTTGGCGATTTTTCCGAACTCGATGGAACCCAGGCGGCTTTCCTCACGCCATTGACGGGCAACATTTATTGTCATTGCACGAAGCGACTGTTCGCGGGTGATAGCTTCTTCCATATTGCGCGGCTGTGCTACCTTACCGATTCCTTTCGGGAAGTTGCGCGCTTCGGCTGCGTAAAAGCTGTTTTTGATGTCAAACAGCGGCGACACGGGATAATCAGAATGAAATACCACGTTCGCGCCCGCATCATAGAAAGATTTTACCGGGTAACCTTTCTCCGCCAATTCTTCGCCGACGTATCTGACTTCCTGCTCGTAAATGTTCGCTTCTTTGGGGCACCAAAGAGTGAACACCGCCGGTACGGAGCCGGTCTTTGCCATACGCTGAAAATCTTCTTCCCGGACAAATTGCAAATGCGCCAAAATGTTGCGCTGATCCATATCGCCGGTAATTTTTTCCGCGTCCTCAATGCAATCAAGCATAAATTTAGTTGCGCCGTTTCCTATGGAATGAACGTGTACCGATAGCCCTTCGGCATCTGCCGCAACAATAAGCTCAACCATTTTGTCGTGGTCGTTGAAACGTTCCAAGCCGTGATAACCGGGCGTATCAAGATAATCATCAATTTGCCAGCCGGTATGCGCCTCGATTACGCCGTCCAAAAAAGCCTTTACGCCTACTACGTGAAAATATTCGTTGCTGTATTTTGCGCGGTCTGCGGCAATACGGGCAACCTCCGCTTTGGGACTTTCGGGGTTCGGGGGAACCATCATAAAGGCGTAAGTGCGCATTTTCAGCTTGCCTTCCTCTTCAAGCTCATGGTACGCCTGGGTAACGCTGGGGTGGAGAAGCTCGACTCCGGCATCCGCTACAGCCGTAAATCCGTTTTGTATGGCGATATCCTGCCACGCCAGCAAAAAGTTTTTGAAGTCGTCAAATGATCGGGGAAGCTTAGGCACAATTTCATATAATGGTCCTTCGCAAACATAACCGTCCGGCTCGCCGTTTTTATCCACGTGTACCTGGTCATAGCCGTATTTTTTCGCATATTCGGCGTCAATGCCCGCCCATTCCAACGCCTTTGTGTTAAACAACATAGAATGTCCGTCGATCGTGTTCATCATCAACGGCTTATCGGGACAAATTTCATCAAGATAGGCTTTGGTTTTATATTCCTCATTTTGAATCCAGCCTGCCGCCACATAAACTTCTTTATCGGGATTTTTCGCGATATAATCCTTGATAATTTCGCGGTATTTATCATAGTCGGTCACACGAACCTGCGAAAGATTGGCCTGCCCGATAGCGCGCTCCCCCGCAAGAGCGCCGTGAGCGTGGGCTTCAAGGAAACCGGGATAAATGAAATTTTCGCCGTAATCCAAGATTTTTGCGTCCGCGCCCGCAAGCTTTTTCGCTTCGCCAGCATCGCCGATATAGGCAAAAACGCCGTCTTTGACAAACGCCGCCTTGGCAAAGGGCCTCCTTTCGTCAACCGTGATGATGTTGCCGAGAATAACAGTCTTTTGCACTTGAAGTACCTCCCATAATTTTATTCTCGCGCGAAAGTCGCGCCATTCCTCTTCATAAATTCCCATAACCCGTCAATTTCATACAGCCTGTCTTCGATAGGCGCGCATTTAAAATTCTTATTTGAAACAATAAGCGCGCTGGGAAATTCTTTCCAGTCGATATCCTTAACGCCCTTGATTTCATTGTTGTAAAGGCTCATCGCTTCGCCGCCTATAAACTTCTTCAAGAACTGCTGAAGTATTTCGGAAATGGCAGGATCAAGGACATTGCCGTACATTTGCGAAATTCTGTTGTTGCCGAGCAAAGCCAAAACTACATCGACTGTGCCGGAGCCAAGATTTTGAATCAGCGGCTTTACGTCCCAACACATCAGATGAACTTTATTTCCTCCCGTCGCCAGCTGCATAGCGCTGAGATACATTGACAAAGCGCTCCATTGTTCAAAGAATTTTCCTTTTGCTTCAAGTGCGGTTGTATGCTTTGCCCGATTTTCAATGTAATTTCTTACGGATGCGGCAGTATCGGCGTCAAGGTACGACGATAAAGTTTCTTCAATGTTTTCGGACACGATTTCCTCGAAATTTTCTTCGCCCATAAAAGATTTTAAGACAAGTCCCTCATTGCTTGGAATTCCGACAATAAATTCTATGCCGTCAGCCGCACCGTTTTTATAAGCGTCAAAAACATTTGACGGAATAAGTTTTCCGTCGCAAGTCGGAGCCACTCTGTGCAAGCCGATTTTTTGATTGACGTTTTTTAATTGTTCGCTTGAGAGCCGTTGAAGCTCGTCCATTGACTTTGCCCCGGTTTCTTCCAAAAGTTTTTTGGCAAACGTCCTTGCGGCGTCCGGCGTAAGGTAACAAAAGTCGGGACTGCCGAAAAATAGAAACGCCTTTTGGAACAAGCCTTTTGCGCGGTTGCAAGCCGCAAGCAGACTGACTGAAATTGCGCCGGATTCAAAGCCCATTACCGTAATATTGTCGGGGTCGCCGCCAAAAGCGGAAATATTTTCTTTCACCCATTCAAGCGCCGCAATTTGGTCCAGCAAGCCAAGATTTAAAGCATCGGGATAATTTTCGCCGCCGGGGACTTCGGAAAAATCAATGAAGCCGAAGATTCCAAGACGATAATTAAAACTTACGCCAATGAAGTCAGCATACGCGTCAGCTATTTTTTCAACATACATCAGCGGATCGGCAGAACCGCCGTAAGAAAAATCGCCGTGATGAAAAAGCACCACTACGGGCTTTTTATCATTGTTATCTTTTTTGCCGACGCAAACGTTTAGCGTCAAACAATCTTCGCTTTGCCGATGGATTTTCAGGATTGAGCCTTTGTGTTCAACCTGTATGGCAGACGCGCCAAAATATTTTGCCTCGAATACTTCATCAGATGCGGGCAACGGCTCGGGAGCTTTCCAGCGAAGCTTGCCCACCGGCGGCTTTGCGTAAGGGATTTCTCTATAAACGACGCCCTTTTTTTCCTTGTAGCCGACATATACGCCGGTTTTCGTTTTCACAGCCAATTTGGTATCATATCCGCCTTGAATTTGCCGATTCTGCTTGTTAAATTCTTCAATCTCCTCCCTCGTGTACATATCGTCGTATAAAAATCCTTGGCTGCCGTCACCGTAACGAACGCGAATTTTTCTGATTTTATACCAACGAGATACCATACTAAATACAAATCCCAAAACAGAAGGCAGAATCGAAGAAATATAATTTCCCACCAAATAATCCTTAACGGATAACCCCCTTAATTGCAACGCGACATACTGTACTATAATAAAAATGACAAACAACGCAAAAAAGACCAACGCCTTATTCGTCGCGCTTTTTTGTACGGTTTTGTTGAAGACAATCCTCTTTGTCACCGCGTCAATCGCGCCGCCGATAATCAAGCAAAGTGGCAAAGCCGTCCATATTCCCCAACCGAGAAGCATGGGAATTTCAAAGCTCAAACCGTATACAAGCGCCGAAATAAAGGCGATGATAAAATCGTCAATCGTAAATAATTTTTTCATTACTTCTGCCCCCTTTCTCTTTTCGCTAAAATGTTAAGTTCATTTTTGAGTTAGTTCTTGTCAGACACGAAAACTTTTGCATTTTTTATAATTTTCTCTACTATTCCACACTACACTTATACACTATGCATTAATTACTGTCAATATGTGTTCCAAATTGGAACATTTTATCATTTTATCAAAATAAAACTCTTGATTTTAGCGTACCTTGTATGTAAACTAAAAAGGCTAAAAACTTTTTGAGGACTTTACAATGAACAAAAAATTTGCGAATACTTTAAAAAATTTAAGAACTTCCAAGTCGATTTCCCAAGATGAATTGGCGGAAAAAATTTTCGTTACGCGTTCAGCCATCGCTAAATGGGAAAACGGTTACAGTTTGCCGGATATGCTTATGATCAAAAGAATTTGCAAAGCACTTGAGTTTAACGAATACGATTTAATAAAAATTTTGCTTAACGGCGATGACGAATTAAACATAATTATTCTTGACGACAGAAAAATTGTTGTGCAAGGTTCACTCTCCGTTGTCGAAGAAGTTTTGCCAAACGCAAATATTTTTGGTTTTACCAAACCTTTCGAAGCAGTTGAATTTGCAAAAAAAAAGAAAATCTCTCTGATCTTCTTGGATATTGAAATGGGGAAAACCAATGGACTTGATATTTGTAAGAATTTTTTGGAGATAAACCCGCGAACAAATATAATTTTTCTGACCGCTTATGTTGAATATTCCTTTGAGGCATGGAGCACCGGAGCGAGCGGTTATCTGCTAAAGCCTATTACGGCGGAAAATTTAAGGGCCCAATTAAAAAGATTGCGTTATCCTTTGATAAATTCGGGTGAAATTCTATGACGATTATGTATGCGGCAAATTTTTTTCTTTGCGGCATAATGATGTCGCTGATGATTGCGGGAATTATCATATCCGCAATAACGCCTGACATGGAAAAATGGAAGAGAAAATTTTTTATCGCGCTTTTCACGATTTTAACGCTATTGGTAATTACATATTTGATCGATTCGTTTACGTTATTATGTTCAAATGCGGCGATTGTGGAAAGAATAGCGGTTTTCTTTGAATATTTCTTTATTCCCCTCAATATATTTATGGTCACATTGTTTTTGTTGCATTGTTGCGGGGACAGTTGGCACAAGAGCAAATTTTTTTATTCGGAGCTTATCGTATATGTTGTATTTTTAATTTTGCTTGCAACAACTCAATTTACAGGGATTTTTTATTATATAACGGATGAAAATATTTTTTATCGAAACGAACTGCACACAATCTTAATAGGTCAAATGGTAATAATGGCGTTTATAAATTTAATCGCGGTCATAAAACGCAGAAAAATGTTGTCGAAAAAATACTACGCAGCATTTATAGTCAATACTTTGTCGATGATGTTTGCGATACTTTTTCATACGATAATTTTTAATCCGTTGGTGGTTGCGATTGGAATAATTCTTTCGGCGCTTGGAATGTTTGTCATAATTTTGATTGATCATATAGAAAATTTTTTACGACAACAACATGAAATTTTGGGTCAGCAAGCGAACATTTTGGTCTTGCAAATGCGTCCGCACTTCATATACAACACTATGACGAGTATTTATTATCTTTGTTCGCAAAATCCAAAACAAGCGCAGAAAGTCATGTTGGATTTTACAAATTACCTGCGAAAAAATTTTATGGCGATTACTCACAAAGGGACGATTTTATTTTCTATCTTGCCATAGAGCAGGCGCAGTTTGAAGAAAATTTATTTATTGAATACGACACGCCGTATGTAAATTTTAAGATTCCGCCGCTGACATTGCAACCGATTGTAGAAAATTGCGTTAAGCATGGACTTGATCTTGATTCTGATCCTTTAAACATTTTAATTTTGACGCGCGAAACAAAATCGGGCAATGAAATTATTGTTGAGGACAATGGAGCAGAGTTTGAACTTGACGACGGCAGAGAAAATTTTGCATTGAAAAATATTCAAAAACGATTGGAAATGTTCTGCGAAGGGAATTTAAAGATTTATCCGCGCGATGGCGGCGGAACGATGGTAAAGATTTTTATACCGTTTTTAAACTAGGGCGTGTTGATTAATTCACTCAGCCCATCTTCGCGGGTCTTGACTGCCCCTGCTGCGTTGACAAATCCTCAGCATAGCACCACTATGCCTGCGGTAATCCCCACAAATCTGGACTAAGCTCATTTAATCAACACGCCCTAAACACCCACCGCTAAAAGCCCGACTGCCTGTGGCCCATCTCAGGAACTGTTCATAAATAGCCTTTACATTACAGTTCCTTATTGCAGCGTGGGATCCCCGATCAAGAACAAGTACCCCAGCACGATGATGCCGAGGGCGATGCGGTACCAGCCAAAGGGCTTGAAATCATTCTTCTTGATATACTGCAGCAGGAATTTGATGGAAAGGATCGAGACGATGAATGCCGTCACCATTCCCACCGCCAAGATCAAAAGCTCCGTCCCGGTATAATGCAGGCCGAATTTCACCATTTTCAGAAGACTGGCCCCGAACATGACGGGAATCGCCAAAAAGAACGTGAACTCCGCCGCCACATACCGCGAAGCGCCGAACAGGATGCCGCCCAGGATCGTGGCGCCGGAACGCGAAGTGCCCGGGACCAGGGAAAGCACCTGGAACATGCCAATGATGAATGCCGTGCGGTAATCCAATTTCGCCAGATCCGTAATGGACGGTCGGCGGTTCTTGTTGTAGTTCTCCACCCAGATGAACATCGCGCCGTAAAAGATCAAGGTCGATGCCACCACAGGAGCCGTCATGAAATGCTCCTCCATATAGTCGTTGAACATCAAGCCGATCACAGCCGCGGGGATGCAGGCAAGAATCACCTTCATCCAAAGCTGTACCGTGTCCTTTTTCTCGCGCTTCGTCTTCCACGAAGAAAAGGGATTCAGTTTTTCAAAGTTCAGCGCCACCACCGCCAAAATGGCACCCAACTGGATCACCACCAGGAACATATCCATAAATCCCTTGCTCACATCCAGCCGGATGAATTCATCCACCAGGATCATATGCCCTGTGCTGCTGACCGGAAGCCATTCCGTAAGGCCCTCGACCACACCGAGCAGGATTACCTTCAAAAGTTCAGCCAGACTCAGATCCACGCTCATATCCTCCTATCATGCATCAATTCCCGTAACTTTCATCCACGGCCTTCTCAATCGCGCGCTCGATTTCATAACTGGATTTGCCAAGCTCCTGCCCCAGCACGACACAGGTCTGATACAGCCTTTCCTTCTCCTCCGGCGTTGCCTGAAAATCCGTACGCGCTTTTCCGCATGCCCTGCAGGCTTCCAAGAAATCTTTCTCCATTCCGCTCATCCTTTCGTCTGCTCCATCCTTTGAACATAGTTCTGAATCGTGCGCAATACATAATCCTGGCATGCAATGCCGACTTTTCTGTCCCAATCCCGATCTCCCTCGAATACCGTGTTGGAAATCACGCGGATGGAGAGAAAGGGCACGTCATAGGTCTGACAGATCTGCGCAACGGCATCTCCCTCCATCTCTTCCACGGCTGTGCCATAGAATTCATGCAGGAACAGGATCCGGTCGATCTGGCAGTTCCAACTGTCACTGGTTCCCATGATGCCTTCCACAGCCTTTCCAAAGGAATAGGTGTCCCGCAGGCTCATGGCCGCCTCGAAAAGCAGCGCATCGCAGTCATGGTACACCTCCTGCGTAAAGGCCCGTTTTTCCTTGTCATAGGCAAAGACACCCAGCTTCTCCATCGTGCTTTCGTCTACGCCCTCGCCGCGCGCCCTGTACCGGGTCTTCCAAGCCGAGACATTGACCGTCTGCCGCCCGATGACCAGATCGTAGGTATGGAGCCTCGGATCATGTCCTCCTGCCGTTCCCTGGCTGATGACCGCGCACGGATGAAAGCGCTCCATCGCCAATGCCGTTGTGGCTGCCGCGTTTGCCATGCCCCACTGGGTCTCGCTGACCACCAGCGGAATTCCCTCATAGGAACCTTCCGCGAAATACCACTTCCCGATTTCCATCTCCCGGACGTCCTGCATCAATTCCACGATATGCCGGCATTCGACATCCATCGCACCCTGGATCAGGAACGCTGACCTGTTTCCCATAGAATCACACCCGTTTCTTGATCATCTCCGAAAAATGCCCGCAGGTCATTTCGCCTTCGGGACATCTGCCCATATTGACACAGGAGGCCCCTGCGTTCTTGAAGAGAACGGGAGCGACCTTCTGCACCTCTTCGAGCATCTTGTACGCCATCTCGCGGATTTCCCATTGCGCCCGGTAACAGCAGCGCAGGTTGAAGAAGTGCAAAAGCGATCGCGCATTCATCGTCACGAGGATCTTCGTTTCCGTTGCGTTTGCCAGCACATAGCGGGCATCCTCCTTCGGCACCCCCATCTCCACCAGCTCATCGTAGCTTTCACGGATCTTGGCAAGCAGCGCATCGAACTTCGCCTTGGTCTCCGGCTTCTCCGCAATCGTGGGCGGCGTGATGTATTCAAAATGATGCGCCGCCACATAGCGCTGGGACTGTTGGTCGTAGGAAGCAATGCGGTGCCGGACCAGCTGATGGGTGAGCACCCGGGAAACTCCTTCAATGCCAAAGGTAAAGGATACATGCTCAATGGTGGAAGCATGCCCAAGCTTCACCATCTTCTCCACCATTTCCCGCACTTTTTCATCGCTCATGCGTTCCGAAAGCTCCTCCGCGCCGCAAGCGGAATAACAGAGCCTTGCCGCCATGGCCACCACGCGCTCCGGCTCCGGCGTATAGTCCAGCAGCTTTACCTTGATCATAACTTCTTATCCCCGTTTCTCTTTCTGATCTCTTCCATCATCTGCTTGGAAATCACCTGGAAGGAAGCCTCCGCGATCTCGTAGAGCCGATCATGCTTTTCTTCCAGATAAAGGCTTCCCAGAAGCGCCTCAAAACCGGTGCTGATATGATACTCCGCCACGGACGCGCTGCGCGGCGCATGGCTTTTCGCATTCCGTCCGCGCCGGAAGATGGCTTTTTCTTCCTCGGTCAGCATCTCCTCAATGCCGTGCCATGCCCTTGCCTGCCAGACAGCCGACACAATCTGCGCACTGAATTCATGCAATGCCTGCACCTTGGCCTGCTCGTAGGAAAGCAAACGTCCCCGCACAAACAGATGAAAGTACGCATCCCCGATATACGCGAGCACCAGCGGGTGAAGCTGTTTCACATCCACTGCGCTGTATCGCTGCTGCACGCCGCCCGCCCCGTCCGGAACGAACATCATGTCCACCAGCATCTTGAAATGATCAAATTTCATGCTTTTTTCCACCGCACTCCCTGAGGTGTATCCTCCAGCATAATTCCTGCCGTCTTCAGCTCGTCACGAATCCTGTCCGCCACGGCCCAATTCTTCTCCTTGCGCGCATCCTGACGGATTCCGATGATAATGTCCATCAGCTTGTCCGCAAGCCCGTCCTCTTTTGCCGTGTCCTGCGCTTCCAATATGCCGGTGACCTCTGCCATTTCCATGTAAATATCCTTTACACGCTCCAGATGCTTCGCATCCGGCTCCGTCTTGCCCGCAACCACGTCCTGATAATAGATATTGATTTCCTTCGACAGCGCAAACATCTGGCTGATGGCAAGCGCCGTATTGAAATCATCCTCCATGGCTTCGTAAAATTCCGCCAGCAGGGTCTCCGCCTTCCCGCAAAGCTCCGCAGCAGTCTCCGCGGTGCCTTCCTTGGCGGAAAGTTCCTCCAGACATGCCTTGGTATTCTGCAGCCGCGCAAGGCTCGTCTGCGCCTCCTGCAAGCGCTCGTCGCTGAAATCCAGCGGGCTGCGGTAATGCGTCTGCAGAATAAAGAAACGGATAACCTCACCGGGGAATTCCTGCAGGATATCCTTCACCGTAAAGAAATTGTTCCTCGACTTGCTCATCTTTTCGCTCTTGATGGTAATGAAGCCATTGTGGAGCCAATACCGGGCGAAAGCGTGAGCATCCCCGATGCATGCCTGGGACTGGGCAATCTCATTCTCATGATGCGGGAAGATCAGATCGCTTCCGCCCCCATGGAAATCGAATTTCTCCCCCAGATACTTCAAGGACATGGCAGAGCACTCGATATGCCAGCCCGGCCGCCCTTTCCCCCAAGGGCTGTCCCAAGACGGCTCACCGGGCTTCGCGGCTTTCCAGAGCGCAAAATCCATCGGATGATGCTTGCGCCGGTCCACATCGATCCGCGCCCCTGCCTGCATATCCTCCAGCTTGCGCCCGCTGAGCTTCCCATACTCCTCGAACTTCTCCACACGGTAGAACACATCGCCATTTTCAAGCACATAGGCATAGCCCTTTTCCACGAGAGTCTCCACCATGCGGATGATATCCTCCATCGTCTCCGACACCCGGGGATAAAGATCCGCGCGCCGTATGTTCAGCGCATCCATCGAGCGGAAATAGGACTCGATATAGCGTCCCGAAATATCGCTCCAGGAACAGCCTTCCGCATTTGCCGCGTTGATGATCTTATCGTCCACGTCCGTAAAATTTTGGATGTAGCGCACCTCATAGCCGCGCTTCGCGAAATAGCGCCGGATCACATCCCAGGTCACAAACGGACGCGCATTGCCAATGTGCGGATGATTGTACGGCGTCACGCCGCAACAGTAAATACTGACTTTTCCTGCCTCCAAGGGATGGAATTCTTCTTTTGCGCGTGTCATCGTATTATATACTTTCAGCATGTTCCCCTTCATCCTCCGTTTTTCGTTTGCCGGACCTGACCTGCTTACCGTTTCCTGTCCGACGCTGTCTGTCCGGTTTTCGCGGCTTTTTCGTTGATTTCTTAGTGGCATGAGCGGCACCGGAAGCTTTTTCCTGCGCCGCAAGCTTCTTTTCCATCTCGTATAGCTTTTGCTCCAGTCCATAGATCTGCCGGGACAGTGTCTGGATAATCTCGCTTTCGGGATCCGGCAGCAAATTATGATCCAGATCCACGTCGATTTCCTCGCTGAGTTCCTTTAAGATCATGGGGTTCTCCACATCGAACCCTTGCTCTGCAAATGCCTGCAGCCTTGCGTTGCGGATATCCTCCTCATTGTGCACCCTTTGGCCATGCAGGACCACAATGCGGCCCGGGATGCCCACCACCGTCGCATAGGGCGGAACCTCGCACAGCACGACGGAACCTGCGCCGATTTTCGCATGATCGCCCACCTTGAAGGAGCCCAGCACCTTTGCGCCGGTGGCAACCACCACATTATTTCCGATGGTCGGATGGCGCTTTCCCTTTTCCTTTCCTGTGCCGCCCAAGGTCACCCCCTGGTACAGCGTCACATTCTTTCCGATCTCCGCCGTCTCGCCGATGACGATCCCCGTCCCATGGTCAATGAACAGCCCGTCCCCAATGGTCGCTCCGGGGTGAATCTCAATCCCCGTCAAAAAGCGCCCCAAGTTGGAAATCAAACGCGGCACCAGAACCCATCCTCGCAGGTAAAGCGCATGGGAAAGGCGATGCAGCCAGATGGCATGGAGACCCGAATAGCAGAACAGCACCTCCAGCACATTCCGCGCTGCAGGATCGCGTTCGAATATGACGCGGATGTCCTTGCGGATCCGCGAAAAAAATCTCATACCGTCTCCCCCCGCGCACGTTATCGAAAAGGACTTCCAAAGCGGCTCGGAAGTCCTATTTCTCAAATCTTCTCAATGCCGGCAACCGCATAGGCAGAAATCCCCTGCTCCGCGCCGGTGAATCCCAATCTCTCCTCTGTGGTCGCTTTCACACTGACCTGATCCGGCTCCACCTCCAACACCTCCGCGATGCGATTTCGCATTGCCTCGATATAGGGTGCCAGCTTCGGCTTCTGCGCCACGATGGTCGCATCCACGTTGCCTACAGAATAGCCTTTCTCTCTCAGCAGCTTCACCACATGCGCCAGCAGCTTGGCACTGTCCGCACCCGCAAAGCGCGGATCCGTATCGGGGAAATGCTTCCCGATATCCCCCAGCGCCGCCGCTCCCAAAAGCGCATCCGCAACCGCATGCAAGAGCACGTCTGCATCCGAATGCCCCAGAAGTCCCAGCGTATGGGGCACTTCCACCCCGCCAAGAATCAGCTTCCTCCCCTCGACCAGCCGGTGCACATCGTATCCCATCCCAAACCGTGTCATGACAATCTCCTTACGGAACCACTGATCAATTCCCTTTTGCCCTTGCCGAGTCTTTTTCTGTCATGCTGCGTCAGATGCCGTTCGACGTAGCTCTGCCCTAAAGGACTAGCTGCGCGTCGCTACGACTTCACGGCCTCTTTCTTGCCTGACAGAAAAATCCTTCGACAATGACAAAAACTCATTTAATCAGTGGTTCCTTAATTTCTTCCGAAATTTCCCTTTCAGCTCTTCTTTTAGGAAAGCCTCCGCCACGATCATATCCTCCGGCGTCGTCACCTTGATATTCCTCCCGTCGCTCTCCACGACCTTCACCGGAACGCCAAGGCGCTCCACCAAACCGGAATCGTCTGTCCCCAGAAATCCATCCCGTTCTGCCTGTTCATAGGCACGCAGCAGAATCTCCCGCCTGAACCCTTGGGGTGTCTGCACCTCCCAAAGCTCAGAACGCGCGGGGGTCCTGACGACCGTCCCCTCCGCATCCACGAACTTGATGGTATTCTTTGCGGGAACCGCGGCAATCGCGCCGCCGTCCCTCCGCGCTGTCTCAATCACACCCTCAATCGTCTTCAGGCTGACAAAGGGACGCGCCGCGTCATGCACCAGAATCACATCCGAGGCCTCCGGCACAACCTTCAGTCCGTTGGCAATGGAATACTGGCGCTCGGAACCGCCTGCCACCACACGATAGGGCTTCAAACCGGAAACCAGTTTCAGCATGGCGGAAATATCAGCGACCTCATCCGCACCAACCACGACAACGAGGAAGTCCACCTGTGGGGACTTGGAAAAGCGCCGCATGGTATGCACCAGCATCGGCACCTTTCCGATCTCCAGCAGGACCTTGTTCTTCCTCGCGCCCATGCGCCTTCCCTTCCCTGCGGCGGGAAATACAACACTCACCATCTCGGCTCATCCTTACTGCTTTGTACTTACCGTACTAGGCTTTGCAAAAATCATGCGGCCCGCAGCCGTCTGCAGGGCAGACGTGACCTCTACGGAAATCTCATGGTTCAAATGGCGTCTGCCATTCTCCACCACGATCATCGTGCCGTCATCCAGATAGGCAACACCTTGCCCGGGTTCCTTGCCATCTTTCACCACCATGACCTTCATCGTCTCACCCGGAATCACCACCGGCTTCACTGCATTGGAAAGCGCATTGATATTGAGCACCTCCACGCCGCGAAGCTGCGCGACCTTGTTGAGATTGAAATCATTCGTGATGATCTTCCCATGCACCTTCTGGCCAAGGCGCACGAGCTTGGAGTCCACCTCCGCAATATCATCGAAATTCTCGTTCGTGATCTCGACCTTCATGCGCTCACTGTTCCGGATGCGCTGCAGGATATCCAGCCCGCGGCGCCCGCGCACACGCTTCAACGCATCCGCCGAGTCCGCGATATGCTGGAGTTCCTCCAGCACAAAGACCGGTATCAAAAGCGTTCCTTCCAAGAATCCCGTATCGCAGATATCCGCAATGCGTCCGTCGATAATGACGCTTGTGTCCAGCAGCTTGTACTGCCGATCCGTTTTTTCGGCGGGGGCAGCGAGCATCGGCTGCTGCCCCGCAGATGCCGGGACAGCGCCTTGCCCCTTGTCACGGCTGCGCACCACATCCTTCATCACACGCGGAATAAAATCAAAAATACCGATAAGCTCCGTGCGCTTCTTGATGGTAATATGGATTCCCAAATAACCAAGCACAATACTGAAAATAACAGGGATATAATCTCCTACCACAGGGATCTTTGCAAAAGAGTAACTTAAAAGATTCGCAATTATAAGTCCAATCGCCAGTCCCACGGCGCCCGCAATCACATCGTGAATCGGCATCTTGCTGAGCTGTTTTTCCACAAACACGGAAAACTTCTTGAGCCTGCCAATGAAAAAGCCGGAAGAAAGCCACCCGGCCAAGCCTCCTGCGACAGCTCCCGCCAGAATGCAAATCAGGTTCATCAGGGTAATCTTGAAAATCCCCATATCCATGTTCATCATTTCTGCCGTAATCACAGCAGCCAGCAACGGCGTCGCAAGATTTAGGACAGCGCCTCCGGCAAATGCAAAAAACAGGGTAATCAAAAAACGAAGCACTCGATCCATCATCATTCTTCTCACCTCCTTTCAAAAGCCTCTCCTTTCGATCCGTCCGCAGGAAGCGAACTGTGACCAAAAGGAAAGGCCCCATCATACATCTCCATAGCAGATCATGTGACGCTATGCTTGCTCAATATCTCATCCACCCATGCCATCATCTCTTCCGGGGTGCTTTCGCACACAAAGGTGAGCTCGCTGACCAGAATCTGGCGGGACAAATCCATCAGGCGGCGTTCTCCGCTGGAAATCCTGCGTTTGCGATCCTGCAGGGTAAGATTCCTTGCCACTGCCGCCACATCCAGAATATCGCCGGACTTCATGCGTTCCAGATTCGCGTGGAACCGCTTGTTCCAGCTGCCCTGCATGCGGTCAGGACGATCTGCCAGCACCTGACGGATTTCTTCCACCTTTTCCTTGGGGATGATATCCCGCAGCCCGATCTTGTCCATATGATCCACCGGAAGCATCACTTTCAGGCTGCCCATCGGCATATGCAGCACATAATAAGACTTCGTCACGCCATTGACTTCATTCTCCTCAATGCCCGAAATCACTCCGGCACCATGCATCGGATAAAACACCTTGTCTCCAACATTCAGCAAACGCTCACCCCCCATTGTCCAACATGTTCCTGCCAGTTCCTACTCTGCCTTGGTAGCCCGTAAAAACAGCTGTGTCAGCTGTTCCCTGGGCTCCTTATGATGGCAGACGATTTCATAAACCGTCCGGCAAATCGGAAGCTCTACTTGATACTGCTCCGAAAGCGCCATCAAAGCCTCTGCCGTGTATACGCCCTCCGCCAACTTCGTAAAAGACCTTCCCGCAATCAAATCCTCTCCGAATCTGCGGTTGTTGCTGTGCGGCGAGAAGAGCGTCGCCTCATAGTCCCCCAAGTGGGACAGCCCGTACACCGTCATCGCATCGCCGCCCATCGCCGCGACCAGCCGCGAAAGCTCACTGGCGCCGCGTGCCATGAGCGCGCCCTTGAGGCTTCCATAGCGCAGCCCGTCCAGCATGCCTGCGGCAAGCCCGATGACATTCTTCGCAGCCGCGCCGATTTCCGTCCCCAAAAGATCCTTCCCGTAGTAAAAGCGGATCAGGGAGCTGGAAAATGCCTCCACCAGTTCCCGTGTAAGCTCCATATCCTCGGAGGAAATCACCATACAGTTCGGGATTCCCCGCAGGAAATCCTGTACATGCCCGGGGCCGACCCAGACCGCCACGGGCATGTCGCCGCCCATGACTTCACGGAACACGGTCGACAGGCGCTTTCCCGTGCCGATTTCCAGCCCCTTCATGCAAAGCAGGATTTTTTTCTTTCTGCCCGCCAGCGCAGTTTTCAGCGACGGCAGAAAAGCCCTCAGCTGCTGCGCGCTGACGGAAATCACCATGAGTTCCGCGAAGTCTGCCGTCTGCTGCAGATTCTGAGACAAATGAATGCTTTCGGAAAGCTCCAGATATTCATTTTTCCGTGTCTCCATCAGCTCCTGCATATGACCGGAGCCCTCTCGCCCCCACAGCACCACCTCATGGCCGACATGATCCGCATACCACGCATGGAACGAGCCCCAACGCCCGCAGCCCATGACCGCAACCCTCACGCAGCATCCCTCCAAGCTAGTGTACTGACACATTGATAATTGGACAAATATGTGCTGGATATGTCGCCAGATGCGAGGCAGAGGAGCGCAGTAGTAGCAGAGCTACGTCAAGCGACGATAACGAAGCAGGTGGCGTCATAGACAGTGCAGATTGTTCAAATATCAATGTGCCAGTGCACTAGTTCCTATGCTATGCTATCAAATCCCGCACGATCTCACCCGCCATGATCAGGCCTGCCACCGACGGAACAAAGGAAATACTGCCCGGCACGGCGCGTGTCCCTGCCGGATCGCCGCTCCCGGCTGCTATCGGCTTTTCCCTTGAATATACCACCTTCAGATGCGGGATGCGGTGTTCCTTCAGCTTTTTCCGCATGATACGGGCAATCGGATCCACACTCGTATCATAGATATCCGCTACCTCGAACCGTGCCGGCTCCAGCTTATTGCCGGCTCCCATGCTGCAAATGATGGGAATGCCCCGTTCATGGCACTGGAGCACTAAGTGGATCTTGCCCGTGATCGTATCAATCGCATCCGCCACATAGTCATAATCCTGCCGAAAAAATTTCTCCCCGTTCTCCGGCAGGTAAAAATCATCGATCCTGTCCACGACCGCCTCGGGATTGATTCCCAGAATGCGCTCTCGCATTGCCTCGGTCTTGCGTCTCCCCACCGTATCCGCAGTCGCATGGATCTGCCGATTGATATTCGACAGGCAGATCACATCATTGTCAATGAGCACCAAATGCCCCACGCCGGCGCGTGCAAGCCCTTCTGCCACAAAGGAGCCCACGCCTCCGATTCCGAAAATCGCGACGGTGCTCGCCGCAAGCCGCTCCATGCCCTCTTGTCCCAAGAGCATCTCTGTACGGGAAAAACGCTCTGAACCTGCCAACAGAATCCTCCTCTATCCGATGATTTCCCCATCAATCCTTCGGAGGTTCCTCTTGCGTCAGCCGAAAAGCAGGAATCGCAAAGGCCCCGTTGCCAGCTTTCGGCTCATCTCCGGTTTTCTGCATAAAACTCGGTGCCTCCAAGCTCAAATCCGAATTCGCTGCCACGGCCACCTTATTTTGCGGCACCTCCACGGCCGGAGCCTTCAACGCCAGACTGTCCGCAAAATCCGTCGCAATGATGGTCGCCTGGATCACGCCGTCCATGGCTTGATTGATGACCGTGCCGAATATGATGTTCACATCATCATCGGTCTGCTTGTAGATATAGCTCGTTGCCTCGTTCACATCATACAGGCTCAGGCTGTCATCCCCTGTGATGTTCAGGATAATGCCCCTAGCCCCTTTCAGCGACTTGTCGATCAGCGGGCTCTCGATGGCCTGCTGCACCGCCGCGACCGCACTGACCTTGCTGCGCCCGATGCCCAGAAGCGCATCGCTGCTGTCACTCTGGCGGAAAATCGTCGTGACATCCGCAAAGTCCACATTCACGACACCCGTCGTCAGTATCAGCTCTGCCACGCAGCGTATCGCCTGCTTCAGCACCTCATCCGCCGCATGGAATGCCTCCACCAGAGACATCGTACGATTTTCCGGCAGCTTCATGAGATTGTCATTCTGCACCACGATCAAAGCATCCATGTAGGCCTGCAGCCGCACAATCCCTTCTTCTGCCATTCGTTTTTTGCGCGCACCTTCAAATGCGAAGGGCACCGTGACGACGCCGACCGTCAAGATTCCCATTTCCTTTGCCAGACGCGCCACGACCGGAGCCGCGCCGGTTCCCGTGCCGCCGCCCATGCCCGCTGTCACGAAAATCATATCGGCGCCCTGCATCCTGGCCTTCAATTTCGCTTCTTCCATCTTTGCGGCCTTCGCGCCAAACTCTTGATTGCCGCCCGTACCGCGCCCTTTGGTCAGAGCCTCGCCGATCTGCACCGATTTGATTTTCGAAGCATCCATCCTTGCCAGCTGCTTCACTTCCGTGTTGATCGCAACCAGTTCAATATCCAAAAAATCGCTTTCCGCCATGCGCTGCAAAACACTATTTCCGCCGCCGCCAATACCAAGCACCTTGATATTGATGTTCGCGCCCTTGATTGCCATATCTTCCGATGCCATAGACCAGGCTCCTCTCGCTTAGGATATCTGTATACCTATTCGACACAAAGCGCGTTTTTCCTTCTCAAGAATCCAAAGTTCCAAAAAAGAAAAGCAGAGCCACCAAAGGCTCTGCCTATCACTTCTCCGGCTTCTGTCATCCACAGCATCAACTGAGGAATGCCACCGTCAAGCAAGCAAGAAGGATTTTCAAACCATCCAGCCTCACGAAAAACACTTCCTTAAAAGATTTCGGAACTTCTCATGAATCAATCTGCCAACCCTTGGATGCCGCCACCGTCTGTCGGCATCACACCGCGATTCCGCAAGCAGATCTTCGTTGCCTTCACGTTTGATTATACTCTGCTTAAAGCAAAAATTCAAGAGACATATGGACTAATTTCTGCCATCTCCTTTTTTCTCAGGATACCGCCAAGCTGCGTCACGATCATGCCGGCTGCCATGAGGACGCAGCCAAAGATCTCGCGTCCTGACATGACCTCACCCAAAATTGCCCACCCTGCCAATGCGCCAAAAATTGCCTCAAAGCTCATGAGAATAGCCGCGTGCGCGGGGTCCGCGTATTTCTGCCCTACGATCTGCAGGGTAAACGCAACGCCGGCCGACATCACGCCGCCATACAGAATCGCAACGTAAGAATCCAGCATCGGCTGCCATGCGATTTCCTCCAGGGCCAGTGCCGCAAAAGAGCTGAACAGCGCGCATATGCCGATCTGACCGACAGACAGCTCTACCACATCCGCTCTGCCGGCAAAGTGGTCAATGAACAGGATATGAAATGTCCAAAAGACCGCCGACACCAGGACGATGGCATCCCCCATGGAGAGCGAAAGGTCGCCGTGCACGGCCAGAAAAAACAGCCCTGTCACCGCCATGACCGCTCCCAGCCAGTTTTCCGCATGGACGGTCCGGTGCAGGAACACAGCAAAAAGCGGCACCAGGATGATATAAAGACATGTGATGAATGCCGTCTTTCCCGCTGTCGTATAAAGCATCGCTACCTGCTGCAGCGAACTGGCAACGAACATGATACAGCCGGCCCCAAGCCCGGCTTTCCAGCCGCTGTGATAGGCTCCCTCCGCCCTTGCCTGTTCGCGCTTCCGATGCAGGAACCCCCACAGCACGAGCAAGGACAAGAAGCCAAGCGCAAAGCGCGCTGCCGCATAGGTGAACGGCCCCAGCTCATCCATACCCGCCATCTGGGCCACGAATGTCGTCCCCCAGATAAACGCCGCCATAAGCAGCATCAAAGTCCCCTTGAATCGTTGCAACATAGCCTGACCATCCTCACGTCAAAAATCATCTGGATTGGATTATATCACGAGCGTACATGGTCAGCAAGGAAAGAAAGCATCGCAACGGTAGGATTTTTCAACTCCACGTCGAATAAGAACGGTATGTAAGCAAAAGTCCATCCCTATTCACAGAAAGCGGTGTAAAAAGTGGAACTACGCATGGGGGATATCATATATGTCGATCGCGGAGCATACAAGCACTACGGAATCTATGCAGGCGAGGGAAACGTGATCCACTATACCAAGAACGGAACGAATGACTATCGCAACGGCGAAATCCGCGAAACTCCCTTGGAGATGTTTGCGCAGAAAGATGTCCTGTACCGGATACCCTTTCCTGATACAACAGACGCTGCCGTCCCGCAGCAGAAAACAGACCTGGTAGGAACGGCAATCGCAGAGGGCTCTGCGGAATCCGCAGAGCCGACACCGGAAGAAATGGAATTCTTTGAACTCCTGCACGAGGCATGGGGACAGGCGATGCTGCCGAGGGGAAAAATGCCGAAAATATACTCTCCTCAGGAGACAGTAGCCCGAGCAAGAAGCAAAATCGGAACCAAAGGCTACCACCTCATGTTTTCCAACTGCGAGCATTTCGCCATCTGGTGCAAGACCGGCATCTTTGAATCGACACAGATGCATGGGCCTTGGAATATTCTGGCATCTGCCTCTGTATTCCTGAAGTGGAATCTGTCGAAAAAATTATCGCGTATCAGACGCTAACAGCTCCATGTCTGCCTCGGACAAAGCTCTGCCATCCAGCGCCGCCTCCGCAAGCTCCTCCCCTGCATACCTGAGTTTCAGGGAAAAATAAGGCCGCCCCTCCTCCAGCAGATGAAAGAATATCTTGTCCCCCTCCCACACCGGCAGGTCATAAACAGCAGCCTTGTCCAACCATTCCAGCGTGCCCTCACTGCAGTCGGCCATGGCCCCCTCAAATCCGGATGCGGTGTAGAGGAACATATACTCCGTCTGCCACCTATCAGAAATAAAGGTGATGATGCCCCGCTGCCTGTAACCGGTCAGCGTCAGCCCCGTCTCCTCCTTCACCTCCCGCAGCAGGCACTCCTCCGGGCTTTCATCCGCCTCAAAGTGTCCCCCTACGCCCACCCACTTGTCCTTATTGATATCATGTTCTTTCTTCACCCTATGCATCATGAGATACTTGCCGTCCTTCTCAATGTAGCAAAGAGTGGTCAGATTGCTCTTGGGCATGGACCTATCCTCCTGATAAAAAAACTTTTTCTTCAGTTCCGGCACACGATACGGATGTCGCAGAGATAAAACTCTGACAGCCGTTTGCCGCGCATATCCCCTCTTCCCAAAATTCTGCACCGAAGGCGGAAATCCTGCCGCAGAATGTGATTAGCTGACCATAAAACAAGCCTGCCGGCGCACAGGAGCCGGCAGGCTTGTTTTTCAAAGGGCGATGACTTCAAAGCCCCGTAAATTTTCATCAAAGAGCATCAGATCATATTCTTCTGATAGGCATCGTAAAGTGCCTTGAGCTCCTCGATGCGGTCATACATCTCCACCTGCAGGCCGGATGCCGTGGCATAATCGCCGGAATTCAACGCTTGGATCAGCAGCGTGAACAGGGATTTCTCATCAATGCTGTCCTTCGCAAGGTAAGTACGGATGCCGTTGATTTTGTTCCAGTTGTAGGAATCCTGGTCCGTCACGAAGGAAGACTTGATCTCCTTCGCCTTGCGCACGATATCCCGATTTTCCGGGATGATGCGGCTGATCAGCTCCGTCTTCCAGCGGATCAACGCGCCGTCACGGAACGCGTGGATAATCTGGTCACGCATGGCGCCGCCTACCGTGAGGACCGCCTTCTTCTCAGGATATCTCTCAAAATTCTCCATATTTTCCCAGACAGTCGCGGGGGGCGCACCGAACAGACGATTGCGTTCCTCCTCCGTATAGTCCTCGAACACATCTTCCTCGCTGCGATAGGCACGATCTTTTTCCAGATAGAAGCCATCCTCACCCGCCTGCTTGGAAAGCTCCGCCAGCAGCTCATCCGTCGTATGCGTAACGGTTCCCTTGATGCCGTCCAGCACTGCCGAATAGATGGCGGCCAGTACCAGATAGGTATTCGTATACGGATTGCAGGCGCGCAGCTCGAAACGGGTCGCGAAGGGATTGTTGATGTCGCGGATCAAGCCCGCCAGAATCGTACGGTTGCGGGACGGAATCTTCGGCGAATGTCCCAGGGACGTCACGATGCAGACAGGTGCCTCGAAGCCGGGCTTCAAGCGGTTCAAGGAATCATTGGTCGCAGAGACAAAGGGATTGATGACCTCATAATTCTTTAAGAGGCCCATGATGGCGCCATACCCCAAGGCGCTCATGAAGTCCTTCGTAGGCTCCTTCGCCGCAAATACATTGTGCAGTTTGCCATCCTTCGTGCGGACCGCCATGCCGATATGCGTATGCTCGCCGTTGCCCGCCAGCCCGATCATCGGCTTTGCCTTGAAGCTGACCTCCAGACCGTTGCCGCGGAAAATCTCGCGCACGATCGTGCGCACGAAGATCTCATTATCCGCCGCCTGCACTGCGTCTGCAAAGCGCCAGTCGATTTCCAGCTGCTCGCAGACATGGGTCATGCGCCCGCTTTCGTCGATCTGCGCCTTGAGCCCGCCTACCTCCTTGTGTCCCATCTCCACACCGAAACCGTATTTGTCAAGCTCCAGCACGCACTGCTCCAGCGCGCAGCGCACGGCGCCGTGCGTACGCTCCCAATACTGCTCCTGCATGACCTGGGACGCGCTCATTTCCTCGATTTCCGCTTCCTCCAACGGTGTCTTCACCCAGAATTCCAGCTCCGTTGCGGAAGTGAACTCCACATCCGTTACATCCGCGCCGTTCACGTCCAGCCCCGAGATGCTCGGATGCGCATGGAAGATATCCAGCAATTCCTTTTTGACATAGGCAAGCGTATCCGTCAACACCGAGCGGGAATCCACACGCTTTCCCTCATGAATCAGGAAAGACGGGATCCGCAAGGTACCAATCGGACGATTTGTCTCCTCGTCGTAATGCTCGAAATTATAGTCCACAAACCAGTTGACGTTGGGATCGATCGGCATATCCACCTTCGCATTGTTCAGCGTCGCAATTCCTGACAACACCACGGAAGAGCCGTCTGTCTGAACCGCACGGCCTGCGTAGAAATCATCCATGTCCTTCAGGAAGAGCCGCACGGGGATCTTTTCATCCGTATCATTCCCCGCCATGTCGATGCCGACCAGTGAAACGAACTTGATCTCAGGATGCTCCCGGAGCATCTTCGCAATGTCTTCCTTTGATGAATTTGCGGGAATCACATACAGTAAATCTGCCATTTCAACCACCCTTTTCTCAAATAACTACAAAAAAACCACACAAAAATGTCCGACAGAATCCTCCTCCATTCGGTCATCTTCGCATGGCTCCGTTGCCAAAAATATATGCCTTTCTTCAACGGAACCTATCATAACACATCTCCCCTGCAAAGTCCAGTCTTTTGGTCATGTATACATGGATTCTCTTTCACCTCATGGATTCCCTCTCTTGCGGAATGAAAAAATACGAGATACCTTCTGCGAGCCTGCGCGAAAGAGCTTTTGAAAGATATTCGAGAACTTTAACGAAGTTCTGACATTTCAACTTTCAAACTCTTCCGTTATAATGGATGTGATATGGTGGGCGTGAGGTCTACGCCCCTGGCTGCCATCTCTGAGCAAGGAACCTGACATCTATTTGTGAGCATTTCCTGACGATGGCAGTGCCGGTTCCGGTTCTCTATATTTTAGGAGGTCATCATATGAAAAAGTTTGTTTGCACCGTTTGCGGCTATGTATTTGAAGGAGAGGCCCCGCCCGAAGCGTGCCCCATTTGCAAGGCTCCTGCCTCAAAGTTCAAGGAGCAGAGCGGGGAGCTCGTCTTTGCCGATGAGCATGTGGTCGGCGTGGCAAAGGGCGTAGATGAAAGAATCATCGAGGGGCTGCGCCAGAACTTCACGGGCGAATGCTCGGAGGTCGGCATGTACCTTGCGATGAGCCGCGTCGCGGACCGCGAAGGGTATCCCGAGATTGCCGAAGCCTTCAGGCGCTACGCGTTCGAGGAAGCGGATCATGCCGCAAAGTTCGCGGAGCTGCTTGGGGAAGTGCTCACCGATTCCACCAAGAAGAATCTGGAGATGCGCATCGACGCGGAGCATGGCGCCTGCGCCGGCAAGAAAGAGCTTGCCGTCCTTGCAAAGAAGCTGGATCTGGATGCCATCCATGACACCGTACATGAGATGGCGAAGGACGAGGCCCGCCACGGCTGCGGATTCAAGGGTCTCCATGACCGTTATTTCGGAAAATAATCCAAGAATCAACACTGGAAAAAGCAACGCCGGACAACATCACCGTCTGGCGTTGCTTTTCTTTCATTTATGATGGTTCACGAAGGAGGAATCAAGCCCCCTGTTGTCGAATTAGCTACGCGGAGGATGTCGTGTATTTCAAGGAGGAGGCTCTATCATGCAGTGGATCAGAAATCTCAAAGTGGCATACAAGCTGCTCATCCTGTGCGCCATCGCCGCCATCGGCATGGCTTTCATGGGACGGTCCGGCTATAATGCACTGCAAACCGCCAATCAGGAAATGAATACCCTATTCACCCAGAATCTCAAATCCGTTTACTATGTGGGCAATTGCCGCCATGCCATGCGCTACATGCAGGGCATGATGCTCATTGCCACCAGTTCCCACGATCCCAAGCGCATCCAGAGCGTCACCGAGAAGTACGGGGACGGAGTGAAGGAGATGGAAACCAATCTGGATCTTCTCCGCCCCATAGCGGAACGGAATCCCCATATCCAGGAGGCCTACGACAACATCCTGAAGGATTGGAACTCCTATCACAAGGTGCTGGACGAGGCTCTGCAGCTCGCCAATGCCGGCCGGCCCGAAGAAGGACGCGCGCTGTATGATAAATCCGGCGCTGCCTATGCGACCGGAATGGGCAAGCATTTTGTCCAGCTTGCGACCGTCGCCGACGAGGAAGCCGATGCCATCGAAAAGGCAAGCAATGAGGAAGCTTCCGCTACCTCTCGCAACATGCTCATTCAGAGCATCCTCACCCTCATCATCCTCATTGTGTCCAGCCTTTGGATCACCAAGGAAATCACCAAGCCGTTGCATCGCATGATGGATGTCTGCGCAAGGCTGCGAGACGGCGACTTCCGTGATGAGGCACGCTCCGAAGCCACCATGCGAGGGGACGAATTCGGGAAGATGGGAGACATCGTGGTGGCAATGCGAACCACCATCAACAAGCTGATGCACACAACCAGCCATAGCGCGGAACAGTTGGCAGCAGCAGCCGAGGAACTCACCGCCAGCGCAACCCAATCCGCCCAAGCCTCCGAGCAGGTAGCCCAGTCCGTCACCGGTGCCGCCGGTGCCGTTGTGGAACAGCAGCAGCATGTCGGCGCCACGATGGAATCCGTGGACAACACCATTATAGCCATCGACAACCTCACCGGAAGCGCCAACGATGTGGCAAATCAGGCCAGCAATTCGCAGCAGATGGCGGAAGCGGGCAGCGCCTCCATTGAGACTGCTGTCAACAAGATCCTTGGCGTTGAAAAGATCGTCAATCATTCTGCCGCCACGGTGGACAAGTTGGGGCAAAGCTCCCACGAAATCGGACAGATTGTGGAAACCATCTCCGCCATCGCCGAACAGACAAACCTTCTCGCTCTCAATGCCGCGATCGAGGCAGCACGAGCCGGCGAGCACGGACGCGGCTTTGCCGTCGTTGCGGATGAAGTCCGCAAACTGGCAGAGGAATCCCAGAATGCTGCCCAGCGCATTACGGGACTCATCGGCGGCATCCAGAACGATACCAATGAAGCCGTGTCTTCCATGAAGGAGGGCAGTTCTGCCGTCAAGGAAGGGACTTTCTCCGTGGAACAGCTCCGCGAGGTGTTCGACCAGATTCGCAACGCCTCCGGCGATGTCGCCCAGCGGGTGAACGGCATGACGCAGGATCTCCGCCATGTGGCATCCGAAGCCGACAATATCAAGACGATGTCCGAGCAGATTTCCTCCAATGGCCGCAAGGTAGCCACGGAAATGGAAACCGTTTCTGCCGCCTCCGAGGAACAGTCCGCTTCCTCCAGTGAAATCGCCACAGCCAGCGCTTCCCTGGCAGAGCTGGCGCAGGAACTCCAAGGTTCCCTGCGGAGGTTCCGATTCTAGAGAATAGGCTGAAAAACAGAACATCCTGCAAAAAAGAGAATCCCATCCGAAGCTGACATGCTCCGAATGGGATTCTCTTTTTGATTTATCTTATAAATTCTCGCCTTCACTCAGCAGATCCGCCGGATCGAAATGAATCTGGTGAATAAAGTGGAACAGTTCCGTATCACTGATCACATTCTCGATCTTCGTTTCCTGATCCGCCGAGAGGTCAATATCATAGACATTGGGGAGCAGCGTCGGCGTCTTGTTCGCAAACACACGGATGACAGGACGCTCGGTCTTGCCGAACTCCACCTTGCTGACAATCGCATAGCCCCGATTGGTCAAAAGCACGGTCCCGACCGGATAAATCGCGACGTTGCTGAAGAATATCCTGAGCAATTCCTCATCGAAATGCCCCGGCGAACAGCGTGCCATGATATTATACGCCACAGACGGGCTGTATGCCTTCTTGTAAGGGCGCGTGCTGGTCAAGGCATCATAGACATCGGCAATGGCGCCGATGCGTCCATAGATATGAATACTGGGCCCTTTCCGGTGATCCGGATATCCCGTCCCATCCATCTTTTCATGATGCTGACGCGCAACCACGGACAACAATTCCCCATTGGGAAGATTCATGCGCTGGATATGCTCGTAACCGGCGAGGGGATGATTCTTGATGACAGCAAACTCCTCATCCGTCAGCCGCCCCTGCTTATTCAGGACTTCCAGCGGAATCGAGATTTTCCCAAGATCGTGCAACAAAGCGCTCAAGGTAAGCTCCGAGAGCTTATCGTGCTCAAAACCGCAAAGCACGCCCATGATGGTGGAAAGCATCGCCACATTCACGCAATGCGCAAAGGTATACATATCATGCGAGCGGATATCCGTCAACTGCACCAGATTGTTCCGCCGTTCCATGATATCGTTCACAATCGACGCAGACGCCTTCGCCATGGGATTGATGTCAAAGGTACCGCGGGACCGCACCTGCTGGAACACGTCATAGACACGCTTGACCGCCATCGCCCGTGTCTTCTCCTCCAGCACATCCTCCGGCGGAAGGAAGGAGCGGTTCGTTGAAGTCGACAGGACATGGATATTCTGTATGCCAAGCTGCCGCAGTTTTTCAATATAGTTGCTTGTCAGTGGCATGCCCCTGGTCAAATAATTCGCACCACTGGAATTATAGACACTTTGCGCGATCGTCATGCCCGGTTTCAATCGTCTCAATGGTAAGTCGATCATACGCCAATCCCTTTTTTCAAATATTGTTGCTGCAGCTGGAACAAGGCACGAACCAGCTTGTCCTGCTGCTTCTCCGAAATATCGTCTGCCATATGCGCGCCAATGTGATAGACATAGTGATTCAGAAAACGGATCGGCGTGCAGCGCCGGACTTCCGCAACGGTACTCAGCTTGCCGTATCCCGGCAGGTCGTCGATCTGCAGGGATACCCTGCTGCCTACAGCCGCTTCATGATCCGAGGCAAAGCAGATGCCGTTTCCGCTGATGTCGCAAAGCGTCATTTCCTTGGAACTGTGGAACGTCCCCAGCCCATTCGGCAGCTTCACCTGTATCCCCATTTCCAAGGGCACAGGCACCCGGACAAAGTGGCGCTTCTGCTGACGTTCCACGATCTCCGGAAAATCCAGGAACCATCTCTTCTCCGGCAGCGCCGATGTCCCGCGAAGCCTTGTCGCAAAGCGATATACACAATTATCCCCCTGCGCCGCGGCAGACAATTCCGTTCCCTGCTGCGGCGCATTCACAAAGTCCCGATCCGAGACATCCAGGCTCACGCCGAAAAAATCCTCCGAGATCTCATCCACCATACCTACTACCTGCATCTCCCATTCCTCTGAGTGCAGATATATTCCCTGCTCAAGCGCCAGCACATCCGTCCCTGTCATCTGTTCGCTGGTCACTCATCATACCTTCTTTCTCCGAAAAAGAAATCCGAAAACGCATAACGTGCACAACACTACGAAACTATGTCATTATTTTACCGCAAACACCGTCAAATATCAATCCTTTGAAAAAATATCAGAGCCTCTCATCTGCAAAAGATGAGAGGCTCTTCACTTCATATGAATGGTCGGAACGACGGGATTTGAACCCACGACCTCTTCCACCCCAAGAAAGCGCTCTACCAAACTGAGCTACGTCCCGATGCACTACATCATACCACAGATTTCCGTGCTCGTCAAATTTTTTGTCATTTTTCACCGGTTCACAAGAAAAAAGAACCACTGTGTTTCCACAATAATTCCAATATGCTATAATGCTCTCATACTTATCTTTGATAAAAATTTTAAATGAATGATCGGAAATTTTTATCAAAGCCAGTCGTGCATACGCACGCCTGAAGTCTCATGCACTCTCAGTAAGAAATAAAATTTCTAACTGAGAGTAGTATCAGTGCTACCATAGAGATAGGCGGTTAGCCCTCCGCGAAAGGAGGGATGTCTATGGGTGTAATCTCGTTGCTGACTGTGCTGAGCTTTACTGCTACGGTGTTCAGCCTTGGATTCACCCTCGGACTTTACTTCGGTAAACAAAAATAACCGCCACGGCTCTGCAAACTGTGCGGTTATCTTTGTAACCCATTGAATCTAGGGCTAACCGTCTATCGGTAGCACTTTCATCTGCTCACATTATATCAAAAACTCTCTCTGATTTCAACGTCTTTTATACCATCTGCAGGCACAGGAACAGCACAAATCCGATGGCTGAGCCGACGATGGAGCCGTTCATTCGGATCCACAGCAGATCCGGCTCCACCTTGTCATAGACCAGATGATTGAGCTGCTCATCTGTCAGCCGATCCAGCACATTCGTGACAACAACGCCCACAAGACTTTGCGCGTGAAGTGCCGAGCGTGCCAGCAGATCATACAGGAAATGCTCCACGCTTTTGCGGAGCGTTTCGTCCTCCTGCAGCAGCCTCAAAGCACGATAGTATTCCGAAGCGAACACCTCCAGCAAGCGCGAACGCACAACCGGCAGGTTCTCCATGGCTTTCTCCGCACCCTTCGTCCCAAGGAAATCCGCCTGTACATGCTCCAGCGCGCGTGACACCGCCTCTTCCAACGGCAGTTCCTCCACCAGAGCATCACGCAGATCCCCTGCCAGCCGCTGGAATTCCTGCGACTTCCCCAGTTCCTCCGTCTTTTCATAGAACAGCTGCAATATCTCTGCCTGCAGCTCCGAGTCCCTTGTCCCAAGCGCATCGATCATTGCGAGAAGCTGCTGCTGCATGAGCGCAGCGGCCTCTTCAAAATTCACCAGATCCAATGCCTGCGCAAAACCTGCCATGAGCATCGCCATCGGGCTTTTGACCTTCTCTTCCTCGTATGCTTCCAGCATCGACTGCAGGCTCTTCCTGATCTCGGGACGCTCGGCATAGGTATGCGCTGCGGCAGCCAGACGCTCCAGAATATCCTTGTCGCGCCCGCTTGCCTTCATCCATGCACCGCAGGCCTGCAGCATACTCGTAGCCGGAGTCTCCCGGAGCGCATGCCGCAGTTGCTCCGACAGGAATTTTGCCTGCCGTCCGCGATCCTGCTGCAGCAAGAGGTCTCTGGTATAGTGCAGCAGACGGCGCAGCATCTGTTCCCTTGTTTCCCTCTGATCCAGCCATTCCATGAGCATGGGCATCAAATGGAGCCGCCCCAGATGACGGAAAATCTTCCTGCGGGAAAAGAATTCCTTCTGCACCATCGTAACCGATGCCTGAACGAATTCCTTGCGCCGATTCGGCAGAATCGCCGTATGGTAGGGAAAACCGAGCGGCTTCCGGAAAAGCGCAGTCACGGCGAACCAATCCGCTATCCCTCCCACAAGCGCCGCCTCGGAGATGAACAGGAACCCATCCGCAACGACGCGATCCGGATAGGACAGGTGCAGACAGAGCGAGAGCAAGAACACAGCCGCCGCAAACAAGAGAGTCTTATCGGCCTTGTTCCACCCCGACCAGATCACAGCCCCCACATCCTTTCCAATCCCCAGACAATCAAATAAAGTCCCATGCCGACAAATGCACCCACCACGGATCCATTGATCCGGATCATTTGCAAGTCGTCCGCTACTTTTCCCTCCACGAAATCCGTCAAGGCATCATCATCCATCTCATCCAGCCGTTCACGTATCAGGCCCGGAATCAGATTATGGTGTTTTCGCAGCTCTTCCTCCAGAAAATCCTTCACAAAGCGGTCAAACTGCGCCTGCATTTCCGCGCTTTCCACGAATGCATCGATATGCCGTTTCAGAAACAGATGGATCTGCGAAAGCCAAAAGGGATGTTTCCCTTTCACCTTATGCTCCAGCCAATCCGCCAGATATCCGCCGATATCCATTTTCTGCAGATAATGCTCCTGCCATCCGTGGAACAGCTCGGCGATCTCAGGTTCCTGAGCCAGCCTTTTCATCAGGGACGCAAAGCCGGCTTCCAGGGAAGTATATGCCTCCGTGTCCCCGGCGCGCAGCTCTTCCAGATAAGCAGTCAGCCGTTCATTGAAAATATCCCGTATCCTTTCATCCGAAAGATCCAGCGCGGCCAGCACAAAAGCCCGTCCTGCGGATTCGCCCTCATAGGCGCTCCGCAGGATGCGGATATTCTCCAAAAGCGCCTTTTGGATGGCCGATGCATCCAATACCTGCCGCCCAATGTCCAAAAGCGTCATGAGCACCTGACGACCGTGTTTTTCCTCGGCCAAAAGAGACAGGATATCTGTCACGACACGCTCCAGCGCAACCCCCGACAAAGCCTCGCGCACGGCAGGTGTCAGGGATTCCGCCATACGGCGGCTGTCCATGCTGTTCACCGTCTGCAGCAGTACGGTATCCACAAGCTCCTGCACCCGCTCGCGCCCGCCCCGATGCTCCAAATAATCCACCAGCAGCTCTGCGGAGTTTTCCCTTCTCACGACCTGCATAATATTTTCCACGCTCAAGAGATCCTCGCTGGAAAATTCCACGATGGAATCCATGATACGCGCACGATTGCGACGCAGAATCTCCGTCCGATAGCCGATGCCAAGCGGCTTTCGGAACAGTGCCGTGACAGCGAACCAGTCCGCAAGCCCGCCGATGACAGCCGCCAAAAAGCCGTGATGCACCAGCCCCCACCCAAAGCCTCCCGCCGCAGCCGCAGGCAGCGTGCCCGTAAATCCTAAGGCGCTGATCAGCAATGCAAGCGTCGCCTTGTTTTTCTTCTGCAATCCACACAGCCCCTTCAAAATCTTTTACATTGACATCTTCACACCAATTATAATGCAACGGATTCTTTTTTTCCAGTACATTACCCCCAAAACAAAAAGGAAGGCATAAGCCCTCCCCTGTGTTCTCAATATGCGCCGCGCTGGGCGAAAACCGCCTTGACGGTCTTGAACAGATACATCAGATCGATCCAGACCGACCAATTCCGCACATACCACGTATCCATCGCCACACGCTCCTCGTAGGTCGTGTCACTTCGCCCGCTGACCTGCCACATGCCTGTGATGCCGGGCAGAACCATGTAGTATTCACGGATATTTTCCTTATAGCGGGGGATCTCCTCTGTCACGATGGGGCGTGGCCCCACAAGGCTCATATCCCCCCGAAGCACATTCCAGAGCTGCGGGAGCTCATCCAGGCTGGTCCTTCGCAAAAAGGCTCCCAAGCGCGTCACACGCGGATCATGGGTCAGCTTGAAGCTTTCCTCCCATTCCTTTCGCGCCTCCGGATTCTTTTTCAGATGTTCTTTCAGCAATTCCTGCGCATTCGGCAGCATGGTCTGGAATTTATAGCAGGGAAACAGCTTCCCATTCTTCCCCACACGCTGATGGGCAAAAATCACATGTCCCCCATTGTCAATGGCCACCCAAAGAGTCAGAAGCAGCAGAATGGGTGAAATCAAAAGACCGCCCAAAATGGTGCAGACCAGATCAAAGATTCGCTTGAACACCCGATTGTACCAGCGTGCCAGATTATTTCGGAGATTCAGCATCAGAATCTTCTCGCTGAACAGTACGCTGGCATCCACGCCGGCCATCGGCGTACCGATCAGATCAGGCACAAAGGAAATATCCCTCACATAGGGCTGTATCCCTGCAATCATCTCCTGCAAGGCCTCCTTGGAAAGTCCCGGAGCCGCAATAATGACACGTTGGATATCCGTCATCCTGACAATGCGTACCGCTTGGTCGAACCCACCAAGCATACGAAGCTCCTTCGGCAGTTTTTCGGAAACCGGATGATCGTCCACAACACCTACGACATCATAGCGATACCCCAAATCGCCGTCCCAGAAATGAATCAGGCACTCTGCCGTCCTCCCGGCGCCGATCAGAAGCACCGGCTCATAGAAGAGATGATAACGCTTCATGCACTTCAGGACAACATAGCGCGTAAGATAAATACTGCATAAGATAGACAAGCCAAAGAGCACCACAAACAACCGGGATGCCTGATCTCCCGCTTTCAAGAAGTAAATCAGGATAATCGAAGCTCCCCATCCCGCCATCACAGACGTAAAGATATCACGCATGGTATCCGCGATGGGCTGCGCCCGCCGGTACGTACGGGAATGATTCAGGAATATCAGGAAGAGAAGCGGCACCCACCCATAGATGTACGCATTATCATACATATATGTCGCATGCCGCCAAACATCCATCGTATCCCGCAGGAAAAAGGCGAGATATTCAGCTGCTACAACGGCAATGTAATCCATGAAAACAAACAACACCGGAAAGTACCCTTGAAAAACTTTTTTCATAAATACAGCACTCTCCTCTTTTCATCACTGCATACATGGTTTACTCATATCATATTACTCCAGGCATTATAGTGGACGCAAAAAGAATTACACAGGATACTCCCCACTGGGGTGGCAGATAACTGATATTCCAATACCCGTAGAAAAACAGGCTGGCAACCACGAAACAGCAATTGGAAGCTTTCATATTCCAGTTAGCCACAACAAAATAGCCGATGACAGACACCGGCAAAAACAGGAATATATACGCATATGAATTAAAATACATTCTTAGTCCTTTCAGAGATACCTAATCAAACTCACGCCGAATAGGCGTCGTCCACGAGAACCCTAGTATAACACGTTTTAAATAGCTTGCTGTTTCACGCAGGATAAATTTTCATGAACAAGGATGAGGAGCGCAGTCGTAGCAGAGCTACGTCAAGCGAGTTATTTGGAATGGGTTATACTAGTCGTAAACATGTTATCAATTATCTGTCTGTCGGCAACATCCGGGATAAATCTGCCAAACAGCCAGCCCAGGACAGTCCTACACCAAAGCCTGCCAAGAGTACGCGAGAAAGCGTTTTTTCATTTTTCCCAATGATGCTCTCAAGACCGAGTGGAATTGAAGCCGAAACAGTGTTGCCAGTTTTCCTCACATCATTGAAGAAAGGCACATCCTGCAGCTTGCATTTCCGCTGCACATAGTCCAGCATGAATCGGTTTGGCTGGTGAAATACAGCATAGCTGAGTTCTTCCCTGGAAAGTCCAGCTTTTTTTAAGATTTCTTCCACCATGAGAGGCACCTCTCGCAGCGTAAAGAGCATAACTTCCTGTCCGTCCATGAAAATATCGGCCTTGGTATGGCTGCCATGATCGTCCTCTATCCGCTCCAGTGGAGTGCTTCCTATCGGCAGACGGCTGCCGCCTGCCTCCTGAATGATGGACTTTGCCCCCTTGCCATCGGTGCCGAACACAAAGGCATCCAGCAAGGGTTTTTCAACATCTACTGATTCAATCAACGTGGCAGAAGCACCATCCCCAAAGACGGGAGCTGTCGCCTTGTCCTCGGAGCTTATACTCCTGCTATACAGAGAGGATGTAAGAAGCAACAATCGCCTGGACAGCCCCGCTTCCACCAGTCCTTTGGCCAGTGCCAGGCCATATACATATCCAGAACACCCAAGACTGTAATCAAGAGCCCCTGCTGACTTTGGCAAGCCCAACCTTTCCACCACAACGCATGAAGTGGAGGGCAGAGGGTAGTCCGGCTGCTGCGTACAAAGGAGCACGAAATCTATTCCCTCTCTGGCCTGTGGATATTTATGAAAAAGATTCTCTGCCGCCAACACAGCCAGGTCAGAGGCCGCCTGCCCCGAAGATGCCACATGCCGCTCCTCAATGCCCAGAGCCTGAGCCGCCCTGTCAGTCATATCATTTCTCTCTATCTGCGGTGGCAGATATCCCGCCACCGCCCGAATGGCCGCAAAGCCCACACAACTCCTCCTCACTTCACGCCATGGCGCAGGAGCAAACCCTGCAGAGCGTCCAAGTTCTTGAAATTCTCTGCATTAAGCTCCGTCCCGTCGATGGAAAGATCAAACTCCTCCTCCAAAGCAGCTATGAGCCGCGTGAGATCAAAGGAATCAATCAGACCGTCGGCAAAGAAGTCCTGACTTGTCTCATAGTCAAACTGAGGGTGAATTTCTTGAAGGATCTCTAAAAGTTTCATAACGACATTCTCCCCTGTCAAAACATTTCCTTTAGGGCCCGACGGTCGATTTTGCCTCCCTCTGTCTGAGGCATTGCTTCTAGCTTCTTCAGTCTGGCAGGCCACATGTACCTAGGCAAGCTATCCGAGAGCTGCCTCAGTATATCCTTGCCGCGCAAGGCATCATCTGCTACATAGAAAAGCACCAGTTCATCCTTTTCCTTATCAAATAGGCATACCCCAGCAGAAAGACCCTCTATGGTAAGTGCCGCCGATTCTATTTCCCCCAGTTCTATGCGGTAGCCCATATGCTTCACTTGTGCATCACTGCGGGAAACATAGACCATGTCACCATTCTCGTCAATTCTGGCCAAGTCGCCGGTATGAAAGAATCGCTTCCCTGTCCGTTCTTCAACACCAAAAGCTTCCTCCGTGCGTTCCCTGTCCCCCAGATATCCTACGGCAACAGGTCCCCTCACCAAGATTTCCCCCACTTCTCCGGGAGCAGCCTGGCTACCGTCCTCCGTGACGATAACAAGTTCTTTCTCCCCGCAGGGTTTACCCATCGATAAAACGGTATCCCTGTCCAGTTCCTGCCATGCTGCAATGGTGACCTCCGTGGAACCGTAGTGATTAGAAAATGTTGCCCGAGGAAAGGCCTTGAACCACTCCGCTAAAATCTGGGGCGGCATAGGCTCTCCGCAAAATGCTATGGTTCGCAGGGGAGGAAGTTCTTCTAATGCTAGGGCTTTTGATTCCACTATAGATCGCATGACGGAGGGTACCCAGAAAATAAGATTAATCTTCCGTCTAGCCAACTCACTGATCAATTTTCTCTTGAAGAGGAAAAGAGATTTTGGCAAGAGATGCAGTTCCCCACCCGCCGCTATGGTTGCATAAACATCCAGATAAGCTCCCATAGCAAAGTACAGGGGAGACTGTGCAGCCCTCACCGTAGTTTCATCCATGTGCAGAGCCTTCACCTGCCACTGGGTACAGGCTGTCAGCATGCGATGAGAAGAGATAACCCCCTTAGGGCTACCAGTGGAACCGGAGGTAAATATAATGGAAAGGGCATCATCTTCCGTGCGGACAGACTCCACTCTGTCCAGTATTGCCAACTCCGCCCCACTTGGCTTTACCTCCGTCATGTCTTCGTAAGTATATACCTCTGGTACTTGGGGTAAAGTGGCTGCAAACTTTTTCACATCTTCCGAGCAAACTCTGTTCGTGATGATGGCAGAGGCTTCTAAGGTACCGAATATCTTAGCCAGTCTCTTTTTGGGCATGGATATATCCAAAGGTGCATAAGGCAGCCCCGCCAATACTATCCCCTGCGAAGCTGCTATGCTGCGCCCTTCCAAACCGAACCACAGAGCTACGGGAGCTTTCTTCTCCATTCGGCTGGCGAGAAAGGCTCCGATACGTTCCGCCTCCCGCCAGAGCTCTCCATATGTCATCTGACGTACTTCATCCACCACGGCAATCTTACCAGGCCACTTCTCTGCCGCCGCCGCAAGGTAATCAGTCACCAAACGCAATATGATCAACCCATTCCACTAAAATCAATTTCATCGTCAGCATCAATTCTACTTGCTGCCCATAAGATTGTCAAGCACTGCCTCCAAACTCAAACATCTCGCTCTGTCAGGATTTTCTCCTGCCAGTCCGTGATATTCCTGACGCCTGCCTCATAGGAGAAATTGATGCCCAGCGCGTGGACCGTCTGCCCCTTTGCCTGAGCCGGACGGAGGTACTTTTCCGCGTATTTCTGCATGTCAATCTGCCGCACGGCCTCCATCGCTGTCTTGTCCAGCTTGAACTCGATGATATAAAGATGCTGCTCCGTGTCGCCAGACATGGCGGCCTTGACCAGCTTGAAAGCACAGGTATCAGGCTCGGCGAGCCGCTCGTAGGTCGTAAGCAATCCGACCTCGAAAGAAGACCGCACCTCCGCATTGGGAAAGCGCAAGGCAAAGCTGCGCAAACTGCCATTTCCAACAAACTGTCCAATGTCAAGTAGCCGGTCTGAAAGAGCAGCTGCACCACACGCTCCGAAGAAACTTCCCTGCCCGCCAAATCTGCCAAGTTGAACGCGGCCAAGGAATCGGCAGACATGCCGGCCTCCACCATGTCCGTCGGAAACATCCTCTTGCGGGTCAAGAGCTTCGGCAGAAAGGCCGGCGTTCCCGTCTCGAACCAGTAGTTCGCGAACTCCCCTTTATTGTAAAAGAATTGTCCAATGGACACGGGATTGTAGACCGTCCCGGCACCTGCCGAAAAGCAAAAGCCATCGTACCACAGCTTCAACTGCGGGATGAGACCCTGCAGATCCATGACCCTGCCCCATCTGTCTCGTCTGCCCCCTCGCACCACTGCCTCCATGTACTCGGCAAAATTCTCCTCCAGTTCCGCCTGCATGTAGCCGAACATCGTCGCGTAATCCTAAACTCAGAATCTTCATCTGCATGCTGGGTTATCTATCATTGCCGAACCATAGATAGACATAATACATAAAATTCCTGATCCGTCCCTGTTTTCTGATTCCCATATTATGTATCTTCCTCACATCGCCTTGTTCCAACGCCAGAAGATACTCCCGTAAGAATTCCGATTCGATGTGATGCTCATCCAGCCTTTTCTTCAATTCCCTCGCCTGATCGGTCACACGCAGGATCATGTCCCGGTTTTTCCTGAACCGAAACGCCTTGCAGACAGATTGCAGCGAGAAATATCGCTTTGCTCCGACATTGTTGTCTCCATGCTGACGGTAACCAATCGTCGGCTCTGCCACATATCCGATATATCCGCAGGAAGCCGCCAAAAGCGCCAGCCACCAATCGTGCATGACGATCTTATCGGGAAAGGGACAGGCAAGCTGTTTCAGGGATTGGTTCATCAACACCGTACATCCCGTCACATAGTTCTGCACCAATAGTACCTTCAGTGCCTCGGCCATATCCTCTTCGTTCGCAATGCCTTGAGATTTCATCATGGACGACGACAGCGGATGCCCTTCGCCGTCCACCGTCATCAAATCCGAGTGGATCAGGATAGGCGTTTCCTTTCCCAATCGTCGTTCCATTCCTTTCATACATTCCATGGACACAGCCAATTTATGAGACATCCATATATCGTCCTGATCGCAAAGGGCAATATAATCCCCTTCGCACTGCTCCACCGCCAGCGAGAAATTCCGCACGATTCCCCGAGGAGCCGACGCTGCAGGAAGGATACGAACCGGGAAGGATGCCTGCTCCGCAAATCCTTCCAACAACTTCCGTGTCTCAAGATCACGCGAATCGTCCGCCGCGACCAGCTCATCGGGCAGTAAAGATTGTAACGCCAGACTGTTCAGTTGCGCTCCTATATACTTTTCTCCATGATAGGTACAGAGGGCAACGGATAACATCTCACTCCTCCGCACCATTCAGCCGTTTCTCCCATGCCGATAGAAATCCAGCACGTTGTTCACTGCAAGATTACAAAAAGAATCATCTATAACGTAAAATGCTTTCAAACCATCATCTAACATCCCTTCATCCAGCACAAAACACGTCATCCAATCATCTAAAAAACTCGTATCCATAGGTATATCCAATACGGATGTGCCATATGTATCCAAAACATCCTTGCAGTAGTCTAGAATTCCCACATGAATATTCTGTAGAGAGTCAATATTCTTCTGCGCGAATTCCTTTTCTCCATATATTGGAACTATTTTCTCTTTCTGACGTTCAAAATAATTCAACTGTCCCTCCGGCGATGTTAATACAGCCTCCATCAAAAGATGATACTTATAGACACCCTCGCTAATGGTTGTAGAATCTTCATTGAAGGCAAAGCAACCTCGCATACGCTCATTAGCCAAGTTACCAAAACGAGTCTCGCGATTCGTCGCAAAATAGTAACCGATAAAATCCTCATTATTCACAAAAAGGGATAGATAATATTGAATAGTCCCAGCATAGCCCATATCCACCAGTGCTATTTTTTTAGAAAAATCTAAATTCAATGAATCAATATATGCTTCATATGCGTCTCTTTCTCCTTTCGCTCTATCCAAAATAGCATCCTGATAACGGCAAACCATATCTCGAAGCAATTGTTTGTCGTACCGTCCGGGCAGTACTATGTCTTGCTGTCCATCATCGATCTCAATGCCAAACCGTACTTTAAAGAAATTCTGTATGGTACCCTCATAATGTGTTTCCAACAAAACAAATATGTCTTCTAAAGTTCGCACAGATGCCATAGTAATACTACGACGCGACGTCAGAAAGTATACAGAAGGTAACGCCGTAATATTCAGCCGCTGCACAAACATCTCATAAAGTGGTTTTAAAAAATACCCATCACGTGCCATAAAGAGAATTGCCTGCCGCTGATCACGTCGTGTTTCCTGGAACAGCCAACAAATATACGTCAACAAAATTGGACCGTAGATAACATATCCCAATTCGTAAAAACTTTTTAACTTTTTCTGTCCCTTATTTTCATGAAAGAGGAATGGATTGTCAAAATGTTTCCAGAGTATGGTTCCCAATAGTATTGATCCCCAAAGACTCATATTTCTTCCACGACGATGCAATAAATAACTGCCGAATCGTGTCAACGAAAAAAGATTCATTGATGACATGATATGATAAGAGTCCAATCCGTAATCCACAGGTCTTTGCCAATCGGAAACCTCGTTATCTCCAATGTGAATCATCCTTTTTTTCATGCCATCATCGACAAATTTTTTCCATATAGCGCCTGTGTCTTTTCGTAATCCTGTTTCCGATGAAAGGTATAACTCATCATACCCTTGAATGCCGTATTTGGTGAGGACTCTCTCCATCTCTTTTTTTGTCAAATACATATCCGACGTGAGGATTACCCTTTTGCCCGAATTGCAACATGTTTTAAACCATTGCAACATCTGAAGACGAGGTGTCATTTGCTCCAACTCGGTTTCCACCTCTAGCCCACGTATTTTTTCACAAATATCGCTTGACAATCCGGTGACTTTTGCAAATTCTTTATAGATTTCATTCAAAGAACAATCCTGATTTTCTGAAAGTTTCTGTCTAGCCGCAAGTTCTGCCTCTAATCGACATCTCGAAAAGTCTATATGGATACCTAATTTTTTTTCGACATTCAACCCAATGAGATCATTCACAAAAGAAGGAGAGGAAATTTTTCTCATGATTAACGTATCAAATATATCAAAAGAAATCACATCGAAACTTAAAACAAAGTCGATATCTCTTGCTGAACGGGAAAAATACTGCCCCATATTTTTTGTTCCGCAGTTCATCGTATACGTGCCTGTAGCAACATCAGCCTCGTAATAATCCATTCCTTCATCCATCGTCAACAAAACCAAGGTACGTTCTACAGCATGAGCCAATGTTCCGTCTGTCTGTCCCTGCTCTTCAGGGAAATCATCAATACTAATGCCTGACGAAAAAAGACGCCGTATGGCCTTTGAACGAACCCAAAACATAGTCCCAGCAGAAAAGTCAAAATATTCTGTTGTGTTTGGAGCCACGTTTAACCTTACCAAAAGTTCCATGCCAATGGGATAATTTGACATCCATGTGAACGCTACATATGGCATGCTGGCAACCGGACGTGGGTAAATCAGTCCTAAATTCTCGTTTTCCATGAATTCACCGAATATTTCCCGGAGCCACTCCTCACTCCCGAACAGTCCCTCCAACAGATAATTTCTCCATTCTTCCTGTTCCGTTCCCGTGTAATAAGATTTTTTCGAGTGAATATGAGCTATAAAATCGTACTGACTCAGTAAATCAGCAAATCCTACGATGAAAGGGGCAACATCGCGTCCTCTGTTGGGAACAACACGAACGATGCAACGCTGTAAGTGTGGGATACGAGAAAAATATTCTTCTACAAAAGTCTTCTTTTTTTCATCGACAATAGAAACCAATAAATCAAAGTCAAATGGCATATTTTTTAAATATGTGAAAAACTCTTCCGCCAAGTCTATATAAAAAAGATGCAATTGGACTCCGATCCTACCTGGCTGTTCTATTTGCTTATGTGAAAATCTTCCACGCTTCTGTACAAGAGTTCCCGCCGTAAACCCCTCAAGTCCATATTTGGTATTGTACCAAATATGATACATTTGCGTGTCTTTTAATGCAAATGAAAAAATAGAATAAAACTTATCCTTCATATAAGTACGTGTCGGGGCTCCCACAGGCAGATAGCGATAGCAAGTTTTCAATGCATACAAGATCTGTTGTTTCAGCATGTTCATCCCCCTATTTCTTCCAACGTCGAACCATCTGACCAATCTGACGTAAAGGTTTTGTACAACGCCAACTTGTTGATTGTCTCATGACCTGAACCTCGTTCTCCATCATTTCAAGTTGACATGTTGTTTCTTCTAACTGGCGGTTTTTTTCTTCTAACTGGCGGTTTTTTTCTTCTAACTGGCGTTGGATATCTTCCTTTTGACGGTAGACTTCCGTTGCAAATATCATTCCGTCAGGATAGCTCATTTCTCCCGATATCCTTATATCCAAATCACCTGAAAAAATCCCACGTACTTCATACATGGGATTTCCATGATAAAAGAAATCTTTGCCACCTTCTTCATGCAATCCATTGTTTGTGCACGTCATTTCCTTTCCATTGACCAGAAAAGAATTTATCCAAACCTCAACCATGTGTCCTTTCTCGGGAGCAAAACCTAGTGCCACTGTCCCATCAGGTACCTGCAATGCAAATGAAATAAGAAAAGTATGGTTTTCATAAATATAGCATTCTCGCTGAACACTCAACTGCCCCTGGTATCCTTGTCCTATATCATAAAAAAGAGCCATATGAGCCACATGCATATTTTTTCGCATTCCAAAACAATCCACTGCCCCGGCATCTGTCCAAAAATCCTGACAAGTATATGATTTCTGACTACATGAGTTGCAATCGGCAGAAACGTTCAATATGTTTTCCAAGAGATGCAAACCGTAAAAGCGAAATACGGGGATATCCGATTCTAGAAATCTTTTCCCCAGAGCCAATCTGATATCATTTCCTACAATATATTTTTCATAATCAGGAAACACCTGACAGAACATGCCTTTTGAAAGATTTGCATAAATTCGTGCAATATGCACATATTCATATTGACGTCGCAAAGTATTTTCCATACTTTCCGCACTCACATTCTCATCTTTTTGGTTTTGGCGTAACCGAAATCGGATCAGTGTTTCCGGCATAATGTAAAGTTCTTCTTTCCCCGCCAAAAGGCTCACCCACATAAAAAAATCAGGAAGCTGCCTCATGCTTTCCGGTGGTATCATTTGGTGTTTTACATACATCTCCCTCCGTATCAGGAGACTTGGATGGCAGAAACAGTTGGGATGGTCAAAAAAATATCTTAACCATTCTATGCAGCTTCGATTGCCTTGACGGAACACTTCTTTATAGAAATTTCCATCCTCCAACTCGTGTACGCAACTATTCTCATCAATGAAACTCGCCCAAGCAAAACAAGCCGCATATTCCTTATGCTCATCTAGGAACACAACCTGCTTCTCCAACTTATCCAATTCCCACACATCATCTGAATGGTGTATCGCCACATATTCTCCTTGAGCAGCGTAAAACGCCTCTTTTGCCGCTTCCGCCGGCCCCCTGTTCTCCTCATAGAGAAACGCCTTAATCCTCTCATCTCGAAATGACCGTATGATATCCGCGCTCCCATCCGTGGAACCGTCATCGAAAATCAGCAATTCGAAATCCCGGAAGGTCTGATTCAGGACGCTTTCTATCGCCTCCGCCACGTAGGGCGCATGATTATAGGAAGATAAGATAACGCTCACCTTCGGCATTTGTATCACTCCATATTTCTATCTATTCGTACTTATTCCTATCGGCAATAAACAAAATGTCAGGACGCCTTCCGCTCCATCCGTGCATGCTTCCCATATGGAAGGCATCTACAACTCTCTCCCTTGAGATCATTTTGCTCAGAGCCGCAATGCATCCTGCCCACGCCAAACCCTGCCAACAGGACATTCCGAAGCATTTGTGAGGCCTGCTTTCGCAAAACATCTTCTAACCCGAAAGGAACAGTGTCAGACACCGTATTTCCGATTTTTTCTATATCATTGTGGAAGGGCGCGTCCATAAGTCCGCATTTTTTGCGCACGTACTCCAACATGAATTCATTTGCTTGATGGAAAACGCAATAATCCAAATCCTTTCGTTCCAGTCCTCCCCTGTCCAGCACCCAATCCACCACTGTCGGTACCTCCCGTAAGGTGAAATAGGTGATGGCTGTCCCATCCATGTAGACTCATATTTCGACCGCGTATTTCCCCGTTCATCCATCTCAAACACTTCCGGATTCTCTCGCGGCATATTGCGGCTGCCACCCACGGGGATATACGGTTTATCGTACTGAGCACCGTCTGTTCCGAACACAAAAGAATGCAAGAAAGGAGTCTCTGTCTCCTCCCCCGCAATATAAGTTGCCGTCGCTCCATCTCCGAACAAAGGATGTATGCTGTGATTCTGTGGGTTGATCTTCTCATAAACACTGGATATCAACAGCAGCACATGCTGTGCCATGCCTGTCCCGATCAAGCCCTTGGCCAACGACAGTCCATAGCAATACCCTAAGCAGCCGAGACTGTAATAGAGCTACATCAAGTTTTCGCTGACGCAGTCAGGCGGGATTTGGGCAAGCCAAATGGCTAAGTCATTTTTCGACAGTTCCTTAATCGTTATGCAGCATGTTCAGAGTGGGACTCATACCGTCAATCCCTTTAATGCATGGGACTCCTTCCTAAAATAGACTTTGCAACATTTTTATACTGCTCCCGGATTTATGAAGCCATTACTGTTTTCTTTGATTTCGGCAATATAGTTGCTTTTGCCGGAATTATTCGATCCGATCAAAACATTAACGGGTGAAAACTTCATCCCGCTGACATCAATGTTCCTGAAATTATAACATGTGAATTTTTTGTTCACGATTCTATCACCAGCCACTGTGACAGCTTCTATTTCATTTTACGCCAGATATCCGCCATCTATGATGAAGTTTGCACCCGTTATCCATCTTGCACGATCACTCAAAAGGTAAAGTATCATACCGACAGCATCCTCCGTACGTCCGCTGCCCAAAGGCGATGGCGGCACATCATTCTCCGTGTCACGCGTCATCCCCGTCTCGATCCATCCCAAACAGACACTGTTGACCCGCTGCCCCTTCACTGCCAATTCCTGGGCTGCCGTCCTGACCAACGACTCAACTGCAGCCTTGCTTGCCGCATAGATGCTGAGCCCCTTCTGGCCTTTTTGGGCACTGACGGAGGAAATAAAGACATGCGAAAATCCCACTTCATGATATTTGCGTTTCCAGAGGAGTTTCAAAAGCGCCTCCCCCGCCCAGAGATTCACATCCATGACCCTTTTCGCCTGCTCGTGATCCCAGACATTCACGGGAAGAAGGACTGCCATCCCTGCCGAATGCACACATCCGGAGAGTTTTCCGTGTTTTGCCACAAACGCCGTCACAACCTCTTCCACGGTAGCAAGATCCGTCACATCTGCCTTCATGGGAACCCAACGCCCCGGATACTCCTCTGTCAACTCGTCAGATTCCGGGAAATGGCGTGCGATCCCCATCACTGTAGCACCAGCCTCCAAAAGTTCTCTGGCTGTTTCCCTGCCGATTCCGGAGGATGCGCCTGTCACCAGTAAGTTCTGTCCGCTGAAATCAAAAGTTACGTTCATGTCTCCACATACCTCATGATTTCCGTATCGCGTAACGATACATATGCCGTTGCAGCCGTGAGCCCCACACCGAATCCACAAAGAATAACATTATTTCGCTTTGTTCTCTGATGATCTCCATACAACGCAGAAAGAAGCAATGGTATGGAAGCGACACTCGTATTACCAAACAGCGCGGCTCCAAATGGCATTTTAGAAGAAGATAACCCCATTCTTTGTGCAATCGTCTCAATTATGAGTTTGTTGGCCTGATGAAGGGCAAAAATGTCAATTTCTTCCTTTGTTAGACCCAATTCCTGTAGGATGTTCTCTAACATAGGAGGAACAACCTCTAAAGAAAACGTCATAATCTCGGCACCATCCATATGCAGCTTGGAATTACATGTAGCATCCTTTTTACTTGGCACAAAATCCTCTGCCTTTAATCCGATTCCGATAGCGGCTGGAATCCAAAGTGTCTGATATCGGCTTCCGTCTGCATAAAACGAAAATGCCCATTTGTCTGCCCCGTTTTCAATCAATGAAACCGCTGCCCCATCACCAAAAACATACCTTGTAGATCGGTCATTCGGATCCGCATATCTTGTTGCCGTATCACCCGTGCAAAGCAATATCCTATTTAATCCCGCACCTATCAATAATGCTGACTGAAATAAGCCATAAACAAATCCTGGACAGCCATGATTGATATCAAATACCAGAACATCATCTCTTAACCCTAAGCGCGACTGCAAAACAACGCTAGTTGACGGCACTATATAGTCCGGTGTTTGTGATACAAACACGATAGCATCAATGCTGTCTACTGAAACGCTCAATCGTCGCATCAACGCACTTGCCGCCACTGCACAATAATCCGCCGTTGTTTTTCCATCTTCAGCAACACGAAATTGTTCGAACCCTGTACTTCTGATCATTCGCTTGAGATCATGATCTGAAATATTCCCCATATCCTCTGCACGCACCACTTTCCGTGGAACTGCCGCGCAGATTCCTCGCACACTCACGCCACTCACTGCCAGCAAGAACATCACCTCACTTCTTGTTTATGATGTCATACAAATCTTGAAATGTCACAGCTTCCTTGAAATCAGACATTTTCATAATTTTTCCGTATTCCACATTCACCATCGCTAACGTACTTACGACACTCAGCGAATCCCATTCTTCAATAGAGTCCAAACGTGTTTCCGGCTTGAGTTCCTGTTCCGTATCTAAAATATTTCTTATATTTTTCAAAAAATTTTCCATTGTACTCTCCTAATCAATTATTTCTGGTAGCTTTTCGCTGGGACACCTGTAACAAAAGAGTTTTCCAATACATTACGTGCCACAAAAGAGTTTGCAGAAACACAGCTTTTATTTCCAACAAGTAGCCTTGGTGCGATAGTTGCATGCGTACTAATAAAACATTCTTCTCCTATTTTTGCATATCCCCCGATTGCAGCAAACGGACAAATCACTGTATAATCCCTTATTTCAGCATCATGCCCAATCGTCGCCATTGCGTTTATGAGACAAAAATCCCCTACTTTAGCATTTGCACTGAGACCTGCAAACCTATACAAAATAAGTCCTTCTCCCCATACAGCACTACGAAAGCATACTGCTTGCGGATGAATTAAAGAAATAAATTTTGCTTTTCTGCGTTTAAGTATCTCAGCCACTTTTTTCCTTCCATCAACATCCCCTATTGCAAGCAAAAATCGATCATTTTCTTGAACATCATAGTCCCGAATCGTTCCAACAATATCTGCATCTCGTCGTATCTCAGGATATGCGTCCAAATCCGTCGGTATGTCTGACAAGAAACCTTTGATTCTATACTCTTCCGGCGAATATGTCTCCAATGCCATCTCATAGACTTCACGACCACATCCACCTGCACCTACGATCACAACGTCAAACATATCGTTCCCTCTCCATTGAACAAACTAAATTTATAACACATGGTATAACTTCAAATAATTACACAGCGTATAAAACCGTTTCTAAAAAATGTTTTGGATCATAATGTCTGAGATAGAATTTATAGTCCATGTTCCACTCTTGTATCTTCCTTTGGATGGCAAAGATATCTTCCGGCCTGTGATAAACACAAATAGCCAAAACAGGACGATCGCGATGAATGATTCCTTTTGCCCCATCCAAAGCCTTCATCTCTGCTCCCTCTATATCCATTTTAATCATGGTGACTTTTCGCGGATCCGTCAGCAACTCCTCATCGATTGATGTACATAACAGCTTTTTCGTACCTCCCCCGCTAACCTCGATTAAACTGCTGGGACCATGCCCGGATGAAAAGGATAATTCCTCCCTCCTGTCCCACACTCCACGTTCAACATATCGAACACGATTATCATATTCTTTTAAATTCTTTTTTGTAAGTGCCATATTATCCGCATCTGCCTCAAAAATCACAGACGCAGACTTCTCACTTGTCAGCATGAAAAATCGCTTCGTGTCCATTCCATCATATCCGCCACAGTCTATAAAAAGTTTTTGTTCGTCAAAATCAACCAGTTCTTTTTCAAAATATTGACCTTCCTGCGAAAGGCCTTCAAAGAAACGCCTATCCCCACTGATTCTGGTGTTCAAGTATGCCAGAAAGATCTGCTTAGAAAGATCATCCTGCAATGCCTCGTATGCTATTGTAAGCTCTGCCGCATACTCTTCATAATAATGTCGTGGTACATAAGACAGTTCTCCCAAATGCACAGCACCAAAGAAAATCTCATAATCCAAAACACGATCTACTACTTGCTCATACGGCTTCAGTCTTTCTGCATCAAAAAAACCAAACGCAACAATAACGTCGACTTTTCCTCGCACATTGTCTAAAACATCTTCCAAAGGCTTCACTTCATAGGGACCGAGTTTCATTCCTTCTTTATAGAATTCGCGATCCACCACGACATATGCCGGTGAGATACGTTGTGTTTTCAAGTATTCAGTCACCCGTTCTGCCCCGAGAGCTGCGCCGTATACCACAATGCTTTGCCCATGATAATTCTTTATGTAATTCAAAAACTCGCAGTCTTTGGCTTCCACCAGTTGCATCACATTCACAAGAAATCCTCCCTACTTCCGCAAATCTTCCTCGCATCACCCTCTGACAGTCATTCCGTAGTGCAAAGGGTCGTTTCTCAACGAATTTATTGCACCAATTTCCATTTTCTTGCCTACGCCTCAGTCAGAACATACACCTCCGCATTCCAAACTTTCATGGTCGCATTCTCTCTGTCAAAACATCTTGCATAAGAGGGCACCATTCCGGCTGGTATTCCTTCACAATCGGAAGGCAGATTATCTTGGGGCAATTGTGAAGTATATTCGCCAGATCGCTTCAAAATTTCTTCGACAAACTGATTATCATTTCCACGTCGGTGCAACTCCAATGTCTTAAGCACTGCATACATTGCTTCCCGCTGTTATTGTTGCTGATTAGCAAATTGATAGCACCCATTTGATTCTACTCAACATCTCTATGCATGCCGAAATACTGCATATGTACCTTTTCTAACACGCTACTCCTGTCCTTCCTCCTGCAATTTACACATTCTCAGTTCCGAAAGCTCTTCAATATCCCGCAAATCTTCCTCGCATCATCCTCCGTCAAACCTCCGTACATGGGCATGGAAAGCACCTCTCTTCCTACTTTGACCGCAACGGGAAGCTTTTCCGGCGCCGCGGAAGAAAGCTGTCGATAGCAGGTAAATTCACTGCAAAGAGGATGAAAATATTTTCTGGTAAAGACATTGTATTCCTTGAAATGGTCATAAACATAGTCACGAGAGCGACCAAATTTCGTTTCATCGATACGAATAACGTAATATTGATGATTGAGACGAATATTGTCCTCCACCTTCGGCATCAATGTAATTCCGGGAACATCTCCCAGTTCTTCATCGTAAATCTTTCCCAAGGCGATCCGTTTTTCCCGCTCCTCTGCCATATAGCCCAACATAATGCGTCCGATGGCAGCCTGCACTTCATTGAGTTTCCCGTTGATACCCGGCATGACCACTTCTTCTTCATTCTTGATACCAAAGTTTTTCAAAAGGTCAATGCGTTCCTTGAGATGCTTGTCCTTGTGCATCAACGCTCCGCCTTCCACCGTATGGTAGAGCTTCGTCGCATGGAAGCTCATCATGGAAATGTCGCCGAAGGTTCCAATGCCTTTTCCGTCGACCTCCACCCCGAAGGCATGGGCTGCATCATACACCACACGCAGACCGTATTTGTCCGCCACGGCTTGGATCTTCTCCACATCGCAGGGCGTACCAAATACATGGACGGCAAGGATGGCCGTGGTCTGAGGCGTAATCATGAATTCTATTTGGTCGGCATTGATATTCATCGTCACCGGATCGATATCGCAGAAAATCGGTCGGATATTGTTCCATGAAAGCACATGAGGCGTCGCCGCAAAGGTAAAGGGCGTCGTGATGACGTCCCCTGTCAGCCGAAGGCTCTGACAGGCCACCATGAGAGCGATGGTCCCATTGTTGAACAGGGAGAGGTAGGGCACCTTGAGATACTCCGTCAATTCCTCTTCCAGCTTGTGATGCTGAGGGCCATTGTTCGTCAGCCACTGCGCCCGCCAAATATCCTCCAGCTTCGCCGTCACTTCCTCGATCTTCGGAAAAACGGGGCGTGTGACATAGATAGGGGCGGGAAAAGGTTCCACGTTTTGTTTAATCCGTACACATTGTTTCACAGTGTCAATCACACAAAATGCCTCCTAATCTCTATTGTCATCATAGTCTTCATACGTCTATACATGTGAAATATCTTTTGTCAGTGACATCTCATTATAGAAACATCGTTATGCCAATGCACATAACCATACAAATGCCGCATTGGATCTGTAATCACAGAAAATTGAACTGCACATGGAACAAAATCACAGAAGTCCACCTTTCCAATAGTTATATCTAAAGGAATCGATGCGACTGCTGCAACATTATAATTCCCTTCCTGCAAGTCTACATGAAACTTCCAGTCAAGAGCATAGCATCCCCCTGCCTCTGCTGAAAAAATGGGCAATCGATCCAGTCCCGTATCAGAGTACACAACCTCTACCCCGCTCGCACTGCGGATATGATAGGCAAATCCCAATATCGGAATATCCTCATAAACCTGAAATGCATACCTCAAACATACCTTTTGTCCGCACTCCACCTGAGATATTTCTTTCCCCTGTTCATTCAGCAACTGCACATTAAGAAACTCAACTTTACCATTTTGGGTTCTATCATAGGTTGCTTTTTCCAAAAAGGCGGCATTATCACCATACCATATCCCATCTCTCTGCTCGGTTGCTTCACTTTGCAAATCGACGTGAACTTCTTGCACCGAAGGATTATCTATCACCTTTTGCTCCGAACGAACTTTTGCCGCAAAATATTTTTCAATCGTTTCCTTGCTAGCTCCATCGAAGCTTACCTTCCCCTGCTCCATGAAGATCCCTCTTTGACATAGGCTGCGCACTGCGCCGGTATCGTGACTGACAAACAGAACCGTCACGCCGTCATCCAGCATGTGTTTCATTCGATCCATGCACTTCGCTTGAAAGAACGCATCCCCCACGGAAAGTGCTTCATCCACGATCAGGATATCTGGTTCCACGAAAGCATTGACAGCGAAGGCCACACGAGCGAACATGCCGCTGGAGTACATCTTCACCGGCTGATGGATGAATTCCCCGATATCAGCAAAGGCGATGATGTCATCCACCCTCGCATCCATCTCTTCCTTGCTGAGTCCCATCACCACGCCGTTCATGTAGATATTCTCCACGCCCGTCATCTCGGGATTGAAGCCGGCTCCCAACTCCAGCAGAGACGCAATCCGCCCGTGTACCTCCACCGTCCCGGCCGTCGGTGTCAAGACCCCTGTAATGACCTTCAGAAGCGTGGATTTCCCGGCGCCGTTCTGGCCGATGAATCCTACGGTCTCCCCTTTCTTGATGGAAAGGTTGATATCCCGCAACGCGTAAAAATCCCTACTGTATCGCTTGTGAAAGGGCAGAAGCGCCTCCTTCAACCGATCCACGGGGCGGTCATACAGCCGATATACCTTGGAAAGATCCCTGATCTCGATTGCTAGTTCTTCCATTCATTCTCCACCTATTTACAACATATCCGCAAAATGAGGCCGCATGCGCTTGAACACAAAGGCACCCACGAAAAGTATCGCGGCGGTGATTCCCCAGAAGTATATCGTCATATACAGGTGCTGCCAGAACCACTCATGGTAAATGAAGCTCTGGCGATAGCCCTCGATAATGTAGTAGGCAGGATTTAGTTTCAAGATTATCTGATATTGAATCGGTATCATGTTTAAACTCCAAAAGATGGGCGTTCCCCAAAAGGCCAACTGCAGAATCAGCGACACGAACTGACCCACATCCCGCAGGAACACCGTCAGGGCCGAGGTGAGCCAAGAAATTCCCAAACACAGGCAGAACATCGCTCCCGCATAGTACAGGAATTGAACATTGTAGATGGACACCGTATACCCATACACGGCGAACATCAGGAAAATGACCCCCACGAAAAAACCATGTACAATAAACGCGGACATGAGCTTCACCATGGGCAGGAGTTCCACCCGGAATACGACCTTCTTCACCAGGAAGCTGCTTTCAAGGATGGCATGAGTCGCTCCCATCAGACTGTCCGAAATGAAGAACCACGGCACCATGCCGCAAATCAGCCAGAGGATGAAGGGAAAGTTATCCACGGGCTGGGACTTGAAGCCCACCTGGAACACGAACCAAAAGACTAGGACCGTCACCGTCGGCTGGATGAATGCCCACAGGATTCCGAGATAAGAACCCACGTATCTTTGCCGAAAATCCCTCTTGGTCATCTGCCAGAGCAGCATACGATTCTTGAAAATTTCCCGTATCAGTGATACGAGGGCACGAATATAATGCATACTCGCCCTCCCGATAAATTTCTATACTCCTTCGGACCATTATACATGAAACATGGCAAAAAGACAATACAAAAAAGACTCCATTCTTGCTTGAACTAAGGACACAGATAGGATAAAATGGAGCAAATACTCTCCATTGGAAAGGAACGTAAGCATGACCCATGGCCTCATCATCCCCACGCGAAACGCCGGGGAGCAATTCAAGAAACTGTTGGAGCAGATCGATCGTCAAAATCTTTCCATCTCCCGGAAGCTTCTGATTGATTCCGCCTCCGCAGACGATACAAAAATTCATGCAGCAGCGCATGGGTTCGAAACCTTAGAGATCCGCCGAGAAGAGTTCAATCACGGCACCACACGGCAGAAGGGTTTCCTGCATATAGCCGAAAGCGTGGATACCGTCATATTTCTGACGCAGGATGTACTCCTGCCTGACAAATATAGTCTGCAAAGACTCGTTGAGCCGTTTGCGGATGAGAAAGTTGGCGCCACTTACGGGCGCCAACTTCCCCATGAAAATGCCTCTTTCGGAGCAGCGCTGCAACGGCAGTTCAGCTATCCTGCCGAAAGCCGTCGGAAACGTTTGTCTGACCGCAAAGAACTGGGCATTCGTACGGCCTTCCTTTCCGACTCCTTTGCCGCCTATCGCGTAAAAGCACTGAATGCAGCGGGAGGCTTTCCCGAGACCAACGTCAGCGAAGACATGTATGTGGCGGCCAAGATGTTGCTTGCCGGCTGGGAGATCCAATATACTGCCGAAGCAAAGGCACATCACTCCCATGAACTTTCCCTTCGGCAAAGTTTTCGCCGTTATTACGATACCGGCCTTTTCCACCACGATAATCCCTGGCTGTTGGAGGGCTTCGGCAAAAGCGAAGGCACAGGATTGGAACTTCTAAAGGCGCAAATGAATGCGGCCAGAGAGCGGAATGCTCCCTTCACCGCGCTCCGATTCATCCTGGACGATACCGTGAAATACATCTCCTATCGTCTTGGCAAGATGGCTTTTTTTGAATGATATCGATACGTTCGACCCCGAATCACATCCACAACAAAAACCCTCTTACTTTATATCCCTTTACAACTACATTCGAATCGTCTAAAATTATTGTATGCAAAATTTCTATGCGGAGGTGCTTTTCTTGGTAAAAAAAGGTATCATACTGGCCGGCGGCTCCGGGACGCGCCTTTACCCGTTGACCATGGTCGTTTCCAAGCAGCTCATGCCGGTCTACGACAAGCCGATGATCTACTACCCTTTGAGCGCGCTCATGCTTGCGGGGATCCGCGATATTCTGGTCATCACGACGCCGCAGGATCAGGAACTCTATCGCACGCTCCTGCAGGACGGTCATCAGCTGGGGCTGAACATCTCATATACGGTTCAGCCGAGCCCGGACGGGCTGGCGCAGGCCTTTTTGCTGGGAGAGGATTTCATTGCCGGTGACAGCTGCGCTCTGGTGCTGGGCGATAATATCTTCTATGGCTCGGATTTCGCCAAGGCAGTCCAGCAGGCTGCCGCACATGACGAGGGGGCCACGGTCTTTGCCTACTATGTGAGCGATCCGCAGCGTTACGGCGTGGTGGAGTTCGACAAAGAAGGAAATGCCTTGAGCCTGGAGGAAAAACCGAAGGAGCCGCGCTCCAATTATGCGGTCACGGGATTGTATTTTTACGACCATGATATTGTGGATGTGGCAAAATCCATCCGTCCGTCCGCGCGGGGGGAATTGGAAATCACGGATGTGAACCGTGTCTATCTGGAGCAGCACAAGCTCCGCGTACAGAAGATGCGCCGCGGCTATGCGTGGCTGGATACAGGGACCCATGAATCCCTGCTGCAGGCTGCCTCCTTTGTGCAGACCATCCAGGCAAGGCAGGGGCTCAAGATCTCCTGTATTGAGGAGATTGCCTTTCGCATGAAATACATTGACGCAGAGCAGCTTCTGCGCTTGGCTGAACCCCTTGCAAAAAACGAATACGGACAGTATCTGCAGCGGCTGGCCAAAGAACACGGCTGAAGAAAGGAACGATACGATTGAAAGCAACAGAAACCAATCTGAAAGATGTCTACGTACTGGAGCCGCAAGTATTCGGCGATGCCCGCGGCTGGTTCATGGAGAGCTGGTCCCTGCGGAAAATGGAAGAGGCCGGAATCCATGTGGACTTCGTGCAGGATAACCAGTCCTTCTCCGCAACAAAGGGAACGCTCCGCGGGTTGCATTACCAGCTCAATCCCATGTGCCAGGCAAAGCTCCTGCGCTGCACGAAGGGCAGCATCCTGGATGTGGCGGTAGACATTCGCAAGGGTTCTCCGCAGTATGCCCAATGGACAGCAGTGGAGCTTTCCGCCGAAAACAAGAAGCAGCTTTTCATCCCGCGTGGCTTCGCCCACGGGTTCCTGACCCTCACGGACGACGTGGAAGTTCAGTACAAGGCGGATAATTACTATGCGCCGGAATGCGATGGCAACATCCGCTGGAACGACCCTGAAATCGGCGTGAAATGGCCCTTCGATCCTGTCATTTTGTCGGAAAAGGACGAGAAGGCGCCGCTTTTGTCGGAGCGTACCAATCTGAATTTTATCTATGAGGAGATGCGGTAATGAATATTGTCGTAACAGGCGGCGCCGGATTTATCGGCGCGAATTTCGTATACTATATGCTCAAGCAGCGTCCGGCAGACAAGATCATCTGCTTTGACAAGCTGACCTATGCCGGAAACATGGCGACTCTGGATAAGGCGATGACCAAGGAGAAATTCAAGTTCATCCGGGGGGATATCGCAGATCGCCAGGCCGTAGACAAACTGTTCCGTGATGAAAAGCCGGATATCATCGTAAATTTTGCCGCAGAAAGCCACGTGGACCGCTCCATTGAGGAGCCTGAGCTGTTCCTGCGCACCAATATCCTGGGCACCAGCGTGCTGCTGGATGCCTGCCGCAAATACGGCATTGACCGATATCATCAGGTCTCGACGGATGAAGTCTACGGGGATCTCCCCTTGGATCGTCCCGACCTCTTCTTCACGGAGACAACGCCCCTTCACACCTCCAGCCCCTACTCCGCTTCAAAGGCATCGGCAGATCTCTTGGTGCAGGCTTACAGCCGCACCTACAAGATTCCCGTGACCATCTCCCGCTGCTCGAACAACTACGGACCGTTCCACTTCCCGGAAAAGCTCATCCCCCTCATGATCATCAATGCACTCCATGACAAGAAGCTTCCGGTCTATGGAAAGGGAGAGAACGTGCGCGACTGGCTCTATGTAAAAGATCACTGCTCGGCAATCAACCTTGTGCTCACCAAGGGGAAAGCCGGCGAGGTCTACAACATCGGCGGGCACAATGAGCGCCGCAACATCGATGTGGTAAAAATCATTCTGAAGGAGCTGGGAAAGCCTGAAAGCCTCATCGAGCATGTGGAGGACCGCAAGGGCCATGACCGCCGCTATGCCATCGATCCCACAAAGATCAAGAACAATCTTGGCTGGGAGCCTGAGACAAAGTTCGAGGACGGCATCAAGCAGACCATTCAATGGTATCTGGAGCACAAAGATTGGTGGGAAAATATCATCAACGGAGATTATCAGAATTATTACGATAAAATGTACGGCAACCGTCAGACCTTTGAATATGCTTCGATTTGACGAGGCGCAAAAAGAGCGGATTTGGAACTGCAGTTCCGAATCCGCTCATGTTATCTCTCTGCTGCCTTTTCCAGCGCCGCCTTCACGATATCGTCCATATCATAGTAGCGATACTCCGCCAAGCGTCCCAGCAGCGTCAGGTTCGGCACATTCTTTGCCTTCTCTTGGTACTCTGCATACATCGCACGCTTTTCCTCCGTAAAAATCGGATAGTACGGGGTATTCTCCCCCTTGACATAGGGCTGGGGGTACTCCTTCAAGATTGTCGTACAGCGCGCATCCGCCGGATGGATTTTCTTGAATTCCGTAATCCGCGTAAAGGCATAGTTATTTGGATAGTTGACCACCGCAGCCTCCTGATAGCTCTCCTGCTCCACCGTCTCGAAGCTCATCCGCAGGCTGCGATACGGAAGCTCCCCCAGCTCATAATCGAACAGTTCATCGATCATGCCTGTGTAGATGACGGTTCCATGGAACGGCTGATCCAGGAAGAATATCCGGTTCTCCCTGATGCTCATGATATCATGGAAGGAGGTATTCAGCATCAGCTTGATGCTCGGATGGTTCAGCATTTTCCGGAAAAGCTTCGTATAGCCGCGCTTCGGCACCCCTTGGAACCTATCGTGGAAATATCGCGTGTCCCTGCCGACAAACACGGGAACACGGGCGGTAACTGCGCCATCGATTTCCTCCGGCTTCATGCCCCACTGTTTTTCCGTATAATGCAGAAAGATTTTCTCGTATACAAAATCCGCCAGATACTGCAGATCCTTGTTTTCCGACTGCTTCAGCTGCAAAATGGGAACCTTTGCGTTATAGGCATAGCTTTCCAGCAGGGCCTTTTCCATGCGCTGCGCCATGGATTCCGGGAAAACCTCATGCAATGTGTCTAAGTTGAAGGGAATCGGAACCTTTTTCCCATCAATGACTGCCAGCACACGATGCTGATAGATGTCCCACTCCGTGAAGCGTGACAGATATTCCCATACATCCGCATCATCCGTATGGAAAAGATGGGGACCGTAGGTATGAATCAGAATGCCGTTCTCATCCCGCATATCATGGCAGTTCCCCCCGATATGGCTGCGCCGCTCTACGACCAGTACCTGCCTGCCCTGCTCCGAAGCCAGCCGCTCTGCCATGACCGCTCCCGCAAAGCCTGCGCCGATTATGATTACATCAAACATCCTTCCGCCTCCGACTCAAACTCCGGCTCAGAAAAGCTGTCCTGCGGACAGCTTTTCTTTTCATATTCACAAATTCACAAACGCTCCAGCGCACGATGGGCGATATCCTTCCGATAGTGCATATCCTGAAAGCTTACTTCCCCTACGCCCTTATATGCCTTGTCCACGGCCTCGCGCACATCTCCGCCTGTCGCGACGATTCCCAGCACCCGTCCGCCTGCCGTCAGGATTTTCCCGTCCTTCTCGCCGGTGCCCGCATGGAATACCAGCGTGTTCAAGGCCTTTGCCTTGCCAAGCCCCGTGATTTCATAGCCTTTCCGATAGCTGCCCGGATAGCCGCCAGAAGCCAATACGACGCAGACTGCGCTTCCCTTGCTCCATTTTATTTCCTGCTCCGCGAGCGTTCCATCCGCGCATGCGCACATGATGCCTACCAGATCGCTTTCCAGCAGCGGCAGAACCACCTGCGTCTCGGGATCCCCGAAACGCGCATTGAACTCCACCACCTTCGGGCCTTCCGAGGTAATCATCAGGCCCGCGTAGAGACAGCCCTGATAGGGATGCCCCTCCTGCTGCATGGCCGCAATGACGGGCTTCAAAATGTTTTCCGTTGCCAGACGGAGATTCTCCTCCGTCATCACAGGTGCAGGAGCATACGTCCCCATACCGCCTGTATTCGGTCCCTCATCCCCGTCATAGGCACGCTTGTGATCCTGAGACGAAATCATGGGGCAGATGGTCTTTCCGTCCGTAAAGGCCAAAAGGGACGCCTCTTCCCCCTCCATAAACTCCTCGATGACCACACGGCTGCCGGCACTGCCAAAGGCCTGATCCTCCATGATATCGTCAATGGCATGAAGCGCCTGTTCTTTTGTCATCGCCACAATGACCCCCTTGCCTGCCGCAAGCCCGTCCGCCTTGATGACAATGGGCGCCCCCTCCTGCTCCACATAGGCGCGCGCGGCGGCTGCATCCGTGAAGACCTCATATTTCGCCGTAGGGATGCCGTATTTCTTCATGAGTTCCTTGGAAAAAGACTTCGAGCCTTCCAGCTTCGCGGCAGCCCGCTTCGGGCCAAAAGCGCGGATGCCTGCTTCGTTCAGCGCATCCACGATGCCATTCATCAATGGGACTTCCGGACCTACCACGACGAGATCGATGCCGTGCTCCTTCGCAAAGGAAACGACTGCACCGTTATCCTCGATGGAAATGCCCGCGACACATTCGGCCAGCTCCGCAATGCCCGGATTTCCCGGAATCGCAAAGATCTTCTCCGCCTTCGGGCTCTGCGCAAGTTTCCAGACCAACGCATGCTCCCGTCCGCCGCTGCCGATGACCAGTACTTTCATTCCTGCTCTCCTTTCGGAACCGTTACTTTGCCGCCTGCTCCGCCAGATAGTTCTGGATTGCGTTGTCATAATCCGCCGTATGCGCAAATGCTTCCTGGGCAAGCTGCATGCGCAGCATGCCGTTGACGCAGCCGTCCTTCGCCACCATCTCGGCCACTTCATCGTAACGGGAGGGATTCGTCACCACCGTGACGAACTTGAAATTCTTGGCCGCCGCCCGAATCATGGCAGGCCCGCCGATATCAATGTTTTCAATGGCTTCCGCCAAAGTCACCTTCGGCTTCGCAATGGTCTCCTTGAAAGGATAGAGATTCACCACCACCATGTCAATCGGCGTGATCTTATGCTCCTGCATCTCCCGTACATGCTTCTGGTTATCGCGCACCGCCAAAATCCCGCCGTGGATATAGGGGTTCAGCGTCTTCACACGCCCATCCATGATCTCGGGGAAGCCCGTCACATCGCTCACATAGGTCACAGGCACGCCCGCATCCTTGAGTGTCTTCATCGTACCGCCCGTCGATACGATCTCCACCCCCGCATCCTTGAGTTTCCTCGCAAACTCCACAATGCCCGTCTTGTCCGAAACACTGATCAATGCACGTTTGATTGCCATTTCACATACGCTCCTCATTCAAAATTATGACCTTTCGGCCCTCTACCTTCAGCCTTCCTTCCACATAAAGCTGGATGGCCTTGGGATAAATCACATGCTCCTGCTCCAATACGCGAGCGCCTAGGCTTTCCTCCGTGTCATCATCATAGACAGGCACAGCGGCCTGCAAAATGATGGGACCCGAGTCCATGCCCTCGTCCACGAAGTGTACCGTGCAGCCCGATACTTTCACCCCGTAGGCCAGTGCATCCCGATGGGCATGCGCCCCGCCAAAGGACGGCAGCAGCGCCGGATGGATATTCATGATCCGGCCGCTGTACAGATGGACGAAATAAGGGCTCAGAATCCGCATGAAGCCCGCCAGAATCACCAGTGTGACCCCTGCCGCCTGAAGTTCCTTCACAAGCGCCTCTTCAAAGGGCTGACGGTCGCCGTATTCTTTCCGGTTCACGCAGACATTTCGGATGCCTGCCTTTGCCGCACGCTCCAATGCCATCACATCCGGCTTGTCCGTCAGCACCACAGCGATCTCCGCATCCAGCTTTCCCCCCGCAATGGCATCGATGATGGATTGCAGATCCGTCCCTCTCCCCGAGCAGAGGACTCCCAACTTTTCCTTAGCCATGGAACACGCCGCCTTTGATGGTCACATCATGACTGCCCTTCGTGACCTTTCCGATTTCATAGCAGACCTCACCCGCATCTTCCAGGAACTTTCGGATGGCCCCTGCCTGTTCCTCCGCTGCGATCAGCACCATGCCGATGCCCATATTGAAGGTCCGGTACATCTCATGCCAGTCCACATTTCCCCATTCCTGCAGCAAACGGAAAATCTTCGGCATCTCCCACGCTCCGCCGTCGATCTCCGCCGCCAGCCCATCGGGCAATGCACGCGGAATATTCTCGTAGAAGCCGCCTCCCGTAATATGCACCATGCCATGCAGCGCCTCATCAAATCTTTGGATGATCGGCAGGCACGCCTTCGGGTACAGCCGTGTCGGCGTCAGCAATTCCTCGCCGATGGTCTTTCCCAGGGATTCGATATACTCATCGCCCTTCATGCCCTGCTTCTCGAACACGATCTTTCGCACCAGAGAATAGCCATTGGAATGTACACCACTGGAGGGAAGCGCCAAAAGCACATCCCCCTCCTTTACCCGCGCACTCGTGATGACCTTGGATTTCTCCACCACGCCGACCGCAAAGCCCGCGATATCATACTCTCCGACAGGATAAAATCCTGCCATTTCAGCCGTCTCGCCGCCAATCAGTGCGCAGCCTGATTCCTTGCAGGCCTGTGCGACACCCTTGACCACATCCGCCACCTGCTTCGGATCCAACTTGCCCACCGCAAGGTAATCCAGAAAGAACAGAGGCTCCGCACCCTGCACCAGAATATCGTTCACGCACATCGCCACGGCATCCTGCCCAATGGTATCGTGCCGATCCAGAAGAAACGCCAGCCGAAGCTTTGTGCCCACGCCATCCGTCCCGGACACCAGCACGGGCTCCTGATACTTCGCAGAAAGCGCAAAAAGCCCTCCAAAGCCGCCCAGATCCCCGAGTACCTCCGGCCGATAGGTAGCCTTCACACAGTCCTTGATGAGCCGCACCGACTCATTCCCCGCATCGATATCCACCCCGGCATCCCGGTATGTCAGTTTCTCTTCCATTCCCTATCCTTTCCGCCAACTTTATGCGGCACAAAGCCACTAAAAAAGTACCTTCGAGAGGAACTGTCCTGTCCATAATCAAAGCGTTGATATTTTGCGTGAAGAAAAAATTTTTAGCCCACGACGAACCTTTCAAAAACAGTTTCGTTCAACCGAAGGGCGTTTAACTGTTTTTGAATGCTGAGTTTATGGCTAAAAATTTTTTTAGCAAAATATCTCCGCGGAGAGTTGGACAGGTCAGTCCGAACGGCCGCTCACTATCTTCAAAGCTGCGCCGCCACTCTCGCTGCTTTCTTCTCCACGTCCTGCACCATCTTCTCGCGGTAGGCCGCCAATTTCTTCCGAAGCTCCTCATCCGAGACCGCGAAAATCTCGGCCGCGAACACCGCAGCATTCTTCGCGCCGTTCACCGCCATCGTAGCCACGGGAATCCCGGATGGCATCTGCACCGTACTCAAAAGCGCATCCATCCCATTCAAGGGTGTCGCATTGATCGGCACCCCGATCACCGGCAAGGTCGTGTAGCTCGCCACGACTCCCGCCAAATGCGCCGCTGCGCCCGCTGCCACAATGAACGCGCCAATGCCCTTCTCACCGGCGGACTCCACGAATTCCCGCACCTTCGCCGGCGTACGATGCGCCGAAGCCACCGTCACCTCCGTCTCGATCCCGAACTGTTTCAAAAGCTCCGCCGCCGGCTTCAAAATCGGCCAATCCGAATCGCTTCCCATCAGAACTGCAACCTTCATCGCCAACCTCTCCTCTCACTCAATGGAATTCCTTCCCCGTCAACAGCAAAAAAGCCTCCCGGTACTTTTCGATGGTCTTGTCGATCACATCCTGCGGCAGCATGTAATCACTGTCCGGATGCGCCTTCAGCCAATCCCGCACAAACTGCTTGTCATAGGACGGCTGCGGCTTTCCCGCCGCATAGCCCTCCAGTGGCCAGAACCTGGAACTGTCCGGCGTCAGTACCTCATCCCCCAGGACGATGTTCCCATCCTCGTCCAGACCGAACTCGAACTTCGTATCTGCAATGATGATGCCGCGCTTCAGCGCGTAATCCGCACATTTCTTATAAATCGCAAGCGTATAATCCCGCACCTTCTCCGCGTACTCGCGCCCATGCCCCGGAAACTCTTTCTCCAGGACCTCCGCGCCCTGTTCCAGAGAAACATTTTCATCGTGATCCCCAAGCTCTGCCTTCGTGCTCGGCGTAAAGATCGGCTCCGGCAGTTTCTCGGACTCTTTGAGGCCCGCAGGCAGGTTGATACCGCAGATCGTGCCGTCCTTTTGATAACTCTCCCAGCCGCTGCCCGTGATGTAGCCTCGTACGATGCACTCCATGGGAATCATCCTGAGTTTCCTGCACTTCATGCTGTTCCCGACAAACTGTTCCTGCCGGAAGTATTCGGGCATATCCGCGTTGTCCACAGAAATCAGATGATTCGGCAGGATATCCTGCGTGAAATCAAACCAGAACTTCGACATCTGCGTCAGAATCGCGCCTTTTTTCGTGATCCTGTTCTTCAGAATATGATCAAAAGCGGAAATGCGATCCGTTGCCACCATGATGATGCTGTCCTCGACCTCATACACTTCGCGGACCTTCCCGGACTTGAACGGCTTGTATTCTTTCATGAAATCATCGTCCTCCTGTTCTACGGAACTACCGCATAAAATCAGCGGTTCCTAACAAAATACAGGTCTTACCCTTCCATGATAATTGGAAAAGCAAGACCTGTCAACCCAGGGAAGCACGGATTAATTCAGCGCTTCCCTAAAACTCTTACACCAACCCCTGCGCAAGCATGGTGTCAGCCACCTTGACGAAGGCTGCAATGTTCGCGCCCATCACGAGGTTGTCCGGATCGCCGTACTCCTCTGCATTCTTCTTCGCATTCTGATAAATGTTCGCCATGATATCCTTCAGGCGCCCATCCACTTCCTCGAAGGTCCAGGAAAGACGCTCCGAGTTCTGGCTCATTTCCAGCGCGGATACCGCAACGCCGCCCGCGTTTGCCGCCTTTGCCGGGGCAAAGAGCACATTCTTCTCCTGGAAGTATGCGATAGCATCCAGCGTGGAGGGCATATTCGCGCCCTCACCCACCACCTGGCAGCCGTTGGCAACCAGCGCCTTTGCGGACTCCAGATCGATTTCGCTCTGGGTCGCGCAGGGGAGTGCCACATCGCACTTCACCGTCCATACGCCCTTGCAGCCTTCGTGATACTCGGCCTGCGGATGCGATGCCGCATATTCCTTGATGCGTCCGCGGCGGACTTCCTTGATCTCCTTCACTGCGGCCAGATCAATGCCGTTCGGATCATAGACATAGCCGTTGGAATCCGAGCAGGTCACGACCTTCGCACCGAATTCCTGTGCCTTTTCGATTGCATAGGTTGCAACATTGCCGGAGCCGGACACCACTACCGTCTTTCCCTTCAAGCTGATGTTCTTTGCATCCAGCATATTCTTCACAAAGTACAGCAGACCATAGCCCGTCGCCTCGGTACGAGCAAGGCTCCCGCCATAGGTCAGGCCTTTGCCTGTCAGCACCGCAGAATCGTAAGCATCGCGAATGCGCTTGTACTGGCCGAACAGATAGCCGATCTCACGCCCGCCGACACCGATATCGCCCGCAGGAACATCCACATGGGGGCCGATATGGCGATAGAGCTCCGTCATGAAGCTCTGGCAGAACTTCATCACTTCATTGTCGGATTTGCCCTTCGGGTCGAAATCGGCGCCGCCCTTGCCGCCGCCGATGGGAAGTCCGGTCAGCGAGTTCTTGAATACCTGCTCGAAGGCAAGGAACTTCAAGATGCTCAGGTTCACGCTCGGATGGAAGCGCAGACCGCCCTTGTACGGCCCGATGGCGCTGTTCATCTGCACACGGTAGCCGCGGTTGATGTGGGTCTCACCCTTGTCATCCTGCCACGGGACACGGAAGATGACAATGCGTTCCGCCTCCACCATGCGCTCCAATATCTTTGCCTCTTTATATTTCGGATTCTTCTCCAGTGCCGGCACAATCGTCGAAAGCACCTCGTACACGGTATTCTGGAACTCCACCTGCTCCGGATTGCGTTTCTTTACAATATCCAGGACATCCTGGACATACTGCTTCATATCTGCCATACGAATCGCCCCTTACCCATACATGTAACTCTTTTCGAAAATGATCTGTCGCATCGATTCCTGCAACGGCTATCATTATACTACAGCATGGTTCGTCTGTCCATTCCCATCGCACAGAAATACTGTATACATAACCGCAGCTCTGCTATTTCTCATCCAAAAGTTCCAGAAGCTCATCGTAGTCCTTTTTCAGCTGGCAGTATTCATCCGCAAGCTCCAAGGCCGCGAGCACGCCGATCCGGCTTCCCGTAAAGGTGCGCGTCTTCCGCGCAATGCCCTGCATATGGTCATCTACCATCTTCGCAAGCTTCTTGATGTACTCCGGATCGCTGTCCGTACGGAGTTTATAAGTATCGCCAAAAATATCTATTTCCATGCGCCTGGACTTGTCCTTTGGCGCAATCGATCCCAACTGTGCCATCTCATCACCGCCTTATGCGCGAAGCTCGGCATGGAACTTCGACTCAACTGCCGAAAGAATATTCCGGAACGACGCGTCCGCTTCCTCATCGGTCAAGGTGCGATCTCCTGACTGGAACTTAATGGCAAATGCAAGGCTCTTCTTCCCCTCCGCGATCTGCTTGCCGGTATAGACATCGAAGAGCGTCACCTCACGCAGGAATTTTCCGCCATTCTTCACGATCGTCTGTTCGATCTCCCCCGCCGCAACATCCGTATCCACGAGCATGGCAAGGTCACGGGAAATCGCGGGATACTTCGGCAGCAGATCGCAATGGAACCCCTTGGCCGTATATTTCATCAGCGTCTTGACATCCATCTCAAAGATGAACATCTTCTTCGGAATCCCAAAGGCCACCGCGACGGCGGGATGCACCTCGCCCACAGCTGCGATAACTTCGCGCCCCTTCTTAAAGAGCGCGGTTTTTCCCGGATGCATCGCATGATGCTCCCCCGCCTCGACCGTATAATTCGCAATCGAAAGCTGTGCCAGAAGCTCCTCCACGATGCCTTTCATATCGTAGAAGTCCACCTCTTCCTTTCCTTGGTTCCAGCCGAGCGCATTGCGGCGGCCCATGATGAGCCCCGCAAGCTTCAGCACTTCCCTTGGCTGCTCCGCAATGGGCAGGGCTTTCGGATAGAACACAGGCGCCACCTCGAAGAGCCGGATATCCTCATTTTTTCGACTGAAATTGCGGACCGTATTCTCGAAGATACTGGAAAGCAGCGTCGTGCGCACCAAAGGATACTCATCCGTCAGCGGATTCATAATGGGAACAGCCTGCCGAAGCGGACTGTCCGCAGGAATCTGCAATTTGTCGAACATGGAGGGATGGGTAAAGCTGAAGGACAGTTCCTCGTTCATGCCCAATCCCGCAAGCACCGATTTGATTTTGTCCGTGAAATTCTGCACATCGCTCTGGCGTCCCTGCATGACGCGCCCGTGAGGGAGCGAGGACGGAATATTTTCAAAACCGTAGATGCGCGCGACTTCCTCGGAAAGATCCTCCATGCAGCTCACATCGTTGCGCCAGGACGGAACGGATACCTGATAGCCACCGCCTTGGGACTGCACCCCGAAGCCGAGGCTGGCAAGGATTGCCGTCATTTTGTCCGCAGGGATCTCCGTACCCAGACGCTGATTGATCTGCTCTGCCGTGAAAGCGACGGACGCCTCTTCCTTCTTCACGGGGTACACATCCACAACGCCCTGCGTGACCGTGCATGCCCCCATATCCTGTAAAAGCTGCGCCGCACGATCCAGCGCGCGCACTGTCTTCGTCACATCCACGCCGCGCTCAAAGCGTCCCGATGCCTCCGAATGGAGTCCGCAGGCGCGTGCGGTGCGGCGGATGCTTGCCCCGTTGAAGGAAGCCGCCTCCAGCACGACCGTCGTGGTCTTCTCCGTGATTTCCGTTTCCAGTCCGCCCATGATACCCGCCAGTCCGGCAGCCTTCTCCGCATCGGCGATCACCAGCTCGTCCCCTTTCGCCAGCCGCGAGGAATCATCCAAGGTGTGCAGATTCTCGCCTGCAACGGCACGGCGGGCGGTCAGGCTATGCCCTGCCACCTCATCGTAGTCATAGGCATGCATGGGCTGCCCCAGCTCCACCATGACAAAGTTCGTCACGTCCACCACATTGTTGATGGCGCGGATGCCCGCGCCCGCCAGACGCTGCTGCATCCATGCAGGAGATGGGCCGAGCTTCACGTTTTTGAGCACGCGCGCGGAAAAACGGCTGCAGAGCTCCGGCGCATCGATGCCGATCTTCACCATATCCGCCGCCTTTGCTGCATCGTCCTCGCGCACCTTGATCTCCGGCCACTTCGGCACATTGCCGGTCAGCACGGCAGCTTCCCGCACCAGTCCGAACACGCTGAAGCAGTCTCCCCGGTTCGCCGTCAGCTCAAACTCCAGCACCACATCATCCAAGCCCAGCACGTCCTTGGCAGGAACGCCCACCGCCGTATCCTCCGAAAGGATATAAATTCCCGTTTTCTGCTCCTCCGGTAAATTCTCCAAATCCAGGCGCAATTCATCCGCAGAGCAGAGCATGCCGTTGGAGGCCACGCCGCGCAGCTTGCCTTTGGAGATTTTCTGTCCGTTCGGGAGATGCGCTCCCACCAGTGCGACCGGCACGATCTGCCCCTCTTTCACATTCGGGGCGCCTGTCACAATCTGGAGCAGCTCGCCCGTTCCCACATCCATCTGACAGACCTGCAGATGGTCCGAATCCGGATGTGCCGTGAGCTGCGCGATTTTTCCCGTGACTACCTTCTCCATGCCTTCATCGGCGCGGATGACATTCTCCACGGGGATGCCTGTCATGGTATATTTCTCGGCAAGCATTTCCGCCGATTCCTCAAAGTCTATATAATCCTTCAGCCAACTGATTGAAACCTGCATCGTATCACTCCTTCCCCATTTCCCTAAAACTGGCGCAGGAAGCGCATATCATTGTCATAGAACAGACGCAGGTCGCTGACGCCATAAGAGAGCATCGCGATGCGCTCCACCCCAAGGCCGAAGGCAAAACCGCTCACCACGTTGGGATCATAGCCGCTCATCTCCAGCACATGGGGATGCACCATGCCCGCGCCAAGAATTTCCAGCCAGCCGGTTCCCTTGCAGACGCTGCACCCGTGCCCGTGGCACATGACGCAGGAAACATCGACCTCCGTGCTTGGCTCCGTGAAAGGGAAAAAGCTCGGCCGCAGGCGCACCTGCACCTTGTCGTTGAAAATCTGCTGCAAAAACAGCTCCAGGGTACCCTTTAAGTCCGCAAGACTGATTCCCTTGTCGATGACAAGCCCCTCCACCTGCGTGAACATCGGAGAATGGGAAGCATCGTAATCATCACGGCGATAGACGCGCCCCGGCGCGATCATGCGGATGGGGCTGTTCGGCTCATGGGACTGCATGGTCCGCGCCTGTACGGGCGAAGTCTGCGTGCGCATGAGGATATCCTCCGTGATATAGAAGGAATCCTGCATGTCCCTTGCCGGATGATCCTTCGGCAGATTCAATGCCTCAAAGTTATAGTAATCCTTCTCGATCTCAGGGCCTTCTTCAACGGAAAAGCCCATATCCAGAAAGATTTCCTTAATACGGTTCAAAGTAAGCGTCAAGGGATGCAGATGCCCCAGCGGCACACGGCGCCCCGGGAGCGTCACATCGATTTTCTCGCTCGCCAGACGGTTCGCAAGCGCCGCCCCCTTCAACGCTTCATTCTTGGCAGCGATCTGCTCCTCCAGCGCCGCGCGCGCCTCATTCACGATTTTGCCGACCTTCGGGCGCTCCTCTGCGCTCAATTTTCCCATGCCGCGCAAGATGCCTGTGAGCTCGCCCTTCTTGCCCAGATATTTCACACGGACCCCGTCCAAGGCCTCCAAGCTGTCCGCAGCCTGAATCGCGGCCTGTGCCTCGCCTGTCAGCTGTGCAATCTGCTCTTCCATCCAAAAACCTCCTCAAGGAACTATCCATAAAAAACAAAACCCCCGCCCGACAAGGGGCGAAGGTCAATCCGCGGTACCACCCTAATAGATACTCAAATGCCTTAACGCGGCGCCACGTTCCGACTACCCATGGCCTGAAACCCACTTCACCGGAAAGCTCCGAAGGGAACCTTCATCCATTTGCATGATCCCGCTCCCAGCCTATGGCAGGACTCTCTTAACATGTCGGCATGGACTAATAATGCTTCATCATCGCTATGATACCGCACATCATACCATATTTCATTTTGTTTTGCAAGGCACGAATGCAGCCTGTTCTGCATCTGCCTATTTCCCCACAGCCCTTTCGATGGTGCCGCCACCCACGACCACGCCGCTGCCGTCTGCGCGGTACATCACCACTGCCTGTCCCGGTGTAATGGCACGCTGGGGATCGTCAAAAACGAGACGCATCCTGCCGCCCGGCTCCGGATAGGCCGTTGCCGGTTGCTCTTGCTGGCGGTAACGTGTCTTTGCGAGCACCGGCAGCGGATTCTCCGGCTCCGGCACGGCAATCCAGTTCATGTCTGCGGCGCACAGCTCCCGTGTATAGAGAGCCTCCTTCCGCCCCACAGTCACCGTATTTGCCGCCATATCCTTCGCGCAGACGTAAAGCGGCTGCGCCGCCGCAAGCCCCAGACCTCGGCGCTGTCCAATCGTGTAACGCACAGCGCCGCGATGCCGTCCGAGCCTTCGGCCTTCCGTGTCCAGAAAATCCCCCTCATCGTAGTGCCTGCCGGTATAATGCTCCATGAAGGCCACATAGTCTCCGTCCGGCACGAAACAAATATCCTGGCTCTCTGCCTTCCGGGCATTCCCCAGCCCCAGCCCCGCAGCCAGTCGGCGTGTCTCCTGCTTGCCGCCTGTCAGTTCCCCCAGCGGGAAGCGGATATGCGCCAACTGCTCCTGTGTCAGCGTGTAGAGCACATAACTCTGGTCCTTCGTGAGATCCATGGCCTTGCGCAAGAGATAGCGCCCGCTTGCCGCATCATATTCCACCCGCGCATAATGCCCGGTCACCAAATAGTTCATGCCCTTTTCCCTCGCGAAATCCAACAGCTTCGCGAATTTCAGGCGGCGATTGCAGTCAATGCAGGGATTCGGCGTACCGCCCTGCTCGTAGGTGCGAATGAATTTATCTATGACCTCCTGCTTGAAATCCGCTGTGAAATCCCTCACCTCAAAGGGCATGCCCAATCGTTCCGCGGCAGATGCCGCATCGTCCCTGTCCTGCTGAGAGCAGCAGGGCCGAAAGATGGAGACCCCGATATCCTCATTGTGGTAGAGCCGCATATTCACGCCCATGCAACGATATCCCGCCTGCAACATCAGATGCGCCGCCACGGAACTGTCCACCCCGCCACTCATCGCAATCAGCGCCGATCTTTCTTCCACATGGTTCCCCCCTCGCCAAACGCAACGCATGCCCTCTATTCTTCACGTTTCGTGAAATCCATCATCCCATATCCGCGTCTCACCCGCCTGTTTCGGCGTCCAAAACGGGATGGCTTTTCCCTGCGCAAAAAAATCCTCCGGCGGGGTCCAGAGATTCCCGCTTGCAATCCCCGTTTCGTTGTGCATAGTGACGAAACCGCTGAGCTTCGTGCAGCGCACAAATTCCCGGATGCCCATATCCCACGAGTTTCCCATGCGGGCATCCACAGGGAAAAAGGCAAGATCTGCCTCCATCCCCTCCAGCTTCTTCATCTGCTTCCGAAATGCGTTGCGTGCCAGCATCTGGTTTTCATGGGTATCTCCCTCCCAATGCCACCAGTTGAAATCCCCCGCATGAAAGATACGCCTCCCCTCGGCGGTCTCCACCAGAAAGGACACGCCCACATCCGTGGAATCAAAGGCCGTGACATGCAGATACCCATCCGTCCAGTCCGAATAGGCCGTCATATAGGTGATTTCGTTTTGCGGAAAGTTCTTGACTCGTTTGGTGCTGCGGATATCATAGCTGAAGATATACTGCGTCACACGATCCGCATAGTCTCGGATATGCGTGTCAAAGTGATCGAAATGCGCATGGCTCGCAAAGATATAAAAACGATCATATGCTTGCTCCAAAGCGCGTTCCACGGCATGCGCCGGATCTGCATAGTCATCGAACAGCAAAAGCGTCCCGCCGTCCCGCACAAGAAATCCGCTATTGCTCAAATAGGTTATTTCCATCGTCATGATTTCTCATCTCCGCTTGATGCAGTTTTCTTCGTTCCATCAGTTCCTCAACCTTCACACCGGTCTGCGTAAATCCGCGTCCCATGACCTCGCTGGCTGACATGATGATCATGAATGCATGCTCATCAAGCGTATGCGTAATCAGTTTGACCTTCGCAATCTGCGTGAGGCTGACAACCGCAAATACCACGTCCCGCTCCTTGCGCGTAAATGCTCCCTGCCCATGCAGAAAGGTCACACCACGCCCAAGCTCCATCAGAATGACCTCTGCGATATCCTCCGCCCGGTTGGATACAATCAGAATTGCCTTTCTGCGGTTGAGTCCCGCAATCACCTTGTCCGTGACGCTCGCATTCACATACATGCAGATCAGCGTGAACATCGCAGGGGCAACGCCGAACAGGAAGCCGGCAATGAGCATGATCACGCAGTTGAAGGCGAAGATCACGCCCCCCATCTGGAGGGAATAGTATTCTTGACAATGGCGCCGATGATGTCAAAGCCGCCCGTGCTCCCGTTCATGCGGAACACCATGCCGTAGCCGATACCATTGAACACGCCGCCGAAGATCGCCGCCAGCATCAGATCATGGACAGGCGCATACGCGTTGAGAAAGCGCGTCATATCCAGACAAGCCGAAAAGATCACCGTTCCCAGCACGACCTCCGCCGTATACGTCCGTCCCAGGGTCCGATAGGCCGCATAGAGAAGCGGGATATTATACACTAGGGTTTGGATGCCGATCGGCAGATCCGCCAGAAAATAAAAGATAATGGCAATGCCCGTCACACCGCCGGTCAACAGATGGGACGGCACCAGAAAAAGATTGATGGAACAGCTCGCTATCAGGCATCCGATGAAAATCCCCAGATACCGAAGCAGCCGATAACGCCAGACCAAAGCCGTAAGCCGCATAGGGAAAAGCCTCCTTCATCCGCCTTAGGAACTGGAGGAAAATAAGTTAGTCATATGGTGTAGAACAAATTCTGTCTGGCAAGGAAGCGGGAACGCAGTCGTAGCGGCGCTACGTCAAGTTTTCGCTGCGTAAGTGCCCTTTGGGGTAACGCAGTCAGGCGGGATTTGGGCAAGCCAGATGGCTAAGTTATTTTTCGACAGTTCCTTATTTTACCGTAAAAAAAACACAAAAACAAGACGGAAAAAGGACCGCCTTTCGACGGTCCTTCCCAGTCCTTCAGACTTCCCCAAGATTCCGGAACGTGAACTTGCCGTCCCCGCATCCGATTTCCACCGTATCCCCTTCCCTCACGGAACCCTTGATGATCTCTTTGGAAAGCGCGGTCTCCACCGCGTGGCTCAGCAATCGGCGGAGCGGCCTTGCGCCGAAGTTCGGATCGAAGCCCTGATCCGCCAGCGCCTCCAACGCCCCATCCGTCCACGTGAGCGAAATCTTGATCTGCCTCTGGAGTCTCTGATTCAAGCTTTCCAAGAGGATGGACGCGATGCTCTTGACCTGTTCCTTCGCAAGCGCCTTGAATACAATGATATCATCCACACGGTTCAGGAACTCCGGGCGGAAATATTCCTTCAGGATATCCTTGACCGCCGCCTGTGCGCTCTCATAATCCTTGTTCAGGATCTCATGGGAGCCGAGATTGCTCGTCATGATGATGACCGTGTTCTTGAAGTTCACCACACGGCCCTTGCCATCGGTCAGACGTCCGTCATCCAGAATCTGCAGCAGCACGTTGAACACATCCCGATGTGCCTTCTCGATTTCATCCAGCAGGATCACGCTGTATGGACGGCGGCGCACGGCCTCGGTGAGCTGTCCTCCCTCGTCATAGCCCACATAGCCCGGAGGCGCGCCGATCAGCCGCGCAACCGAGTGCTTCTCCATGTATTCGCTCATGTCGATGCGGATCATGCTGCGCTCATCATCAAACAACGCCTCTGCCAAAGTCTTCGCCAACTCGGTCTTGCCGACACCCGTCGGTCCAAGGAAAATAAAGGAACCAATGGGGCGGTTCGGATCCTTGATGCCGGCCCTCGCGCGCAGGATGGCCTCGCTGACTGCTGTCACGGCTTCATCCTGTCCGACGACGCGCTCATGCATCACATCTTCCAAATGCAGCAGTTTCTCACGCTCGCCCGTAAGCATCTTGCTCACCGGGATCCCCGTCCAGCGGCTGACCACCTTTGCGATATCCTCTTCGCCGACCTCCTCCTTCAGAAGCTGGTCTTCCTTCCGCTCCGCAATAGACTTTTCCTCTTCCTGCAATTTCTTCTTCAGCTCTGGCAGCTTGCCGTATTTGAGCTCCGAAAGACGATTCAGGTCATAGGCACGTTCCGCGGCCTCCATTTGACTGTTGACTTCATCAATTTCCTTTTTGATGGCACGCACCCTTACAATCGCGTTCTTCTCATGTTCCCATTTTTCCTGCAGCTGCTTTTCCTCTGCCTGCAGTTTGGCCTTTTCCGCCGTGATTTCCTGCAGTTTTTCCTCGGAACCTTCATCCGTTTCCTTTTTGAGCGCCTGCTCTTCGATTTCAAGCTGCATGATCTTGCGGCGGATCTCATCCAGCGGCGCAGGCATGGACTCTATCTCCGTGCGCAGCTTTGCCGCCGCCTCATCCACCAAATCGATGGCCTTGTCCGGCAGAAACCGATCCGAAATGTAACGGTCGGAAAGCACCGCCGCGGATACCAGCGCCGCATCGCGGATGCGCACGCCATGATGCACCTCGTAGCGCTCCTTGAGCCCGCGCAGAATGGAAATGGTGTCCTCCACCGTGGGCTGTCCCACCATGACCGGCTGGAAACGGCGTTCCAGCGCGCTGTCCTTTTCAATGTACTTCCGGTATTCGTTGAGCGTCGTTGCGCCTATGCAGCGGAGCTCCCCGCGGGCCAGCATCGGTTTCAGCAGATTGCCCGCATCCATCGCGCCCTCTGCCGCGCCTGCTCCGACGACGGTGTGCACCTCATCGATGAAGAGCAGGATTTGCCCATCGGACTTCACGATCTCATTGAGCACCGCCTTCAGGCGTTCCTCGAACTCCCCGCGGAATTTTGCCCCTGCCACCAAAGAACCCATGTCCAAAGAGTACAGCGTCTTATGCTTCAGGGATTCCGGCACATCCCCCGCCACAATGCGGCGTGCAAGACCTTCCACGATGGCAGTCTTGCCCACGCCCGGCTCGCCGATGAGTACCGGATTGTTCTTCGTGCGGCGGGACAGGATCTCAATGGTACGGCGGATCTCATCATCACGCCCGATGACAGGATCCAGTTTCCCCCGCTTTGCCGCGGCCGTCAGATCACGTCCGTATTTTTCCAAGGACTTGTAGCCTTCCTCGGGATTCTCATTGTTCACATTCTGCTTGCGGTTTTTCTTGATGGAAGACTGGATCCCACTCTTCGTGAGCTTGAACTCGCGGCAAAGGCGCTGCACCTCATCCGTCCCATCCGTCACGATGGCAAGCAGCAGATGCTCCGTGCTGATATAGTCATCCTGCATGGAGCCGGCGAATTCCTTCGCCTTGCCCAGCACGCGCGCCATATCGATCCCCATGGCCAGACGATCCTGCCCCTTCACCGAAGGAATCCTGCCCAAAATCTTTTCCAGGCTTACCTTCAGCATCGGCAGATCCGTGCCGCACTCCTCGAAAATCGTGGCAAGCAGTCCCTCCGGTTCCTTTGCCAAAGCCAGCAGCACATGTGCCGACGTGATCTCCTGATGGTATCGCATCGCCGCTAACTGCTGTGCCGATTGCAATGCCTCCATTGCCTTTGTCGTATATTTTTCCTCACCCATGATGCTTTCCTCCTATGCAATCGCTTAATCCCTCTTTCTGACTCCTATTATAACGCAAAAAGTCAAAAAGTCAAATACTTTCTTTGACTTTTTGACTTTATTTTTTCGCCCTCATCAAGTGTACTGACATAGACGAATCACGGCATGTTCCAAAAGCTCCGCGCCCGCCTGCCCTGTCTTCATCTCATAATCTGCATCCGCAAGCTGCAGGAATACCTGCCGCAGCTGCTCATCGGAAAATTTCGCAGCTGATTTTCCCAGCTTCTCGGCAATAAAGGGATTGAGCTCCAATGGCTTGGCCAATTCCTTCCCCCGGATGCCCTCCGCCATCAGCAGACGAGCCTGCCAAAGCTGCCGCACGTGCCTCACCAGAAGGCTCAGGATCAACGGCTCATAAGTGCCGTCCGAAAGCTGCCTCTCCAAAAGCCCCAGCGCCTTTCCCGCATTTTTCTCGCTGATAGCATCCATAAGCGCAAAAAGGGAAACCTCCGGCAAGCCGGAAAAGACTTCCATAATCTCCCGTTTGCTGATGCGGCGGTCCTTCGCATAAAGCGCCAGCTTATCGAACTCCTGATCCAGATAGCCAAGGGAAATCTCCTGCATCATGCTCACGGCATTCGCAAAGTAAGCGTACGCCTCTCGGTCAAGCTCCCGATTCATCGACTGCAGCTTCCCCTGCAGCCAGTCATTGATATTCCACGCGCGCACAGGCTCGGCTTCCAATACTGCCCCTGCCTTCTCCACGGCCTTATACAGCTTCTTGCGCTTATCCGCCTTGCTGCTTGTCACAAAGATAAGATAGCTGTCGTCCGGCATATCGGAAAGCAATGCCACGAGCCGGTCCAATTTCTTGTCCTGCGGGCTCTTTCCCTTTTTCTTGCCATCCGCCCCATCTGCTTCATCCGATTTTTTCTCGCGAAACAGGGTCGTATTTTCCAACAGGACTACATTTTTATCCGAAAAAAAGGGCGCGGTCTCCACTGTCCCGATCAATTCGTCCAGATCCATCTCATGGGACACACGCAAAAGAGCCCCGTCCCTGCTGCCTTCTTCCGGAAACAGCAGTTCCAGGATGCGCTCCTTCGCCTTGTCGATATAGTACCGCTCCGCCCCGCTCAGGAGGTAGACATGCTTCAAGGGGCCTTTCCGAAGCGCCCCCATGAATTCGTTGAATTTCAAGCCAAAACCTCCCATGAACTGCCCCGGATACCATCATCGCAAGCCATCCCTGCGGCAAATCGTTTTCTCTTCCCCACATTATACCCTCCCCACCGGAAAACAGCAACGGCATGTATCCAAAAACAAACAGGACATGATCGCTCATATCCTGCTTGTCAAAATACACAATTTAATTTTCACTCATCCATCGCTGCCACATGAGGAGTTTTCTGTGGGCCCCGTTCCTTTGCCACCGCCAGCATGAGCTTGATGCGGTTGAGCTGATTGACCTCGCTGGAGCCCGCATCACAGTCGATGGCCACGAAATTCGCCCCTGCATAGCTCTTGCGGAGCTCATGCAGCACGCCTTTGCCCGTGATATGGTTCGGCAGACAGCCAAAGGGCTGCAGACAAATGACATTCGGCACATCCTCCTCAATGAGCTTCACCATCTCACCTGTGAGGAACCATCCCTCGCCTGCCATGTTGCCGACGCTCACATGACGGGAAGCCAGCGCAGCTATCTCCTCAATGCTGTGAGGCGCACGGAAATGGCGGCTCGCCTGAAGCGCTTTCTTCATGGGACGGCGGAAGAATTCCAGAATGTGGATAAAGATCTGCGAGAAGAACGCGTCCTTCCGCGTGCCGTCCAAAAGCTTGCGCTTGGCAATGGCATCATAGGCCGTATACAGGAAGAAGTCCACCAAATCCGGCATGACAACCTCAGCGCCCTCCTTCATGAGCACGCGCTCAATGTCATTGTTCGCCACGGGATGATATTTCACAAGAATCTCGCCCACAATGCCTACCTTCGGCTTCCAAAGCGTCTCATCAATCGGAAGATGATCGAATTCCTTGACGATGGCCTTGAGATTCTTGCGGAATTTCAGATAATTCCCCTCCGCAATCTCCTCCTTCGCCTTTTCCATCCATTTGTCGTAGAGCTTCTGCGTGCTTCCCTTCGTGATCTCATAGGGCATCATACGGTTCTTCACATTCATCAGCAGATCGCCGTAGACCGCTGCCTTAATGGCGTCCTTGAGGCAGTCGCGTGTAAGCTCAAAGGAATCTGTCTCATCCGGCAGACCATAGCATGCAAAGACCGGCACCTGCCCGAAACCCGCATATTTCAAAGCCTGCCGCAGAACGCTCATATAGTTCGTCGCACGGCACGCTCCGCAGGTTTGGAACAAGACAATGGAAGTATGGTCGGGATCGCACTCGCGCGACTGCAGTGCGGACAAAAGCTGCCCGATTACCACAATCGCCGGGTAGCACATATCATTGTTCACATAGCGCAAGCCAAGGTCAATCGCGGCCCTGTCCGGCATGCGCGGGATCACAAGATTATAGCCGTATTTGCGGATGGCTGTAGTCAGCAGCTCAAAGTGAATGGGCGCCATTTGCGGCGCAAGGATCGTATGCGTAGCCTTGCACTCTGCGGTAAAGCGCGGACGGCTGATCACAGGCTGCTTCCGATAGGGCATCGGCTGACGGCGCGCCAAAGCTGCCATCAGAGAGCGCAGGCGGATGCGCGCCGCGCCCAGATTCGACACCTCATCCAGCTTGATCATCGTATAGATGCGCTTATGACGCTCCAGAATATCCTTGACCTGCTCCGTCGTGATCGCATCCAGCCCACAGCCAAAGGAGCTGAGCTGTATCAAAGTGATGTTCGGATGCTCGCACACGAACTGTGCCGCATGATAGAGCCGCGCATGATAGCTCCACTGATTCACAATATGCAGTCCATGCTCCTGCACAGGCAGATGATAGACCGCGTCTTCCGAAAGGATCGGCAGATGATAGGACTGGATCATTTCCGGGATGCCATGATGGATTTCCGGATCGATATGGTAGGGACGTCCCGCCAGAAGAATCGCATGCTCGCCCGTTTCCTCAAGGCGCTTCAGGATCTGTTCGCCGTAGCTGCGCACGTCCTCGCGATAATGCTCCAACTCCTGATAGGCAGCCTCTGCCGCAGATGCAATCTCCGACTTTGCAATGCCTTCCTCCCGCAGTTCCTCGGCCAGCCGCGCTGTCATGCGCTTCTTGTCGCTGATGGGCAGGAAGGGCTGCAGGAACTTGATATGCTTTTCCTTCAAAATATCCATGTTGCTGCGGATATTTTCCGCATAGGACGCCACAATAGGACAATTATAGTGATTATCCGATGCATGCTCCGCATCCGGCATATTATACGGCTCGCAGGGGTAGAAAATCTTGTCCACGCCCTGCTCCACCAAATCCATGATATGCCCATGGGCAAGCTTCGCGGGATAGCACAGGGAATCCGACGGCACAGTCGCCATGCCTTTATAGTAGAGTTTTGCACTGGACTTTCCCGAGAGAACCACACGATAGCCAAGGGACGTAAAGAAAGTGAACCAAAACGGATAATCTTCGTACATATTGAGCGTGCGCGGGATCCCGATGGTGCCGCGCTTTGCCTGCTCCAAGGGCCGGTAGTGCCCGAATACGCGCTCATACTTATAGGCATAGATATTCGGCACATCCGCAGAGGTACCCGCCTTCCCACCGATGCCGCGCTCACAGCGGTTGCCCGTGAAATACTTGCCTCCGTCCGGGAACTGCTGCATCGTTATGAGGCACTTGTTTCCGCACCCATTGCAACGGTAGGAGCGCGTCTTCACATCAAAATCCGCCAATTCCGCCGCAGAAAGGACGGCCGACCGGCTGCTGCCCGCTTCCAACGCAAGGATAGCCGCACCATAGGCTCCCATGAGTCCGGCGATGTCGGGGCGGATGACCTCCCGATGCAAGAGCTTTTCCATGGAGCGCACCACAGCGTCATTGTAGAATGTGCCGCCCTGCACCACAATATGATCGCCCAAGGAAGCTACATCCTTGAGCTGCATGACCTTGAACAGCGCGTTTTTGATGACGGAAAGCGCAATGCCTGCAGAGATGTCCCCCACCTCGGCACCCTCTTTCTGCGCCTGCTTCACCTTGGAATTCATGAACACCGTGCAGCGCGTACCAAGGTCTACAGGCGCCTTGGACGTGAGGGCCTTGCGGGCGAACTCCGCCGCCGTCATGTGAAGCCCCTGCGCAAAGTTCTCGATAAAGGATCCGCAGCCCGCAGAGCATGCCTCATTGAGTGTGATATTGCCAATCGTGCCATCCTGCACGAAGAAGCATTTCATATCCTGCCCGCCAATATCCAGCACAAACGTAACCTCGGGGCAGAATTCCTGCGCCGCCCTAAGATGTGCAAAGGTTTCCACCTCTCCGCCATCCGCATGAAGCGCCGCTTTCACGATGGCCTCGCCATAGCCGGTGGTATAGACACCCGCGATATGTGCTGCTGCAGGAAGCGCCTGATACAGCTCCCGCATTTCCTTCACAACGGTCTTCAAGGGCGAGCCCTGATTGCTGCCATAAGATGTATAGAGCAGTTCTTTCTCCTGCCCGATCACTGCGATCTTGGTTGTCGTGGAACCCGCATCGATACCGATGTAGACCGGACCGGCGTAGGTCGCAAAATCTCCGCGTTTTACCCTGTTCCTGTCATGCCGCGCACGGAATGCCTCGTAGTCTGCCGCATCCTCAAACAGCGTGAAATCCGCCTTGCGCGTTTCCGCGGCAGCCGCCTCCCTCGCACGCTCCATGCTGCTCTCCAGGTCGCCAACGCAGATTTCCCTGGATTCCTCGGAAAGCGCCGCACCCATTGCAACAAAGTAATTGCCGTTGTCCACCTTCACCACATGCTCGTCATCCAGCTTTAATGTCTCGATGAAACGCTTGCGCAGCTCCGGCAGGAAATGCAGCGGCCCCCCCAAGAATGCCACACGGCCTCCGATGGGACGCCCCTGCGCCAAGTTCCCAATGGTCTGGTTCACCACCGCCTGCAGCACGGAAAGCGCAATATCCGCCTTTTCCGCACCGTCATTCATGAGCGCCTGGATATCCGTCTTGGCAAACACGCCGCAGCGGGATGCGATGGTATAAATCTGTTTTCCCTTTTCCGCCAATGCATTCAGCCCCGGCGCATCCGTCGAGAGCAGCGATGCCATATGATCGATGAAGGAGCCCGTTCCGCCTGCGCAGACACCGTTCATGCGCTGCTCCGGCGCATCCCCGAAATACGTGATCTTTGCATCCTCGCCGCCCAGTTCCACCACGGTATCCGTCCAAGGAATCATCTGCTTCACCGCAGACGCGCATGCAATGACCTCCTGCACAAAGGGCAACCCGATACGCTGTGCAATGCCCATACCCGCAGAGCCGGTGAGCGCAAAGGTAAAGCTCTGCTCGCCCACAATCCGCTTCAATGTCTCCAGATTCGCAGAGAGCGCCGCTCCGATCTCAGAAAAATGCCTTGCATAATTCTGATAGACCAGTTTCTTCTCCTGATCCAAAACAACCAGCTTGATGGTCGTGGAACCAATATCGATTCCAACGTTCCATATTGAGTTCATTTTCGCACCACCTGGTATAAAATTAAAATTGCCTTTCACAGGCTTCCTATTATTTTATCGCAACTCTAATGTTCACGCAAGGATTTTGGGGAAAATCATCAAAACTCCGTTATTCCTCGTTTTTCAACTTCTTCTTCAAATCATCGAAGAAGGATTTGCAGATACGCCCGAAGATGCCCCTCTGTCCTTGGCGGGAATCATCACGCAAACGCAGTTCATCACGTGTCAGAATTTTGGCGCCGGTTTTGGTATCGTAAACATCGAAACGTACCTGGACGGTGGATGTGTAAATCAACTGCTCAGGATGGTACACAGGCACTGTGGTATGATATTCTTCCTCATAGGTGGAGCCGTCCGATCTTCTGACCGTCCTGGTCGAGCGTCTGGTTTCCCAGCTCGTATAAGCCGGCTTGATGTAGGAGTCATCATGCCACTTGAGCAGTTCGGCGGTCACATAGACATCCGACAGCGACTTCGGGTCGTCGAGCTTCACGCTCAACGTGTTCTTCCCCGTGAACAGCTTTTCTTCCAGCCGATCGGCATTCTTCCAATACTCTTCCGGCAGCAGCTTGTTCAAAATCTCGCTGGGAAACTCATTCGTATCGGTCAATACGATATCCTCCACCCAAACGCGCTTCACCTTGCTGAACGGATAGTTCTCATCCTGCCAGTCATACTTTTCCGCCGAAGCCGGAGATGCTCCCAGCACGAAAATGCTGAGCACCAGCAGCATCATAATCCACTTTTTCATCTTACACCCTCCTCATCAAATGCACCTTTTCCTCAGTCTCGCCAAGCTTTCCCACGGTCTTTCCGTACAAAGAGCTTAGAGAAACACCCGTCTGTGAGCGCCATGCGGCAAACAGGCCCTGTCACTGCATGGAGAAGCGCAGATACAGCAGGAGCCCGGTCAGGACTGCCATGGAGGAACAAGCCATGTAGTCCAGTCTCCCTGCCTTCAAAGACTTCATCTGCGTTCTTCCTTCGCCGCCATGGTAACATCTTGCTTCCATCGCCATGGCAAGCTCATCCGCGCGACGGAAGGCGGAAAGAAACAACGGAACCAGAACCGGCACAAATCCCTTAAGCCTCTGCAAAATATTCCCCGATGCAAAATCCGAGCCTCGTGCGGCCTGTGCCTTCATGATTTTGTCCGTTTCCTCGATGAGCGTCGGAACAAATCGCAGCGCAATGGTCATCATCATCGCAAGTTCATGGGCGGGAAGCCCGATTTTCTTCCCCGGCGAAAGAATGCGTTCCATCGCATCCGTGAGCTTCAACGGACTGGTCGTGAATGTCAGCAAAGAGGACAGCAGAATCAAAAATACCAGCCTCAGACTGATAAAGATCCCCTGCTGCAAGCCTTCCTTAGTGATCTCGAATGGTCCCAGCTGTGCAATAAGTTCCCCCGGATGACTGCACAAATGAATCAAAAAGGTGAACAGAATAATCCAGACCAATGGACGCAGGGACTTCAGCATCATGCGCATCGGCACATGGGAACGCAGCATCAGGAACAGCGTGAATGCGCCTAAAAGTCCATAGGTCGGCGCCGTATTGCAGAGAAAAACCAGCACAATGAGCAAAAAGAGCAGCCCAATCTTCACGCGCGGATCCATGCGGTGCAGAAAGGATGTGCCCGGAAAAAACTGTCCTAGTGTGATATCCTGCAGCATTGATGATTCCCCTTTGCTACGTTACTGTTGTACTGCTTTCAAAATTGCCTTCAAGCCCTCTTCAAAGGTAATCGCGTCCACAGGTACTTCCAAGCCCTTTCGACGGAGCATTTGCAAGAATCTGGTCACCTGCGGCGGCCGTAAGCCGGATTGCTCCAGCAACTCTGTTTGCCGGAACACGTTGGACGGCGCATCATCCAGCACGCATGTCCCTTTTCTCAGCACCAGCATCCGCTCCGCAAAGCGCGCAATGTCCTCCATGCTGTGGGATACAAGAACGATGGTAAAGCCATGCTTCTTATGCAGCGCCCGTATCTCCTTCAGCATCTTTTCACGCCCTGCGGGATCCAGTCCGGCCGTCGGCTCATCCAGTATCAGGTACTTCGGCTTCATCGCAAGTACGCCCGCGATGGCCGCACGCCGTTTCTGCCCTCCGCTCATCTGAAACGGCGGCTGTGCGTGATAGGTGTCATAGTCCAGTCCGACCAGCTCCATAGCGGCATGCACCCGTTCCGCAATTTCCTTTTCGGAACACCCCAGATTCCTCGGACCAAAGGCAATATCTGCTTCCACAGTCTCCTCGAAGAGCTGATGCTCCGGATACTGGAACACCATGCCCACCTTCCTGCGCGCTTCCTTTGCCGCCGCCTTTCCCGCACGGCTCGTATCGGACAGATCCACATCATCTACGAGAACTCTGCCTCCCGTCGGCGCAATAAGTCCCGCGAGATGCTGCACCAATGTGGACTTTCCCGAGCCGGTATGCCCTGCAATCGCCACAAAGGAACCTTCCTCGATGGAAAGGGAGACATGCTGCAGCGCCGTTTTCTCAAAGGGCGTCCCTCGCATATAGGTATAGCTCACATCTTCCAGCCTGATTGACATAATGCCTCCGCCAACTCTTCCTCTGTAAGCACGTCCTTCGGCAGTTTCACGCCCTTCTGCCGCAAACGATACACCATCTCCGCAGCCATCGGTACATCCAGTTTCATGCGTTTCAGCTGCTCCACCTGGGTGAATACCTCCCGCGGCGTACCCTGCAGTGCAATGCTGCCCTTTTCCAGTACGATGACCCGCTCCGCCTCCGCGGCTTCCTCCATGAAATGCGTGATATAGACCACCGTGATGCCCCTTTCCCTATGGAGCTGTTTCACCGTTGCCATGACCTCTTCGTGGCCCCTGGGATCCAGCATGGCCGTCGGCTCATCAAACACGATGCAGTCCGTTTCCATGGCAAGCGCCCCCGCAATCGCGACGCGCTGCTTCTGTCCGCCGGAAAGACGGTGCGGCGCAAAGTCCCGATAGTCCTCCATGCCGACCGCACGAAGCGCCGCATCCACGCGACTGCGGATCTCATCCGGAGGAATCCCCAGATTTTCCGGACCGAATGCCACATCGTCTTCCACCACTGCCGCGACCATCTGATTGTCGGGATTCTGGAACACCATTCCCACCTGCTGACGGATGCGCCAAAGTTCCTCTGTCGCCCTTGTATCTATCCCATGCACAATACAGCGCCCGCCGGTAGGAATGAGAATCGCGTTAAGGTGCTTGGCCAGCGTAGATTTCCCCGAGCCGTTCGCGCCCAAGACCGCAAGGAATTCCCCCCTGCGGATGCTCAGGTCCACATGCTTCAGGACCGGCCGCTCGTTCTCCTGTCCCGCATGATATGTATAGCTCAGATCCTCCAAGCGAATCAATTCTTCCACACTACATCACGCATCCTAATGACGAAAGCCCACCAGACAAAGCTGATGGGCTGTTGCAAACTGCATAAATATTCTCAGCGCTTCGAGAACTGGCTTGCCTTGCGTGCCTTCTTGAGACCGTACTTGCGGCGCTCCTTCTCTCTCGGATCGCGCGTCACGAATCCGGCCTTCTTCAGAGCCGGACGAAGCTCGCCGTTGAGCTCCATGAGAGCGCGGGTAATGCCATGGCGGATTGCGCCCGCCTGGCCGGATGCACCGCCGCCTTTCACGTCTGCGATGACATCATACTTATCATTTGTTTCCGTAAGGACCAACGGCTGACGAACGATGAGTTCCAGCGTCTTCAGACCGAAGTATTCCTGCATATCGCGGCCATTGATCGTGACCTTGCCTTCACCCGGGACGAGACGAACACGGGCAACGGACGTTTTTCTGCGGCCAGTGCCGTAGTAGCTGACTTGTGCCATGTAAATATGTTCCTCCTTCCAGATTCTCAGCGGATGTTCAGCTCAAGCTTCTCGGGCTTCTGAGCTGCATGCGGATGCTCGCTGCCTGCATAGACATTGAGCTTGCGGTACATCTGCGCGCCGAGCCTGTTTTTCGGAAGCATCCCCTTCACAGCGTGCTCGATCACACGCTCCGGGAACTTCTGCTGCATCTGCCCTGCCGGCGTGAACGTCGTGCCGCCCTGATAGCCGGAATGACGGAAATACATCTTGTCCGTAAGCTTCTTTCCTGTAAATACTGCCTTCTCTGCATTGATGACAATGACATAATCACCCGTATCCACATGCGGTGTGAAAGTCGGTTTATGTTTACCGCGAAGAACTTTTGCGACCTCGGCAGCAAGCCTGCCGACCGTCTGGCCTTCAGCGTCCACAACATACCACTTGCGCTCGATATTGGACTCATTTGCCATAAACGTCGTCTTCATGCGATATCCCCCCTACTACTATAATCATTCATGTTTTCGTGCAATGCAGCCACAGCCTCCGGGGCTAGTGGAGGGGATGCCGCAACATCACATAGAATCATTCTACTCAAAACCAAAGGGCAAGTCAAGCGTAAAACGAAAAAAATTCAAAAAAAAAGGGGCAAATCCTCAGAAAACTTCTATTTCAAGGGCAGGAATTTTTCTTCTTTCATCGAAGCACTTATGGAGAAGGTGTATTGATGTATCCAGAACGGAGGACAAACGATGCAAACAGACAAGATTCAAGTGGGAAGCGACACTTCTGATATGAACCGCGCTATGAAGGAATCTGAAAAATTTGCGCAATATTTTCAACTGGGCGAGCAAAGCTCCCTGCGGCTTCAGCTGCTCACAGAGGAACTGCTCGCGCTTCCCCGTGCCATCGTAGGAGAGTTCTATGCTGACTTCTGGCTGGAAAGCACAAAAAACCATACCTGCCAACTGCATCTGGATTTGATGGCCGACATGGACTATGTAAAGAAACATGAGATGATCCACGCATCCACCAACCACAAGAATGCCGCCTCGCAGGGCTTTCTCAGCGCTCTGCGGGAGATGGTGGAGGACGCGTTGTTCCTCCCCAGCGCCGGAGATCACTGGCAATCGGAATCCTCCGCGAACTCGCTGGTGTTTTACGGCGCAAACCGCACGCAGGTCGATATTTCATGGACACTCAGCCAATATCGCGCGGAATTGGAAGATGCAAAAGAAAACGATGATACGCTGGAAGCCGCATGGAATGAGCTAAAGAAATCCATGCTCGCAAAGATCGCGGATGATGTACAGATATTCGTGAACGGCAATCAGGTTCATCTTGTGGTCAAAAAAACATTTCCGGAAATGAAAATCGGATGAATATTGCAAAGAAGGCACCGAGCAGCAGTTCTGCCCGGTGCCTTTTCATTGTGCCTTTTCAGTCTCCGGCAACTGTCTGGCATACAGCATGCATACCAACGGGAATCTTGCGGAACCGGATCTCATTTCGATAGGCTCCCATCCGACACAGCGGAAGTCATGATGCTCATAGAAGGCGTACGCACAGTCATCGTCCGTATACACGCACACATGCCGGCCTCTCCCCCGCCGTTCCAACTCCTGCAGCAAGGCACTGCCGATGCCCTGTTTCTGCAGCCGGGGATTCACTGCCATCAAGCAGATCTCACCGTCCACCGGCTTGCCATAGGCCGCCAGCAGCCGTGCATTTGCCTCATCATAATGTCTGTCGGTTCCCCGGAAATAAAGATGCCGCAAAACCCGCACGCATTTCACATAAGCGCGTTTCCACCAAGGTATGCGCAGCTGCGGCTCACCCCGGAAGGAAATCAGCAGGATGCCGGCCAGCTTTCCTTCCGCCGTGTAAGCCGCAATCGGTTGGGTGCATTCTGCCAGGGCCGCGTAGAAAAAATACCTGCCGAAAAGCAAATCTGCCAGCCACGTGGATTTGGTATAGCGGGTAAAATTCATACCCTCAATGACAAAGCCGATGACCTCTTCCTCGTCCTCCGGGCGAAGCTTTAGAATCTCTGTTCCCATCGCCTTACTTGGTACCGTAATAGACAAAATTCAGCATAGTAATATCATCGAACTGCTCCGCATCCCCCACAAAGGCGTCCATATGCTTCTTCACATTCTCAAGGGATTCTTTCGGATCCGCCTCGGGATTCTCGTTCAGCGCCGCCTGCAGGCGCTGTACGCCGAAGAGCTCCTCGTCCTTGTCAATGGCCTCGGTCACGCCATCGGTGCAGACAAAGAATCTGTCGCCGGGATGCATTTCGATTTCATACTCTTTGAACCGGGTTCCTTCCATCATGGCCACACCGGGAGAATGCTTGCGCACGATATGCTCGTACTGCCCGCCGGCGCGCAGCACCATGGGACTTCCATGTCCCGCATTCGCCACCATCCCTTTGCCGGTAGAAATCTGCAGGATTGCCAGCCAGACGGTCACGAACATACCTGCCTCATTGCCCTCGCAGAGCTGATTGTTCACATCATAGAGTATCTTTGCCGGCTCAAGGCTCGTGCTCACCTGCGTCCGGTTCTTGATCAGTGTCTTGGCAATGACCATGAAAAGCGCTGCGGGAACGCCCTTGCCCGAAACATCCGCCATCACGACTGCGATATGGTCATGGTCAACCAGGAAGAAATCGTAAAAATCTCCTCCCACTTCCTTCGCAGGAACGGAGGTTGCGTAGATATCAAACTCCTTCCTCTCCGGGAAAGGCGGGAAAATCGAGGGCAGCATGTGCATCTGGATATTCGTCGCCACATTCAGCTCCGTCGCAACGCGCTCTTTTTCCCTGGTAGCCTTCTCGAAATCCCGCATATAGGCTTGGAGTTCTCTGGACACTGTGACAACAGAATCTGCCAGGCGCTCGATTTCATCGCCTGTGTGCAGTTCTATTTTCAAAGACTCCCCCTTGCGCATCTTCTGCTCCGCATATTCCTCCAGAGAGGCATTCAGCGCCAGCAGCGGACTGATGATTACACGCGAAATTTCATGATAGAACAGGCAGCCTCCAAGCAGCATAACGGCTGCCATAAAAGCCGCAAACATATACAGGAAACGATCTATCTCCTCCTCTACCTTATCCATAGACAAATCCACCCCTACCAGAGCCACGGTATTGCCCGCAGTATCCACAAGGGGGGCATAGGCGGAGGCCACATAGCCATATTCCTTATTGTTAGTGATCAATAGCGGCACTGTGCCCCGGTCTTTGGAGGACATAGCCCTCTTCATGTACTCCTCGCCGCCCTGGTAATAAGCCTCTGCAAAGCCCAGTATGCCAATATCCTTTTCCGCCTCCCCGCTGGACGTCCATATATAGACATAGTCATTCTCGCGGGGAACCACCACATACAGATATTTGACCTGCAGCGTTTCGCGCATACGCTCCAGATAAGCATAGACCTCATCATAGGCTGCATCCTTTTGCAAAGTTTTCTCGTATTTGCCCACGGTTGCCGTCCCCAGGCGTTCTGCCACCAGGCAGCCGTAGTTATACGCCATTTCAGTATACTTCTGCTCCATATTGCTGCGATAATAACTCGGCACAGCAACGCCCAGGACAACGCATAACAACGCCATCAAGGCCAATAACCTGCTCAGGAATTTTTTCTGCAATCTGTTCCCCCCCATGACATCCTTGGAAACGGATATGTTTCAGCCTGCCAAACGGCATCCCCATGCTCCGCTTCTATCAGCTGCAGTCTGACATGGCCATCCCGCAGACGATAGAGTACGCCCCAGCCCTCGTCTATCACATCTGTGCAAAGTTCAGCCTTGCCACAGGAAAAGCCACCCACAAAATATACCCTGTCATGTATTTTTACCCGCAACAGGCAATTATATATGCGATAAAGGCGCCTGGCCTCCGCCACGGAAAGCGCATGGGAAAGCCTTGCCTCGTCATAATGCTCCAGCTTGCAGGTGGGCAACAGCTTTTCCTGGGGACGGGCGTGCCCATAGAGATAGGTGAAATTCTCCAGCAGTTTCTCCGTCATGCGAAAGCCTGTCTGTGCGCATTTCAGGTAAACGTCCACACTGTCATCCTCAGCCGTGATTTCAAAGGATTCCTGCAAAATGATTTCCCCTGCATCAAATTTATCTGCCAATTTATGCATCGTGACACCGCTGCGCCTCAGCCCCTGCTCCATGGCGAACTCCACGGGGCAATAGCCCCGGCCCTCCGGCAGCAGAGCATTGTGGAGATTGACTGCATAAAAGCCCTCTTCCTGGGGAAGCACCGGGATTTTTCTGCCGTAATCCGCAGAGAAAAACAGTTCACAGCCCCTTTCGATATACTGACGGACATCAGCCTCCGACAGTTTGCCGTAATGCACGGGGACATCATGCTGCCTTGCCAGTTGCACGATTTCCCCGCTCCGGAAGCAATCCTCTTGATTGCCGTAAGCGTACAGAGCCATGACCTCATGGCCGGCCAGCATGTAGGCAAAAATCCGCAGGAACGTGTCTCCACCCAAAAAAACAATTTTCATATCAAGCCTCTAAAAATGATTACAACAATAAAATCAGAGTGAGCAGCAGCACCGGCACGGAAAGGACTTTCCCCGGCAGGACATATTCCGGTTCCCCTGCCAGCAGCAGGGCAAAAATAAGAGCCAGCAAGAGCGCGTAAACACAACAGAGCCGCCGCTTCCATTGCCTTGATATGGGAATGAGGCTCCTCCTCTCCCCGCTGCAGGCAATACGGATGGAATCCGAGGTGAGTACGATGAAGACCGGCAGGCCGAAGATCAAGGGAAATACCAAATCGTTCAGGAAGATGTACAGCGCCAAATTCTCCACATGGAAGCCAAACAGGTACCAGATCCCTCCCGCAATGAGCCAAGCCGCCGCCAGAGCGGCCACGAAAGTGATCCAGACGTATATGAGCAGGTTGGCTGCTGTATGCACATGGGGCGCCTCCTGCCGATAAAGATACCACATGCGGTAGGGCAGGTAGGCTCCCACGAAATTCCCCAGAAACCCCAAGCTGGAAGTGGGCTGCAAAGTCCCGAAACAATCCGCCGCCAGATTGCCAAAAGCACAGGCCCAGGCACCTGCAGGCCCAAACAGAAGCCCCGCCAGCACAGGGATCGCATTGACGGGGCGGATTTCCGTGAACCCCTCCACCAGGACCATGACCTTGAAGCAAATCCCCAGGAATACAAAGGCCAGGAACACCAAGGCAAACTGCTTGCCCGTGCCGATCTCAAGTTGTTTCATCCCGCAGCCTCCCGATGCCATGCAGCCTGCGCCTGATGGCACCGATATCCAGCCCGGACACGATGGCACCCAACACAACCAGGACTGCTCCCAGAAAAGCCTGCAGCGTAAAGCTCTCCTCCACTCCTCCCATAGCCTTGGGGATGCAGACGGACATGAGCAGAGTGATAACAGGCTCCAAGGCGAAAATCACCACCACATTGATGGGATCCGCATATCTCTGCCCGTACATCAGCATGATATAGGCAAAAGCCTTGCTGAAAATAGCAAGCATGAAGAGCGAGGAAAGGAAACTCCTGGTGAATTCCAGATCCAGGAACATCCTGGGATTCTCAGCGAACCAGAAAGCGAAGGCCACCGCAGCCATGAACAGGAGTTGGGTCACGGCCAGCAGCACGGGATCACTGTTCCGGCAAAACTTGTTCGCCACCACCGTATACAGGGACATGGATATGCAGTCCCCCAGCATGAAGAGCGTACCGGCCAGGGGGAAATCATCGGAGGAAACCCCGTTCGTGACCAGGATGCCCGCCAGAATCAGGAGAATGGCCGCCACCTGCTGCTGGGAAGGAAAACGACGATAAAACACCAGGACAAAGAACGGAACCACCACAATGCCCAGGGAGGCCAAGACACTGGCCGCAGCCGGAGTCAGCCGCTCTATCCCCTCTTTTTCAAAAAGCAGAACCAACATCATCAAAAGTCCCAGCACACTGCCCCGTATGGCATTATAGCGATTCAGCTTTTTCAGTCTGGGGAAAAAACACAGTACCATGATGAGGGAAGCCAGACCATTCATCAGCGCCAGATAGCCGAAGGAACTCAATTCCGCCGGCAGACCCTTGATGAACACATAGGCAGAGGCCCAGCACAGCATGACGGAAAATATAACGATACTGCTTTCAAAGTTTCTCAAGCCATTTCCTTCCTCCCTGAACCTTCCATCCACCGAGGCATCAAGTGAGCGGCACCATCAATGCTCGCGCTTCACGTTGTCGCCGTAAATGGTCTTGAACTCGTCGCGCATGGATATGGTGTTCCAACCCCGTTCGTCCGCCGTTTTCTTGCAGGATTCGGCTTTTTTCAGATTGCCAAGTTCCCTCTCCACATCGTCGCACAGCACCATGAATGAGGCACACGGATAAGGATTGTCCTGCAGCGTGTACTCAAGCATTCCGCTGTCGCCCATCGAATTTCCGAAAGCGAGAACGGGCTTCTTCCCGATCTGGTTGAGGATGGAGAAAATCTTGGCCGTTTTTCCGTTCTCACGCACCAATTCTCCCGAAATGACGATTTTCTCCCGATGGCGGTCATAAAAGTGATCGGAGGGCTTATCTTTGCCCATGCCCGTCGAGGTGTAGACAAAGTCCGAAGCCAGAATCCTGTCGGGGCGGATCGGAATGACGCCGTCCACCAGTACGCGCGTCGTATCTACACCGCAGGCAGAATCAATATAAACGGCAAAGCCGTTGTTTCCGAGATAGGAGATGATCTCGACCATCGGCAGGTAGAAAGCCTCGCCGCGCTTCAAGTTCGTGAGGCCCGTCTCATACGTCTCCATGAACTGCTTGACATACGCCCTGTATTCCTGCGGCGTCATTCCCGCGTATGCAGAAGTCAGATATCCCAGCAGGCGCTTGTTGTCCTCCTTGGAGATTCCTGTCTTGTTGTAGATCTGCGGCTTGATCCGCGCCGCAAAAGCCCTCATCTCCGGATCGGGCGTGTAGGACTTGTCTTCCAGCGCACGATGGAGGAACATTGTCTCTTGGAAATAGAGGGGCGCGGTCTCGCAATAAAATGTCCCGTCCATATCAAACACAGCAATACGATCCTCCTCCGGAATAAAGTTCGGGCTTTGAGGATCAACAGCGCTTTCCACGAAATTCACGATCTTGTTTTTCGTCGGCGAGTTGTCGTTCCAATATTGGAAATCTGCCGCACGCTCCACATGGATTGCCGCGACCTCCGCTCTGGATGCCGCCTGGCCGCCCGCCGCAATTCCCATCGCCAGCATTGCCGCCAAAATTCCCGCCATCAGTTTGTTTTTCTTCGTGCTTTTCATCAAACCATACTCCCTTTCATCTGAATTATTTTACTCCATATAGGAACTATACTATATTTTCTCCCGCATGTGCCGGGATAAGTGCGCCGTGCTGTTCAACAGCTCGATGGTCCAGTTGCCGTCATCGTAGCGCAGGATATTCACGGCGGTATTGAATTGCCGGATCGACCAGAGATATTCCAACGGCATGTGCAGCACAGCCGTAAGGATCGTCCGCAGGATTGCGCCGTGTGCCACGACAAGCACCGTCTCGTCATCATGGGCCGCAAGGATCTTCGCAATGACCAGCATCGCGCGCTCCTGCAGCTGATGGAAACTTTCTCCATGCGGGATGCGAAGCCGATCCGGGTGCTGCAGGAAATTCTCCAGAGCGTCCGGCCATCCGCTCACGATCTCATCGTAGCTCAGGCCCTCCCAGTCCCCGAAATGCAGTTCCCTCAATTCCCTCGTGACCTGTACCGGCAGCCCGAAATGGTCGCCCACGATCTCTGCGGTCACACGGGCACGCGAAAGATCGCTCGCATAAATCGCATCGAGCTTTTTCACCGGGAAATGCTCCGCAAGTTCCCGTGCCTGCCGGATTCCTTCCTCCGTGAGCGCGACATTGGACTGTCCCTGAAATTTTCCGTCTACATTCCACTCGGTCTGCCCATGGCGAACAAGAACCAGTTTTGTCATCATCGGCCCATTTCCTCCCGAAGCACATCTTGCAAGTGTTGGAGCAGCAGCATATTCTCCTCACGTCTGCGGACAGCAACACGCAGGTACCCGCCCCGGGGGATTCCCGTATAATTGCCGCAGTCGCGGATCAAAATGCCGCGCTTCTTCATTGCCTTTGCCACACGATGCAACAGCGCCTTGGACTCCAACCGGCAAAAGACAAAATTGACGCTCGGCTCGAAAACCTCCACCCCCGGAAGCTTCCTTAATGCTTTCGACATAAAGGAACGTTCTTCCTGCAACCAATCCCACGTTTTTTTCTGATATTCCCGATCCCGCAGAGCCGCAAGCCCTGCCTCCTGCGCCAAAACATTCACATTCCAGACATCCTTCGCCGATTCTATCCGTTCACAATCCTCCTCCGGCACGACAGCAAATCCAAGGCGCAGGCCGGGGAGCGCGTAGAATTTTGTCAAGGACCGCACGACGAAAAGGGAATCGCGCCCACGCACAAGATCCATCACGGAATATTCCCCCCGGTCCTGCAGAAAATCCAGAAAGGACTCATCCACCACCAGAAGCGTCCCGTGCTCCTCGCACAGCTCGATCAATTCCACCATATCTTTTTTGGTAAACAAATCTCCGGTGGGATTGTTCGGATTTCCGAGCATGACGCAGTCCGCACGCCCGACAACGTCCTCGTCTGGCAAGGAATGCCCCGGCATGCCATCCTGCGGCAGGAGCAGCGGCAGCGGCCACACATCCGCATCCACCGCGTGCGCCGCGCGTTCATAATCCGAAAAGGAGGGCACAGGCACAGCCACGGACTCCGGCCGATAGACACTACAGATCAGATAGAACAGCTCCGCCGCCCCATTGCCGACGACGATCTGCTCCTGCGGAACCCCGTACGCCTCCGCGATTGCCTTCTTTAAACGTACACTGCCCGGCTCCGGATAATGCGCAATATCCCGCAAATGCGTTTCGATGGCCTGCATTGCCGATTCCGGAGGCCCCAGAGGATTGATGTTCGCGCTGAAATCCAGCCATCCTCCGTCGGGAGCCTTCCCCTCATAGACGTTGCCGCCATGCTCGAATTTCTTCATGAAAACACGATCCTCCTGCACTCTCATATCAGCATATGGTCAAAAACACCAGCAGCACCAGGCCCTCTGTCAAAGTCGTGACCGCACCGTAGACATCCCCTGTCACACCGCCCAGCCGTTTTGCCGCGTAACACCCAAAGGATATGGCAAAGAAAAAAGCCGCAAGCAGCGCTGCAAACAGCATCCCCCATGCTCCGCTCAAACAACCTGCCGCAGCCAGCAGAAGACAGGTTGTCACTCCCGCAAAGCACATCGTTCCCTTTCCCGTATGCTCGGCAAAGGCCTTGCCCATACCCTCCGGCCGTGCGTAGGGGAACAGCCCGATGACCAGCACCATCATGCACCTGCCGATGATCGGCATAGCGAAAAGAACCGTGGGCAGAGCTTCTTTTGGCATATCCAGCAGAATGGAATACTCTGCCAGCATCAACGCGAGAAAGGCGACAACTGCATTGGAGCCAACACAGCTGTCCTTCATGATTTCCAGCATGCGTTCCCGGGAACGCCCGGAAAACAGACCGTCCATCGTATCCATGAACCCGTCACAGTGGATACCGCCCGTGAGCCAGACGGGAAACAGGAGCAGCACGGCTGCCGTCAGATGCTCCGGCGGCACGAGCCCCCATGCGGGCAGCACGAAAACGCAAAGATAGGCCGCGCCCCCGTAGAAACAGCCCAGTACCGCACCAATCAGCGGAAAGTAGCGCACGCTCCCGCCAAAGGCTTCCTCCGTCCAAATCTCCTGCCGCACAACGGAGATCCGCGTCAGAAACTGCAGTCCGACCAAAAAAGAATCCATGTCCGATTCCACCTATACTCAAGTCCGTCCAATCGCCAAAAACAGGAAATAGGCAAGCGCCAGAAACAGCGTCGCTGCGGTATACATGAGGCGAATGGATGCCATGATATGCCGAGGGCCCAGTTCCTGCAGCGCATCCCCCATGTAGGCGCGGAAGGATTTCTTTCCGAAGTAGGAATTCATGCCGCCCAAACGGATGTGGAGCGCGCCTGCCACCGTTGCCTCCGCGTAACCTCCGTTGGGGCTCGGATGCTTGTCCGCATCACGCTTCATCACGCGGAACGCATGCCGATGGTCAAAGCCCAGGATCCACGCCGCGAACACGAACAGAATCCCCGTGATGCGCGCCGGGACATAATTCAGCGCATCGTCCAGCCGTGCCGCCGCACGCCCGAAATAGAGATATTTCTCATTTCTGTAGCCCACCATGGAATCCATGGTATTCGCCGCACGATAGAGCACGGCAAGGGGGACGCCTCCTATCGCAAAGAAGAACAGCGGTGCGATGATTCCATCCACCGTATTCTCCGCAATGGTCTCCACCGCAGCCCTCGTGATATCCTGCGGCGTCAGCTCATCCGTATCGCGCCCGACGATCCAGCCGACCTTCCGCCGTGCCTCCGCAAGATTTTCCTGCATGAGCAAACTGCAAATCTCGCGCCCTGCCTCCGCAAGGCTCTTCGGGGAAATCATGAAGCACAGCAGCAGCGCGGAAATCAGGTACTCCGCCCAAACGGTTCCCGCAAGCTCCGACAGCCGATAGGACAGGTGCAGAATCCCGCAAGCCGCCCCATAGCAAATGAGCAGCACCAGCAGCACCAGCAGGATGCCGCGGCGGAATTTGCTTCCGTTTCCATCCTCCTGACGGTAAAGCACGCGTTCCAGCAGCGAAATCAGATTCCCCATGAGCACGACAGGATGCAGCCTGGTCCGCGGGTCTCCGATGATGGTATCGAGGAAGAACGCGAGGAACCCTGTCAGCATCTCCCGTCCTCCATGATGTTCCGAAGCCTTTCCATATCGAGGTGCTCCCGCACGACCGCAGCCAGCCTTTCATAGTTCTGCTGCTTTTCCGCACGCACATTGCGCATAGTTTCCAATGGCGCAAGCCCTTTTCTTTTTCTCAGCGCATTCAGGAGCTGCCGGCGGAAGCTGTCATTGTCAAAAATGCCATGCACATAGGTACCAAGCACCTGTCCATTCTCCGAGACCATGCCCTCCGGTTCCTCCATGAGCCGCCCCGCACGCTTTCGGATCACAAAGGGATGCTTGGCCGGTTCAAGGAATTCCGTATGCCCCATATGGATCTCATAGCCCTCCAAAGCACGTCCTTGGATTTCCGCGCCCAGAAAAACCAGCTCCGCGCAATCAGCCTTGACCTGGCTTGTGAGCTTCTCCCTTGCAAACACCGTGCGGATGGGGAGCAGGCCAAGCCCCCTCGTGCCATCATGTTCCGACTCCGTATGGAGCGGATCCAAGATTTCCTGCCCCAACATCTGATACCCGCCGCAGATGCCGATGACCGGGATGCCGCGCTCCGCCCTTTCACGAATGGCCGCTGCCATGCCGGACGCTTCCAGATGCAGCAGATCCTCCGTTGTGTTCTTGCTGCCGGGAAGCAGGATCAGATCCGGCTCCCCCAGTTCCGCAGCCGTCCGCACATAGGAAAGAGCCACATCCGATTCGCCCGCGAGGCTGTCAAAATCTGTGAAATTCGATATTTTCGGCGTCTGTATCACAGCAATCCTCAGCGGCCCGTCCGCGTCCACATCCCGCTTTTCCTGCAAGGAAACCGAGTCCTCGTCATCGATGCCGAGCTGCTCGATATGCGGGATAATGCCAAGCACGGGCTTGCCCGTCTTCTGCTCCAGAAAGTCCACCGCAGGCGCCAGAAGGGAGACATCCCCCCGGAACTTGTTGATGACAAGCCCCTTCACCAGTTCCCGCTCATCCTCGTCCAAAAGCTCCAAGGTTCCGACCAAGGATGCCAGCGCACCGCCGCGATCGATATCCGCAACGAGGAGCACAGGCGCCTGCAGATACTTTGCCACCCGCATATTCACGATATCATTTGCCTTGAGATTGACCTCGGCAGGGCTCCCCGCCCCCTCGATCACAATCGTGTCGTACGCCTTGTCCAGACGCCCAAGCGCTTCCTTCACCGCGTCAAAGGCTTTCAAGGAATAGCCCTTATGGTATTCCCGTGCGCTCATGTTGCCGACGGGCTTTCCCATGAGCACCACCTGCGAGCAGGAATTTCCCGTGGGCTTCAAGAGCACGGGATTCATATCCACCATAGGCTCCAGCCCCGCGGCCTCCGCCTGCGCCACCTGCGCGCGTCCCATTTCCAAGCCTTCCTTCGTGACATAGGAATTGAGCGCCATGTTCTGCGCCTTGAAGGGAACGACCTTCCGCCCCTCCTGATGGAAAATGCGGCAGAGCGCCGTCGTCAGAATGCTTTTCCCTACATGGGAGCTGGTGCCCTGCAGCATGATGTAATCCGCCATCACACGACCTCCGCAAGCTTCTTGATATTGACGGGAAGACCGCAGGCCACCAGATAGACCTCCTCCGCCGCCCGTGCCATGAGCTGGTTCGAGATGCCCGCAAGATCCCGATACTCCCGTGACAAATGATTTTCCGGCACAATGCCCGCGCCCACCTCATTCGTCACAAAAACAGACGTTCCCTGGTTCTTCCTGGCCTGTGCAATCAGCAGCTCCACCTGCTCCCGGACCACCTGATAATTCCTGTCAAAATCCTCCAGTGTCGGCATAGCACAGATAAGATTGCTGATATAAAGCGTCAGACAGTCAAAGAGGATCATATCATGCTCCCTGCCTGCCTCTTCCAGCGTCCTCTCCGCATGGAAAGGAGCCTCAAAGGTCTGCCACTCCTTGGGGCGCCGCCTTTGATGCAGTTTCACCCGGTAAGCCATCTCCTCGTCATAGACCTGCGCCGTCGCGATATAGGCCACATGCTTCCCATGCTTCGCCGCGTAGCTCTCCGCAAACCTGCTCTTCCCGCTCCGCGCCCCGCCCGTCACCAAAACAATCTTCCCCAAACCAACTGCCTCCAAAATACCCTCGCGTACAAACATTGCCCCTTATTCTACCACGACTCATCCATCGGTTTCAAGCAGGCCTTGCCTCTGCACATTTCCACAAAATGCTTCGCTGCCTTCGGGCATCCCGCAAAGTGCAGATGCAGATAGGAACCCAGTACATTTTTCGCCGCATATCCGGCAGCATAGCGCGCATGATTCCGCATGCGCGTAAATGCAAAAGCTCTTGCCTCCACGGACGCATCATCCGCCTGCTCCGTGGAGAAGTGGAACTCATGCCCGCGGAATCTCGTCCCCCTGCTGCCCAGCACCGTATTCTGCAAAAGCTCCGCCTCCACATAGCCGACCATCTGCAGCTTTTTCTGCATCTGCGCGCAGGCGGGGAAAACACCTGCCATGGGATAGCGCTTCCCTTCAAAATCCACAAGTTCCCGCATCAGATACATGAATCCGCCGCATTCCGCGTACATGGGCATGCCCTGCTCCGCTGCTTCCCGAATGGACGCACGCATGGAATCATTCCCGCTGAGCCTTTCCGCGAACATCTCGGGAAACCCGCCGCCCAGAATCAGTCCCTCCGCCTTTGGAAGTTCCTCATCCCGCAAGGGGCTAAAGGTCACGATTTCCGCGCCGCATTGTTCCAAGACCTGCAGGCTTTCCGGATAGTAAAAGGAAAATGCTTCGTCCCGCGCCACGGCGATCCTGCAGCTGCGCTTCCCCGCAGCAGCCTTCCTGCCCTGCCCTCCTGTGAAATCCAAGGGCTCGGCGTTCTTCGCCAGATTCAGGATGCTGTCCAGATCCACCTGCGCGGCAACCGCCTTTGCAATTTTTGTGACGATGCCCCGCTCCTCGTTCTCCGTCGTCGGCAAAAGCCCCAAATGCCGCTCCGGCATCTGAAGCCCCTCATCTCTCCGCACAGCCCCGTAAACCGCTATATCCAAGGCGGACAGAGCCTCCGCGATCATTTTCTCATGGGTGGCGGAGCCCAAACGATTCAGCAAAACACCTGCCAGCCGCAAATCCCTGTCATACTCACGGAAACCAAGCGCCATTGCCGCTGCGGAAGCCCCCATGGATTTCGCGTCAATGGTCAGCAGCACAGGCGCATCCAGAAGTTTCGCCACCTGCGCCGTGGAGCTCACGCCCTTGCGCCCGCCGTCATAGAGTCCCATGACTCCCTCGATTACCGCAATGTCCGCGTCCTGCGCTGTGCGCACGAAGATCTCCCGCAATCGATCCTCCGGCACCAGCCAGGTATCCAGATTATGCGCAGGCCGGCCGCTCGCAAGCGCATGATAGCCCGGATCGATATAATCCGGGCCAATCTTATAGGCCTGCACCCGAAGGCCGCGCTCCCGAAGCGCCGCCAAGATTCCCGTCACCAGAGTCGTCTTCCCCGACCCGCTCTGCGTCGCCGCAATCACCACTCGCGGAATCCTGATTTCCATCGTCTCACCTGCTGTTATCGATCAGATACATGACAGCATTCACCACAGCCGCCGCAATCGGGCTTCCTCCCTTCGTCCCCTCGACTGTCACAAAGGGGACCATGTCCTGCTCCGCCAGCTCCCGTTTGGAATCCGCCGCACCCACGAATCCCACCGGAATCCCCACGATCACTGCCGGACGGACTGCTTCCTCGCGCATGAGCCGCAACACCTCAAACAGGGCAGTCGGCGCATTTCCGATGGCCACGATCGAGCCATCCAGAGCCTTTCCGAACCTGCGCATCGCAGCCATGGAGCGCGTAATGCCTTCCTGCTCCGCAAGTGCACGGATCTCGGGATCCGCCACGCAGCAGAACGCCTCGCCCCCAAAGGCAGCAAGCTTCCGCTTATTGATGCCCGTCCGCACCATTTCCACGTCCGTATAGATATTGCAGCCCGCCTTCAAAGCCTCCTGCGCCCTCACGATTGCCTCCGGATGCATGCGGATCAACGGTGCATACTCCACATCCCCCGCAGCATGGATGATGCGGGAGTAAACCTTCGTCTCTTCCTCCGTGAGCCCCATCCCCGCCAAATGCGGCGCAATGATCTCCATGCTCCGATGCTCTATCTCCATCGGCTTCCTGATAAAATCCATCATAAACCTCCAACGAACTCCAAAACCTCCGCGAATGTCCCTGCCACGGCTGCATATTCGATTGCCGGTCTCTCAATCAACACCACCGGCAGTCCCAACGTTTCCGCCGCCGCGAATTTCGTATCCGCCCCGCCAATCTGCCCGCCATTCTTCGTCACAATGACCTCCGCCCCGTACTGCCGGAACAGCTCTTCATTGAGTTTCTGGGAGAAGGGCCCCTGCATCGCCACGATCTGCTTCGGGGAAAGCCCCAGCCTTGCGCACTCCGCAAGCACTTCGGCGCTTGGCAGCACCCTTGCCGTCAGAACGCAGTTTCTCAAATCAGGCGACTCTGTGAAGGCTCTAAGATTCCTGCTTCCCGTCGTCAGGAACACATGTTTCCCAAGAGCCGCCGCCTGCTTTGCCGCTTCCTCATACCCGTGTACCCGATAGACCTTTTCATAGGCAATCGGTATGCCCGGACGCTCATAGCGCAGATACGGGATGCCCGCGCGTCTGCATGCCGCCATGGCGTTCCGCGAAACATTCTCCGCATAGGGATGGCTGGCGTCCACCATGAGCCGGATGTGATGATGACGGAAAAGTTCCATCATGGCGTCCTCACCCAAAGGCTTGTCATTGACGACAAGCCTGCCATCCCCATACTGCTCCAAAAGCTCCGCGCCATACCTGCTCACAACAGATGCCACAACAGCATGGCCCGCATCCAGAAGCGCCTTCACAAGCTCTCTGCCGTCCCGGGTACCGGCTGCAACGAAAATCATAGGCCTTCTTCCTTATTTTCATATCCCCTGGGCGTGATCATATAGCCCTCCCGCACATAGGTACGGCTGTTGCCGATGATCACGAGGGAAAACATGTTGATTTCCTCTTTCGTGAAATCCTGCAGTGTCGAAATGACCTTCGTCTCTGCGTCACGGCTTGCTCCCGTCACGATGCCCACGGGAGTCGAAGGCTTGCGGTATCGCAGCGCGATTTCCCGTACTTCCTCGATATTCTGCACCCGCTTATGGCTCTTCGGATTGTAGAGCGCAATCACAAAATCGCCCGCCGCCGCCATCTCCACGCGCTTCTTGATCAACTCCCAGGAAGTCAGCAGATTGCTGAGGCTGATTACCGCAAAGTCGTGCATGAGGGGCGCCCCCAGCACCGCCGCCGCCGCATTCACCGCCGAGATTCCGGCAATCACATCGAATTCCGGCCGCTCCGCCTCCGGCTGCTGCAGCAAAAGCTCCAGAACCAGCCCTGCCATGCCGTAAACGCCCGAATCGCCGCTGGATACCACCACCGTATTTTTCCCGGACATCGCCATTTCCACAGCCATACGGCATCGGTCAATTTCCTGCATCATGCCCGTGCCGATGATCTCCTTGCCGCCGAGCAGGCTCTCAATGAGCTTGATATACGTCGTATATCCTGCCACGACCTCGGCGCTCTCGATTGCCTGTCTCGCCCTCGGCGTCATATCCAAGAGACTCCCCGGTCCCAAACCGATGACCGTTATCTTTCCCATACCAAAGCCACCGTCACTTTCCCGAATTTTGTCTTCCCCACTGCCATGCGCCCCCGTTCCACGCTCGCCAGCGCCGCCGCCTCGCAGACATTCCCGACGCCTATGTGCTCCTTCACAAAACCGGATTCCCGCAGTCCATATCTTGCGATCACAGCCTGCAAAGCCTCATTTTCATGGAATACAATCTGCCTGCCCAATGCGTGGGCTGCCTGCAAAAGCCCCGGCTCATCCCGCTTTGCCACCGTGCTGCACAAAAGCGAAATGTCCTCCGCACTCCTGCCAATGCGGGCACATGCCGCCTGAAGGGCCTGAAGCACCTGCTCCTTCGGGGTCCCCCTGCGGCATCCGACACCTGCGGCGAGCCTGCGCGGAACGAGAAGCAGCATGCCCTCCTGCCGCTCTCCCCCGGCATCCGTCACAACCGCTTTTGGCGTTTTCTCCCGCAAAATGGATGCCAAATCCGCCATCACAGGATGCAGTCCCTGTGCGTCCATTGCCTTGCAATAAAAATCCCCATTCGGCAGTCCTGCATCAACATAGTAGTTCACCACGCCGCCCGACAGGATCTGCCCGTTAAAGCTCTTGATCGCGTCCCGCGGGACGGGACGGAGCGCCAGCTCTGCCGCCACGACATCCACGGCCAGCTTCTGCTCCACATCGGTTGCGGTCGTGATCACAGGCTCCGCGCCCAAAGCATGCCCCAGCTGCCTTGCCAGTGCATTTGCGCCGCCGATATGTCCGGAAAGCAGACTGATCACGTGAATGCCTCGTTCATCCATCACAAGCACCGCAGGATCCGAGAGCTTGCTCTCCACATGAGGCGCAATCATGCGCACGGCGATTCCCGCTGCCATGATGAAAATCAGTCCGTCAAAAACGGAAAAAGCAGACCCTGCTGCATCCCGCAATCGCTCAAATGCGCATATCTTCAAGCCATGCGGTTCACGGGAAAAAGTCCCCTGCTTCAAGAACAGTACCGTCTCCCCATCCAAAGCGGCCGCCGTGCGCATGGCCAGCTCTGCGCCCCCTGCCGTCACAGCAAAGACCGCATATCTCATTTCGAGGCCTCGCGGAACATATGGCTGAACTCAGGCGCATAAAGCCTCGAAAGCTCGTAGTCCGCCCCCAGGCATCGGCTCACCACGATCATCGCCGTACGGTCGATGTCCTGCTCCCGGATTTCCTCCACAATATGCGCCAGCGTCGAACGCACGATTTTTTGCTCAGGCCACGAAGCGCGCTGCACGATGGCAATGGGCGTATCCGCCGCGTATCCGCCCGCAATCAGTTCTTTTACGACCTCATCCAGCATGGTGATGGACAGGAAGATGCACATGGTCGCCTGATGCGCCGCAAGGCTCCGGAGCTTTTCCCGCTCCGGCACCGGCGTCCTGCCCTCGTTGCGCGTGATGATGACGGTCTGGGAAATCCCCGGCAGCGTATATTCCTGCTTCAATGCTGCCGCCGTTGCCAAAAAGGAACTCACGCCCGGTATCACATCATAGGAAATCCCCCGCTTGTCAAACGCGTCCATCTGCTCCTGAATAGCCCCATAGATGGCGGGATCCCCGGTATGCAGGCGCACTGTCATCTTTCCCTCGGCCTCTGCCCGCACAACGGCCGCTACGACTTCATCCAAGGTCATATGCGCGGAATCATGGATCTCTGCGCCTTCCCTGCAAAACGCGAGCAAGGCGGGATTCACCAAAGACCCCGCATAAATGACCACATCTGCTTCTGAAAGATATTTCCGTCCCTTGACGGTAATCAGTTCCGGATCCCCCGGCCCGGCCCCAACAATGTGTACCATATCTGCCTCCGACCTGTTATTTTTTGGTGCACGTCACGATATGGATGGGATTCATCGCCCTTGCCATATCATAGGCGCCAACCTGCTCCAGATGGCTTACCTGCACCTGGATCGCCTCATAGCTGTAAGTGTCCTCATGCTCCCGCATGTAGGAAATGCATTCCATCAAGGTCTGCACCGTGATGCAGTTGACAACGATACGCCCGCATGGCTCTATTTTCTTGTCCACTGCCGCGAGGATCCGTGTCAAGCTGCCTCCGCTTCCCCCGATCAGCACCACATCCGCGGGCGGCAGATGCTCTATGCCCTCCGGCGCCTCCAGCTCCAGCACCATGATATTCTCCACGGAAAATTTCTCGATGTTCTGCGCAATGAGCTGCGCCGCCTGTGGGTTCCTCTCAATCGCAAACACTTCGCCATCCGGCGCAAGCCTTGCGGCCTCAATGGAAAGCGCTCCCGTCCCCGCGCCGATATCATAAATCGTATCCATGGGATAGATTTTTGCCTTCGCAAGCGTCAAGATACGGATTTCCTGCTTGGTCATCGGCACATTTCCGCGCAGGAATTCTTCATCAGCAATCCCGATCATGTTGCAAGCCTCCTTAACTATCTTTCTATTTCCTGTCATCCCTGTACAATCAAAATGCCATGTTTGATTTCTTCCATCTCCAACGCGCCTTCCAGCGTTGTCTCCACAATCCGCTCATCCTCATAGGACAGCCGCGCGCAAACGGCAAGCCGTGTCTCTTTGGGCCAGCCTTTTTCCATGAGCAGCACCGGGATCCGATGAGAATCAAAACTCCCATCCGTCAACATCCCGAGCACAGTTCCCTTTTCATAAAACAGTTCGCGTTCCTCCGGCTGCCTGCCATGAAAGCTCAAGAGCCTTGCCCCATGCCATGGAAGCGCCAGTTTTGCAAAAGCCATCTGCAAAGAGCTGATGCCGGGGATTACCTGCAGCCGCTCCCGGGGGAATTCCTTCCGCAATGCGTCCAGCATGGAATAGTAGCCGGGATCTCCCGACACCATCACCACCACATCCTCAGAGGCAAGTTCCTCCCGGATAAAGCCGATGACGGAAGCAATGTCTTTTGTGATGGGTATCTGCTTCTGTCCGTCATGCGCAAACCCTTCCAGCGCCCTGCGGCCGCCGACCAGCACCTTCGCCGAGGAAATGGCCTGTCTTGCCGCAGGCAAAATATAATCAGGATGCCCCGGACCGATGCCTGCAATGAGGATCCGATGCGCTACAGCTTCCATCCAAAGTCCCTCCCGATTTCTTCCGCACGCCGATCCATCCCCAGAATCCTGCCGTCCAAGGTCACCATGACCGTCCCGATCTCCAGCTCGTGAAATACGTATCGCTCCGCGCGTTCACTGGCCCGCTTGGCAAGCCGCCCGTAAACTGCTTCTGCGTGATACTGCTCAATGACAGCCATGGCATCTTCCGTTGCAGCAGCTTCCAGTACCCGCTGCACGCCCTCCTGCGGAAGCCCCTCGGCTGCCGCGTAGGCCGCCATGGCTTCCAGCCGCCCGTCTCCGATGCGGTTGTGGGTGTAAAAGACGCCCGCCGCCACCTTCGCCAGTTTGCCGATATGCCCGAACAGCAAAATCCGGTTGACCTTGCGCTTTGCCGCAGCCTCCAGCAGATATCCGATGAAATTGCTGGTCTGGACGATTGCTTCCCCGGGAAGACCATATGCCAGCGCGATTTTTTCACCGATTTTCCCCGGCACAAAGATGAGCGACGAAAATCCTGCCGCCTGTGCCACATCGATCTGCGGTACCAGCGATTTCCGAAATGCCTCCTCCGACATGGGATGCAAGACTCCCGTCGTCCCGATGACGGAAATGCCGCCCTCCACGCCGAGCACAGGATTCAGCGTACGCCTTGCAAGCTCCTTGCCCGCGGGAATGGAAATGGTCACTTCCAGACCGGCTTCCCTGCCCAGCAGTTCCTCCACCACATTTCGGATCAGCTGCCGTGGCCCCGGATTGACGGCAGGCTCTCCCACAGGAACAGACAGACCGTGCTTTGTCACATGCCCGACACCATCCCCCGCCAGAAACCGGATGCCCGCACCGTTCTCCAGATGCCGGATTTTCGTGAAAACGGACACCCCATTCGTGATATCCGGATCATCCCCCGAAAACTTCACGATTTCCGCGACAATGCCCTCGTCCTCTTCCCGCACCTTTTCCACGGGGATCCAAAGCCTTGTGCCGTCCAGTGCGACAAGCTCCACCCGCTCCGCATGCTCCCCCCGCTCATAAAGCAGCGCCGCTTTCACGCCGGCCGCCGCGCATGCGCCCGTCGTATACCCGCTCCGAAGCTCCTCTGCCAAGTTCTCATCCCCTGTCAATCTCCCTCCTTGAAGAGTTCGATATGTTTTCACAGAATCCTGCAAAAATCAAAAAAGAAGCCCCTGATTCCATCCGGAGCCAAGGACTTCTCGACCATCGCTTCAAAGAAACTGTCGTTTCTTCTTTATTTCTTATTGCGCAACCGATGCTAAATTCTCGTAGATGACGCCCTGATCCGCATATCCGAACCAGTTCGTCGTGGCATCCCATGTCAGACGGTAGCGGTGATAGTACGGGCTTGCAAGATTCTCCGACTTGAACGCCAGCACCAGGTCGCCGTTCTTCAGGGCCGCAAACATCGGCCTGGCGGCAAAGTTATTGTAATAGTTCTGGCTGTCCACATAGACCATGAACTTCTTTGCCGCTGCATCGTATCCGTAGAGATACGCACGATCCTTGCTGGACACCTCATAGAAGAGCCTGCCGTCGGAACTGTTCTTGAATACGCGGAACTCATAGCCGCCGTTGACCACCGGGAAATGCTTGTCGAAGATGCGGTTCTTGCCCAGCCATACCAGCATATGATATTTTTCCTTGCTGCTGGCGTTCGCGAGTTTCCGCACCTGCACCTTGACCTCGCCGTCGGCTGTCTGGAAAGTCTGTGAGCTAGCTTCGTCCTGCGCCAGTTCCTTCATGCCAAGCCCCACATCATAAATCTTCTGGTAGCTGTCTGCCGCAAAGCATGTTGCAGCCAAAACCACTGTGAATACCAAAGTCCATACCAGTGTCAGCCATTTCTTGTTGAACATCGTTCTGCCTCCTTTGTGAATCACCTGCAAATCATCTATAAACGACCATGTTATGACTAATTCTCCCTTTGCATGGAAAAATCCTTCTCGCTTGGAAAAAAATTATCAGAACAAAGGAAAATCACGGCTTGCACAACACCATCGACAGAGCCGATGGCTATGTGCAAGCCGTGATTTTCATAGGAGAGAAAACTTTTATTTTGCAGCGAGGCTCACGCCGGAAAACTGCTCCTCTGTCGGCGCCTCGATTTTCTTGTCGTTTTTCAGTGTGAAGCAGCTGATCAAGGTGATGATGAGCACGCTGGTCGCAAGGAAGATATATGTGGTCTGGAAGCCCATGGACGCATACATGCCACCTGCGATCGTGGAGAAAATCACGACGGAACCCTGCTTTGCGAGATTGAAGCCCAACAGATACACGGTAGCGGAGAGCCGTACATCAAAAACACCGGAGATATATTTCATGACGGATACCAGCATGAGGGGCATCTCGAAGGCCGCAATCAGACGGAAGAAGGAAAGCATAATCGGCGTGGTGAAATAAGCGCTGCCCGCGATGCGCACAAAGGTCAGGAAACCGAAGAGCAAAAGGGATGGTAGCAGAGCGCGATGAGCGACATAGCGGAGAACACGAAGCCCGACTGCGCCTCGTCCAAACCCGCGATATCCTTGAGCCAGAGCGGCAGGAACGCCAGCACAATGGCCCAAATCATGAAATAGAAGTAGAACAGACCTCCAAAATTCAGAAAATCCCGGTTAAAAATCTTGCCCATTTCAGTGCGCCCCTTTCCAGTCCTCTAAACGACGTGTCTCCGGCACCGGAACCCCGAAGTCCGGCATCCCGTCCTCATTCCAGCGAACCGCCTGCACTCGGGTGTGGCGATTCGGGTCATAGAGCGGATCCCCTTCAATCTCCGTATAGTCCCTTGCGTGATACACCAAAAGATCCTGTGTCCCTGAACAGTTCCTTAGCACAAAAAAATCCGGCAACTGTCCCTTACGGGGCAGCCGCCGGGTGTCATCCCAACCTGCTCTCTCACAAACTCCATGCGAAACGGTGTTTCGCCTTACGCCATTACACGTTACACGAAATCTAAGGAAACACTGATTAAAGCGGTCGTCCAGATTGGCGTGGATTGCTTGTTCCTCCCAAGGAGACAAACCGCAGTCATAGTGGTGCTATGTCGAGGATTGTTCACAGTAGGTCTCCGCAGATCGTGTATCGGTTCTTTCCTCCGTTCTTCGAGTGATACAGGACCTCATCCGCAATCATGTACAATTCCTCAAAGGTCCGCCCATGGCCGGGATAAATCGAAACTCCGATGCTCGCAGTGATATGCACCTCATTCTTCCCATCGGAATAAATCTTATTGACAATCGCGCAGGCAGCGCCCGCCTTTGTTTCAATGCTCTTCCATCCCATCGGACGTTCAGAATCCGGCACCTTGAAGAAAGCGGCAAACTCATCGCCGCCGATACGCCCCACACAGGCATCCTCAAGGAACACCGTGCCGAGTTTTTGTGCAACCTCCGAGATGACACGGTCCCCGACGATATGTCCCAAGGTATCATTCACCTTTTTGAAATTGTCCAAGTCGATGATATAGAACGCATAGCTTTCCGTTCCGTCTGACTCCGCAAGCATCTTTTTCACACGCGCGTTGAACGCCCCCTTGTTCAACAGCCCGGACAGGGGATCGATCTCTGCCTCATGCTTCAGCTTTTCCTGCTTACTCATGTCATCCTCGACATTCACAAGATTTCCTACCAGATGGAGCATCTCCCCTGTATCGCTGCGAACCACCGTCCCCGTCAAGCGATGCCAGTAATAATGACCATCTGCGCAGCGTATCCGTATTTCTCGCCGCAGGGCATCCTTTCCATTCGTGTGGAGCGCAACAATATCCTGAATGATAGACGTGTCATTTTCGTGCAGCAAAGCTTTCAATTTCGGTAAAATCTCATCGATGGCATAAATCTCCTTCGCGTCCTTGTCGATAAAGGCAGCGCTGCCGTCAAGTTCCAGCCGCTGCGTCTGAAAATCATAGTCGAACACGAGCGCGTTGATCTGCGTGTTGGCCATCTTGAACCTGTCATTGGTCATCTCTACAATCGCAGTGCGGCGCATCAACTGGAAAATCGTGACGAAAAGCCATATGAAGGCTGCCGTGATCAGGATTTCCACCAACGCCACATTGTAGGACAGTTTGTCGCTCTGCTGACGGATCAGTTCTTTGGAAATGACGATAGCATAATACCAGTGGTTGATGCCGACTGGCGTGAGGATGGCGAGCCGGTCGCCCGTCAGTGTCTGATAAGGAAGCGTCAGCGTCTGCCCCTCTAGAACGGCAAGCTTGACATCATTGAGCGACATCCCGTTCCTTTGCCCCCAGCCGGAGCCCAAATCATAGAAATTCATCGCATCGTCCGGCACCAGCTGGCCCCCGGAAGACCGCGCAAAAATCACTCCATCGCCGGAAAAAAGAAGACTCGTACTGGTCTCTTGGAACCCTACCGTTTCAATCAGATTGCTCAGGACAGTAAGCGGGAACTGTCCGTACATAACGCCGGCAGGCTTCTCATGCTGCAAAATCGGCACGGCGATATAAAGATAGAAATTCCCTGTCCGGCTGTCTCGCATGATCGTATCCGAAATCGTCGTCTTGCCCTCCATCGCCTGATGGAAGTAGAACGTGTCCGATACGTTCCCGAGGGGCTTGCCCTCCATGTCGATCATCCGCCCATTTGGCCCCGCAACGGCAAGGCGCTGGAAATTTCCAACCCTGTACATACGCGACAATCCCTCCAGAACTGCATCGTGATTTGTCAGGTCGATCATCTCCCACGAACGTGCCACTGCCTGCAGCATTTCCACTTGGTTCTCCAGTTTCGTGTGAAAGGCAGCTGCCTGCGAGCGCACATTGGTTTCAAGATAAAATTCCGTGGTCGATTCCATCATTTGATTCGTATTGCTCGAAAACCAGCAGAAAGAGCCAATCAAAATCACAATGGTAACAAAAACAGCAACCACTGCCGAAACACTCAGTCTGAATGTATGCTTCATGGCTTGCAACCTCCTCTCTGCGTGATATGAAAACAATATTGCATTTGCTCTACGACATTCTAACATTATAGCATATTCACAAAAAAATATTTTATAAATTTATAAAATTTCCGTACAGAGACTTATTATGCAATACGTAAAAACAGGAGAATCCTAGTGCACTGGCACGGTCGGGAAATAAATTTTAGGATCGGATGCTTTTTCCACTTACCCAAACCGGCAAAACATGCTATGATGGACACATAAATGTCAAAAGAAGGAAATGAACCATGCAAGAATTATTCAGCAAAGAGGATATCGTAAATTTCAGCAAGGCACTGAGCTCCGAACTCCGCGTCAATCTGCTGCAGTACATTGCAACGCATCCGGGTGTGAGTTTCCCCGAGCTGTCGGAGCAGTTCCATGTGAGCCGGGTGGCCATCACGCAAAACACCCGCATCCTGCAGGATGCCGGTCTCATTGACCTCCGCCATAACACCGGAAAGGGCGATGCCAGAAAAGCATGCTACCTAAAGGAAAACCGCTATACCATCAACTTCACCAGCCACTTCGCAACGCAGAACAACTATGCCGCGGAAATCCCCATCGGACAGTACACGGACTATAGCGTAACGCCGACCTGCGGCATAGCCACGACAGGGGAACTGATCGGCCGAGAGGACGATCCGCGCTATTTCGACGATCCCAAGCGCTTTCAGGCCGGCATTCTTTGGTTCACCACCGGTCACATTGAATACCGTCTGCCGAATTACCTGCAGGAAGGGCAACGTCCTGTAGAGATCCAGCTCTCCTTTGAAATTTCCTCGGAGGCTCCCGGCATTGCGGAAAACTGGCCCAGCGACCTGACCTTTTATTTCAATGACAAAGCGCTCGGCACATGGACCAGTCCGGGAGATTACGGCGAGAAACGCGGTCTCTTCACGCCCGAATGGTGGCCGCCGAACTGGAACCAGTACGGCCTGCTGAAGCTCCTCTCCATCAATCGCCACGGCACCTTCATCGACGGACTGATGATCTCCCCCTGCTCACTGGATGATCTGGCATTAAATCCCGAGAGCGATTTCCGCTTTCGCATCGCGGCTCCCGCAGATGCGAAAAATGTCGGCGGTTTCACACTTTTCGGGCATGGCTTCGGAAATTACGACCAGGATATCCGGCTGCACGTCATCTATGAGACAGTTCCCGCCGACGAATAAAAAATCAACACGATATCAACACAAAACGGACGATTGCAGTCCCTCAGGAACGCAGCCGTCCGTTTTCTCATCTCCCCGTTTTCCCTGTCAAACCGTGCCTTACTTTTTGATCTGTCCGTAGTAGGCATTCGGACCATGCTTGCGCTTGAAGTGCTTGTCCAGCAGCACCTGCGGCATGGAATCGCGATCTCCCGTGAGCATCTGCGTATGGAAGCCCATCATCGCGACTTCTTCCAAAACCACCGCATTGTGCACGGCATTTGCGGGATCCGTGCCCCATGTGAACGGGCCATGGTTCTTCACCAGCACCGCAGGAACATCATCCGGCTCGATGCCATACTTCTTGAAGCGCTCCACGATGACGATGCCCGTATTGTATTCGTATTCGCCCTGGATCTCCTCTGCCGTCATATCACGCGTGCAGGGGATCTCCCCATAGAAATAATCCGCTTGCGTCGTGCCATAGGCGCGCACGCCCTGCCCTGCCTGCGCAAAGGTCGTCGCCCAGCGGGAATGGGTATGCACCACACCGCCGATATGCGGGAACTCGCGATAGAGCACGCGGTGGGTCTCCGTATCCGAAGAAGGATTCATCTCCCCCTCCACCTTGTTGCCATCCAGATCCACGACCACCATATCCTCCGGCTTCATCACATCATACTCCACCCCTGACGGCTTGATGACGAACAGCCCCTTCTCGCGGTCGATGCCCGACACATTCCCCCAAGTAAAGGTAATCAGCCCATGCTTTGGCAGCAGCATATTCGCTTCGTAAACCTTTTGTTTCAGTTCCTCCAACATAACAAATCCTCCTTTGATATCACAAGGGGCTGCCGTTCCTATCCGGCAGCCCCCTTAGCACATCTTTCATGCCGGCAAACACTGCTTTTACCGGATTCCGTTTCCTGTGGACTTCACGTTCATTTCCTGCCCGAAAAGAGGATCATTGGATCTCTACCAGTTCCATGCCAAGCATGACGGCAAGATCATGGATCTGTTCTTCCTTCAGACGGAAGCTCAGCACCGTGTGATGTCCGCCGCCGGCCTTGATCCACTCGGTAGAACCCTTCTTCAGACCGACCTTCGGCGTCCAGAGCTGCTTCGCCACCGGCAGATGCGGTGTCTCCGCCTCCGGCTTGCGGCAGTCCACAGGATAGCTGATCATACGGAAACCATGACGGAAGTCCGCAATGGTCACATCCACCGCATCACCCTCCATGCCGCTGAAAACGAGACGCGCCGGATCCTCCTTGTCGCCGATGTCCAGCGGATGGACTTCGACCTTTGGCTTGTCGCTTGCGATCGTGGGATCCACCTCCAGCATATGAGCGCCCAGGATGGCCTCATGCCCCTTGCGCAGATCCAGCGTATAGTCTTCCATGAAGACCGTCCTGTCGTTGTGCGCCATGATCTTCAAAAGCCTTGTGAGAGCCGCAGTCTTCCAGTCGCCCTCAGCCGCAAAGCCGTAGCCATCCCGCATCAGGAGCTGCGCCGCAAGCCCCGGAAGCTGCTCCATGCCCGCAAGGTCCTGGAAATTCGTGCAGAACGCGTTGTATCCCTTCTTGTCCAGGAAGCTGCGGATGCCTAAGTACTGTTTCAGCTGATAGCGTACAGAATGCTCGAACTTATCCTGCGCATTATTTCCCACGTTCAGCTCATAGTCCTGCTGCAGCTTCTGATATTCTTTCTCCACATCGCCATCGGACACCTTTTCGATCTCCGCCACAAGTTCGGCAATCGGATAATAGTCCACGGTCCAGCCCATGCGAATCTGTGCCTCTACCTTGTCACCCTCCGTCACAGCTACATCGCGCATCGTATCGCCGAAACGGCAGACACGGATATGGAAGCTTTCGTTGTATGCCACAGCCACATCCTGCCAATCCGCAACTTCCTGTATAACCTCCTCGTCTTCCCAGTAACCGTATACGATTTTGTTGTTGAGGCCGAGACGTGCGTTCAGATATCCGTACTCACGGTCACCGTGCGCACTCTGGTTGAGGTTCATATAGTCAAAGTCGATGGTCGCATAGGGAATATTGTCCAGATACTGCGTCGCCAGATGCAGCAGCGGCTTTTGCAGGAGCTTCGTGCCGCGGATCCAGTTCTTCGCAGGGGAGAAGGTGTGCATCCAAGTGATGACGCCCGCAACGTTGTCGTTATAATTCACGTCCTTCATGAACTGCGTGATGCCCTCCGCCGTCGTCATGACGCCTTTGCAGACCACTTTGTAGGGCAGCTTGCCGCTCTCGTTGAGCTTGTTCACAATCGCCTCCGTGTCCCGCGCCACATTGCGGAGCTGCTCCTCCCCATACAGGTGCTGGCTGCCTGCCACGAACCAGAATTCATACTCATTTGTCTTCAACATGTCCGATAACACTCCCATCTCGTCAACCAAAATAAATTTTTCCTCAACTTCTCAGTCCTTCAGGGCATCGCCTGCGGCGATTTCCGCTTCCAGACCTTTGCGATAGCGCTCGATGAATGTCCCGCAGCCCTTCGCCCCATCTGCCTGAGGCTGCAAGGTCGTGGTCTTCGCATCCGAAAATACGGCTTGATCCAGGAAATCCGACAGGGACTGCCCCTCCGGACGGTACTTCGCATAGACCGCAAGCACTGCCATACCCCAAGGGCCTCCCTCTCCTGCCGTCTCCATGACCGTGATCGGAATGCCCAGCGTATTCGCCAGCACCTGTTGGCCTACCACCGGTGTCCGGAAAAGCCCGCCTTGGGCAACCATCACATCCGTCTTGACCTGTTCCTCCCGAATGAGGATATCCATGCCGATCTTCAACGGGGCAAACGCTCCGTAAAGCTGCGTCAACATGAAATTCGCAAGATTCATGCGGCTCTTCGGCGATCGTACGAACATGGGACGTCCCTTTTCCACCCGCGTGATATTCTCACCGGACAGGCAGCTGTAGTTCAGCAGACCGCCGGCATCCGGATCCGCCTTCAAAGCCTGCTCGAACAGCTTGGCATAAATCTGATCCGAGGTGGCTGTCACCCCCAAAAGATCGGCAAACTCGCGGAACAACCCTGTCCATGCATTGATATCGGAGGAACAATTATTCGTGTGCACCATGGCCACCGGCGCGCCGTCCGGCGTCGTGACCACATCGATGTCCTGATGCACCGCCCTGAGAGGCGCGTCCAATACATTCATGGAAAAAGCCGATGTGCCGACGGAAATGTTCCCCGTGCGCTTGCGCACGCTGTTGGTGCTGACCATGCCGGTCCCCGCATCACCCTCCGGCGGTGCCATGAGACTTCCCGCCCGCAGCTTTCCGCTCACATCCAGAAGCCTTGCGCCCTCTTCCGTGAGCGTTCCCGCCGCCTCTCCGGCCTTTTTCACGGTAGGCAGGATATCCTTCAGTTTCCAGGGATACCGCTGCGCCAGCTCCAGCTGGTCGAACAGGGCAAGCTTCTCTTCATCGTAGCTCCCCGTCTTTTCGTCGATGGGGAACATGCCCGAAGCATCCCCGATACCAAGCACCTTTTCCCCGCTGAGCTTCCAGTGCACATAGCCTGCCAAGGTGGTGAGGAACGCGATATCCTTCACATGTTCCTCGCCGTTCAGCATCGCCTGATAGATGTGCGCCACGCTCCAGCGCTGAGGGATATTGAACATCAGCACATCGGTCAGCTCCGCAGCCGCCTGGTCCGTGATATTATTCCGCCAAGTACGGAAGGGCGCCAGAAGCTGACGGCTTTTGTCAAAGGGCAGATATCCGTGCATCATGGCGCTGACGCCAATGGCACCGATGCTTTCGATTCGCGTATGATACCTCGCCTCCACGTCCCCGGCCAACTGGCTGTAGCAGGACTGGATGCCCTCCCATGCCAGCGCCAGCGGATAAGTCCAGATGCCGTCCTCTAACCGGTTCTCCCATTCAAAGCTGCCGCTCGCAATCGTCCTGCAGTTCTTGTCTGTGAGCACTGCCTTGATACGCGTGGAGCCCAGCTCGATCCCCAGAGCGGTCTCCCCCGCCGCAATCACATTTGCCGTTTCCTGCAAATCCATTCGCTTCACCCCTCACTCATTTGCTTGCAGATTCCATAGAACTCTTGGAAGACAACTTGCTCTTATGCTCTGTGATAAATGCCTGCATCACGATGAATACGCAGAGCAGCGCACCAACCACGATTTTCGTCCACCATGCGGAAAGCGTCCCCTGGAACGTGATGAAGGTCAGGATCACGCCCTGGATCAACACGCCGAACAGCGTGCCCGGAATAAATCCGACGCCGCCGGTCAGCAGCGTGCCGCCGATGACCGAAGATGCAATCGCGTCCATTTCCATGCCGAGCCCGTGCAGATTGTAGCCGGTCAGCATGATAAGGGAGTAAGCCACCCCTGCCAGTGCAGAGCAGAAGCCGCTGATGGTGTAGACCATGACCTTCGTGCGGAACACCGGAAGTCCCATGAGGGATGCCGAGGATTCATTGCCGCCGATTGCGAACACCGTGCGCCCGAACTTCGTATAGCCCAGCACAATGGCCGCAATCAGAAGCGTCAGCAAGGCAATCACCGCACCCACGGAGATGAACCCGACCCCCAGCTGGATCCGCGTACTTGCCAACTCCACATAAAAGGGATTCGTGATGCTGATGGTATCTCTGGAAATTACTGCCGTAAGGCCGCGGCAGAAGAACATGCCTGCCAAAGTGATGATGAAGGGCTGCAAATCAAATTTCGTGATGATGTATCCCTGCAAAGCGCCGAACCCAATGCCCATGAGCAGGATGATCAGGATGGCCAGTCCCACCGGAACCGTCGTGAACTCCAGCAGGTAGGCCAGTACCATGCAGCAGAGCGCAAGCACCGCGCCGACCGAAAGGTCGATGCCGCCAATCAGCAAGGTGAAGGTGATGCCCACGGTCACGATGATCAACGCCGCATTATCAATGAAGAGATTGAGGAATACCTGGGGACGCATAAAGCCTTTATACGTCATGATGCCTGCCGCATAGAGAATCACGAACAGCAAGACCGTCACCACGAAGGAAAAATACTGGGATGCCACCAGTTGATTCAGATAGTGTTTCATGCCTTCTCCACCGCCTTTTCAAGTCCCTGATCCCCGGCACGCTTTGCTTTCCACTTGTCAAACATCTCCTGTGCCTTCTTGGACTGGATGAGGCAGATGATGACTACTGCAATCGCCTTTACCACAGGGAGCTGATCCGCCGAAACGCCCAGCGCATACATGGTCGTTGTCAACGTCTGGATCGTGATGGCGCCGATGACCGAACCGCCCACATAGAACTTGCCGCCGGAAAGCAGCGTCCCTCCGAGGGCAACCGCAAGGATCGCATCCATCTCCATGTTGAGTCCCGCATTGTTTGCATCCGCCGCACGGATCAGAGAGCTTTCAATCAGTCCCGAAACACCGGCGCAGAAACCGGAAAAAGCGTAGACAAGGAAAATGACCATCGTCACGTTGATGCCTGCGAAGCGGCTGGCCGTCGGATTGATGCCCACCGACTGGACGAACAGCCCGATGCTGGTCTTTTTCATGATAAACACCACGAGAAGCACCATCGCCGCCGCGATAAAGATGTTCGTGGGAAGGATATTCCCCGGAATCGTTCCGCCGATATAAGCGAAGGGCTTGTAATAGACCGTGATGATCTGTCCCTCTGTCATGAGCTGTGCGATACCGCGCCCTGCCGTCATGAGAATGAGCGTTGCCACAACTGCCTGTATCTTCAGCTTTGAGACGAGGAAACCGTTCCAGACGCCGCAAAGGATGCCCACGCCGACCGCCGCCAGCATCGCGAGAGCCATCGGGGTCTCCGCTACGCCGTCTCCGCGGCCTCCGATCAGGTTGCAGACCACGGCAGCCGAAATCGCGACCACAGCGCCCACCGAGATATCAATGCCGCTGGTCGCAATGACAAAAGTCATGCCCAGAGCAAGGATCACGAGGGAGGAAGAACGGGTGAGAATATCAATGAGACGGCCATACAGTCGTCCATCCTCCGTCATTTGTATGGTAAGGAATCCATCGACAAAAATTGCATTGAACACCAGCAGCACTGCCAATGCCACCACAGGCAGGAACAGCGAGCTGCTTGTAAATTCCTTCAGCTTTCCCATCACGCAGCACCTCCCGCAATCGCCTTCATGACATTCTCGGAGCTGATCTCATCATTCTCCAGCTCTGCCACCTTGCGGCGGTCACGCATGACGATGAGCTTCGTGCAGGTGCGCACCATCTCATCCATCTCACTGGAGATGAAGATGACCGACATGCCGCGCTTCTTTGCCAGTGCCACCGCCATCTTCTGGATTTCCGTCTTCGTGCCCACATCGATGCCGCGCGTGGGCTCGTCCAGAATCAGAAGCTCCGGCTGTGTCGCAAGCCAGCGGGCAATGATGACTTTCTGCTGGTTGCCGCCCGACAGGTTCTTGATGAGCTGTTCCCTGCTGGAAACCTTGATGCTCAGGAGCTTGATGCAGTCATCCGCAATCTTGACCTGCTCCTTATAGGGAATGTGTTTCAGAATGCCGTCCTTTGCCTGCATGGCAAGGATGATATTTTCCCGCACACTCAAATCTCCGATAATGCCCGCCACCTTGCGGTCCTCCGGACAGAAAGCGATTTTCTGTTCCATCGCCGTCATGGGATCCTTCAAATCCAGTTTTTTGCCATTGATCTTGATTTCGCCCTGGCTGATCGGATGCACGCCAAAGAGCAGTTCTGCCGTTTCCGTGCGTCCCGAGCCGAGCAGTCCCGCAAAGCCGAGCACCTCGCCCTTGTGGATTTTGAGATCCACATCGAAAATCTGTCCTGTTGCGCCGATATGCTCTGCCGAAAGGAATACCTCGTCCGATGGCTGGCTCTTTTCCGCCGCAACCTCCATGTCCCTGACCGCCGAAACGTCCTTGCCCACCATCTTGGCAATGAGATCCAGCTTCGGCAGGGTCGCCACGTCATAGGCGCCCACCAGTTCACCGTTCCGGAGAATCGTGATGCGGTCACAGAGATCATAGATCTGTTCCAAAAAATGAGAGATGAAGATAATGCCCATGCCCTGATCCTTGAGCTTCCGAACGATCTTGAACAGCCTCTGGGTCTCCTCCTCGTCCAGGCTGGAAGTCGGCTCATCCAGAATCAGGATCTTTGCCGATACATCGATGGATCTGGCGATTGCAATCATCTGCTGGATCGCAACGGAATAGTGATCCAACGTCTTTGTCACATCAATATCCACATTGAGTGTATGCAAAAGCTCTGCAGCCCGATGATTGATGGTCTTCCAATCAATGAAGCCGTATTTCCTCGGCTCCCTGCCGATAAAGATATTCTCTGCCACTGTCAGGTTCGCGCAGAGGTTGACTTCCTGATACACGGTGGAGATACCGCATTCCTGCGCTTCCTTCGGAGTCCGCGGAAAGATTTCCTTCCCCTCCATCGTCACCGTGCCGCCATCCCTCGGATAGACGCCCGTGAGCACTTTGACCAACGTGGATTTGCCTGCGCCGTTTTCCCCCATCAGGGAATGGATCTCTCCCTCGCGCAGGGTAAAGTCTACCTTCGACAAGGCCCTCACGCCGGGAAAAACTTTATCGATCTGCCGCATCTCCAACAGAACTTTTCCCATGAAAAACACCCCTATCCCGTTCTCTATCCAGAAAAACACCTGTTTTTGGGTAAAAAAACCGCGTCCGTCCCAGCACCCTGCTTTATCGGCAGGGCGCTAACCGGACGCGGCACACACCACTAATGAATCAATACTTTCTTTCGGGGAGTGTCTTCTCAGCAACATCTGCCGGGAACACGCCCTCATCCACATAGACGAGCTTCTCTACCTTCTCGCCGTTCAGAACTTTCTTTGCAGTCTCCATGAGCAGCGGTCCCTGCAGCGGGTTGCACTCCACGGTGCAGTTTGCCTTGCCCTCGATCATAGCCTGGAAAATGCCCTTCACGCCATCGATGGAGATGATCGTGATGTCTTTGCCCGGCTTCAATCCTGCAGCCTCGATGGCCTGGATGGCACCGAGAGCCATGTCATCGTTATGTGCAAAGAGGATATCGATCTTGTCGCCATAGGACTTCAGGAAGGACTCCATGACCTCCTGACCCTTCTGACGAGTGAACTCACCGGTCTGGGATGCGAGGATGTTATACTTGCTTGCATCCGGGGAAGCAGCCATTGCATTCTTGAAGCCCTCCTGACGGCGGATTGCCACGGAAGAGCCCACCGTGCCTTCCAGCACGACGACATTGAACTGGGAGCCGCCATCGCGGGGCTTCTTGTTCTGCTTCTTCATGTACTCATCGATCCAGTCAAAGACCTTCTTGCCCTCTGCCAGGGAATCCGTGCCGAGCTTCGCAACATAGAGGGAATCATCGCTGAGCTTCACATCGCGATCCACGACGATAACCGGGATCTTGGCATCCTTTGCTTCCTTCAGCACGGTATCCCAGCCGGTCTCAACAATCGGCACAAAAGCGATGATGTCAACGCCCTGGGAAATGAAGGAACGGATTGCCTTAATCTGGTTCTCCTGCTTCTGCTGTGCATCCGAGAACTGCAGGTTGATGCCTGCATCCTTCGCTGCCTGCTTGACGGATTCCGTGTTCGCGGTTCTCCACTCGGACTCCGCACCGATCTGTGAGAATCCCATCGTAATCTCTTTTCCGCCTTTTCCGCCGGAACCCGATCCGCTGCCACTGGATGCAGCCTGATCGCCTCCGCCGCAGCCTGCGGCAAACACCAGCATGAATACCGACATCAGCAATGCAAGTATCTTTCTCATGTTTCCAACTCTCCTTTTCTCTTGTTTCTGAAATGATGATACCAACTTCTGTGCATGACCGAGCCATGCACCGCTCCCTTGTCATAAGCGGCATACACCTACGACAAAGAAATAACCGTTGTGCTCCTCTTTTACCACCCCACCCCTTTGCAGGAACCATTTTTCTGTGCACCTTGTGCATTTTATCTGTGTTCGTGCACAACTTATGGTCTAAATATAACATTGTCATATCTATTTGTCAACGTATTTTTTCGCTTTTAATATTTTTTTCTTAATAATCCTTCGCAATGCGGCGTGATGTTGCGTAAAATTTATGGAACCGTGCGCATTGGCGCTCATTTTTTCATGTTGTACAACAAGTGAAATTTTTCAGAAATACACTGTTCTCGTGCACACTTTTGATGTATAATATGGGTGTGTGCACACTGAATGGTATCCGGGGAGGGAATCAAATGATCACCATCAAACAGCTTGCCGAGGTATGCGGCGTATCGCGGGGCACGGTAGACCGCGTGCTGAACAATCGGGGCAATGTGAAGCCGGAGAAACGGGAACTGATCCTGAGAAAAATGAAGGAACTCAATTACCAGCGGGATCCCGTGGGCAAAGCGCTCGCCGCCAAGCGGAAGCACCCCGTACTGGCTGTGCTCATTGCCGCGTCTGAGATCCCCTTCTTTGAACCGATGATCCATACGATGCAAAAAGAGTCCCGTAAATATTCCAGATTTGGGCTCAAAATCATATGGAAACTCTTAAAGGGCTACGATATCGAGCAGCAGGCCCAGGCCCTCGATGAGCTCCGGCCGCAGGTCAATGCCATCATCATCAGCCCCATCAATGACAGCCGTATCGTCCGACGCCTGAATGCCTGCATCGACGATGGCATCTTCGTGGTAACGCTCAATAACGATATTGAGCAGGCGAAGCGTCATTACTATGTAGGGAGCGACTACACAAACGGGGGCGAAACGGCTGCGGCGCTGCTGCAGATGATCGGGCCGAAGCAGCTCCGCGTAGGCATTGCGCTCGGTTCCCGAAAGATTCTCGGACATCAGCAGCGTCTTGCCGGCTTCCAGCATATCCTGCGGGATGATCCGAACTGCCGCATCCTTGACATTGCAGAGACCCGTGACGATGATTTTGCCGCCTATGACGCCATCCTTCGGATGATGCAGGCCCACCCCGACCTCAATTCCCTGTTCCTCCTGAGCTCCGGCGGCGCCTACGGCGCAGGACGGGCCCTGCAGGCACTCGAGCGCAACGATATGACCATCATCGCGTTCGATACGACGCCCCCGATCATCGAGCTCATGCGCCGCCGCATCATCCGCGCCGCGCTCTATCAGCATCCAAGGCAGCAGGGCCAGCGTGCCATGCTGCTGGCCTATGACTACCTCATCAACGGGATCGAACCGGAACATGAGCAATACATCATCAAGAACGAGATCCGGATCCTGCAGAATCTGTAATCTTTGTCTTCACCCTGCAAAACAGGAAAGCGAAACTGTGTGCACATAACTCACGAAGGAGGATTCTATGGGAAAAATACCATTTCAAAAAACATGCGCGTTCTGTCTGCTTCTGCTCTTATATGCCATGCTGCCGGCATCAGCGGAAAGCACCGAGCATATCGGTGAAGGGCGGACTTTGCTTTATATTCCGCTGGACAACCGTCCGATCAATGCCAAACAAAGCATCGAGGTCGTGGAAAAGCTCGGCTATAACGTGGCTGTCCCCCCTGCGGAACTCCTTGGTTCCCGGGAGGATCACGGGCATCCCGATAAACTCTGGGAATGGCTGCGCGAGAACGCACCGCGCGCCAGAGCTGCCGTCCTTTCTTCTGATGCCTTGATCTACGGCAGTCTCGTAGGTTCCCGCACACATAATCTGGACGAGGCTGCCATCCTGGAGCGCACGGAGCGCTTTGCAAAGCTCCACACAGACTTTCCCCGTCTTCCCCTGTATGTATTCGGCACCGTCATGCGCACGCCCCGCGCTCAGGGATCCAGTGAAGAGCCGGACTACTATCGCGAATACGGAGAGCGCATCTTCTGCTATACCGCATTGAAGGACAAGGCCGAGACGGAAGACCTTTCCCGCAGGGAAAAACAGGACTTGCTCCGGCTGGAGCAGGAAATCCCTGCAGAGCATCTGGCGGACTGGATGACGCGGCGCGAAAAAAATTTCGAAGTCAATCGCCACATGATCGAGCTCACCAGGCACAATACCTTTTCCTACTGTCTGCTGGGCTGCGATGACAGTTCCCGCTACTCGCAGACGCATCTGGAGCGGCGCCATCTCGCAGCGCACGGAAGCGATCTGGGGGCTACCCGTTTTCTGGTGACCTCCGGCGCGGATGAGCTGGGCCTCATGATGCTCTGCCGCGCTGTTCAGGATGACCGGATGGACATCCCGTTCCTGTTCGTCCAATACAATGTCGGAAAAGGCCCAAAGACCGTGTCACCCTATGTCAATGAGGAAATCGGCCATGCGGTGGATGACGCGATCCATGCCATCGGAGGGCTGCAGGTACGGGAGCCATCCCATGCAGATTTCGTGATGCTTGTGAACACCAGCCCGGACGGAAAGACACGAGAGAACTCCGATCCGACCAATATTCCCCGACCGCATGACGGAACGACAGCCTTCCTCAAAATGGTCAAGGATGCCCTCCAAAAAGGCTATCCCGTCGGCATTGCCGATATTTACTACAACAACGGCGGAGACAATGCCCTCATGGAACAACTGCGCAGGGAAGATCTGCAGTTCCGTATCCGGGCCTATGGCGGATGGAACACAGCAACCAATACCACAGGCTTCCTTCTCGGAACGGGAGCCCTCGCCCACTGGATGAACTGGGATGCCGTCCAAGCTCTCCTGCTCCGGCGCTATTTCGACGACTGGATCTATCAGTCCAATGTCCGGGCAGCATTGGCGAACCGCTTGTATGAAATCCCCGGCGAAGGCGGCTACGGCGGACTGGATCAAAAATATGCGGGCACGGTGACTCTGGGAACTTCCCTGCTCTATGATTTTGCGCAAAAAAATCTACGCCTCCCACCCCATCAGTCCATAGCTTCCATCTCCATCAGCTTTCCTTGGAACCGCATGTTTGAATCCGATATCACGGCAACGCTTGCCGGAACTTCCTCGAAGTAAGGAACTATGCGCAAATAACGATTTTTTTACCCATTTCCCAAGCAGGATTCTTTCGATTCGTGTCGTATGTTTTAAGTGCAGTAAGAATTTCTTTGCGGAACCGTCCGGAATACATATGACGGACAGCTCCCTGCCCGAGAGGAGGAACATTTATGAAACATGCGTATCGACGCATCATGGCATTACTTCTGGCATCCATACTGTTGATCGGCACGGCGCTCACCGCCGAAGCCGCATCGCGAGAGCAGGAACGGCAGGAATTACGGGAGAAAAACGCTTCCATCCTTCAGAAGCTCTATCAGGAGAATCCGGAGGCGCAAAGCGCAGTGGAGAACAGTTACGGATACGCGGTGCTCCACAATACGGGCATCAAGGTCGGCATCTTCGGCAGCGCGCATGGGCGAGGGATTGCCGTCAACAACCGGACAGGCAAGGAAGTCTTCATGAAGATGGAAGAGCAGTCCGCAGGCCTCGGCCTTGGCGCGAAGGAATACGCCCTTATCTTCGTCATGGAGGACGAGGGCGCATGGGATGCCTTCACCAGCGGAAAGGGTTGGAAAGGCGGCACCGAGGCAGGTGCTGCCGCAACTGACGGCTACGCGGGCGGCGGAGTGGCCGGCGCATCTTTCGTATCCCGTGGGCTTTGGGTATACCAGATCACCACCAAAGGCGTTGCCCTTGAAGCAAGCATCAAAGGCACCAAATTCTATCCGAACAAAAAGCTGAACGATTACTCGAAAGACTGATCACAGCTCCCATATCAATGCAAAACGGACGACTGCAGTTCCTCAGGAACGCAGCCGTCCGTTGTTTTATGCTCTCAACCGCAGCGTATCTCAGCCATAGAGCGCCGACAGTTTTTCTATTTCCATATCTAATGTCCGGGCGCCTTCGCGCACGGTTGCCACCACGGGAACGCCCGTCATCTCCTCCACCATAAAGAGATTGTCCTGCTCCATGACGTCCCCCTCATGGAATCGGTTGAATATGATGCCCCGTATCGGTATATGCCGATGACGCAAATGCTCCACCGTCAGGACGGTGGCATTGATTGTACCAAGCCCGGAGTCAGCGACCACTAAAACAGGAATCCCCATCCACTGTACCAGGTCATCCAGCCCGATATGTTCCGTCTCGTCCCATCGCAACGGACAGACAATGCCGCCGCTTCCTTCCACGGTCAGATATTCGTGGCTGTCCCTTGCTCTGGAAAAATCCCGCTGCACCTTTTCCCTATCCAGCGGAACATGATTCAGCTTTGCTGCCAGATGAGGCGACACCGCATCCGGATACACGAAGGAAACCAACTCTTCCATCGACGCATGCAGCCCGGCAACCGAAGCAACATACGCAGCATCACCCGGCAAAAGGCAGCCTGCTGCATCCGTGTCCGCACCGGAAATTGCAGCTTTGTAATAACCCGCAGATACCCCCGCATCACAGAACCTCTTTACGATAAGGCCCGTCACATAGGTTTTGCCCACATCTGTCCCTGTTCCCGTGACAAACAAACATTTTCCCATTCTATCGCCCCTTATGTAAACATATTCTATCACAGCCATGCCACTTTCACGGAAATGACATCATACCAGAAGGAATGTCCAAACGGCAAAAAATAACCGGACATCGAAAATCCCCGATGCCCGGAACCCTTGCAAAATGGCGGAGTGGGAGGGATTCGAACCCTCGCAGCCTTGCGACTCTAACGATTTAGCAAACCGTCCTCTTCAGCCTCTTGAGTACCACTCCATAAAAATATACACTCTACCGTTACCCATAACAAACACAGCCATAACCAACAGCTGTCATTATACCACACCAACCATTCAAATGCAAGCATTATTTAATCACGAACACGTTCGTTTATGAAACGAACGTGGAGAACCCATTGAAAACGCTTGACTGCAATACCCAAAAGTAGTATACTGTAGCGGTGTCCGGGACGTAGCGCAGTTTGGTAGCGCACCTCGCTTGGGACGAGGGGGCCGCAGGTTCAAATCCTGTCGTCCCGACCATCTTTTGCACCCGTAGCTCAGTTGGATAGAGCAACGGCCTTCTAAGCCGTGGGTCGGGGGTTCGAATCCCTCCGGGCGCACCAGTAAAATCAAGGGTCTTGGCTTTTCGCCAAGGCCCTTTTTGCGTCAGGGGGGGCAATTGGGGGGGCATGAAAGAAAAAAATCTATGGAAAGCATGGGCAGGGATGACATTTTTTCGTCCATCGGATTTCCATAGATCATGTTGGGCTGGTGGTTAGCTTGACCTCATACCTATCCAAGATGCTTCACCCGCAGAGCAGAGAGTGCTTCTCTAGCGTCTATCAGACCAGCACCGTCGGCGATCTCCTTCTCGGATTCCGCAATGGCTGCATCTATCTCGAATCGCTCCAACATCTTGTCATACGTCTCAATGCTCATCACCACCAGATCGCCATAGCCGTTTTTCGTGACAAAAATCGGTTCCTTCTTTGCATGGCATCTGTCAGACAGCTCATTGGTGTTTCTCAAATCCCTGATGGGGATAATTTGCGGCATAGCAATCCCTCCTACTATGCATGATTATAGCATTTTTATGACACAAAAACAAGTCAAAGAGAAATGCCGTCCCATTATTGTTTTCCAAGGTTTTCCAACCCGTTCAATGACAAGAAAAAGGGGCTGTGAAGTACAAAAAAATTTTTCTATCTCCCTTAACACTTTCCCTACTTCGGGGATATAAAGAACAACAACAAGCAACGGAAACAACACTCAAGACTGAGAGGAGGAAAATAAAATGGATAAGATGATGATGAACAAACTGGACGATATGGAACTGGATCAGGTAGTTGGCAGCTTCGATTATGGTTATGGCCGAGGTCGGAATATCTGTGTAGATGGCAAGAAGTACTACGTTGTATATAATCGCACCCTCAATCAGAACGAGTTTTATGATTACTCGAAAGGTGATGTGACAAGACA
>CACZZN010000005.1 GCA_902785705.1 uncultured Veillonellaceae bacterium
TTTGTATACACGTGCAGGCATTTTCCTCATCTCCTGCGTTGAGTATATAACACCGAAACGTAAAATTCAAGCATAATTATTTTTGTCGTTTACTATAGAGTCGCAGGTTACGCATGATTTTCCTATGTGTCCCGTCACCTGCCGGTTTCTGCTTGCTGAACAGAAGCTCCAGCATAGGGACGGTCACATTGTCTCCTATGGCCCAGAGAAATTCTTCGAAATCCATGGGGTACATATATATACGCTGCTCTTCGCTGGGAATCAGTATATTCTTGACATTCTTTTTTATGGAAATCAGGGAGCCAGTTTCTATGTAGTCATAGCGGTGGTCTTTCACAAGGCTTTTGATAGCCTGACGTGCCAAGGGAAAAAGCTGTACCTCATCGAAGATAATGACAGAGTTTCTTTCTTCCAGGCGTACGTTGGTCAGTAGCTGCAACTGCAGAAAGAAAAAATCCAGATCGGATATGTCACTAAAAAGGTTGCGTATCTCTTGGGAACAGGTGGAGAAATCAATCAGTATGTAACTCTTGTATGCTTTCTTGGCAAATTCCTCTACTACGGTAGACTTGCCCACACGCCGTTGGCCTTCCACCAGTAAAGCAGTCTTTCCTGCCCGTGTATCCTTCCATTGCTGAAGCTGCCCATATATTTTTCGATTAAACATATTGTTACCATCCATTCTTGCAAAATATGTAATTCTATTATAAACAAATATTGCAAAATAGGCAAATCTTTTAAATTGAATATATACAGAATAGCTAAATTACTTTGCAGTGCTAAAAGAATTGTTTTCTGATTTGTCTGACCATTTCTAATATCTATAACTTCTATTATACACATTAGAATCATTAATTGAAAATCCCCAGCATACAGATACCACGCCGCATGTTATTTTCGGCTTCATAAAACTCTGTACACAGGAGATTTTTGAAAAAACTCCTTGATTTCCTGCAACAAAACCCTTGCATCTTATAAGAAAATCGCAAAAGAAAACGTTATCTGAAACCGCATCCATTTTCGACGATTGTATCACATTTTGCCAACTCAATGACACCGTACTGAACCTTGCTGTATCTTCCTCCGGTTTTGCGTGGAAATCCCAGCCGATCGAATTCCGTGCTTTTTGCGGTTTCTTTTAAGACGACGCGCATCCTTGCCACACGTTTTGCCTCCCGGATGGCTTCTGTGGAAATCGGACGATGGTCTGCAACGGAACGCAACGGATTGAGATTCTTGCTGTCCATGAGCGGATAGCGGAACATGGGATCGAAATAGACGATATCATAGGAATCCGATTCTGCCTGACGCAGAAAATCCATGCAATCCATGGAAATGACACGGATCCTGCGCATGGCTTCCTGGATCGGATAGTTTTCCGCGCGAAAATGCGCGAGGCCATAGCCTGTGATTTCTGCAATCAGGGGATTCGACTCAATGCCTGTGACAGTTCCCTCAGCGCCTGTCAGAAAGCTGGCGACAATCGCATCGGCCGCAAAGCCCAGCGTGCAATCCAATACGGACATGCCGGCTCGGAGTCCCATGGCCTCCGCCATGCGGTCTCCCTGGTCGGTAAAGCGCAGATTCCTGAGCCGCAGATGCGCCATATTCGGATGGAAGAACAGTTCGCCATCCTCTGTTTCCAGCATCAAGAGCCCTTTCTTTGCCACCAATACCAAATCTGCCCGGTATTCTGTTCTCAGTTCCCCGATGGAAGCATTTTTTCTTTCCACATAGGGAACATCGAGTTTCTGCGCGGTTTTCTGCGCAAGCGTCACGCTGTCCGCATGGAATTTTCTTCCTGTCGTGACAATCGTTCTCTTTGACCAATCATCCTTCATGCTGAAAAAAATATCTCCTTGATCAGGAATATCGCAAGAAATACCATCATCAGCGTGTTCATCACGATGATAGCATAGATGCCAACCGTAAAGAATTTCACCTGTCCCTGCAATTCCTTTTGCAGATTTTCGTTCTTCTGAAAAACTTCCTTGACAGCCTCCGTCTGCTGCGCAGCTTCTTTTCCCTGCTGCATCAGTTCATGGGAAGCCGCAAGGTATTGATCCTGAAGTGTCATGACGGATTCCTTCATGGACTTCATCACATTGGGGATCTTTTCTATTTCCATTTGCTGCTTGCGTATATTGTCCAGTGCGCCCTGGGTCTTGGCAAGCTCCGCTTCATAGTCCGAAAGCTTCTTATCCAGTTCGTCCAAATGTCCGAGACTTTCCAGCAACTCGATAAGACGCGCTCCATGTTGCCGGAACTCATCCAAGTACGCATAGGAATCTCCCATCTGCTGTGTTGTTTCTGTCAATTTCAGCGCTGTCTCTTTCAGATTGCGCGGTTCGTCATTCAACGTCTGCAAGAGATTCTGGCAATTATTGTTTACGGCGGACAAGCCTTCGTTGTAGTCCTCCAGCATCGAGTGGATATCCGATTCGCGGATTTCCTCATGCAGCCTTGTCATGGCGGTATCAACGTCGCTGATATATTTTTCGGTTTTTTCCAAGGTGTCTGTCAGCTGCTGCGCTTTTTGGCTGAATTTATCGATATCAAAAATCTCGCTCATCTGTTCTCCCCCTGCCCTATGGTTCGCCATGCCGAATGTCTTTTCAAAGCAGCATCCAGCGCGGAAATCTTGCGAGTTATCGTCTTCAATGCTTTGGTTTCCCATGCTTTCAGACGTTCTCGCAGCACAGGATACTGACTGCATATTTCCGTCAGTGCCTCATCCATCGGAATGTCGTTTTCCTCCGTGCGGCATTCCGTGAAAATTTCCTGCAGGCTGTCTACTTTGCAGTACCGGTTCAGTTTCTTGTCTCCCAGAAAATAAAGCTGCAGGGGAATCCGTATCTTTGTGGAAAGATCATCGCGTTCCAGCATCCGGAGCAGTTCGTGGCGCCCTTGCGGGAAGCTCTCTGTCAAATCCATGTATTTTTTCAGTGCCTCTGCATCCTTGCGCTCCGCTTCCAGAAATCTTCCTTCGCAGAGCATGGTAATCATATGCTCATCCTCTTTGTTTCGCGAACGGTAAATGTCCAACGCTGCCCCATACTCTTCCAAAAGGAAACGGAACCAGGCTTCGTCAAAAGTCATGTTTTCCCCATGGCTTTCATCCCATTGATTCAGCCAGAGAACACCCTCGTTTGGCTTCTGCTTTTCCTCATAGTTCCTTTTGAAGGTGATTCGTTCCGTGCAGTCTGTTCCGTTGCTGTTGGATTCCATCAGCTGCTGTGCCAATCCAATCTGGAAAAAGGACGGGTGTTCCCTGGTATTGGCCGCCAGCATCCTTTGCTTGGTTCCTCGCAGCAAGTGCAGAAGTGTCTGGAGCTGTACCTCGGTAAGCCATTGGATATCATCCACAAAGGCAATCCCTGTTTCTGTGGGGATATCCGACGCTTCGACGTCTTCCGCATGTTCCAGGATGACACGGGCCAAATCGTTTTCATCCAGCGCGTGATGAGAAATACGATAATTTTCATAACGCTCATAAATCTTATAGAGGTCTCCGGCACCTGTTGCGGTCATAAAGAAAGCCGATGCCTCAGACGCATCTTTCCGAAAGGACTTCATATTCTGATACTGCGCTCGGGAAAGCGGTTCATTGAGCTGCCCTGTCTTTCGATTGAACACAGCGCCCTTGATGACGCCGTGGATCTCATTCCAGACACTGTACACCCGTTCCTGCAGCGTATCTCCCGGAATATTCTTCCAGAAGATGGAAGGAAGGTATCCGCTGAGCTCATAGAAGGCCTGATAGCTTTCCTCCGCCTTCCATATCTTTACGCCGTCCTCTAAACACGGTGCCGCAGCCTGCAGAAAAAATCGGAAGCAGTTCGTATAACGGATCTCCGGAAGCTGTTCCTTTTCCATGGCCAGCAGTTTTCGGTTTTCGTACCTGTACAGCCATTTTGCTCCCTCTTCCGCTTTTTTTGACTGCGCGATGTAAAGACGATTTCCGTCCAATAGGGAATGCTGTGCCAGCCACAAAAAACCTGCCGTGGATTTTCCTGCGCCGTGCTCTCCCGCCAATAAAATGTGGGTGAGTTCCGGCTGCTGCCAGCTTTCCACAGCTTCCAGCTCATCATCGTCCAGCACCAGATCCGATTCCATATCAAAAAACATAGAAAAAGTCTTTGAGGAAATTTTGAACGGGTCTTCTTCAAGATAACGATAAGCCAATGCAAGGAATTCCCCCATCGGCTTTTTGACGAAGCCCTCCACTTCCAAACCGAATTGTATCACCCAATCCCTGTTCTGCAAGCGTTCCTCGATTTCCTCCTGCATCACTTCGCTGTTTGTCACCGCCAGCAGTGTAAGCATCCCCTCAGCAGCAACGACATAAAGATGCCATGCCGCATCCAGCTTTGCATGTTCGATGCAAAAAGTATCCCCATGATACCCCTGCACCTGTTCCAAGGAAGCCGAAAACGCGGAGCGCTTCGTAGCCCAGCGCTTGCAGCTGGTGGGCAAAGAGTGGAAGAATTTGCCCACAACTTTTGCGGGGCAGGCGGAAGGAAACAGATTCCGGCTGTATTGGACTTCCGGAAAAACGCGCAGAATATCCTGCTGCAGGTCATCGGTCAGCCATTCTCCATAGTCCACATACTCACAGCCTTTCTGTCAAAACCCTGTCCGTTTGAACATCTTTGCCAATTCGTCGCTGCTGAATTTCAAAATGGTCGGCCTGCCGTGAGGGCAGGTATAGGGGTATGCCGTAGCGGACAATTCATCAAGAAGAATCTGCATCTGCCGCAGATTCAGTTCCTCCCCCGCCTTGATCGCGGCGCGGCACGCTGTGGTCGCGATGCATGCCTTGCGGATTTCTTTTGCGGTAGTCGCGTGATGCTCCTGCAGATCGGCAAGGATCTCTCGGATCATATCCTCCGCCTCCCCTATCGGCACATCCGACGGCACTTCCATCAGGCGGAACTCCCTGTCGCCACAAGGTTCCATGGTAAAACCAAGATTTTGGAAAAGTTCCCGATGGGTTTCAATCAGCTCTGCATCTTTTCCGTCAAAGGACAGCACAAGGTGCACCAGAAGCTGCTGGGATGGGATACCGTCTGACATTGCCGAGAATTTATCGAACAGGATCCTCTCATGGGCTGCATGCTGATCCACAATGTAGAGCCCCTTGGCATCCTGTGCGATGATATAGCAAAGATCTACCTGTCCGATGGGGATGATATTGCCATCTTGTGCCATGGCATCCAATCCACGTGTGTCTTGCGCTGCCGCCATATCCGGAGATGTCTCTGAGGAATCGGCCGGAGGCACGGAATCTTTCGTATCCCGCATATTTTCCTGCTCTGCTCCGCCGTGCAAAAATGTCTGTGCCTCATGGAAGCTCATGGTTTCCGCTGGTGACGATCGGGTCACAGCTTCATAAATCGTACGGGGCGCATGGTATGAGGATGGTTCGGAAAGCGATGGCTGCGAGGGTGCCGAAGCGGAACTGCCGAAATTGTTTTGGGAGGCCGTCGGCCCGGATGCCGGAATGAACTGCATGGGTTCCATCGTATAGTGACGCTCTGCCTTCGGAACGACAGCCGCAATATCATGGAGCTGCTGCCCCGCGGGACGGAGCGCATCCAGGACGGACTTGTAGACTGCCTTGAAAATGCGGCTTTCGTCTTCAAATTTCATTTCCGTTTTTTGGGGATGCACATTCACATCAATGCTGCTTTGCGGAACGGTCAGATTCAGCACAGCCAGCGGAAAGCCGCTTTTGGGGATCATGGCGCGATAGGCATTGTCGATGGCCTTTGCCATGGCCTTGTTTTGGATGGTACGGCCATTGACGATGAAGGTCTGCCATCCGCGGCTGCTTTTGAGCATATTGGGCTTTGTGATATAGCCCGAAATGCGGAGATCCGTATCTTCGAACTCCAAGGCAAGCAGGGATTCGGCCGTCTGTTTGCCGTAAATGCTCTTGATGGCATCATAGCAGCTCCCGTTTCCGGGCGTCACGACGGAGAGCTTGTTCCCATGGATGAACCGGAAAGCAATCTCCGGATGGGACAGAGCGAGTTTGACAATGAAATCGTTGATTTTGGAAGCCTCGGTATGGTTTGTCTTCAGGAATTTCTTGCGTGCAGGCGTGTTGAAGAACAGGTCCTCCACCTGGACCGTGGTGCCAAGACTGCATCCTGCCTCACGGATTTCCGGTTCCTTTCCTCCCGTGATGAGGACAAGCGTCCCCAGTTCTTCCCCTTGCTGTCGCGTGCGCATGGAAAAACGGGAAACAGAGGCAATGGTCGGAAGCGCCTCGCCGCGAAAGCCCAGCGTGCCGATGGAAAGCAGATCCCCGGCATCCTGTATCTTGCTTGTGGCATGCCGCAGGATGGCGAGTTTTGCATCCTCCATACTCATGCCCTTGCCGTTGTCCGTCACGCGCATCAGGCTTGTGCCGCCTGCCTGGATCTCCACCTCGATGCGATCTGCGCCTGCATCGATCGCATTTTCGACCAGCTCCTTGACAACCGAGGCGGGACGCTCTACGACTTCACCGGCTGCAATCTTGTTGATGGTAGTTTCATCCAATACGTGTACGATGCTCATGAGATCCCTGCCTCTCTTCTTGCCTGTTCCTGCAGACGGTATAGTTCATTCATGGCCTCCAAGGGGGTCATGGTCATGATGTCGAGCTCCAGGAGCGCATTTTGAAGTCCTGAGGAAAATAAGGAACTCATGCCCGTATCCATGGAAGGTTTTTTTGTCGGCTCTTTGTCCGGATTTAACATTTCCTGTGGGACTTCCTGCTCCTGCATGGCTTCTGCCTTTGCTTCCAACCGGTGCAGGATTTTTTCCGCTCGTTCCGTGACGGATTTCGGAAGGCCTGCCAGCCGTGCCACGTGGATTCCATAGGACTTATCCGCGCTCCCTGCTATGATGCGGCGCAGGAATGCCACTTGCGTGCCACGTTCCTTGACTGCCACGCAGAAATTCCGGATATGCTCATTTTCCAAATCTGTGAGTTCATGATAATGCGTCGCAAACAAGGTCTTGGCATGGATTTTTGTTTCGATATGCTCCATGACCGCACGGGCAATGCTCATACCGTCAAAGGTACTGGTACCGCGTCCGATTTCATCCAAGATGACCAGACTGTTCTGTGTCGCGTACTTCAAGATTTGGGAAACTTCATTCATCTCCACCATGAAGGTGCTCTGTCCGCTTACCAGATCATCACTTGCGCCGATTCTGGTAAAGATACGGTCCACGGGAGAGATTGAGGCTTCCTGTGCGGGCAGGAAACTCCCTGCCTGTGCCATGAGGGTCAGCAGCGCCACCTGCCGCATATAGGTGGATTTCCCAGCCATATTCGGCCCCGTAATCAGCATGATCTCGCAGTCCTTATGGTTGAGCCGCGTATCATTCGGCACGAAGAGATCTCTGGTCAGAATGCGTTCCACCAGAGGATGTCTGCCGTCCCGGATCTCGATGCTGCCGTTGGTAGTGATGGACGGGCGTACATAATGATAGGCACATGCTGCTTCCGCCAGGCCTGCCGCCACATCCAGCACCGCGATCTCATGGGCTGTCTCTTGGATGCTTGTGAGCTTTGCCTTGATGATATCCCGCACTTCGGCAAAGAGATTGTATTCGATATTGACAATCTTCTCCTGTGCTCCCAGGATCTTGGTCTCGAATTCCTTGAGCTCTTCGGTGATATAGCGCTCCGCGTTTGCCAATGTCTGCTTTCGGATATAGTGCTTCGGCACCAGATCCGTTCCGCTGTGCCGCACCTCGATATAGTAGCCGAATACCTTGTTATAGCCGATTTTCAAGGAACGTATGCCTGTTTCTTCCTTCTCCCGTTCCTCGATTTCCTGCAGCATGGATTTGCTGTCATGCGCAATGCGGCGGTATTCGTCCAGTTCCGTGTTGTATCCGTCCTTGATGATGCCGCCGTCCCGGATGGTCAGTCCGGGATTGTCCACGATGGATCTCTCCAGTAAATCCACCAAATCATCATAGACCTGTATATTGTGTTCCGCTTCTTGCAACAACTGTGCCTTGGCAGGCTGCAGCGCGGCCTTGATGCCCGGCAGCCGTTTGAGGGACAGCTTCAGCGCAATGAGGTCTCTCGCATTTGCGGTACCAACCTCAATGCGCGTGAGCAAGCGTTCAAAATCATGGATTTCCTTGCAGTCCTCCCGAAGGGTTTCCCGCAGGGAGAAGTCCTGCACCAGTTCCTCTACGGCATCCAGCCTGCGGTTGATTGCCGTTGCATGGATGAGCGGATATTCCAGCCATTTCCGCAGCAGCCGTGTTCCCATGGCAGTCTTCGTGAAGTCCAGCACGTCAAGAAGGGTATCCTTCTTTCCCCCATCGCGCAGATTCCGCGTGATTTCCAGATTGCGCAGCGTGTAGGTATCCAGCACCAGATTATCCGAGGAATCCAGCCTTGTGAGCTTAGACAGATGGGTCAGATCCGTTCTTACCGTTTCGTGCAGATAGTCCAGAAGCGTTGCGACAGCTTCTCTTGCGGAAAGTTCTGCGGGACGGTTTTCTGCGTCAAAATGTTGGATGATCCTGTCATCCACGGCTTGCGAAATATTTGGGATTTCCGTAAAGGCGCAATGGGACATGCGGAGGGATACGAATTCATCGAGAGCCTCGCGGAAGGAAAGCTCCCCCACAAGCAGCAGCTCCGGCATCATGAGGCGGTACAGCTCATCCAAAAGCTGCTGCAGCCGGTCACGCCCGGTATAGCTTCCATAGAAGCATTCCCCTGTTGAAATATCCGCTCCTGCGAGCAAAATCTCCGCATCCCGCTCATAAACCAGCGCAATGTAATTGTTCTGCGCATCCTGCAGAGCTGATTCCGACAGCACGGTTCCCGGCGTGATGATCTTGATGACCTCGCGTTTGGTCAGTCCCTTTGCCTTTGGATCGCCGATCTGCTCGGCGATGGCTACCTTATACCCCTTGCCGATGAGCTTGTTGATATAACTCTCGGCCGCATGATAGGGCACACCGCACATCGGAGCTTTCTCCGCGTCCCCGCTGCGGCTCGTGAGTGTCAGCCCCAGTTCCCTGGACACGTTTTTCGCGTCATCAAAGAACATCTCATAGAAATCTCCGAGACGGAAGAACAGGATGGTATCCGGATATTGTTCCTTCGTTGCCAAATATTGCTGCATCATTGGAGTCAATGGTTCCATATTTGCCTCTTTTCTCTTATCCGGACACACGCTCGCCCTTCAATACCCAGGTCTGAGGCTGGGTGATGCGAATCCGGGCAAAATCCCCCGCCTTTTCATCCGTATGCGGGAACAGCACGATTTTATTCGTGCGGGTACGTCCGGTATAGACCGACGGATCCGTTTTGCTCGGGCCTTCCACCATGATCTCGACGACGGAATCCTTCAACGCATGATTGATTTCCAGACTGACGGCATTCTGCACTTCCATCAAAGCCTGCAGACGCGCCCTCTTGAGCTCCTCATCCACCTGCTGCTCCATCTTTGCCGCAGGTGTGCCCGAACGCTTGGAGTAAATAAAAGTATAGGCCGCATCGAAACGGATTTCCTTGAGAAAATCCAGAGTCTCCCTGAAATCAGTATCCGTTTCCCCGGGAAAACCTACGATTAAATCGGTGGTAAGACTGACCTGCGGGATATTTTCACGAATCCTTCTCACCAGATCCCGATATGTTTCCACGGTGTAGACACGGTTCATGGCTTTTAAAATGCGGTTGGAGCCATATTGTACCGGCAAGTGGATATGCTCGCAAAGATGCTCTCCGCTTTTCATGACCGCAATGACCCGATCGCTGAGATCCTTGGGATGGGATGTCATGAAACGCACGCGCCGAATGCCTTTCACCTGATCGACGCGTGCCAGAAGCTCCGCAAAATCTGCCTGCCGATGATCTTTGCCATAGGAATTGACATTCTGTCCAAGCAAAGTTATTTCTTTATAGCCCTGCTGCACAGCTTCTTCTACCTCGGACAGCACATCCTCCGGCCGTCGGCTGCGTTCACGGCCGCGCACATAGGGCACGATGCAATAGGAACAGAAATTGTTGCAGCCGTACATGATGGGAACCCATGCAGAAAAACCGCTGCCGCGGGCCACGGGAACGTCATCCGGCAGTTCTGTCTCCCCCAGCATCACATCTACCACGTGCTCCCGTGTGATTTCCAACTGCCGAACGATTTTCGTGAGCTCATGCACCTTATTCGTTCCCAACACAAAATCGATATGAGGCGCTCTTTTGATGAGAGCTTCCCCTTCTTTCTGCGCCATGCAGCCTGTGATGCCGAAAATCAGCTCGGGATTTCTGCGCTTCAGCTGCTTGATCTCGCCGATTTTCCCGTATACCTTATCCTCTGCAGTCTCACGGACGCAGCAGGTATTGATGAGAATCAGATCCGCGTCCTCCATGCTGTCAATCCGCTCATAGCCGATGCTTTTCAGCTGGCCTTCCATGCGTTCAGCATCCGAAATATTCATCTGGCACCCATATACCAAAAGGCAGCAAGTCCTGCGCCTGCTGCAGCGGGTAGCTTCTGCCTGTTGTATCTCCTTCGGCATTGCGTCATTCCTTCCACATACGTTTTTGAATTCAACCTTAACATCTAATTTTATCAAAAGACACAGGGGCTGTCCATATGAATTTTTTGAAACAAAATTCCTGCCGTGATGCTAACGGCAGGAATCCTGTTTTTTCCATCATTCCTTGATGATATCGACAGATTTCATTTCCTTTGTGAGATCCTTCACGATATCGACGACCTCATCATAGGTGAACTTTGTGATATCTCCCGATTTGTCCGAATGTGGTCTCAAATTGTGAAGCAATTCCGTATCAATGATGATTCCATATGGCTTCTTGGCTGTCGGATCGTCCGCCCGATACACCGTAATACAGAATGAGTTGTCCGTATTTCTGAATTGTGCCTTCTTGGTCATCTTGTTGATGGTTTCAATTACCGCAGTCTTGTTCATGATGTTCTCCTCCCGTTCCAATCCTCATATCATCCTAGTTGTACATATTCGCCACAGAACAAGAAGTTCCTGCCTGTCATGAACGGTATTATGGAATTGTCCTAAACAATTTCGATATGGCACATCTTCATGGCGTCCAGCGCGTTGGCATGGCTCTCAGGCGTCACGCCCGCACAGCAGGAAGCGTCCACGCTGATCTTTTTTTCCGGGAAAAATGCCTTGATCAGCAGGGCATTGGAAATCACGCAGATATCCGTGCAAAGGCCCACCAATTCGATTTCATCATATGCCTTGACATATTCGGGAAGCACCGTCGAGCCAAAGGTCGGCTTCTCGACAATGGTTCGTGCCATTGCTTTGAACGGCTGCAGAGCCGGTACGATTTCCCATCCTTTTTGCGGCTTGATGCAGTGCTTGACCGGAAGTTTCTTGCCCTCCTGCGTCTCCAGATAGTTTTCCGCATGCGTATCCATCGTAAAGATGAAATCCGCCTGCCCCTTCTCGGCGTCCAGCTTGCGGACCAAGCGCGGCAGCATGTCCTGTGCTTCCTTCGTTCCAAGGCTTCCGTCCACGAAATCATTCTGCATGTCAACCACAACAATCACTTTGTTCATCATCATCACTCCTGTTCTTCTTCTGGCGGATCATCAAAGCCCAGTACCCAGGTTGCAATAAATCCGGCGATATAGCTGACCAAAATTCCTAAAAGATAGATATACACATGGTCTGTGGTAGGCGCCAGCGGAAGACCGGAGATTCCCATGGCACGCGCCCCTACCATGAAACTCGCTTCCAGCGCTCCGCCAAAGGCTGCGCCGATGCAGGCCCCCAAAAAAGGACGCCCCAGGGGAAATGTGACGCCGTAGATGAGCGGCTCCCCTACTCCCATCATGCCAATGGGCAAAGCGGAAAGAACGGTTTTCTTCAAAAAGCGGTTTTTACTTTTAAAATACACGGCAATCGCAGCGCCGACCTGGCCTGCCCCCGCCATGGCGAGAATCGGCAGCAGGATGGTCACTCCGTATTGCTCCAGCAGGGACACATGGATCGGCGTAAATGCCTGATGAATGCCGAACATGACCATGGGCAGCCACACGCCTGCCAGCACGAAGCCGACTGCCGCGCCGCCGCCTTCGATTGCCGAAGTCGCGGCAGTGCCGATTGCCGTTGCGACCATCCCGCCTATGGGCTGGAACACAAAAATAGCCGCCATGCCCGAGATAAGCATGGTGAGCAGCGGTGTCAGGAACAGATCGAACATCTCGGGAATCCACCGATGCAGCCGTTTTTCGATGAAAACAGCCAAGGCCGCGATCAAGACCACGGAGATGATCCCGCCGCGCCCCGGAAGCAGATTGCTGCCATCCAGCACAATATCCTTCAGTCCGGGATGCGTGACGAACGCAGCCAGTGCGCCTCCCAAAATCGGCGTTCCGCCGAACACCTTGGCGGCTTGATAGCCCACAAAGAGGTTCATGCCCCAGAAGATGGAATTCCCCATGACAGCCAAAAGATTCCACATGGGAGCCTTTGCCAGGGACGGATCGATTTTTGCCGCTATGGCAAGAATTCCGGTCAGCAGACCGCAGGCGATAAAGGCGGGAATCAACGGCAGGAAAATACTGGAGATCTGCTTGAACATGCGCTTGATGGGCGTATCATTCCTTGCCCGTATCTCCTGATGAAGCTTCTCCCCATCCCCGATTCTCGGCTTTTGATTCTTTGCACGCGCCATAATCTCCTTGAACGCATCGGCAACTTTATTGACACGGGAAGGTCCGAAAATGATTTGGAGCTCATTTTCCATGCAGTTGACCCCCAATACGCCATCCACCTTCTTGATGGCCGCTAACTCTGCCGTTCCCATATCATGCAGCGTCAACCGCAGCCGTGTCATGCAGTTTGAAACGTTTGCTATGTTTTCCCTGCCGCCGACCAGCCCATAAATTTCCCCTGCTATCTTCCTATCATCCATAAAATACCTCCGTTTCTCATAGTGGCATAGGTCACATCATCGTAATCGGGTCGATATCGATTGCCACATCCGTGCGAAGGTGCATCCCTGCTTCACGCAGGAATGTCTGTACCTCCGTAAGTTTCGCTGTTTTGATCAGCACCACAAAGCGGTAAATACCGCGAAAATTGGAAACAACAGCAGGTGACGGACCGATGATTTGATGATCGTTTGTCCCCGTGAATCGTTGGCGGAACTGCTCCACCAGCTCGACTCCTTTCTGTCGGGCACCGTTTTCGTCCTCATGCTGGAACAAAAGCTTCACCAAGCGGCTGAAAGGCGGGTAGAACAATTCTTTCCGCAGGAGAATTTCCTGTGAAAAAAAGCCTTCATAATCCTGTCGGATTCCGCAGGAAAGCGCATAATGCTCCGGGCAATAAGCCTGCACGATCACATGTCCCGGCACGGTACCGCGCCCACCGCGCCCTGCCGTTTGTGTGATGAGCATGAAGCAGCGCTCCGCTGCGCGAAAGTCCGGCATGTGGAGTCCGGAATCCGCACTGATGATGCCAACCGCTGTCACATTCGGAACATCATGCCCCTTGGCGACCATTTGCGTACCCATGAGGATATCATATTCCCCATGCCGGAACTTGCTCAGGATTTCATCATGCGCGAGCTTTCTGGCGGTCGTATCGCGATCCATGCGGATGATGCGCGCAGTTGGCACGGATTCCCGCAGTTCCTGTTCCAGTTTTTCCGTACCGGAACCAAAGTATTTGATATAATGGCTGGAACATTTCGGACAGACCGAGGGAACCTCCTCCTGCACGTCACAATGGTGACAGACCAGCTTTCCGTTCCTGTGATAGACCAGCGGAAGCCCGCAGAAACGGCATTTCAACGCCTCGCCGCAGGAACGGCACATGACAAAGGTGGAATAACCGCGGCGGTTCAGCATGATGATCATCTGCTGCTTTTTCGCGATGGTCTTTTCAATGAGCTCCTTCAAGGCACGGGAAAGGATATGACGATTTCCCATGCGGAGTTCCTGCCGCATATCGACGCAGCGCACTTCCGGCAAGGGACGATTGCCGATGCGGTGCGGCATGGAAAGCAGCTCCAGTTCGCCCCGCTTTGCGCGATAGTAGCTTTCCATGGAAGGAGTCGCGCTGCCCAGCAGCAGAACCGCTCCATGAAGTTCCGCGAGTTTCTCGGCGACCACCCGTGCATGATAACGGGGCGATTCATCCTGCTTATAGGACATATCCTGTTCCTCGTCCAAAATGATGAGGCCCAGATGATCCGCAGGCGTGAAGAGAGCGGAACGCGCACCGATGATGATGCCGGCCTCTGCGCGGCGTATGCGCACGATGGCATCATTGCGTTCGGAAAGGGAAAGTTGACTGTGCATGACGATGATATCGGTCGGAAAATAGGCTTTGAAGGCATGTACCAGCTGTCCGGTCAGCGCGATTTCCGGCACCAGTACCATGACAATCCTCCGCTTCTCCCTTGCTCTTTCTGCAGCCTTGATATAAACCAGTGTTTTCCCGCTTCCCGTGACGCCATGCAGCAGGAATTTTCTCTGTTGCTGTGTATCAAGGGCAGGCAGCAGGACAGCCAAAACATTCCGCTGTTCCTCTGTCGGCTTCATAGAGCTGTGCTCTGCCCTCAAGTCCCGGTAGCTGTCGCGCAGGATGCGCCGCTGGCGCAGCTCGATCAGCCCCGTTTCTTCCACCGCACGCAGAACCGAATGGGATATGCCCTGTTCCTTTAATGCTGTGACAGATTGTGCGCCCTGTTGCTGCAATAGTTCCAGCAGATTTTTCTGTGCTTTTTTCCTCCGGAATGCGGCCCATGTCTCATCTGTCAGTGGCTGCAGCAGGACGGCATATGTTTCATAGCGGATACGCTCTCGCTTTTCCGCATCGTATTCCCGTACCAGCACATGGTATTTCAGCATCCGTTCCAGCAGAGCATCCAACTGCTCTGCCAGCTCGAGAAAGGCTTTTTTCAAATCCATGCTGCGCTTTGGACCTTCACGCAGCAAATGATGATAAATTCTTTCACATTGCTTCATCTGCAGGATGGCATGGCCTGCCTGAGTTTCATCCGCCATATAGCGCAGCGTGATCTTCAGCCCGCTTTTTCCGGGCATAAACAGCCGCATGGTCTCCGCAAGGGAACACAGATAGAATTCCGACATCCATCTTGCGGCCTCGATCATTTTTGGCGTGAACCATGCTTCCTCATCCACGGTGGAAAGGATATCCTTCAGGGCAATGGCACTGCTTTCCTGCTCCTTGACGGCAAGCACGAATCCTTCCACTTTTCGTCCGCCGAATGGCACAAAAACCCGCCAACCGGCTCCGATATGGGAAAGCTCCTCCGGCACATGGTAGGTATACGCCTGAGCAATGCTCTTGACGGGCAGGTTCACGAATACCTCTGCTGTCAGCAAAACTCCTGCACCACCTATTCCGTATCGTCCTCGATGAATTTGCCGAGTACATAGAACATGGCATGCGCCTTGGCAAATAGCTTGCCTTCCTCGCTCAGGATCTCGCATTCGCAGGTCATGGTATGTCTGCCGTCATGGAGAACCTGCGCCGTTGCAACGATGCGCTGTGTCATTGGCACCGCATGCATGAAATCCATACTGAGATTCATGGTGACCACTTTTTTGTTGAGCTCCAGGCATGCAGCGCCCATGACGGTATCTGCCATCGCCATGAGCACGCCGCCGTGCGCAATGCCATAGAGGTTCGTATGCATCTCATCAATCGGAAGCGCAAATCGGACCGTCCCGTCCTCCTGCGGCAGCACCTCAAAATTCATGCACCTTATAAACGGATGGCTGTGATAAAACCGGATGAGCCTCTGCTGCTGCTCCGTCAATGCCTTCTCCATCTGCAACACCCCTCGCTTGGAAAACTATGACTATCATACCACAAATCTGGACAAGGTGCACGAATTGAAGAAAATAACGCAGGAACTGTCAAATTCAGACAAGCAAAATGCAGTGATGAATTGCGCATACCTGCGTTCGCTGCCCTAAAACTCAATGCCTTTCTGCGCCTTGATGCCGTGTTGGTAGGGATGCTTGATGAGCTTCATCTCCGTCACGAGATCCGCGTGTTCAATCAAGGACGGCTTCGCATCCCGTCCTGTGAGCACCAGATGGAGCATTGGCGGCTTTCGCTCGACCAGCGCAAGCAAGGTTTCTTCCGAAATCAACCCAAAGCTGACAGCATAATTGATCTCGTCCAAAATCAAGAGATCCCAATCCCCGCTCTCCATCTCCGCTTCCGCCTCAGAAACTGCCTGTCTCGCCGCCTCCTGATGCTCCGCACTCGTCCGCTCTCCCCGCTTCGTAAAGCCGAGCCCCATTTGCCGCACCTCGATACGCCCATCCGAAAGCCGCCCCAATGCATCCATCGCCGCAAGCTCTCCGTAATTCCAGCCGCCCTTGATGAACTGCAGGATCAGGACACGCAATCCGTCTCCCCAAGCCCGCAGAGCCAGCCCCAGTGCCGCTGTCGTCTTCCCCTTTCCGTCCCCCGTGTGGACAATGATCAAACCTTTCTTTTCTTCCAAACCCAGCCCCCCTTACGCAACATCTCTTTTTATGCTATAATAAAAAATTATACGCCATTTCGGCGCAAAACCAATTTTTGAGGCTTTTATGAAAAAATTTTTTCTCTTCACAGGCATTATCTTCGCCTTTACCATGCTCTGCATCTTCATGCTAGAAAAAACGGATCCCATGGGGCTTTCCCATAAAAAGCTTGAACCAACCTTTGAAGAAACAGACGGCACCATGATACTCTCATGGAAGCGGCTTCCCTATCCCTGCTTTTATCGGATCGAGACTTATTCGCACACCACCGGACTGGTAAAAGGCGAGCCGGAATACCACCTCTTTGCCAGTGAATTCACCATGGATGCCAGCTATCGGATCCCGCGCACGGCCATCCCGATGTACTACCGCGTATCGGCATACGGCATGTTCGGAAGGCTCACCGGCCCGTCCGCCCCCATTGCCAATCCCAATTATCCGGATCCTCCCGTTCCCATTGCCATCTATCATTATACAGATGCGAATCCGGCGAGCCTCATGCCCTTCTTGGTGTGGCACAAAGTTCCGACTGCCGTATGCTATGAGGTGGAACTGCTGTCTGGCCCCCCCGATGCCGAGGGTGGGACCGCGCTCTCCAAGAAAAATCACTTGGAAAGCACACGTGCAATCTTTACCAATGGCTGGCAGGCAGACCTCCGTTCCTATCAGAAGCAGACTGCCATCTATTGGCGAGTCCGCGCTCTTGGGCTCCATCATGAGCCGATCGGCGAGTTTTCTCAGGCGGAGCGGATTGTGATCCAGCCCGACCTGCCAATGCCCGATGCTCCCTTGATCAACAATTTCGACCAAATGCCAAATTTCCGGCAGCCGATTTACCCTGTCTACGAATGGATTCCCATCCACGACATGACCAAATATGAAGTGGAACTGATGATCCATCCCCCGAAGCATCCCAACGACACTTTACCGGATCCGGAACGCGTATGGCATATGGTCACCAGCGACGTAGCCAGCTGCTACGATGAATACGCGCGTCCCTATGCAGGCGACTATTACTGGCGTGTCCGTGCTGTCGATAAGGATGAGCATACCATCGGACACTATTCCGATGCGGAGCATTTCGTCATGCCTACTCTTCCTGCCCGCGTGGATGTGGTGCTTTTCGGAGACAGCATTGCGCACGGCGGAGGAGCGCTTTCCTATTCTCCCGCCTCGCTGGAATATGATATTACGACGTATCTTGATTTCCCGGTATGGAACCTTGGCCGCAGCGGAGATACTGCCCGTATGACGCTGGAACGCTTCGACACAGATGTGCTGCCGCTGCACCCCAAGAACCTTCTCATCCTGACAGGCTCCAACAGCCTGCGGAGCGCGGCCATTTCCGCAGAAGATGTTATCGAGGATCTGGCGGAAATCGAACGGAAATGCGAAAAAAATGACATTCGCCCGATTTTCCTTACGCTGATGCCCATCAATCCCGCAAATATCTACTTTGCTTTCCACACGGACACCGATCCCGCATGGAAGGAAAAGCTGGAGGACATCAATGATTTTTTGAGAAAACGTCCCTATCATATCGATTTGGAACCATATTTCTACGATCCCACCCATACCGTCCTGGACTACCATCTCGCCGTTGACGGGCTTCACCCGGATCTGAAGGGGAAGATGCTCATCGCGGAAATCATAAACGCATACAAGAATCTGCTCCGCGAATGAATCGCGGCGAAAAACAACCGGCAGCCTGTTCAGCAAACTGCCGGTTGTCTTTATTTTTCGTTCAAAAGCTTGTACACCGTCTCCCAGTCCGGTTTTTTCGCAGCAGCCTTGAGCTGGCTGAAAAATTCCTGTTCCTTCTGGGGGATACGATATTTTTCCAAGGACTGGAATACGAACATCATGCTGTCATAATCAAAGCTCGCAGCGATTTCCTGCATGGCTTCGTATGCCTCCGCCAGAGTTCCCATCTCGATTTCGGGCAGGTCGGCTTCTGCCTTGTCGGATTCATGAATCGGCGCCAAAACATCCTTGTAAGCCGTTAAAAGATTCAGCAATGCAGGCGTATCCTTCTGAATCTCCTCCACAAATCCCTGATTTCCGGCATCCTCCAAGCGCTTTGCCCGTTCGGAAAGCTCGTTGGCGCCGATGATGCGCGAAGAGCTTTTGATGGAATGCACTTGGATGGTGTAATTTTTGATGTCTCCGGTATCTAAACGATATTTCAAATTTCGCACAATCTCATCAATGGCACCATGGAAGATTTCCACCGCTTCCAAGTAGCCCTCCTTTGATCCGCAGTACTTCAGGCCGGATTTGACATCCAGCCCGCTTTCCAGCAGCCATTCAGGCAGTTTCTCCGCTGGTTCCGCCTGTTCCGTCTGGCTTTTCGACACCTTTGAGATCTTCAGCTTTTCCTTTGGCAAATAAAAGGCAATCATGCGCTCCAGCTGGACGCTGTTGATGGGCTTGGTAAGATAGTCCGTAAAGCCGGCTGCCAAATATTCCTCTCTTGCGCCTGAAACTGCATTGGCCGTGAGCGCAACGACGGGCGTGTCGCGGTTGGCATAGTCTCCCATCTCCCGCATGGCAGCCAGCGTTTCTATGCCATCCATCTTCGGCATGCGATGATCCAGAAAGATAATATCATATTTTTTCTTCTCGACCATGTGCAGGCATTCCAGACCGCTTTCCGCCGTATCGATCCGGATCTTCGTCTGCTTCAGAAGCCCCTGTACGACCTTGAGATTCATGGGGGTATCATCTACCACTAAAATGACAGCATCCGGCGCGGTAAAGCGCTCTTGATATGCCTCATGCTGGGAAAGGGATCTGCGATAAGCATCCTCGAAATTGCCAACAGGCTCCCATTTCACTACTTTTTGCCGAACAGCAAAGGAAAAAACGGAGCCCTCCCCATAGACGCTCTCCACATCCAGCTTGCTGTCCATGAGCGCCAAAAGCTGGATGGTGATGTTCATCCCAAGTCCTGTGCCTTCGATGGAACGGTTGCGTTCTTCTTCGATGCGCTCAAAGGGCTTGAACAGTTTTTCCTTGTCCTCCGGCTTGATCCCGATCCCCGTGTCGCGGATGGAGAACTTCAGCAGAATGGAATCCTCTCCTGCCTTCTCAAAGTCAACGCACATGGTCACGCTGCCTTTTTCCGTATACTTCACGGCATTGGTGAGGATGTTTGTCGCCACCTGCTTGATGCGGATTTCATCTCCGTAGAGATAGCTCGGCAGACGTTCATTGGATTCGATTTTAAGCTCCAGCCCCTTCTTTTCCGCGCGTCCGCGAATCATGTTCACCAGATCGTTCAGCACCGAAGCCAGCTCATACTCCACGGGAATGATATCCATTTTCCCCGCTTCAATCTTGGAGAAGTCCAGAATGTCATTCACCAAACCCAACAGATTTGCGCTTGCCGTGCGGATATTCTCCGCATATTCCAGCAGCGCCGCATCCTTGCACTCACGCAGAATCATCTCGTTCATGCCCAGAATGGCATTGATCGGCGTGCGTATCTCATGGGACATGTTGGAAAGGAACTGTGATTTTGCTTTGTTTGCCGCTTTCGCAGCAATCGCCATTTCCTTCAATTCCCGATTGCTCGCATAGAGCTCATCCGTCATCGCATCAATAAAAGCCGAAAGCCGATCCGTCAAGGGGATGATATCCCGCTGCATGCGATTGATGTATTCCTTGTCGGATTCCAGATGGATCGGCATGGAGAGCGGCAATGGCCCCTCACGATAGCCCACGGCGACCAGCGCACTGTTCAGGATGCCGCCGCGCCTGTGATGGCGGAAAATCTCCGACTGCCCGTAAAACGCAAGCGTACCCTTCTGGATCCGTTCGTAAACATCGATTTCCATCTGCGCCTTATCTTTCAAAAACAATTTTCGATTGCCGCAGATGACCAAGGAAATTGCCTGCGCACCAAAGCCGCGCATATGCTCGCTGGCTGTCCATGTCTCATGCAAAAGATTCTGCGGATTCGCATAGGAAAGCCGGATCTGATCGCCATCATGCAGCTCACTGTTGAAATAAAGCTGTTTATTGTCATTATAGGCATTCGGTACGCGTGCAATAAGCTCCCCTTCCCTTTCCGAGACCACGGGAAACTCACAGATGTTGAAAATAAAATACTCATCCGGCCGCACATTCAGGTATTTCTTATAGATATCGGGTGCCGGCATGCCATCAATGTAGGATACGATGTGATTCTCCTCCACACCGGAAATTGTCATATAGCGTCCCAGCGCTTTCCAGCCTAGGATGTAATCCACCTGCAAATGCAGATCCTGTCCCATATAGAGTACCAACACCATACCGTGCAGGAACACATGATCGGACACCAGATAATGAGGAATCTCGGAATGTGTGATTTCACTGAAGAAATTTTTGGACTGCTGCAGCGTGTAGAGATCCTCGACCTCCACATCGACGCCAAAAATCGGGATGTTTTCATTCTCGGCAGAAAGCTCATCCATAAAACTGGTCAGGTACTGGCTGCGCCCCGCAAAAAAAACTTCGATGCCCTTCACATATGGCATATCCTGCAATTCCCGTCCGAGGCTGCGCCCTAAAGCCGTATAATCCTCCCGTCCCCCATACTCTCGGATTTCCACTTCGGACTGCTCAAAAAAATGAAATCCCAAGACAATGTTAAGATGCCGTGCATCGTACACATTGCCGAATTCCGTTTGCAGCATGCCAACGATCTTGACATCCGGCAAAGCGGACTGGATATATCTCCGTACCGACTCGGCCTGTTCCTCCGATGTCTTTGAAAAAAGCATTTTCAGCAGGATGCACTTCGACGCTGTTCGTTCGGGCATCATGCAGACTTCCTGCACAGCCTGGATCACATCTTTCATTGTATAGGTTGTATAGGTTTTCTGCAGCATGTTTTCCTTGCCTCATTTCCATCTGTTCTCGCACCTACGGCATATATTCGACACGGACTTCAAGATTTCCTCTTTAAGAACAGCTTCTTACGATAGAAATTGGCGAAAGCACGGAAATTCCTTGGCTGTTCGTAAAAACATCCGCCCGCACGCCAAAGACCTGAGCAAGCATCTCCACGGTCAGCACCTCACGGGGCGCGCCCTGACCGTAAATGCCATGATCTTTGATGACTACGATTTCATCTGCATATTGCAGCGCATGATTGATATCATGGAGCACCATGATGACTGTCATGCCATAGTTCTCGTTGACCTGGCGAATAATTTGCATGACTTCCAGCTGATGCGCAATGTCCAGATAGGTCGTCGGCTCATCCAGAAGCAGAATCTTGGGGCGCTGCGCAAGCGCCATCGCGATCCATGCCCGCTGGCGCTCCCCACCCGACAGGGAAATCACCTGCCGATGCTGGAAGTCCGTAAGCCTCGTGACGGAAAGCGCCCATTCCACCGCCTCGCGGTCTTCCTTTGGATTGCTGCTCGTGAACATACCGCGATAAGGGAATCTGCCATAGTCCACCAGGCGCCGCACCGTGATATCCGGCGGGGCCTGCGTGCTCTGCGGCAGGATGGCCAGCAAACGCGCCGCCTGTTTCCTGCCTATGCTTTTGACATTGATTCCTCCCAGCAGCACATCGCCCTCATAATCCGTGAAAAGAGAAGCCAAAGAGCGCAGCAGCGTAGACTTTCCGGCGCCGTTCGGCCCGATGATTGCCGTGCGGCGCCCCTCGGAAAAGCTCAAATCCACATGGGAAAGAATTTTCTTTCCCGCAATCGAAACCGACAGATTCCTTGCTTCCAGACGCATGTAGACACTCCCTCTTCACGGCATGTACAGAAAATCCCCGCTGGGCGGGGATTTTCTCTCCTATCGGCTTTTTTTCCGGGAATTCGTTCATCTGCTGCTCGGCTTTTAGATGCTCCATTCATCATGAACGCTCCAAAAATCCCATCACATCGATACACCGCTGCAGCACTTCCTTCGTATCTCCATCCTTGACCGTCAGCACCACAAGCGTGCCCTTCCCGATGTGCAGCTTCAATAGCTCCAAAATACTCACGGCTTTGACGTAGCGATGATTTGCCGCGATATAAATGGTGCAGTTCATCTCCTGCGCTATCTTAATGAGTTCCGCGCACTGCCGCAGTCCGACGGCATTTCCGGCAATCCCCGGGCAGGATACGCTGTGAACCATCCGATGCGCCACAGCCGGCTTTTTGTTGTGCCGTTTCTTTTTCCTGACCAATCTCATGATTCTTTTTGTGACTTTATTTATATCTACATGCTTGAAAGCATTAGCAACATGAAACATACATATCAAAACCTTTCCATCCACCAACCGTCTCGAAGGGAAAAAGCTTCCTGCGGGACGGCAGGCACAAATTACCTAAATTGTACACTCAATTAAGAAAAATATCCTAGGATGGAAGTATATTACCACTTTTGGAGGGTTTAGTCAAATGCTGGCACTGTCACCCCAAATAATCCTGAATGAGCTTTGTTTTCAGTGTTTGCAATGTGTCAATCCTGCGCTGAACGGTCAATTTCGATTTGTCAAACTTAGCCTTCCCCTTGAGGGGAAGGGGGACCGCGTCAGCGGTGGATGAGGTGGCGTATTATGTCATCACTAACACTTGTAAATTGCGTGTTCACCTCACGATTGGAATACCTAAGAACTGTTATTTCACGCTCGTTGAGATATTTATCACGTTCCTCATCCTTGGCTTTTCCTTCGCTTTCATAGTGTTGGGAACCGTCTAATTCTATCGCAATCTTTGCACTTGCACAGTAAAAATCAAGAATGTATTTGCCAAAGACTTTTTGTCGATTTATGGTAACAGGTAATTTTCTTAAACAATCATACCATAACTTTCGTTCTTCTTTTGTCATATTCTTTCGTAGTTTTTGTGCATTTTCGGTTAGTGAAGGATTGTTTTTCTTATTCATGAAACGACACCTCGTGACACCTCATCCGCCCCTTCGGGGCACCTTCCCCTCAAGGGGAAGGCTTTTGGGATGCCCTTTTCATCTGCACACTTATCCAAAATAATCCTGCATCAGCTTTGCCTTCAGTGTCTGCAAGGTGTCAATACTGTGCTGAACGGTCAATTTCGATTTGTCGGTGAGGACTAACCTTCCCATTCCGCAACCGTTATACAGGGGATTTCCTGAAATTGCCGCAGTTGCTTGTCATTCGTTAAGAATAAGTCACAATCCCCCATACATGCAACAGCTAATTGCAGGGAATCCATTGTTTTGAATTTATACGCGGCACGAATTTCTGCGGCTTTCTCTGCGATTGGCTGTGTAATTGGATATAAATCAATAGAACAATCTTTAATCAGTTCCCAAAATATATTGATGGATGGCCGATTGTTTGCTCGATAAGGAACAACAAGATATTCAGTACAAGTGATTACTGACGAAACAAGTTTATTGTTTTGACGAACAAAAGCAGACAGTATTCTGTTTGTTTTATCACCAAAATTCTCATCATTGTCCAGCAAATATATGAACGGCGCGGTGTCCAAGAATATTTTAGAATCTGTCATCACGGGACTCCCTTATATAATTTTCTATTGCTTCTGTATCAGAAAACATTTTTCTTCCTCGCCCCATATATTTGGAGAAGTCAATGTTGCGATTTATCGATTCCTCTTTACGTTGAATATTCTCGTTTCGTTTGAAGGCTTGCAAAATATCCACAATAAGGGATAACTTTTCATCTGGTATAGCATCAATCAGCTGATAAGCTTGCTGTCTTATTGCGATCAATGTACTCGCTCCTTTCTATCCAAAGTAATCCTGCATCAGCTTTGCTTTCAGTGTTTGCAAGGTGTCGATACTGCGCGGAACGGTCAATTTCGATTTGTTGGTTTGCTGTTTGACTGTGCCTCCTTGATTTTACGTTCGGCATAAGACTTGATTACGGTGAGAACATACTGCTGACATGCTGTGCCTGTGGCCGGATTGAAATCCTCGCCATGTATTTCTGTGTTGGAAAGTATACGGATGCCAAGGAATGGTACATCATAAACCCGGCATATATGAGCGGCGGCATGTGTTTCCATCTCTTCGCAGGATGAGCCATGCTTTTCGTGTAAAAAACGAATGCGATCTATCTGGCGGTTCCAATTGTTGCTGCTGGAAATTTTCCCTACGATAACACGACCTGCCTGATAGTTCCTGGCTTCTGATACAGCCACTTCCAACAACTCCGGGTCAGCCGTCAGTTCTACCTCCGTTTTATCCTCTTTGAGGTTGCTGTCATAATAATAGGTCGGCCTGAGATCTATCTGCCTGCCATCTGCACCTCTACGCTCCGCACGACTAATCCATGCACTGGCATCGAAGGTCGTTGCTCCCAGAACAATGTCAAAGGAATGGAGCGAGGGATCATGTCCTCCCGAAGTACCCTGGTTGATGACTGCCATGGGGTGAAAATGCTCGATACCCAGAGCAGTGGCAGCAGCAGCGTTAGTCATACCGATGGAGGTTACGGAAACAACGACAGGTATACTTTGATATTTGCCACTAACATATCGCCAGCCACCAATGCGTTCCTCCACAGGATGATCCAATTCTTTGATTAGCAGGTCTGTTTCACATTCCATAGCTCCCTCAACGAGTATGGGACTGGTCGCCTCTGCCCAGAATGGCATCAATGACAGAAATGTGGCCACCAAGATGATAATGCTTGCTCTTGACAACTTCACAGTTACGTCTCCTTTGTAAATTCTTCCATCGCCTCCAGAAGGAAGCTCACCGGGCGAAAGCCGTCGTTTCCCTAAAGGATTAGCTTCGCGTCGCTAGGTCGAGGATTTGGCCTGTGCCCTGTGGGTACGGACACAGGGAAGACAAGCAAGACGCGTCAAGATGGGCGGGCGAATGAATCAGCATTTCCTTAAATCTCCCTCCGCAAAAGAAACAGGAAGAAAGGCGCACCCAGGACTGCCATGATAATGCCTGCGGGCAGTTCTACCGGAGCGAATGCGGTACGGGCAAAGGTATCGCTGAATGTCAGCGTGGCAATGCCCAAAAGCGCGGAGGCCGGCAGCAGAAAACGATAGTCCGACCCGATCAGAAGCCTTGCGGCATGGGGAACGATCAACCCCACAAAACCCAAAAGCCCTACGACGGACACCGCGCTGGCAGCAAGGAGCGCGGCCACTGCGGTCAGCAGGATGCGCGTGAGCTCCACGCGAAGCCCCAGCCCTTTCGCAATCTCGTCACCCAGCTGCAGGATATTCAAATGTCTTGCGGAAAAGAACGCAAACGCAAGACCCAGAATCGTGTAAGGATAGATGATATCGACATGGGGCCAGCTTCGCGCAGAAAGGCCTCCGACCATCCACATGAGCGCGTTGCTCACACGGTCACTGTAAAAGATCAGCAGCGCCGAAATTCCTGCTCCCAAGAAAGCGGAAACAGCCACGCCCGCCAGAATGATGCGGATTGGACGGATTCCATTTTTCCACGCAAGGATGTAGATCAAAAGCGCTGCGCCCATGGCTCCAAAGAAGGCAGCAGGCGTAATCGCCCAAGCGGCTTCCGGGTAGAGCATCATCACGAAAATTCCCGTCAGGCCTGCGCCCGAAGAAATGCCGATGATATGCGGATCCGCGAGAGGATTCTTCATCACTGCCTGCAAAATTGCGCCGGAAAGCGCCAGATGCATCCCCACCAGAGCAGCCACAATGGTCCTGGGCAGGCGGATATTCCATAGAATCTGCTCATGGATGCCGGATGCATTTCCCAACATCATCTGCCAGATTTCCTGAACGGGGATTTCCACCGAGCCTTTCATGATACTAACGAGCATACCCATACAGGACAAGACGGCAAATACCGCCAAAAGCAATATCCGCCGTCTTGTTCCGCTCAAATCCGACTTATCCACTGTCACACTCATTTCATGGCCTCCGGATAAATGAGCTTTGCCATCATCTCCACCGCCTCGGGATAATGGATGCCAGGACTCAGAAGGAAAAGATCTTGCGGCAGATAGTAGAGATGATTTTCCCGTATGGCAGGAATCGTCTGCCATGCCGGATTCGTCTCGACCGTCTGCTGCATGCTCTGCTTGATGGACTCCATCTTGCCCATGCTTGTCACAAAGATGATTTCCGGATTCTTCTCCACCAGAGTTTCCATACTGTAGGGAGCGGCATCGGGATTCTTTTCCATCGGGGCCATGTCGGCTGCCACGTTTTCCCATCCGAACATCTGTACGATATTTCCGGCAATGCTGCCCTCCAATTGGACACTCAGTCCCTGTGCGGTACTGTGCAGGATTGCCACGCGTTTCTTTTCCTTTGGAAGCTTCGCCAGAATTTCCTGTATGCTTCTGTCCATATCCGCAATCAGTTTTTTCCCCGTCTCCACCTCACCGGTTACCTGGGCAAACATCTGAAGCTCCCGTTTCACGTCCTCATAGCTTTTCATCTTCACGATGATGGTGGGAATCCCGTTGCTTTCCAACACCTCCGCAAGTTTTTCATTCATGCCTTGATTGATGATGACCAAGTCAGGCTCACAGGCAAGCACCTTTTCCATATCCACTTGATAGACGTGGCCGATGCTTGTCTTGTCCTTGGCATACTCCGGCATCTTCGTCTTGGAATCCGGCCTTCCGACCACGTCACCGCCCACCGCGTGCAATGGCTCCAAAAAGGAGGCAGAGGTCACGACAATGCGCTGCGGTTTCTTCTGCAAGACGACCGTGCGCCCCGCATCGTCCTTGATCTCGGCGAAAACTGCGCTTGAATCGGAAGCTGTTTTTTTCTGCTGTTCTCCGCACCCTGCCGCAAGCAACAGGGAAAGACCCATCAGCAGCACGAAGACTACGCGCCATGTTCTGTTCATTCGGATCGCCTGCTTTCGCCCACGTTCTTGCGACTCAAAATCGTGGAAAGGTAGTTCACAGGCTCTTCCTTATGCGCCTCGATATCATTGATGCGTCTTTCATCCGGCAGCCCGCAGCGGCTCACCATGACAGCCTGCTTTGCCATGTGGTGACGAGCGAGAATATCTGCGATTTCCGGGAAATTCTTATAGACCTTCATCAACACCACATTGTCCGCGCCCTGCAAGGCCTGTTCTATTTTTTCGGGCTCTGCAGTCGCGGGAATGATGGACAACACATCATTTCCTTCTACGATTGGATAGCCAAGCTGGCTTCCGATAGCCGTGAACGCAGGAATGCCGGGGATCGTCTCGATTTTCACATCCTCATGCTCCAGCAGGCGGTACACATAGATATAGGTACTGTAGAACATCGGATCTCCCAAGGTCAGGAAAGCCACATTCTTTCCCGCCTGCAGAAGCCGCAGAATCTCTTCCTTGTTCTGCTCCCACGCCTCTGTAGAATCCGCAAAGTCCTTGACCATGGGGAACACCTGATACACGATCTCGATGTCCTTTTTCAAATAGGGCTCTGCAATGGAAAGCGCCACACTGCCTTCTTTTTTCTCTGTTTTCGGTGCAATCAGCACATCCACATGCTCCATGGCATGGATTGCCTTCACGGTCAAAAGCTCCGGATCGCCAGGTCCCACACCGATTCCATAGAAAACACCGCTCATTGCGAAAACCTCCACTACTCTTCATCCCACTGAATCTTCTTCAGATTCACACGGAAGAACCGTGCATTCGTATCCGTCGGATGCTCATGCCAATGCTCCAGCATCTTCGTCCCGTCGCTGATCGCTTGACGCAAAAGCCCCAATGCCTCATCGCTATGGACTTCCGGAAGTCCCTGGCTGATATCGTCCAAAGCCAGCGGCTCCAAGCCCTTCTCCAAAAGCACTTTCATGGAAAGGCTGTCCATGATTTCCTCTGTGCATTCCCCTGCTGCTGCAGCCTTCACAAAACGCAGCCCCTGCTGCGGGGATTCTGCCCATCCATTCTTTACCAGCCAAAACGCCAGTTCTTTATCCTCCACCATGATAAGACCTCCCATCATATCTATCCATTCTTATACGGGCAGTTGATTCATTTTCTTGAAGCAATACAGCGTTGCTTTTGTATCCGCCAATGCCCCATGCGCTTTTTCGCTGCCCCAGTCATATTGATAATATGCCGCACAGGTTACCAGCTTCTGCCAGTTGTACTGACCTTTTTTCGTATTCCAATCGCCATAAATGGGCGCAAAATTCTTCATGACATCAATGACCTGAACGTCGGGACGATGGAACGGATCCATAGAGAATCCCGCATATTTCAGCATCTTGATATCAAAAATCACATTATAGCCCACGTAGACCTTTGCGGCTTCCAAAATCGCAACGATCCGATCCCAATGCGCATCGATGGTCTCCTTGTTTGAAACCATCTGTGGCGATATGTGATGGATCCTTTCCGCTTCCGGCCAGATTTGCGTATGTCTTGGGCGTATGAATTCATCAAACAGGACCGCACCGGTTCCATCCAGCACAGAAAGCTGCAGGATCTCTGCCTTCGGCCCGATGCCTGTCGTCTCCGTATCGAAGCAGATGATGTCTTCCATTCCTATCCTGTTCCCCATGCCAGCCCCCTTGCAATGATTTGAATATCTATTTCATATATTCCATAAGAAACTATTTTTTCCTGCTTGCTTTTCCGGCAAAAGTTGATTTATATAAAAATCTTCTGTATACTTTGTATGAGGAGGTAAGAAGATGCAAATTGCTCTCTGGATTTTTTTGATTGGGCTGGCAGCGATGTTCCTCTGGGAAATGCGCCACTCGATGAAGCGCTCCGCAGAAGCCGTGCGGCTGATTTCGACCTACATAGAAGACTTGGAAAATCCGAAGCTCATTGAGGAAATTTATGCCTATTGCCAATCCGACTGGAAGCTTCGCCGCATCCTCGCAAAATATCACGGAACCTCCGATGATATCCGGATGCTGTATCACAAGCTGCTGCTTTGGGGAAATTTCCGAAAATACAACCGATTCGTGCCCATCACGTCATTTTTCTATGCCTATTCCTTGGAATATCTTCTCCGGCACAAAGAAGACGATGCCAAAGAACTCACCATGAAGATGATGAATTTTTTGCATATGTAAACTCCGCGAAAAACGGTGTTTTTCGTCCCCAAGGGGACTAACTCCGTGTCGCTACGCCCTTACACGAAAACTAAGCTCATCTGCGCCCTTACGGGCTTGATTCACTAATTTTTCGTAGCAAAAAAATCCTCCCCGAATTCCATGGGGAGGATTTCATTTACGTCATATGTTACAAATTTTCCTTTGCCGTAGCGACAAGCTGTGCAAAGGCAGCCGAATCGTTCACTGCAAGATCCGCAAGCATTTTGCGGTTGACCTCTACGCCTGCCTTGGAGAGGCCGCATACCAGACGGCTGTAGGAAATACCGTTCGCCCGTGCTGCCGCGTTGATGCGTGCAATCCACAAGCGGCGGAAGGTCCCCTTCTTTGCGCGACGATCACGACGCGCATAATAAAGAGCCTTCATTACCGTTTCATTTGCTTTTTTGAACTGCTTGCTCTTTGCGCCACGATAGCCTTTTGCAAGCTTCAATATCTTTTTATGACGCCTATGCGCCGTCACGCCTGTTTTCACTCTTGGCATGGTTCTTTCCTCCTGAAATCAATATTGGGCAACTCACGCATACGGAAGCATGCGCTTCACGCGGCCGTAATCAGCATCGGATACCAGTGTCGCTTTGCGCAGGTTGCGCTTGCGCTTCGGTGATTTCTTCTCCAGAATATGGCTCTTGAATGCCTTGTTGCGTCTGTACTCGCCGCTGCCTGTCTGGGTAAAGCGCTTTGCTGCGGCTCTGCGGGTCTTAATCTTCGGCATGATTGCTCTCCTCCTGTTTCACTTTCTTCTTGGAAGTCTTCTGTTTGGGAGCCAGTATCATGAACATGTTGCGGCCCTCCATGCGTGCTTCGCGCTCGATGGACACCAAACCGCCCAGCTTCTCAGCCACACGGTCCAAGATTTCCTTCCCCAATTCCGGATGGGACATCTCACGGCCGCGGAACATGATGGTAGCTTTGACCTTGCTGCCTTCCTCAACGAATTTCAATGCACCCTTCAGCTTCGTCTCGAAATCATGGTCCTCGATACCGGGACGAAACTTCACCTCTTTGATGGAAACGATTTTCTGCTTCTTTTTCGCTTCCTTCTCGCGCTTTTGCTGCTCATACCTGTACTTCCCAAAGTCCATGATACGGCAGACCGGCGGACGCGCATTCGGTGCGATTTCCACGAGGTCAAGATTCTGCTCCTCCGCCATCAACAGGGCATCCCTCGTCGCCATGATGCCCAGCTGCTCGCCCGTGGCACTGGTGACGCGGACCTCACGGATACGGATCTGTTCATTGATTCGGGTTGACTGTTCCTTTGCTATGATAGATTCCCCCTAAAAATTATTGAACACAATAAAAGGATGGCCGCGCCACCCTTCCATAAGACTTCCGTCATTTTCTATGAAATACTGACCATACAAGCAAAAGCCGGCAGGTGAGAAGCGGCGCTTCTTCTTCGAACAAACGTAGTATATCACAAGCCCTTTCCTATGTCAATTCTCTGCATACAATATTTCATTGAAAAGTACTGCAGGATTTGCTACAATCAAGAAAAGTTGAGCCGAAAGGAGCTGAGGCCATGACCATTCACGGAGCAGTCATCATCGAACAGGGCGTGACCTTCGCCGTCATTGCGGTCAAATCATCTGTTACCCAGTATACCGCGCGCCTTGTTCAGACACGCAGGGAACTCTCCTACTTCTTTCCCAATATGCCTATCATCCTCATGTCACAGGACAGCAACGGAACACCGCATTACTTCGGACGAAAGGACATCGTGGAATTCCTTAAATCCATCCGCTTGGATCAGATTCCTTGGAAAGAGTATCACATTTATTGATAGAGCAGCTTATTTTCCCAAATCCTCAATTGCCTGAGCGGCGCCCATGATGCCGATGACGGCATGCTCGAAGGTCAGTCCGCCTTGCAGATACACGTTATACGGAGCACGCAGGGGGCCGTCGGCGCTGAATTCGATGGACGCTCCCTGCACGAAGGTGCCCGCTGCCATGATGACCTTGTCCGCATAGCCCGGCATATCCCACGGCTCGGGAGCCGCAAAGGAATCCACGGGGGAGTATTTCTGGATACCGCCGCAGAAGGCAATGAGCTTTTCCGCGGAACCCAGCTCGATGGCCTGAATGATGTCCCCGCGTACATCCTCCGGCAGGGGCAGTGTCTTATACCCCAGGCGGTCGAACATGGCTGCGGCAAAGATCGCGCCCTTGATGGACTGTGCAACGACGTGAGGCGCGAGGAACAACCCTTGGAACAGCAATCGATTATTGGAAAGGCTTGCGCCCAGTTCATCTCCCATGCCCGGCGCAGTCAGACGATAGGAGGCAAGCTCCACGAGCTTGTCTTTTCCTATGATATAGCCGCCGGTAGGCGCGATTCCGCCGCCCGGATTCTTGATGAGCGAGCCCGCCATGATATCCGCACCTGCCTGTGTCGGTTCCTCCGTTTCCACGAATTCACCATAGCAGTTGTCCACAAAACAGATGCAATCAGGCTTCACACGCTTGACCTCTTGGCATATCCTTCGGATATCTGCAACGGAAAGTGGATTTCTCATGCTGTAGCCGCGCGAGCGCTGGATCAGCACCATTTTGGTTTTTGAGGAAATGACACCTGCGATTCCGTGCAAATCAACCATGCCATCCTGCATGGGAAGCTCACGGTACTGAATCCCGAACTCCTTCAAGGAGCCCGGGCTCGGGTTGTCATAGCCAATGACCGTCTGCATCGTGTCATACGGTTTTCCTGTCAGCGAAACCAGTTCATCCCCCGGACGCAGAATACCGAACAGCACGGTTGCAAGGGCGTGGGTTCCCGATACGAACTGCGTGCGCACCAATGCGCGCTCTGCGCCGAAAAGCTTTGCATAGAGCTCCTCCAGCTTGCCACGTCCGATATCGTCATAGGCATAGCCGCTGGTCGTATTGAAATGGGCATCAGAAACTCTGCAGCTCCGCATAGCATCCAGCACCTTCAAGGTATTCTGCTCTGCGATTTCGTCCACCGCATCGAAGCGGGGACGATAGTCTTGCAAAATCTCCTGTTTGAGTTTTCTGATCTTCTCTGAAAATGGCATGATATTCAAATCCTCTTTTATCCTCGATTGGTGATATTGGAAATCTGCTTGAGCATGATGGAAAACGTCCCGTCCTCATGGTTATAAAATTCCAGGAACTCCGTATTGTCGAAGTAATCCGTCGGGATGGAGAGCTCGATTCCCGTATCCGTGCGCAGGCGGTGCTTGCTCATCTTCTTTGCCGTGACTTCCTGGTCTACCCTCACAGGCTCCGCCATTCCCGCCTCTTTGATGCGTTCCTCATATTCCGCTTGCATGGACGGCTGATCTTTGAAAATCTCCCGCCCTGCGGCTACCGGATCCAGCATTTCCGAATTCTGTGCATTTTCCGCGATATAGTTCTTCACTGCTGCCGCAGTCGCAACCTCGTTCTGCTCAAAATCCTTCGCGACTCTTTCGGCAGTTTTCCGTATGCTCTTGATGGCTTCTTTCGGCGATGCTGTTTGGCTGCATTCCAAAAGCACCTCCGGCAGGATATAGACGGGACATCCGTCCAGCACATACTTCTTCCCCGCAAAGGAGATCGCAAGGCTCTTGGCATCAATGAACGCAAATTCCTCCATACGCTGTGCAGGATTCGGCATGATCGCATGATGATGGATGATATCGTTCCTGATGCCCTGTTCCGTGTGGTTCACTTGATGCACGAATCCCATATGGCTGCTGCACTGGAACACAACGAGTTTCCGCTCTTCGTCCACGCGGATATCCGCCACGATCAAATCCGTGGACTTTTTGTCCTCCGTATGGATCAGCGCTTCCTCCAGTGTATGGGCGAGTTCCTTGGAAAGCGTAACAAGATCCTTTTCCCCCGAAAAATATGCCATGATCTGCTGTTTGCAGGCACTGTCTTCGTAGAACTCGCCAAACTTGGCATCCTGACTTGCGAGGGACTTATCGATGTGCCGGAGCAGGAACTCCCCGATGCCCTCGTCCAAAGTCAATTCCTCATCCGAATAGACGGTCACGCCGGAAACCAAGTCCAGAATATGCAGCACCGCTTTTTCAATCACGATCAAGGCGCAACCTCCTTTTCTGCTCTCGCACGGATTTCCTGCAAGCGCGACACCAAGTGTGTATTGAGCTTTTCCTCCAACTCCTCCAGTTCCGTGGAATCGAAATCATAGCTCACATCCGGAATGTTATGGATACGGGCCTCCCCCGAAAATTCATCGCGATACATATTGTAATAGATGATGAAATTGCTCTCAACAGCAAAATCACAGTAGTCAATGATAATGTATGAGCCGTTCGTGATTTCGAGGGGCTCCGACGGGTGGATGAACAGTCCGAAGCCTTCCAGTTCTTTGGGAAGGCTCCTGCCGTATTCCCACTCCATGAAATGCTTTTCCTTTGCAATGCTGCTGATATGATCGGGATTGAAACGTGAAAGATCCTGCAGCATTTGGTCGAACTGCTCTCGCAGAAGATGATCGAAGCTTTCAAAGCTGCCCGTGATGTATTCCATGCGACAGAATTCGATCAGCCCGATTTTCACCCGTACCTTGTATTCCTTCGTTTCCTCATGGAAATAGACGGTAGCGGAACGATGGCTGTCGGGATTCACATAGCGGTACAGATCATAGACATCTCCCTCGATCCGCATCAGGCGTTCCAAGCGGAATCCGTGCCAGACTTCCGGCAGTTCCGCCATGTATGCCCAATCCTTTGTCTCAGTCTCCACACGCTCTTTGGACGCGTCCTTCATTGCTTTCCTCCCGGATTTATCAATTCATCGTTTCCCTACTTCAACGATCCAATGCTGCTCATGCCGTCAATTGTTTCCACCTGACTGGCATTCATATAATGTAAGTCAGACACGATGACTTGACGGATGTACTGTTTTTCCGGCTCCCCGTCCGGGAAGGTGAAATAACTGCTGGCAGAGTGCAGGACCATGGGCGTGCCCGCACTGTCCTGGCCGAGGTACAGCATGACGTGCAGCCCGGACTTGAAGAGCAATGCACCCGGAAGAGAATTTCTCACCATTTGGTAACGCGCCGAGGTATCCAGTCCCTCCAAAGAGACTTTGACAGGCATCAATTCCTCCTGCTCGTCCGCGTCCCTTGGAAGCTCAATGCCCATGGTGCGATAGACATCTCCTACGAAGGAAGAGCAGTCCACGCTCTCATCCTGCCCGCCCCATCCGTAGACATCGCCGAGGAACCGGAAGCCCTGCCGGATGAAATTGTTCTTTGTGCACGGCAGCCAGCCTAAATGCACCGTGTCATCATCCTCCATGGGCACCAAAGACTCGCTCATCTGCATATTCACATTCACAGGTATCCTGGCGATCCATTTGCCGTCCTGCTTGAACGAAGCCGCCAGCGGAATCACGCTGCCCATCTGGAATGTCACATACCATGCGCCGCCTACCGGCACTTTTTTCTTGTTTGCCGTCACGACCAAAAATTTCTTCGGAGCCACATATTCCATCCAATTCTTGCGCTCCGTGAAGGCGATTGCACCCATGGGTACCCAGCCCATATAATTCCGCGTAAGGGCGAACACGAACTGGTGATCGTAGCTCTCGGCCAGCACAGCCATGGGTTCTGCGGGGTCTACGGCAGTCCCCTGCAGATTGTCATAATGGCTGTCGAGCTCGTCCGGGGAGTCCAGCCAGCCGGCTGCTTCCGGCAGCAGCCTCATATCGATGCGCTGCGCAGCCACCGCATAGCGCACATTTTGCATGGCAGGAATCGCGTCAAGGTTGCAGTTCTTTTTTGCAAAATCAAAGCTGTATTGCGTGAGTCTCTTGCCGTTCTTGTAAAGTTCCGGCAGGCTCTCATCCGCATACCTCCCCATGGCTGCCACGATTTTTTCACGGATACTGTCCGCAGACACCGTTTCCGGATACTTTGCCAAATCCGTCAGCCAGGAATTCGGCTGACGGATTTTTTGATTGACTGCCGTGATTTCTGCGGGTGTCAACAGCAAAGCATCCCCATCCGCTGTGCGTTCCGTCCAATACTGCGCCGTCGCCCGCTCCCCCTGCACGGCAATAGAGTCCATGGCTCCCGCAACGGTTGTCGGCAGCGCCAAAAAAGCGAAAAGAACCGCTAAGGCGATCCATCTCAATTGCATACAAAAACCTCTCAAAATTCTGCATCTATTTTCAGATGATGAATACGCCAAAAGGATTTGTGGCGTGAAACACATTGTGTTATTCTGATATCATTCCGACACCGACAGCAGTCACCTGCGGAACCTCACCATCAAATGATATATCCATCTGCACTTCGGTCTGTGGCATAGGAGTCTCTTCCACACTGTAATCCTTCGGCTCCGCTTCTCTCGCCCGTGCCTCATCGTTTGCTGCCGATATTTCCTCGTCCTCTTTGTCATCCCGTTTGCGCCGATGCTCTGCCAAAGCGGCTGCGCTCTTGGCCATGGCGTAGAGATCCTTGTTGAACTCCATAAGTTCTTTCTCGTCAGCGGGAGAAACTTTTCTTCCATGCATGATTCGTGATGCTGTGGTCATGGCACGGGACATCTTGTCGTTAGCCTCTTTCATGGCATCACTGGCCTGACGGGCATTGGCCGCCTCATGCAGAAGCATGTTGTGCATGGAGACCGCTTGTTTTGCATTCTGAATCTGCTTGTTCGTGGCAATAATCTGCTTTTTTACATCATCGGAAAGTACCACCTGCTTGCCATCCATCTCGATATATCCTTGTTCCACGGCGCGGCGAACCATCGCCGAATTGGCAAAGGAAACGGAAAACCGATTCGTATCGCCCCGGCGTATGAAGCTGAATTCGATGTTGGGCGTGTTTTCCTTGGATTTTGCTATGCCCTGTTCCTTTTCTGTCTTGCTGAGTTCCTGCCCCGCGTGGGAAATGTCCACCTGATCCGTCCGATTGACTGCCTTCTCGGCATTGCGTCTAGCAACATAGACGGCTGCGGCGGTTCTATCACCTTCGGGGATATACACAGAATCCTTCATGATGCGCTCGTGCATCGCCTTGGCCGTAGGCTGGCTGACATAGTAGTCACGATCCGCTCTCGTCAGTTTTAGAACACGCATACCCCTCATCCTCCCTGCTCAACCCACAAACCAGTTCATCACTATGTATATCGTGTATTTCGAGAAAATATTAAGGAACCACTTCAGAAAGGGTTACTGATTTTGCACCCTTTTGATATATTCATGGCATACCTTACGAAGCATGGGGATATCCTCCCATGCAGTTTCCCACATTGCCTGTACGTTCATTAAACAAGTCAAATCTAAAATTTATTTATGAACAGTTCCTAACTCATGTGGCAGCCATTCTGCTGTCCTGCAGCCCCTCCTCTTGCCGGAATGATTTCTTTCGGATGCGCGGCTTCTCGCGTCCCACCAAATAGAGAGGCCTGCGCTTGACCTCCTCGAAAATGCGCCCGATGTAGACACCAATCAGCCCCAATGCCACCAACTGCATCCCGCCGAAGAATACCACGCATCCAATGACCGTGGACCATCCTGCAACGGCATCCCCAATCACAAACTTTGAAAACAGTACGTGAATAAAGATCAAAATACTGATGAATGCGCAAAATACACCGGCGTACAGCCCAAAGCGCAGGGGCATGGAGGAATAGGCCAGCACGCCGTCCATCGCAAGATGGAGCATCTTTTTCATGGAGAATTTAGAAGCTCCCGCAAACCTCGGCGGCGCCACAAATTCGACATAGGTCTGCCGATAGCCCATAGCGCTGATCATGCCGCGCAGAAAGCGCACATGCTCCCGATAATGGCGGAAAGCCCGCACGACCTTTGCGTCCAGCAGACGGAAATCCGAACCGCCTTCTGTGATATGCGTTTCCGAAATATGATTCAGAAGCCAATAGAATCCACGAGAGGAAAATTTCTTGAACCAGGACACGCCCTCTGTCGTTTTCCGGATGGTCTGCACCACTTCGTACCCGTTTTCCCACGCTTTGACCAGCACGGGAATCAGCTCAGGCGGATGCTGCATATCCCCGTCCATCGTGATGACCGCATCTCCTTCGGAATAGTCCATGCCGCAGGTCAGCGCAAGCTGGTGTCCCATGTTCCTGGAAAGCTGTATCGGCTGCACATGGTCATCCGCCTGCTCCAGCCGTTCCAGAATTTCCCAGCTCCTGTCCGCCGACCCGTCATCCACGAAAATGAGTTCCCAGTCATAGGACAGCGTGCGCATCACGTCACAGACAGCCTCATAGAAATGATCGATATTATCCTCTTCGTTATAGACAGGTACAACAATCGATAAAAGTTTCATCGCTTCACACCGCTCCATCTTTGCATCTCGTCTTCCAGCCTGCACTTCAACACCATGCCTGAGGAAAATTCCTTCAGCAAAGTCCAGCTCCCTTCGGGAAGCATCTGCCGAAAGCGCTCATATCTCCTTTTGTCACAAATCAAGTAAAGGTCTTGGTTCTTTGGAAGTTCCTCCAAGGAAACCGTTGGCATGCGGTTCCGGATCGCATCCCATTTTCTTTCGTCCTCGCTCATCTTTGCCATATCGGACGGCGCGACGATGCGATACATCTCATGTCCTGTATAGAATACCACCGACGTCATGTAAAGTCCATAATGTCCGACAAAATCCTGCGGCCCAAGCTGCAGCTCCTCCATGAGGTATCGGCCGATTTCCTTGCCGGAATTCTGTCTGCAAAGCGGGACAGCCACCAAAAAGGCAAGGGCGATGTAGAGAACGCCCATGACAGACACCATGCGCTTCAGCAGGAGCTCATGGCTTGCCAGCACATGCGCCGTAAGCAGTGCCCAAGGCATGAAGGAAGGCAGCGTGTACGTCGGGTACTTGGTCGCCATGCACTGATAAAACAAGGTGATCAGCAGCGCCCATAAAAGCAGAAAGAGCGTAACGGGTTCCACGCTCCTCCCCCGGAATTCCTTCCAATGCCGTTTGATTCCGTACAGCAGAGCAAAGGACCAGGGGCAGAATCCCACAAGAAAGATCACCGTATAATAGTACCAGACATCATATTTTGGATGCTCCGATACGGAGGCCCTGGTGAAATTATGATCTCCCAAAAATCCATGGAGGAAATCCGCGCCATGCAGTGCATACATGGGATAGTACCAAATGCCGATGACGAGCAGAAACAGCAGGGAGCCGCCCAGCCAAGGAGCCTTGAGCAGCTTCAGCGGCTCCTTCCGCACGCACAGGAATACCGTCAGGATAAACCCCGGCAGCAGGATGCCGATGGGCCCCTTGGTGAGCACGGCAAGCCCCGCAAACAGAAAGCTCAGATAACAGAGTTTCCAACGATCCTTCCGATATGCGAAGAAAAAGAACACGAGCACCGCATTGGAGAAGAACATGAGCGACATATCCGTCACGACGGCCTTCGCAATATACCAGTAACCCACTGCCGTACTCAGAATAAGCCCCGCAAAGAAACCTGTTTTTTCATTGTAGACCTTTGTGCCGAAGCAATATGTCAGAAGAACGCTCAATACGCTGAATACCGCCGGAAAGAATCTGGCGGCAAATTCATTCATCCCAAAGAGCTGGAAGGACGCAATCAGCTCCCAATAGAAAAACGCAGGCTTGTCATACCAGTATTCGCCATAAATGCGCGGAGAAACATAGTCCCCTGATTCCAGCATCTCTTTTGCCGTCAATACATAATTCGACTCTACGGGATCCGTGAACGCCAGCTGCCAATTCCCAAGCAAAAAAAGGAAACTGCTGAACAGTATCAGGATCCATAGATGCCTTGCATCGATTTCATGGAGCCTGTCTTCAAAAAATTTTCTCATTCCCGGCACCTCATCCTTTTCCTCTTGCCCGGCTATGACACCCACCTGAAAAATCCTGCCACAGCAGTATATGCCATGGCAGGACAAACAAATTCATGCTTATTTTTCCTGCGGTTTTTTCTTCGCAGCGACGGCTGTGCGGATGGAAAGTTCCCTGAGCTGTTTGTCGTCCACGGCGGAAGGCGCATGGCTCATGACATCCGAGGCGCTCTGCGTCTTTGGGAATGCGATCACGTCGCGGATGGACTTGCGCTTTGCCATGATCATGACCAGACGGTCAAGGCCGAAGGCAATCCCGCCATGGGGCGGCGTTCCGTACTCAAAGGCATCCATCATGAAGCCGAATTTCGCACGAGCTTCTTCCTCGCTCAGACCGATTGCCTCAAAGACCTTTGCCTGAAGCTCGCTGTTGTAGATACGCAAGCTGCCGCCGCCGATCTCGACGCCATTGAGCACCATGTCATAGGCAACGGCCTTCACACGGCCCGGTTCGCTCTTGAGATACTGAACATCCTCCTCACGCGGCGAGGTGAACGGATGATGCATCGCCTTCCAGCGCTTGTCCTCCTCGACATATTCAAACATGGGGAAGTCCACCACCCAGAGGAAGCTGAGCTTGTCGGGATCGATGAGTCCGCGGCGGCGTGCCATCTCAAGGCGCAACTCGCCCAGCGCCTGTGCCACCACCAGCGGCTTGTCTGCAATGACCAGCAGCAGATCGCCAGTCTCCGCGCCTGTGGCTTTCTTGATTTCCTCGAAGGTCTCCTCCGAATAGAACTTCTTGAACGGAGACTTGATGCCCTCCTCCGTGTACTGGATCCATGCAAGCCCCTTCGCACCGTAGCCCTGCACATACTCCACCAAGCCATCCAGTTCGCGGCGCGGGATATTTGCATAGTCCTCCACGTTGATGACCTTGACCTGCCCGCCATGTTCCAAGACGGACGCGAACACCTTGAAATCCGAGCCCTTCACATATTCGGAGATATCCATGAGCTCCATGCCGAAGCGCAGATCCGGCTTGTCGGAGCCGAAGCGCTCCATGGCCTCATCCCAGCCCATGCGCAGGAACGGCGTCTCGACCTTTTCCCCCATGGCTTTCTCAAAGATATCCTTGATGAGCCCCTCCATCAAGGTCAGGATATCCTCCTGATCCATGAAAGAAGTCTCGATATCGAGCTGCGTGAACTCCGGCTGGCGGTCTGCGCGCAGATCCTCATCACGGAAGCAGCGCACGATCTGGAAATACTTCTCAAAGCCCGAGACCATGAGCAGCTGCTTGAAAATCTGCGGCGACTGCGGGAGCGCGTAAAAATTGCCGGGATTCAGACGGCTCGGAACCAAGAAATCCCGCGCGCCCTCCGGAGTGCTCTTGCAGAGCATCGGCGTCTCGATCTCCAAGAACCCATTTTCGTCCATAAAGTCGCGCATGATCTTCGTCACGCGATGCCGCAGCATGATATTCTTCTGCATCTCCGGGCGGCGGAGATCCAGATAGCGATAGCGCAGGCGGACCATCTCGTCCACATCCACGCCGTCCTGGATATAGAAGGGAGGCGTCTTCGCCTTGTTCAGGATGCGCAGCTCCGTCACGACGATCTCGATTTCACCTGTCTCCATATTCGGATTAATGGTCTCTTCGCTGCGTGCCCGCACCTTGCCGCGCACTCCCATGACGAATTCCGAGCGAAGCGTCTCCGCTTTATGGAACGCCTCCTCGCCCATTGCTGCCTCGTCAAAGACCACCTGCACCAGTCCGGAACGATCGCGCATATCCACAAAAATCAATCCGCCATGATCTCTGCGGCGCGACACCCACCCTGCCAATACGATTTCAGCGTCCACATCCGACTTGCGAAGTTCGCCGCAATGATGCGTGCGCTTCATGCCTGTTAAAGTTTCCATCGAAAAATTCACCTCATACATTTATTTCACAAATAGATATTATGCTTATCATGCTTCCGAAAGTTCCCGCTTCAAGTAGTCGATTACTGTCCCCATTGCCAGCTTCTGCTGTTCGCTTTTCTGCAGATCCCTGCACACGACAGCCTGCTCCTTGATTTCATCTTCGCCAAGGATCAAGGCAAAATGGGCATCGGACTTTCCTGCCTGCTTCATCTGGGCCTTCATGCTGCGTCCTGCATAATCCATGGCGGCTCGAAGCCCTGCACGGCGGAGCCGTATCAAAAGCTCAAACGCAGGAGCCTGCGCCGCGTCTCCCAATGCTACGACAAATACATCCGTATCCGCCTGCCTTGCAGGGAGCAGATTTTGCTGCTCCAAAGCCAGCAGCACCCGTTCCAGTCCTGCCGCAAAGCCCACCGCAGGCGTCGGCTTGCCGCCAATTTCCTCGATGAGACCGTCATAGCGTCCGCCGCCTGCCACGGCGCTCTGCGCGCCAAGGGGCTCATATTTGATTTCAAAGGCTGTCTTTGTGTAGTAATCCAACCCGCGTACCAAGCGGGAATCCAGCTCGAACGATACGCCCAGATCCTTCAGATATCCCTGCAGGCCATCGAAGTGATCCCGGCATTCCTCGCAGAGGCAGTCCGTGATTTTCGGCGCATCCTGCATGAATCCCTTGTCCGCATCCGCCTTGCAGTCCAAGATCCGCATGGGATTCTTGTCAAAGCGCGTTTTGCAGTCATTACAGAGGACATCCAGCTTATCCCGAAAGAACTCCTGCAATTTCTGGCGATAAACGGGACGACACTTCGGGCAGCCCACGGAATTCAAGCTGAGCTTCAAGTCCTTCAGACCCAAGGATTCCAGAAAGTCCAGTGCCAACAGGATCGTCTCCGCATCCACCATAGGATTCTGTTCGCCCAGAGCCTCGATGCCGAACTGATGGAACTCCCGCATGCGCCCTGCCTGGGGACGGTCATAACGGAACATCGAGCCGATATAGAAGAGCTTGACCAGAGCGGTGTCCGCAAAGAGTTTGTTCTGCAGATAGGATCGCACCGCCGCCGCCGTATTTTCAGGACGGAGCGTGATGCTGCGGTTCCCGCGGTCCGTAAAGGTGTACATCTCCTTGTCCACCACATCCGTTCCCTCGCCGATGCCTCGATGGAACAACTCCGTATGCTCGAACATCGGCGTGCGGATCTCATGGTATCCGTAAAGCCCGCAAAGCTCACGGATCTTCTTTTCCACATAATTCCACGCGGCTGCCTGTTCCGGCAGGATATCCTTCGTGCCGCGCGGCGCATTTGTCAACAAAGGCCTTCCTCCTTATTTCCATACGCTTCCTCCAAAAGAAGCGAACGCTTTTCGATATAAACGTCAATATCCCGCAAATAGGTCAGGAGATCCTTCGCATGGAAGCTGGACTTCAAACGCCCCGCCCGATGGTCAACGACCTTGGTCGTCGCGGCTCCTCCCATTCCGATGATGGTCTGATGCTCCTCCATGATCTGGATATTGTACATTCCTTCCGCACCCTTGCGGCAGCAGCCGATATTCTCAAGCTGTCCGCTCATATAGCCCTGACGGTACAGGTAGTAGGGCTGCATGCCCGCATCCGCGATATAGCGCATGGCAGTCTCCGACATGCGGCGCGTCTCATCGTCACCCGGCAGCTCATACGCCTCAAGATTCATCTTGAGACGGGAGCCCCGCTTCAAGGCAAGGGCATGGAGCGTGATATCGTCCGGCTGAAGCGCCAGAACCTGCTCCATGGTATCCGCCACATCTTCCGCCGTTTCTCCCGGAAGCCCCAGGATCAAATCCATATTGATCTGAAAGCTTCCTGCCTCCCGAAGTGCACGGAACATCCGCACGATATCCTCCGGCGTATGATGCCTCCCGATGCGCCGCAGCGTCCGTTCCTGCATGGTCTGCGGATTTACGCTCACACGCGTGACACCGAACCGCTTCATGCACGCAATCTTCGCCTCGCTCATGCTGTCAGGACGACCTGCCTCCACCGTAAATTCCACGATGTGAGGCTCATAAAAAGCATTATATACCATTTCGAGCATTTCGGCAAAAAAAATATCGGGAAGGCTCGTAGGAGTCCCTCCCCCCACGTAGATATTCTGCACATGGAAACCGTAGCGCTCTACGCTTTCCCTCGCCGCTGCAATATCCTTCCACAGAATCTCCAGAAAATCCCTCAATTTGTCTTCCGTCGGCAGCAGATTGGACGGAAAGGAACAGTACAGGCAGCGAGTCATGCAGAAGGGAATGCCCACATAGATACTTACCGTCTTCTCATCGGATGTTTCCAGAAAGGGCAGCTGGCGGAAGGCCATGTGCGTAATCAGCTCCGCTTTTCCGGGACTGGCGCGATAATCGTCCAGCAAACGATGCATGATCTCATGCTCCGTGAGATGGGAGCGGATCCACCGATGCACGATCTTTGTGGGACGCACGCCATGCAGGATTCCCCAAGGCGCTGCGGGCTCTCCCAGTTCCTCACGGAAGATGTCATAGAGATTGCGCTTGATCATGCGATGGATTCCCGCCGCCTCCCGCTCATCCGGCTGCCGCTTGCTGCTCCGCACATAGATGTGCTTCGCGCCATGGAAATCCTTCAGAACCATCCTTGTACTCACACGAAGAGGCTCTCCAGGAATCACCCGATTCTCCACAGAGAGCCCCGCATAATCGGCAGTTTCGTCCGCCACGACTTCAACCTTGAACAGCAGAAGGATTTCCCGCACGATCTTGACGATGACTTCCTGTTTGCTGTTCAACCAAAATTCTCTGACCTTCAACGCTCGCTTTGGCACTCCTTGCATACGCCGAAAAACTTTACCTCATGATTCGTGATATGGAAGCCGGATTTCGACTCGATATCCTGCTCCAGATGTTCCAGCAAATCATCCTCGAACTCCATGACTTTCCCGCATTGGGTACAAATCAGATGATGATGGCGGTGCATACTGGGATCTGTCGTATCAATCTCATAACGGCTGCACCCATCTCCGAATTCCATTTTCAGGAGTATCCCCAAATTCTCCAAAAGCTCCAGACTGCGATAGACGGTAGCCAGCCCGATCTCCGACTTGCTTTCCCGCAGGATATCATGCACATCCTCTGCGCTCAGATGCTCTCCCGGATGATCCATGAAGATCTGCAGCACTTCCTGCCGCTGCGGCGTCAGCTTATGCTGCCGTTCCTGCAGCTTCTTGCGAAAATCATCCATGCTGAATGCGTTTGCCATGATTCACAGCTCCCTTATGCGAAATCTTCCATGTCTCAAAACACCGATCGTTGCAACCCCAATCAGCTACATTATACCCAACCTGCCAGGAAAGTTCAATTCTATTTCGCAAGATGGAACTGATTATCATTTGTTCCCTACAGCATTCCCGATGGCTCGGGTAACGCTGTATACGTCCTGGATACGGCGCATGCGGGCCATGAACTGGCTGAGCTGCTGCGCATTGTTCACCTGAATGCCCATGAGGACGGTAGAGGTTCGGTTTGTGCGGTTTGGTTTCGCGTTGACCGAGCTGATGTTGATCTTCATTTCGGCGGGTACGGCAAGCAGTTCGGAAAGTACGCCGCTCTTGTCGTTGCAGACCACTTCCACCTCCACCGTATAATCCTTGTCCAAGCCCACATCCCAGCTCACTTCGATCATGCGGGAAAAATTCTCCTCGCTGTCATTGAGCACATTCGGACAGTCCGTACGATGCACGGACACGCCCCGACCCCTTGTGATATAGCCCGTGATGGGATCGCCCGGAATCGGATTGCAGCAGCGCGCCAGACGCACTAGGAGCCCGCTTTCTCCCTCTACCAGCACGCCATGGCTGGATTTCTTGCGGTTGCCCTTCTGCAGTGGCCGGATCTCGCTCAGCAGGATCGATACATCAGGCGGCGTATTCTGTTTGACTTCCTTTTTGTACAGCTCAATGAGCTTCGTGATGATGCCCGGCATTGCGATTCCGCCGTAGCCCAAGGCAGCCAGCAAATCCGCTTCGTTCAGGATATTGAGCTTTTTCGCCACCTGCAGCAGGCGGTCATCCTTCAGAAGCTCCTTGGGCTGATAGCCCAGTCGACGGAGTTCCTTCTCAATCTGCTCCCTGCCATGGGCAATATTTTCCTCTCGTTTCTCCTTCTTGAACCAGGAGCGGATCTTGCTGCGGGTTTCCGAGCATGCCACGATATTGAGCCAGTCCCTGCTCGGCCCATTGTTCGCCTTATTGGTGATGACATCCACCAGATCGCCGTTCTGCAGCTTGTATTCCAGCGGCACGATCTTCCCGTTGACCTTTGCCCCCACACAGTGATGCCCCACCTCTGTATGGATGCGATAAGCGAAATCAATAGGATTCGATCCATTTGGCAGGTCGATGACATCCCCCCGCGGCGTGAACACGAACACCTCATCCGCAAAGACATCCACCTTCAAGGCTTCCAGATATTCCCTCGGATCGCTGATCTCCTGCTGCAGATTCACCATCTGTCGGAGCCAGGACATCTTCTGGTCGTTCTCGCCGGTAGCGCCGACGCTCTTTCCCGCTTCCTTGTATTTCCAATGGGCGGCAACGCCGTATTCCGACACCTTGTGCATCCCGAAGGTGCGAATCTGGATCTCCAGCGGATATCCCTGGGCCATGACCGTCGTATGAAGGGACTGATAGCCATTGGATTTCGGCATGGCAATGTAGTCCTTGAACCGTCCCGGGATAGGCTTCCATATGGTATGGATCACACCCAGCACGCCATAGCAGTCCTTCACGGAATCCACCAGCACACGGATCGCGGAGAGATCATAGATCTCCCCAATCTCCTTGTGATCCCGCTTCATCTTCTTGTAAATGCTGTAAAAATGCTTTGCGCGTCCGCTGATTTCCGCATGGATATCCGAATCATACAGCTCTTCTTCGATCTGGCGGATGGACTCGCTGATGAAATTCTGGCGCTCGCGCCGCTTCTGCTTCACATTCTCCACCAGATCATAGTAGATATCCGGCTCCAGATAGCGCAGGCTCAGGTCTTCCAGCTCCCACTTGATGTTGGAGATGCCGAGGCGGTTTGCCAGCGGCGCGTAGACCTCGATGGTTTCCCGCGCGATCCGCTGCTGTTTGTCGGCGCGCATGAATTTGAGCGTCCGCATATTGTGCAGGCGGTCAGCCAGTTTGATCATGATCACCCGGATATCCTTTGCCATGGCAAGGAACATCTTGCGGTAGGTCTCCAACTGCTGCTCTTCCTTGGATTTATACTGGATACGGCCCAATTTTGTGACGCCGTCGATGAGCATGGCCACCTCAGGACCGAACATATCCTCCATCTCGGCAAGGGTGAAAATCGTATCCTCCACCACATCATGCAAGAGCGCCGCCGCAATCGTCACATCGTCCAGATGCAGTTCTGTCAGGATAGCTGCGACATTCAAGGGATGAATGATATATGCATCGCCCGATACCCGCGTCTGTCCCCTGTGAGCCTCATCGGCCACAAGGAAAGCCCTTTCCAGCATACTGATGTCAGCATTCCGCTGATAGCTTTTGACCTTCGCCGTGAGGCGCTCTATCGTTACGGGCTTCTTTCCCTTGTCGTTCATCTCTTTCACATTCCTTTGCGGTCAGGAACTCCTGCGGTTAGGAATTCCTGCTGTTATGTCTCCGATACAATCTTGAATTTTCAAGCTTCAGTTTTTCTTTCGGCGCCGGAGGCATGAAAAAAGTTTCCTCCAAAAGGCTTCCGTAGAGCAGTCCCAGTTCCTCGAACACGGTCAACGCGCATTCCATCGTATAAAGCGAAATATCATGGAAGCGTTGGCTGTATTCCATGGTCAGCATCCTCGCGTCGAATGGGATATTGCCCTTCTCCCGCTGTATGCTCATCAAAAAGGAATACACTTTTGCCAGCATATCACGGTTCGGGAAATGCTGGCAGGATTTCGCGGGCCCCATATACTCGACCTGACACTCCACGCTGCGCTTTCCCTGCCATTCGTTGATTTCCGGAACATAGACAATATCCAGAGGCTCACGATTCACAATGGGCGCGTAGCTTGCACGGTTCCAACTGATGACCTTAATGGACGTATCCCTGCCATCAATGCGGAACATCAGATGGTTCTGGTCGCGTCCGATCGCACGTGCCCCCGTGCCTCGCACATCCCTGCAGCCAAAGACCGGATGCGGATTCCCCATGCCGTAGGGCGCCAATTTCTGAAGCTCCTCCACAAGGGAAAGTTCCAATTCCTGCGGAGAAAGCTCAAAATCAATCGAAATGGAGGGAACATAGTCCTCCTCTTGCAAATGCTCCTTCACATAATCATCGAACAGCGCCCGGAACGCAGGGATATCCTCCGTCCGGATCGTCAGGCCCGCAGCCTGTGAGTGTCCGCCAAACCCCAGCAGTTTCTCTTGGCAGGCGGCAAGCGCCTCATACATGTGAAGGCCCTGGATGCTGCGGCAGGAGCCTTTTGCGGTCTCGCCCTGCTCGCTGATTACAATGGTGGGCAGGTAATACCTTTCCACCAGGCGTGAAGCCACCAGCCCAATGACGCCTTGATGCCATCCTTCGCCGGAAAGCACGATGGAATGCACCTCGGTTCCCCCGGACAACCGAAGCTCTTGTAACTTTTTCTCCGCCAATGCCAGAATTTCCTGCTCGATTTCCTGACGTGCATGATTTTCGTCATCGAGTTCTTTCGCGATGCGCTCCGCTGTTTCCATATCCTCCGACAGCAGCAGATCGCGCCCCTTGGACGCGGTATCCAGACGTCCTGCGGCATTGAGCCGCGGTGCCAGCAAAAAACCGACCTGCCCCGCGCCGACGGTCTTGTCCGCAAGGCCCGCCACCTTGATCAGCGCACGGAGTCCCGGCAGTTCCGTCGTATTCATGCGCTCCAGCCCCATGCGCACCAGTTTCCGATTCTCTCCCAGCAAAGGAACCAAATCGGCGATTGTGCCGAGCGCCACAATTTCCAGATCCTCCTGGAAATCCACATCACGCAGCTGCTTCCAAAGCGCCTGACACAGCTTGAAGGCCACTCCCACGCCCGCCAGATCCTTGAACGGATATCTGCAGTCCTCGCGATGCGGGTTCACGACAGCAATGGCGCGCGGAAGCTCCGGCCCCGGCAGATGATGATCTGTGATCACGATATCCAGAATATCCCTGACCGCCTCTACGTCTTCCACGGAGGAAATACCACAGTCTACGGAGATCAGAAGGCCTGCCCCCTGCTTTGCGATCGTGCGGAGCGCAGGTTCGTTGAACCCGTAGCCTTCCTTCTGCCTGTCGGGAATATAGGAGCTCACCCTTGCGCCCAGCCGCTTCAACGTGCGCATGAGAACTGCCGTAGCAGTCATCCCATCCACGTCGTAGTCCCCATAGATCACGATCTGTTCTTTTTCCCGGATGGCCCGTTCGATGCGCGCGGCAGCAAGCTCCATATCCTTCATGAGAAAGGGATCATAAAAAGACTGCTTCTCCTCCGGATACAGGAAACGATCCGCTGCCTTTCGCTCCCGAATACCTCGATGCCACAGGATACTCGCAACAGCAGCAGAGACATTGAGTTTTTTCGCAAATGCCCGGATCTCTTTTGGATCATCATCATAGAACGCCCATTTCTTCTGCATACCCACTCCACCTCCTGCTGTCTTATTCGTATCCATAAGTTCCTTATTTGTTGAAATAATCATACCACTGGGCAATGATGCTATCACGATTTAAGGCAATCATTTTCAGGATTCTCTTTAATTCCTTTTCCGGTATATTGCTGTTATTATTTGCCAGCACAGGATTACTTTCTGGCGGAAGCCATATTTTTGTGGCGTTTGCTGTCGGTTTTCCCTTGGAAACATGGACATGGATCGGTTCTCCTGCCTCATTTGACCAGAAAAATACTCGGTAACCATAAATTTCAAACAGGGTCGGCAATTATCTCACCGTCCTCACGAGCTATTTCCCAAATAAGCGGACTATTATTTTTTACAAATTGACGCAAGGCATATTCTTCATCTTCTTGAAAACCAAAACACTTTTTCAAGCAACAAACGGGCAGCACATACTCTGCCCTATCAAACCCATGCTCCGTGGGACGTTCCAAATACACATGAATGCTCTCTCCTACGGAGGGGGAGCTATGTATATTGGTAAAAGTCACCGTAATATTTTGGGGCACCAGTTTCATATATTCGTGCCGCATGGGTTATCCCCCCTATTCTCTCATCGCAACAGATACAGATATACCGGTCCTGCCATCTGCAAAATCAAAAAAACGCCCACCGGATTGATAACGGCAAAATCCCCGTTCACTAAACATGTAGACATTATACCTCATATCCATCCCGTTTTCCAGCTTTTGTTACGCTGCACCGTAACCGCTACACGGTTCCCGATAAGCACAAATGCCCCACGGACAGTCTCATAAGGCAGTTTGTCGGGCATTCGCCTTTTCAACGAAAAAACACCACCCTTTCGAGTGGTGTTTTGATGTAGCGATTATTTTTGCACAGTTCCTTATTTCGCCGTAACAGCACGCTGCGTTGTCTTTTTAGCCTCTGCCCGGTTGCGGAAAAGCACCCAGAGCGGGCCTGCAATGAAAATGGACGAATAGCAGCCGCTCGCGAAGCCGACAAGGAGCGCAAACGCAAAATCCTTTGTGGTCTCGCCGCCGAAGAAATAGAGTGCAAATGTCGTAAACATGACCGTGAACACCGTATAGAGGGAGCGTGTGAGCGTCTGATAAACGCTTCGGTTCACCAGCTCGAACACATCCCCACCTTTGCGGAAATGCAGCTTCAGGTTCTCGCGGATACGGTCAAAAATAACGATCGTATCGTTGATGGAATAACCAACAATGGTCAGCAGAGCCGCCACAAAGGAGGAATCCACCTGCTTCTGCGTAAAGGAGAAAATCGAAAGCACGATCAGAATATCATGCACCAACGCCAGGATTGCCGCGATGCCGAAGCGCATCTCGAAGCGATACGCGACATAGAGGATGATGAGCACCCAGGAAATCAACAGCGCCATCACAGCATTCATGATCAGCTCGCCGCCGATGGTCGCGCCCACCTTTTCCTCGCGCATGACCTGATAGTTCCCCACCGATTCCTTGATGGAAGCCATGACCGCTTTGCGGTCGTTTTCCTCCAAATCCGTCGTGCGGATCATGACATCCGTGGAAGATTCCACACCGGAAGTCTCTCCCGACAGCTGGATCATACTGCTGTCCAGCCCATAGGGGCGCAGGCTGTCACGCACTTGCGTGATGGTGACCGGCTGGTCGAACTTCAAATCGATGATCGTCCCGCCCGTGAAGTCGATGCCGAAATTGAAGCCGCGCGTGCACATGCTGAAAATGCCGGGAATGATGATGATCAGCGAGATGATGAACCAAATCTTGCCGCGCCTTGCAATGTCAAAACTAGGCATCCTTCTTCACCGCCTTTCCTGCATTCGCGTCAAAGAGCACGAAGCCGTCCGCGCCGTAGGCGCTCGGCCCGTCAAAGACGTGCGCCGCGATCAAAAGCTTCAGCATATACCGCGTCAGCGTGATGGCCGTGAACATGCTCAACACAACGCCAAGCCCCAGAGTAATCGCAAAGCCCCGGATGGTGCCCGTTCCGAGGAAGAAGAGCACGGCAGCCGCGATGATGGTAGTGATATTGGAGTCAAAAATCGTGGTAAACGCGCGGTCAAAGCCCGCATCCATGGAAAGCCGCAGGCTCTTGCCCGTACGATATTCCTCCTTGAAATGCTCGAAAATCAGCACATTCGCATCCACTGCCATACCAATGGACAGAATGATTCCCGCCACGCCCGGGAGCGTGAGCGTCGCATCCAAGGACCACAGAATGAGCAGCAGCAGCATGGTATAAGCCATGAGGCTGATATCCGCGATAAAGCCCGACAAACGATAAAACGCGATCATGAAGAGCAGAACCGCACCGATGCCTACGACGAACGCAAACTCGCTCTTGTCCTTGGAGTCCTGTCCAAGGGAAGGGCCGACGGTTCTCGTCTCAATGATATTCACCTTCACCGGCAGAGCGCCGCTTCTGAGCAGCACGGCAAGCTGCTGCGCCTCTTCCAGCGTCTTCTGCCCGGAAATCTCGGCCTTTCCTCCGAGAATCGGCTCACGCACATTCGGCGCGGTCAGCACTTCACCATCCAGCAGGATTGCAATCGTGCGCCCCACATTTTGCATCGTGAGATCCGCGAATTTCTTCCCGCCTTCATCGGAGAATTCCAGATTGACAACATGCTGATTCGTCTGCGGATTCGTCGCTGCCTGCGCATCCTTGAGATCCGTTCCCGTGAGGACGGTGTTGCCTTCTTCATCCTTGAACTCCAGCATCGCCGTCTTGCCGATGGTCTGGATCGCCTTGTCCGGATCCTTGATGCCCGGAAGCTCGATGATCACGCGGCGCGCGCCTTCGCGCTGGATGATCGGCTCAGTGAGGCCCAGTTCATTGACACGTTTTTCCATGATCTTGACGACACGCTGCATGGCATCGTCATTGACCTGTGCCTGCGGCGTATCCTCAGCTTCCAGAACCACATGCGTGCCGCCCTGCAGATCCAGCCCCTGACGGATGCTGTTGGCCAAGGGCTGCACAAACGCCAGAAAGATACCGACGATTGCCACGATGCAGACCAGAAGTTTTATGAGACTGTCTTTTCTCAACGGTTTCCATCCCTTCCTGTCATGAAATTTCCTATGATACTACCTGTGATTACAATGATTGCAAAGGTACTTCCGCTCCCCTGTCCTCGATCCGAATGACTTCCTTTTCCGTGACGATCACATCCATCCATGCATCATATTCATCCGTCGGCACGTCATCCACCATCTGGAAGGAATATGCGACTGCGATGCGTTTCGCCTGCGGCGCCTTCGTCCGCAGAAAACGGTCATAATAGCCGCCCCCCAGTCCCAAACGTGCTCCTTTGCAGGAAAATGCCGCGCCCGACACGATCACGCAATCGATTTCCGACGCAAGGAACAGCTTCCGATGCGCCGCCTCCACCGTGAGGATATCGAATGCATCCGGCACCAAAGTGTCCACAGACGGCAAGCGCACAGCCTCCATCGCGCCCCTGCCGGTGACCAGAGGCAGAAGCACAATGCGTCCTTCCGCCAGCAGCTCTTCCATCAGTCCGCCGATCTGCACTTCCATTTCCATCGGCGCATAGAGCATGACGGATAAAGCTCCCCGATAAGCAGGCTCTTTGCGCAGTCGCTCCATGATCTTTGCACTGCACTTCATCCGATCTTCTTTGGAAAATGCCAGGCGTTGGATTTCCACCTGCTGGCGAAGCAATCTTTTTTCATCGAGAGTTTTCTCCGCCATGGTCTCAATCCTCCTGTTCCACGGTCTCCTCCGACTCCACCTTCGTATTGATGGCTGAACGGGCCAGTTCGATCTCCACGTTGTTCGCCACCTTCAATTTGATGGTCTTCTCCTCCAGTCCCGTAACGGTCCCGTAGATTCCCCCGATGGTGACTACGCGGTCCCCCTTCTTCAATGCATCCAGCATTGCTTTATGCTTCTTCTGCGCATTTTTCTGCGGACGATAGAGCAGAAAATAAAACACCGCGACCATGATCAGGATCGGGCCCCAGCTTGCCAATCCTGCCGCCATATCCGGACTCATAAAAAGCCCCCTTCCTATTGATTCTTCCGTTCTTCATACACCAAAACAACATTCAGCTAAATATTATACACCGAATGCAAACATGTAGCAAGATTGCATACCAATCTTTTTCACTCATGAATGGAACATACGGTAGCGGAGCAGGCCGCACAGATCGGACAAAACGCAAAAAACGGCAGGATCTCTCCTGCCGTGCTGTCTTCCAATCACTTCATCAGTTTTTATGACTTTCTCCGCGCGGAAAAACCGTTCTCCGAATCTCCCGCGCGCCCCGATGGGACTGTCATCGCAAGGAATCTCTGGCTTGCCCGTGGCATGACCCTCGGCGTATACTTCCGCCGAACCGGCAGCCGTATTTTACTGACATTTCTTTACGACAAAAGCCGATTCAAGCCCTATGGAATCGAACTCATCGCGCAAAAATATCTTCGAATCCTCCAAAAGATGCTGTTCGAATGGAAACAGCCGCTCTCATCCTTTTCTCAGGGCGCCCTTCCCGACACAGACCGTTCGAACACAAAACCACCCGTTTCAGCGAAAAGCACATGGGAGAGATTGCACAGCTTTGTTTCCGGATTGGATTTCTTCCGTGAAATTCCTTCCGAAACACTTTATCGTGACATTACCGCGCCCAGAAATGTCGCCTGCCTCATGGGGGACATGGTTCCCTGAAAGGACATCGAAGAAAACTTCATCTTCCTTGTCCGTGGCAATGCCGTACGCAACATCGACCCCGGAGACGGCTCCTTCAACTATCTGGATTTCTGCAGTCCGAATGCCTGGCTGAACGAATCCGTCCTGCTGACCAGAAGGAAGACTAAACTTTCCATTGAAATCATGAGCGAGGATGCGACGCTCCTGTACATCCCGGTTCAGGAGATGAACCGGCTCATGAATGACGAGCCTCTTGTCATGCGTCGCATGCTGGTTCACGCCGTTGCCGCCATGGAAAAGTATCAGAAGTTATGGGTAATGATGTAGAACAGAGTCAACCATTTGAGATGATTCCCGCTCAATCTTTCCGGTCCGAGCGGGAATGATAATTTTCCAAGAATTTGACCCGGAATTCCCCAAACCGGTCCTCCATGATGGACTTCCGCATTTCCCGCATGAACTGCTGCAGGAAATACAGATTGTGCAGTGACAGCAGTCGAAGCCCGAAAATTTCATTTGCGCGCACAAGATGGCGGATGTAAGCCCTTGTGTAGCCGTTCCGGCATGCATAGCAGCCGCATCCGTCCTCCAGCGGATGATGGTCATGGGTGTAATCGGAATTCTTCATGACCAGCCGCCCGGTCCAGGTCATCGCCATACCGTTGCGCGCCACGCGCGTCGGATAGACACAGTCAAACATATCGATGCCGCGCAGCACGGATTCCACGAAATAATCCGGCGTCCCGACCCCCATAAGATAACGGGCCTTATGCTTCGGCAGATGCTCTGTAGAATAGGAGAGCATCTCGTACATCATTTCCTTTGGCTCTCCCACGCTGAGCCCCCCCACCGCATAGCCGGGGAAATCCATTTCCGCCAGGATTTTCGCGCTCTCCCTGCGCAGGTCCTCATACATGCCGCCTTGCGCGATGCCGAAAAGTCCCTGGTGCGGGCTTGTCATGACCTTCTTGCAGCGTTCTGCCCAGCGATGGGTGCGGTCCGTGGAACGCTTTGCATAGTCATAATCCGCAGGGTACGGAACGCATTCATCGAATGCCATCACGATATCCGAGCCGAGCGCCATCTGTACCTGCATGGAAATCTCAGGAGAAAGGAATTTCTTTGAGCCGTCCAGATGAGAGCGGAAGGTCACACCCTCTTCGGTAATCTTCCGAAGTTCGCCGAGGCTGAACACCTGAAACCCGCCGCTGTCCGTGAGGATGCCCCCGTCCCAGTGCATGAACTTGTGCAGGCCGCCTGCCTCGCGCACCAGTTCCATGCCGGGACGCAGGAACAAATGATAGGTGTTGCTGAGGATGATGCCCGCGCCCATCTTCCGAAGCTCATCCGGCGAAACCCCTTTGACCGTCGCCTGCGTACCGACCGGCATGAAAATCGGCGTCTCAAAGCTGCCGTGCGGCGTATGCAATATCCCTGCGCGGGCACCCGTAGCTGCATCCTCATGCAGTAAATCATATGTAATCGCTGCTGTCATAATCGTTCCTCCTGCGTCCCCTTCCGACAGGTCAATAACATGGCATCCCCGAAGGAAAAGAACCGATATTTCATTTCCACTGCCAACCGATAGGCTCGGAGCACGAATTCCCGTCCCGCAAAGGCGCTGATCAGCATGATGAGCGTAGACTTCGGCAGGTGGAAGTTCGTGATGATGGCATCCACGATTTTGAACTCATAGCCGGGATAGATAAAGATATCGGTAAAGCCGCTCTTCCCCGCGATCTCATTTTTGCCCGTCGCGGCGGACTCCAAGGTACGGATGGAAGTCGTTCCCACCGCGATCACACGATGCCCTGCCGCCTTCGTTCTGCGGATCAGCTCTGCCGTTTCCTCCGAAATGGAATAGTATTCCGAATGCATCTCATGCTCCTCGATCTCCTCCGTCTGCACCGGACGGAACGTCCCCAGTCCCACATGGAGCGTCACGAAGCCGAGATTCACTCCCATCTCCGAAAGCTCCCGCATCTGCTCCTTCGTAAAGTGCAGACCTGCCGTGGGAGCCGCCGCGGAGCCTTCCTCCCTGCTGTAGACCGTCTGATAGCGCTCCCTGTCCTCCAGCTTCTCATGAATATAGGGAGGCAGCGGAGTCTCACCCAGACGATCCAGGATTTCCTCGAAAATCCCCTCATAGGAGAACTCCACGATGCGCCCGCCGAAATCCGTGCGATCCTTCACGACACAGGAAAGCTGCTCGCCGAATTGAATCACGTTGCCCGGCAGCGCCTTTTTCCCCGGCTTGGCCAGCGCCTCCCATCGGTTTCCATCCAGTCTGCGGAGCAGAAAGATTTCCACCTTTCCGCCCGTCCGCTCCCGGTGCCCGATCAGTCTTGCAGGCATGACGCGCGTATCATTGAAGATCAAGGTATCCCCCGCCGACAGGAAGTTTTTCAGATCGTAGAAATGATGATGCTCAATGGTCTCCCTTCGGGGATCCAGCACCATAAGACGAGAGGCGTTCCTCGGTTCCACGGGAGTCTGTGCGATGCGTTCCTCCGGAAGCTCATAATCAAAATCAGATAAATGCATGACTATCGCACCTCAATATAACTTTTTCAAGGTCACGCCCTTGTAAAAATGACTCAGTATCTTGTCATAGCCCCAGCTTCCGGCCAGCGTCTTTGCCCCATATTGGGACATGCCGACGCCGTGCCCGAAACCATAGCCGATGAAGTGGATCTGGTTTCCCTGCAGCTGCACATCGAACAAGGTGCTCTTGAGCGCAAGCATGGAGCGCAATTCGTTTCCTTCGATGGTCTTTGAGCCCTTCGTCCCAATGACCCGCATAATTTTCACACGCCCCGATGCACTGCGGTCAGACGCGCCTTTTCCAATCGTGAGCTTGGAGAGTTTCACATTTTTCACCGTTCCGACAGGATACCCTGCCTTCGCGAGCTGTTTGGAAAAATTTTCCAGTGAAAAACTCTGCTTCCAGGGGAAGGTCTTGGTCGCGCTTTCTTTCACGGGCTGCAGGTAAGGCGCATGGTTACCCCATACCGCTTGGCTGCTCTCCGTCATACCGCCGGAATCCGTATGGAAATTGGCGTTGATGAGCTCCTTGCCATACATGAGCACCATCCCGCTGGTCGCCCGTATCGCCGCATCCGCGCTTTCAGATTCCGAGGCCGTGCCGTCATAAAGCTGACAATGGGTGGAAGCGCAAAGGTCATAGCCCTCGCTTTCATGCCGTTTCCGATGCTTGAGAGCAAACGTGCGCGCAGCAACCGCCTGAGCCTTCAATGCTTCCGCAGGCCACTCCGGCGGCATCTCCCGCGGCACAACGCCCCGCAGATAGTCCTCCGTATTCACCAGATTGATGATCGTCATCCCGCCGTTCCGCAGAAGAATCTGGATGCCCCCGTAGTAGGTCTTGCCATTGACGGTCACCTGCATCGTGTTCAGGGAGGCTTTCTGCTGCGGACGCAGGCTCAGTTTTGCCGCGTCTGTCCGCTTTCCGTCCACCATGAGCTTTCCGCTTTGCACGGCAATCTTCATCGTTTTCCCGGGAGAAAAGAACACCTTGCGTTTTTCCGTATCCGATTCCTGCAGCACGGCGGGCACATTGACCTGCAGTTCTGCACCGGACTGTCCGAAAAACAGCCCCACCCGCAGTTCAGGCTGCCACCCCGCCGCCAATCCTGTCGAAGGAAGCCCTGCAAGGCAAAGGGAAAACAGGACGCCGAGCATCCCCAAAAGCGTGAAAAACCTGTGGTTCATAGCTAAATACTCCTCTCAGCCATTCCGCGAAACCATCTTTCGTCGCACTGCGCCATCTTCTCATGCACCGATGACTTCTGCTTGCTTTGCTTCCTCGGCTGCCAAGACTGCCCGCTTCCTTGCCTTTGCCGCCTTTTTCCTCGCCTTGCGGATCTCCCTGCTGTAGCGTTCCTCCTCGCTGAAGATGCAGCCACAATAAGGCTGGCGGTAAAGTTCCAGTTCCTTGCTGATATCGATGCCTTCCTGCCAACCGGGACGGAAATCCTCGTAGTAGAATCTCACGTCATACTTTTTCGCAAAGAACCCCGAGGTTTCCTTCATAAGCTCATGCTGCTGGTAGATGCTGTAGAAAAGCGTTGAAGTGAAGGCCTCGAAACCATGCTCCGCCGCAAAGCGCGCCGTTTCCTCCAACCGCCAGGTATAGCACATCCTGCACCGCCCATTCTCCACAGACTCCGCAGGCAATGCCTTCCGCAGGAAATCCCGGAGCATATAGTGCTCTTCCGTATATATCTCCATCTGCACCTTCTCCGCAAATTCCTTTGCTGCCTTCAGCCGCCGTTCCCATTCCTGATACGGATGGATATTGGGGTTGAAGAAATACCCCACAGGCTCGATGCCTTCCTCCCGCAGCTTCTTCACAGGATAGCAGGAACACGGCCCGCAGCACATATGCAACAACAGTTTCATTCCCATTCATCCCCTATCCAAGGCCTGCACTCACACAAAAATACTCCCCATCAGGAACTCGCTGACAGGGAGCTTGTCGCGCGTTATTGGTCGATATCCACATTGGCGCCGCGATATTTATTTACCCCATCCGACTCCATTTTGTCCTTCTGATAGGGATTGTCCTCGTTGTAATACTTGATCTGGGTATTCGTCACGCCGCCTGAGATATAGGTTCTGCCGCATTCCGGGCAGATCGCGGTCTTGAGGCGCACCGTCGCGCGCTCGACCTCGCCGTTGTTCAACTCGGCCTTCTGATAGGCATTTGACACATGCTCCTGCTCGTGTCCCATGACCACCATGGCTGCATTATCGGGATCGATATGCCCCGCCGCCTTGAAGGAAACCATCTCGTCCGAGCCATCCTGGTACTTCCGGTTCTTGCAGGTCTGGCATTCCTCCGGAGAAGACTTTCCGTTCGGCTTCTTCTGTTCCTCCGTTTCGCCCGGCTCCTGCCCCATGCCATAGGGAACGGATGCGCCGGGATAGGAAACTGCGTTGTGATAGCCATATCCATAGCCGCCTGCGCCCTGTGCAAAATTCACCGTTGACATACGCTCACCCTCCTTGTGAACTCCGCATATCTCTCATTCCATTCTACAACGGATGGAGGGGAGTTGCAAGAAAAAGATGGGCGATCTCCCCGACTTATAGCAGGCTTTCCTAATAATCTTTCGGATAAGGAACACCCATATGGGCATAGCCCGCCTTGGTCACGACGCGGCCCCTTGGGGTGCGGTTCAGGAAGCCGAGCTGTATCAGATACGGCTCATAGACATCCTCGATGGTGTCCGTCGTCTCGCTGATGGCTGCCGCAAGAGTGTCCAATCCCACCGGGCCGCCCGCAAATTTCCGGATCATCGTATCCAGCATACGACGATCCGTATGGTCAAGACCCGCCTTGTCCACCTCAAGCTGAAGCAGTGCCTTGTCCGCCAATGCATCCGTGATGACGCCCGTGCCTTCGATCTGGGCGAAATCCCGCACCCGCTTCAAAAGGCGGTTCGCGATACGCGGCGTGCCGCGGGAGCGTCTTGCAATCTCCAAGGCACCCTGTTCCTCAATGGGAATCTCCAAGATTTCCGCCGCACGCTTGATGATATGTACCAAGGCCTCCGGCGTATAATACTCCAGACGCGATATCACTCCAAAGCGGTCACGCAGGGGCGGCGCAAGGGCACCTGCCTTTGTCGTGGCGCCGATCAGCGTGAACGGCGCAATATCCAGACGGATGGAGCGCGCGCTCGGTCCCTTTCCGATGATGATGTCCAGCGCATAGTCTTCCATCGCGGAGTAAAGCACTTCCTCCACGCTGCGGGAGAGACGATGGATCTCGTCGATAAAAAGCACATCCTTCTCCTGCAGATTCGTCAAAAGTGCCGCCAAATCCCCGGAACGCTCGATGGCAGGCCCGGAAGTCTGCCGGAAATTCACGCCCAATTCATTCGCAATGATTCCCGCAAGCGTCGTTTTCCCAAGTCCCGGAGGACCATAGAGCAGCACATGATCCAAAGCTTCCCCGCGGGAAAGAGCAGCCCGCACAAAAATCGAGAGATTCTCCTTGACCTTGTCCTGCCCGATATATTCCAAAAGCTTTCTGGGGCGCAGACTGTACTGCCAGTCATCCCCCCGCTGCTCATCCATCGCAACGATGCGTCCCTCATCCAACTCATCAAAATGATCCAGGGTCCTTCCCTCCTGTTTTAAAATTTATTGAGTTCCTTCAAAGCAAATTTGATGACTGCTTCCACCGAATCGCACGTTGCAGCCTTCTTCAGCACCGGCGCAATCTCCGCCTGCGTGTATCCCAGCGCCGCAAGCGCCGCACCGGCTTCGGACATCATATCATCCCCCACCTGTTCCACGACATCGAATTCTGTCTCCGAAGCCTTCGCCATGCCATCCGGCACGGCAACCTTGTCCTTCAGTTCCAGAATGATGCGCTCTGCGGATTTCTTCCCGATGCCCGGCAGTTTCGTCAGCACCGCGCTCTTTTTCTGCCGGATGGCAAGCGCAAGCTGCTCCACCGTGATGGCGGACAGGATTCCCAAAGCAACCTTTGGCCCGATTCCGCTCACCGAAAGCAACAGCTGAAAGGTATCATACTCCTCCGAAGTCTGGAAACCATACAGAAGAATCGCATCCTCCCGCACCGCCGTATGGATGAACAGCTCCGCAGCCTCTCCCATGCGCAGCCTGCTCCGCGTCATGCCGCCGACAAACACCCGATACCCCACACCGTGCACATCCAGCAGGCAATAGTCCGTATCAAGCTTTAGTACCTTCCCATGCAAATATCCGATCATACACGTCCTTCTTCACTTTCTGTCATCTTAGGAACTGTTCACAAATAACTTTTACATTTCGCTTGTCCAAATCCGCCAATACTGCGTCAGGAAAAACTCGACGTAGCTCTGCTACGACTTCATTTTCCCTTCCTTGTCTTGGCGAATTTGTCCTGCGCGACTCTGTAAAATTTATTTCTTCACAGTTCCTTAAATGCCATGCAATATTCTACCATATTCCGATTCAGTCATCTGCCCTTTTCAACATCATTCTCTGCCTTAACCCTTCTACATTCTACCATAACCCTTCCCATTCCTGCTTAAAAAAATAAAAAAATCGGCGCTGGGCCGAAGCCCTGCGCCGTTCTTCCGTAAAGCGTGAAATGCCGCCGGCTCGCACATGGCGGCTTCCTCATAGCTCACGCCTTCCGGCATGAGACAAAGATTATTCCTCTCGCTGCCCTTGGCAAAGTGTCACATTGCCACAATCGTCCCATCATGCAAAAGGTACAGGTATTTCTCGTCGATGGCTGCCCCCAGAATTTGCTCTACCGCCTCGCTGTAGAGGGTAATTTGAAGCTGATAGCGGTTCTTTGCTCTCTCCGGATGGGTATCTCTGTCCGTTTTGTAATCGACCAGGATCAGTCTGTCATCCGCGTCACGGAACAATAGATCAATGATGCCCTGGCTGAAGATTTTCTGCCCCTCTTCCTGCACTTCCGGGTAAAAACGCTTTGCATCCAGCATACGGCTGAAGGGAAGCTCCCGATAAACCTGCTTGGCATGGCGAAGGCGCATCCCCAGCGGTGAGCGGAAAAAGGCGGATATATCCTTCGCCCGCACGGCTTGGACTTCCTCCGGCCGAAAGATTTCCCGGCGCACCATATCATCCAGCTGGGCTGCAATGCCCTCCGCGGAAAGATCCCCCTCCGGCCGAATATGCTGCATGACACTGTGCATCAGTGTACCGTATTCCGTTCCCGTCAATCTTTTTCCCCCCGCTTGCTCCCGCAGGAAATCCGGACGGCGGAATGCGGCGGGATCACGTTTCAGGAGGGGAACCGCATCTTGTGTTTCCCCTGCAAAGCGCCGCTTGAGCTCTGTGACAGAGAGCTTCGCCGGAACATCGGAAAGCCCCCGCATGTCATAGCTCCAGTCTAAGACTGCCTCCACGGCTGCCCGATACTCCGTCTCCGGCATGGGCTTCTGCTCTTCGGCCAGCCGGAGCAAAACATCCTCTGTTTCCGCTTTCCCTGCCCTGTCCCGTATCTCGCTGCCCTTCAGGATATGCACATCCCAACGGGAATCGTCCGTATAGTCCAGAAGCTCCGCCTGCACGCGCGGCGTGTCGGAAAGCTCCCTGAGCGGCGCTCCGTCCCCATGATGGGCGACTGCCATTGCGACCCAGTCGAGGAAGCAGTCTGCCCCCAAAGCCGCATGGTTCGGAATACAGCGCGTGGTTTGTTCCGTGTAGCGGCACCAGCCCTCAGCCTTCTTGCGAAGCTGCGAAAGCGTTCCCGCGCTTCCCACCAGGATCAAACGCTCCCGTGCGCGCGTGAGCGCCACATAGAGGATGCGCATTTCCTCTGCCTTATTTTCCTGCCGGATGACATGCGCCAGCGCATGCCGCGCAAAGGTCGGATACTCCAAAGGCTCTTCCTGCTCCACGCGATAGGGGCCAAGTCCCAGTTCCCTGTGCATAAGCACCATGGGAACCGTGGCATCCCGAAGATTGAACTTCTTCCCGAGAGAGGCGACGAACACCACAGGGAATTCCAGCCCTTTGCTCTTGTGGATGCTCATGATGCGCACCACGTCCTCGCTTTCGCCCAAGGTGCGCGCCACGGCAAGATCCGTGTCCATGTCCTGCATGCGTTCCACAAAGCGCAGGAAACGGAACAGTCCGCGAAAACTCGTTTCCTCATAGGCTGCCGCACGATCCACCAGCATGCGGAGATTTGCCTGCTTCAAAAGTCCTCCGGGCAGTCCCCCCACATAATCATAATAGCCCGTATCCCGATAAAGCTGCCAAATCAGTTCCGGCACGCTGAGTTCCCGTGAAAGCACGCGCCAGCCGGACAAGCGCTCCGCAAAGCGCGCCGCATGTCCCGAAAGCTCCTGCGGCAGGCCGCTTTCTTTGTTGCCCGCCCGATGGAGTGCTGTATAGAGATCTTCCTCCATCGCTGCCTGCCGAAGCTCCGCCAGCTCTTTCGGCGTGAAACCACCAATGGGGGAAAGCATGACTGCTGCCAGCGGGATGTCCTGCCGCGCATTGTCCAGAAGCGTCAGCAAGGCCAGCATCACACGGATCTCCTGCTCCTGAAAATAGCCCGCGTCCACAGAAGCATAGGCGGGGATATCATTCCTGCGCAATACCTCCAGCATCTCGTTGGCCGTACCTTTGACCGAGCGCATGAGTACCACGGCATCTCTCCATCGGAACGGACGATACGCACCTGCCGAACTGTCAAACACCAAAGTATTTCCTGCCTTTATCTCCTTTAAGCGCTCCGCGATGAGCTGCGCCTCCCGCGCCGCTCCCCTAAGCTCGGCCTCGTCGGTCCCCTCCGCGGATTCGTCTGTCTCCTCCGACGCATCCTCCTCATCATCTGCAATGATGTCAAGCTCTACCGGGCTCTGCAGGGTATGACCGCCGGACTGCGGATAGCTTGCGCCCGCGTAGAGCATTTCGTCTTTCCCGTAGCCAATTTCCATGGCCCCTTCCACCATGACCTGCGCAAAGATGAAATTGATGGCGGAAAGCACCTCCGGGCGGCTGCGGAAGTTCTTGGAAAGATCGATGCGTTCGTATCCGTCGCCTGCCCCGCGATAGCCATGATATTTTCCCAGAAACAACGTGGGATCCGCCAAACGGAACCGATAGATGCTCTGCTTCACATCCCCCACCGCAAAGAGATTGCGTTTTTCCGGACGCGTCACGAGCTGCAGAATGGCCTCCTGCACGCCATTCGTATCCTGATACTCATCCACCATAACGGACTTGTATTTCTGCTGCAGCTCCTCCGCTGTCGGCGACGGGAGCAGCTTCCCCGCCTCGTCCCGCTGCCCGCCCGCGGACAGGATTTCCAGCGCGAAATGCTCCATATCGCTGAAGTCCACAAGGGATTTCTCATGCTTCGCCGCCGCGTAGGCCTGCAAAAACTCCACGGTGATCTGTACCAGCGCACGAACGGAAGGTTCCGCCGCGCGCAGATCCTCCAAAAGCTCCTGTTCCGTCTGCCGGAAATATTTCGTGCGCAGCGACTGCACAAGCTTCTTGTAGCTGTCACGCAGATGTTTGACCGGAAGCTTGACTGCATCCTCCGTCCCTTTCGGAGCTGTCTTGAGGCGTCCAAAATCGTGCAAGGTGAATGCATGGTACAGTTCCTGCCAGCTGTTTCCCTGCAGGGCGCTGCGGATGGACTGCAGCAGCGCCTCATCCTCCTGCAGATTTTCCAGGTAAAAATCCGCGCCCAGTTCCTCTGCCAGCCGCAAAGCTTCCCCATGCTCCTCCAGCGCCTGCTGGATGCCAAGCCGGATTTCGTTCGTTACCGCATCGTACCACTTGGTATCGGAAAGTCCGGTCACAGCCTCCGGCGAGAAGTCCACGGCCAGCCCCTGCAGCCATTCCCGCGGGAACGGCTGGCTTTGGGAAAAATGATACAGCCGGAGCACCAGCCCGTAAAGAGCCTCATCCCCCCGCTCGCTGCCGCCGAAGGCATCCGTGAAACGCAGGAACTCCTCATTGCCTTCCTCATATTTTTGCTGGAACAGCTCCTCCAGCACGTCCTGCTGCATCAACCGGAGCTCTTCCTCGCTTGCCACGCGGAACCTGGGATCCAGCTCGATTTCAGAGAAATTTCTGCGCAGGATGGACTGGCAAAAGGAGTCAATGGTCGTGATGGAAGCGCCCGAAAGCAGGACGATCTGCCGATCCAGACGGGCAAGCTTGTCCGCATCCCGCTCCTCTGTCATCTGCTTCATGAGCGCCGACTCGATGCGTTCCTGCATCTCCTCTGCTGCCGCATGGGTAAAGGTAACGACCAGCAGTTCGTCCACATCGCACTCGCCTGCAAGAATCATCGTAATGATCCGCTCCACGAGCACAGCCGTCTTGCCGGAACCGGCAGCCGCCGCGACCAGAAGATTCTTGTCCCTCGTGCCGATCGCCTTTTGCTGGTCTTCCGTCCAATTGCGCTTTGCCATCACCGGGCCTCCTTAAAAATGATTGAACTTGCCAATCCTACCAAGATTTCCACACCATCTTGCACCAATTCGCCTCTCATGTCGTTATTTCCTGCCTATTTTCAAGAGGTTTTCAAGAAATCTGAGTTCGATGTTCTGCTAAAAAGTGACACCAATAGGACAAAGTGATATAATAATGAAGGAGAGCTTTCCCCTTTACAGGGGAGAAAAAGGCGGAGCAATCCGCCTTTTTGTTTAATAGCTGGAAGAAATGTTATAATATTACTGATGAAGAACAGGTATATATAGATAATTGATTTGCTTAAAGAATCAGGAGTAGCTATGGAAAATGTAAAATTTGAAATCAAACACCATATTGGTGTTCTCTCCGAAAGTGCTAAAGGATGGCGCAAGGAGCTAAATCTTATCTCATGGAACGGACGTGACCCAAAATACGATATCCGTGACTGGTCTCCAGAACATGAGAAGATGGGCAAAGGAACCACTCTTTCCAACGAAGAAGTTGAAAATCTTTATACCTTGCTAAAAAACATAATGGAGACTCATGATTGATATGTTGATGAATCAAACAGACTATCTGGCTACCATACAGAAAATCAAGGCTGAAATCCAGAAAGCACAGTATCAGGCAACCGTAAAGGTCAACAGCGAATTGCTGCTGTTGTACTACCACATCGGACAGGCCATCAACAGGCATAAAGTCTGGGGGAACAAGTTCATTGAGAACCTGTCCCGTGACCTGCGGCTGGAATATCCTGATGCCAAGGGCTATTCCGTGCGCAACCTCAAGTATATGTCCAAGTTCGCCGCTCTTTTTCCAGAAAGAGAAATTGTGCAAGAGGTGCTTGCACAATTATCATGGTACCATGTTGTTACCCTTATGGATAAGGTAAAGGAACGGCCTGTTCTGCTCTGGTATGCAAAGCAGAATGTTGAAAATGGCTGGTCGCGCAATGTGCTGGTTCACCAGATAGAGAGCAATCTGTACGCCAGACAGGCCACTGCCGATAAAATCAGCAATTTTGAAACTAGGCTCCCGGCACCCCAGAGTGAACTGGCCACCCAAATGATGAAAGACCCCTATATCTTCGATTTTATCCCCTTCAAGGCGGATATGCTGGAACGAGATATAGAAAACGCTATGGTGGCCGAAGTAACCAAGCTGCTGCTGGAGCTTGGTGCTGGCTTTGCCTTCCTAGGCAATCAGTATCACCTGAATGTGGGCGGCGAGGACTTCTACTTGGATTTGCTCTTCTACAACCTGAAGCTGCGTTGCTATGTGGTCATCGAGCTAAAGACAGGCGACTTCAAGCCGGAATATGCCGGTAAATTAAATTTTTACCTGACCGCAGTAGACAACACCCTAAAGACAGATCAGGATGCTCCCACCATCGGCTTGCTACTGTGCAAGGGAAAGAACGACCTGATTGCCGAATATGCCTTGCAGGACATCAATAAGCCCATTGGTGTCAGCGAATACAGGCTTACAGATGAGCTACCGGAGAAATTCCGTCAGCAGTTGCCATCCATCGAAGATATCAAGAATCGTATCGGGAATGATGTCATGAATATTTCTGGGCTGACGAAAGCAACCCGTTAGAGCCCGTCCATGTCCATGTGGCAGAGGGAAATCCGACACCAAATACTACGAAAATCAATTCACCAAGTTCTTCTCCTTTCCCGGCATCTCGTCCGGCTGCTGCTTGATGGCCATGCCATCCATGATTTCCTCATCCCCCAGCTTCTTGATTTCCCGGCACGCATAGCCCGGGAGTTCAGGCTCGAAGCCGCAAAGCAGCTGGTAGGCGCAGTATTGGCAAGCTTGCGTCCCGTCCGCCATGCGATAGGGGCGTGCAGCGATATCCCCCGACAAGATCCGGCGACCCGTGTCCTCCAGCAGATAATCAATGTATTGCATCAGAATGTCAAATTCCTCCAAGCTTCTGACACTTGCCCGATTTGTCTGGCTGATGGATCTGTCCTTGTTCAGCTTTACTTTAATGAACTGCTGCTTGCTGTCAATCGCCTCGATGACTTCAGGATCAGCCAGCACCCAGCCGGGCATCTTCAGCCCGCTTTCAATCTTTTTGCGTGCCTCTTCCGGTGAAATCCGCTGCTCTGCACGGTAGGTCGGATACCGCAGGAAGCAGTAAAGCATACCGGCGGGAAGCACCTCCCCCGCACCTGTCCCGGAAAGCAGATTCCTGGCCACCAGCAGGTAGGTCAAAAGCTGCATCTTCAGCCCGTAATAGACCTCGACAAGATTGATATACGCCTGCCCTGTCTTGTAATCCATGATGAGGAAATATTTCCCGTCTTCGTCAAAATCCATTCGGTCGATCTGTCCGACAATCTCCACTCTTGCCTTTCCAAGCTCATAGGAAAGCGGCGGCATGGCTCCCACGCCGCGCCCGAAGGAGCGCTCGAACACCTGCGGGTGGAAACGGCTTGCCGCATCGAAGGCAATCAGCCTGCGGATACTGCGCTCCGCAAGGATGCGGATCCGCTCCAACTGATGCCGGTACTGCGCCGTGCTCAAAAGTATCTCATTCTGAAGTCTTGGGGCCAGACGCGCCAAGATTTCCTGCACCATCGCCTTCCACTCGACTTCCCCGACCTCGCTCCATCGTCTACCGTCTGCCTTCAGCAATTCCCCAAATTCACGCAGCGTGCTGTGCAGCAGATTTCCCAAGTCCAAAGCCTGAAAACGGTATTCCTGCCTTTCTTTCAGTTTCAGGCCATATTGGGCAAAATGCTGGAACGGACAGCTTTTGAAACGCTCGAAACGCGTCACGCTGCCATGCAGCCTGCCGCCCTTCGTAAAGAGGCGAAGGGCCAGTTCTTCCGGAAGGCTGCCCTCCGGCGCACGGGCAAACAACCCTGAGATGGCAAGTTTCCTGCGTTCCTGTTCATTTTCCTGCCGAAGAAGCCAGTTATAAGCATCCTGCCACCACGGAGCCATGCTGCCCTTCTCCTTCTGCCCGCGAAGCGCGGAGGCAATACCGGTCAACACACGTCTGCTGTCCGAAAGCCGCAGGGAAGCAAGGCGGGAGAGCTGCGCTTTCTCCGCCTTTTCTTCCGTCTCCAGGCTTGCCAGGGGAATGAAGAGGAATTCCGCATGCGGCAGGATGCTGCGTATGCGCTCAACCAGCGAAGACGGGGCCAGCCCTTTTCCCTCAGCGTCTGCCAATGCATAGGAAATCCAAAGGTATTCCCGCGCCTGCGTGAATCCATGGTACAGCAGATATTTCTCCGCGAACAGCGCATCCTTTCCGCCGCCTGCGATTTCCAGCCCCATGGAATGCAGGTGCAGGCGATCCGCATCCGTGAGCAGCCCCTGTTCCCTGCTGCGCCTTGGCATACTGCCCTCATTTGCACCCAGAATATAGATTGCGCGCGTATTGGAAAGACTGTTTTGGTCGAAATCCGCAACGGTCACATAGTCAAGCCCGGGCGGTATCAGGGACATCTCCAGCGCATCCAGCCCATCCCCAAGCAGCTGCTCATAAACTCGCGGCTCCATTTCCTCATCGCCGCTGATTGCCACCAACTGCTCGAAAAGCTCCATGATATCGTCCCAGATCTGTGCATGCTCCCTGCCCATGGCAAGATTGCCCTTTGCGTCTGCTGCCTCCGCCCAAGCTGCAAGCTGTGAGGGCACCTGCAAGGATTCCAGCAAACCGTACAGCACGGTCGTGATGCCCCGTACCGATTTCGCCTGCTTCATGCCGTCCGCAAATGCCGACAGGTATTTCAATGCTCCCCTCCGCACAAGATTGACCGCCGCCAGATGCTCCTGCTGCGCTTCGGAAAGCTCGTTTGCTTCCTCCTCGATGGAGTGCCGGAACCACGGCCAATCCTCCTCCATCCGCCAGCGCTTTTCCCCGCGGATGCCGAATTCCAGCACATAGTTCTCCAAAAGGTCGATCTGCTCCCAAGTCATAGGAAAGAACCCTGTGCGCAGGCAGCGGAAGACCGCCTCGTACCGCCAGCCATGCAACAGTTCCAGCGCCGAACGCAAAAGCTCTGCCAACGGATGATGCGCCGCCGCCCGTTTCCTGTCCACAAAGAATGGGATTCCATGATCCTCCAACACCAGAGGCAGCAATCCATCATAAGCGCCATGCTCCCGAACAAGAATCCCGATGTCATGGAATCGATAGTCCTTTTCCCTGCACAAGCGCAAAATATCTGCCGCGATCGCCTCCACCTCCATGCGTCGGTTCGCGGCCTCCACGATATGCACGCCCTCCCCTGCTTCGACAGGTCGGGGAGGGAAAGAAAAGATCTGCTGCTCCACTTCCTGAAGCGCAGGCAGGCTGAGTCGATGAGCCCCCGCAAGCTCGGTGATCCTCCGCCCGATCTGCATCCGTCCTGCAAGCTGCCAGAGCCAGACAAAGCTTTCGTAGGCACGATGGAATACTCCGGTTTCCCTGTGGTTCTCAGGCGCATGCTTGGAAGGCTCCATGCAGAACGTCACATGCACATGCTCCGCTTTCTGCAGCACAGCCTCCAGAATGGCTTTCTCCTGCGGATTGAAGAACGTGAAGCCGTCCACATAGACCTCCGCACCCTCCAGAAATTCTGCCTGCGGAATCTTTTCCGTCAATACATTCAAAAGATCTCCCGCATCCATCAGCTGGCGGCCCTCGAACGCAGAAGCAAACGCACGCTCCAAAAGCGCAAGATCCGATAGTTTGCCCGCCAGATACGCATCCGAAATCTTCTCCGCCACATCGGAAAGCTGCTCCGGCTCGACACGATAGCTTTTCAGTTCCTGCAGCATGTCAGACAAAGATGCGCTGAACCCCCGTTGCCGCGCTGCCCTTGCAAAAGCCGAAAGCTGCTCCCCATGCTGCTGGAGCACGCGCCGCAACAGAAGCCTTCGTCCGACCTCCGTCATATGGGGCTTCGACATGCCGCCGGTTTCCATGAGGATCTGGCGTGCGAACCGGCGAAAACCGAACACATAGGCACGAAAAAATCCCTGCCCCGTCCCCATGGAGGCCGCCAGATCGCGTTCCGCCTGATAGGTCATATGCTCCGGCAGCAGCAAGACCAGTGCAGTCCCTAGAGGAGCCTGTTCCATCTTCTTCCGCATATCTTCAATGCACTGATAGGTTTTTCCCGTTCCGGCCCGTCCCATGATAAATTCCAGCATAATATCCTCCATGAGGAACTGGAGGAAAATAAGTTAGTCATATTGCGTAGAACAAATTTTGTCTGACAAGGAAGCGGAAACGCAGTCGTAGCAGAGCTACGTCAAGTTTTCGTTTTCGACAGTTCCTAAGTCACTGTAGAAAAAACGCAGACTGCCACGCATGATCGCGCAACAGCCTGCGTTTCTTTGCATATCAGAATGTCGTAAACGGTGTCGCAACACGTACAAAAGTACGCCCGCAGCTGCATGTCTCACTGATACGATATACAGCCTGTCCCGTACGGTAACGGATCAACGGCATGGCCTCCGCCGCAAGCGTCGTAATGACAAGCTCTGCCATACAATTATCCTCCAATACCGGCTCATTGCTGTTGAAGGCGATGAGCTCCGGATAATAGAAATCCTCCTGCACGTGCTGCCCCGAATGTGCCTCGCACTGGTAGAGCATGCAGGCCGTCCCGATCTCCGGCGGCGCATAAAGATTATATACCTTCGTGCAGGTGCGCTCCTGAATGTGATGCTGCAGGGGATTCGCGATATTGACCGGGTTGATGCAGAGAATCTTCGTGATGGGATAGTCGATGATATTCTTGCCCGTTGCCTGCAGCTGGATAATCAGCTGCATAATCAGCTGCGGCGTGCTGATGAGCGTATCGATCCCAACGATTTCCATGAGTCTCAGCCATTGACGATAATCCGTCCCCAACGGCACGACCATCGCTCCGATGAGCTCCAGCGCGTACTGGATATCCAGGAGCCTGCTATCCGACAAATCCCCCTGCAGTCCCACCACGGAGGCATTCGTAAGACCCGCTGCCACCAGACACCGCGCCATCATCTCCACCTGATGCCCAATATCTCCATTCGTATAGAGCTTCGTGACCTCCCCCGTCGCATCCGCGATATGATTCAGCCGCAGAATACTGGAAAGAGGCATCGTCAGCAAGTCCAACGAATCAATCTGGCGCAGATTCGATATCCGAAGAAAGGGAAGCTTCCGAATATCGGAAAGTTCCTTGATGTCCTCCGGTGTCACGCCCGCCCGCTGAAAAGAGTCCTGATAGAAATGGCTCTTGCTGTACGACCATTTCACGACGCGCTGCAGACGCTCCAACTGGAGTGCCTGCAGCTTTTCCCGCTCCATTTGCTCTACTTGCGCATTTGCATACATCACAACACATCCTGATCCAAGTCATTGATGAAGTGCCCGAATGTACAGCCTTCACACGCCCCGTTACGTCAAAGGCCTCTGATAGAAGAACGGCTGGAAGCTTGTATAGCCGAGTTTGCGGAAGTTCAGGATCGCCTCGGTCGCCCCCACGAACAAGATGCCTCCCGGTTTCAGCGCCTTGAAGAAATTCGCATACAGCTGATCCTTGGCTTCCTCTGTGAAATAGATGACCACATTCCTGCAAAGAATCAAGTCAAATCCGCTTTCAAACGGATCTTTCAGCAGATTGTGGCGCTTGAACTCAATGACGGACTTGATCTCCGGCTTGACCGCATACTTGCCGTCCACCAAATCAAAATACTTTTTCTTCCGATCCGCAGCCATGCTCTTGAGTTCATTGTCCGTGTAAACACCGCGCTTCGCCTTTGCCAGGATTTCGATATCGAGATCGCTCGCAAGGATCCGATGCTTGACCCCCGGCGTCATCTCCTTCATGATGATGGACAGGGAATAGGGCTCGGCGCCGATGGAGCAGCCGGCACTCCAGATATTGAGCTTCGGTGAGCGCTTCAGCAAATCCGGAATGACATCCGTTTCCAATTTCGAGAATTTTTCAGGCGTACGGAAAAATTCCGACACGTTGATGGTCAGATACTCGATGAATTCCGCAAAATCGTCCTTGTTCTTGGACACCATATCAAAATATCCCGTATAGGTATTCACGCTGCTCCGTGTCACGAGATTTCCGATGCGCCGCTTCATCTGCGGTTCTTTATAAAGATCCAAATCAATTTCTGTTTTTGCCTTCAATTTTTGCTTAAACGTGCTCCAGTCCTTCTCATCCATGATGATCGTCCCTCCAAACTTTAGTTGCTATATGACATATTCACCTTGATGCCATCAAAATCCTTCTTCTTCGCAGAAAAATGTTCATCAACCTCATCAAAAAAGCTGCAGGTAAGCAACAATCTCTCACCTGCAGCTTCTTTTCTCACTTTTGGGTTTAAATCTTGAAACCGCTCAAGGAATTCTGCATATCCTGCGCCATGGTCGCCAGCGAACGGCTCGCATCTGCAATCTCGTGCATCGTCGCCGTCTGCTCCTCGGAAGCAGCGGACACCGTTTCGGATTCCTTCGCCACAGCACGGCTCTTCGCATTGATGTTCTCGATGGCCTTCGTGATCATCTTCGAACTCTCCGAAAGATCCGCTACGATGGATTCCATACGCGAGGACTGCTCCGAGATATCCGTCACCATCTGTGCAATCTCGCGGAAGGAGGAGCCTGCTTCGTCCACAGCTCCGGTTCCGGTCTTCACCTGTGCTACGCCGTCCTGCATGACCGTGACCGCGTTCTGCGCCTTCTCCTGAATGGAGCCGATCAAAGCGGAAATCTCGCCCGCGGAAATCTGGGACTGCTCCGCCAGCTTGCGGACTTCATCCGCCACAACGGCAAATCCGCGACCGTGCTCCCCTGCACGGGCTGCCTCGATGGCCGCGTTCAACGCCAAGAGATTAGTCTGCTCCGCAATGCTGGAAATCGCGTCAACAATCTTGCCGATCTTGTCGGATTCTCTGCCGAGTTCCGCAATGACATCCGCAGACTCGCTGACGGAGGACTCGATGAGCTTCATCTGCTCCACCGCATGCATGACGTTCTTGGAACCCGCCTCCGCGGCGGCATTGGTGCTCTGGATCTTGCGGCTGGACTCCATCAGCGTGTTGGTGAACGTCTCCATATTGGTGGCAAGCTGCTCCGTCTGCTCGGTCGCATTCGCCACCTCAGTGAACTGCTCGTTGCAGGAAGCCGCCACATTCACGATGGAATTCGCCACCTGATTGATGACATCCGTGGACTGATCCGTGCTTGCGGTCAGCTGCTCGGAAGCTGCAGCCACCTGCTCCGCAGAAGTCACGACCTTCTTCATCATGTCGTTGATGTTCTGCTGCACCTTCTGCGTGCCGCGCGTCATCTCGCCGATTTCGTCCATGCGGTCCGTGTTCGGAGGCGCGGAGCTCGCGCGGAAGTCGCCCGTGGCAAGAATGCCCATGGACTCCGTCAGACGGATGATCGGCGCCACCATCTGGTTCCCGAAGAAGACGGCCGCTGCAATCAACAGAGCTTCCAAGACCACAATGACGATCGCAGTATGGATGACGCTGTTCCAGAAAAATTCCTCCGTCTGTTTCTGCTGTTCCGCCACACGCCCATCAATGTAATCGATCCAGATACCGGTACCAATGACCCACTGATACGGCTCATAGGCAAGCGTATAGTTGAGTTTCGGCAGAGGCTCCGTCTCATTCGGCTTCGCAAACATCAGTTCCGTAAAGCCGCCGCCCTGCTTGCGCCCGTTCTCAATCATCTCCCGGATGAACGCCTTCCCGGTGGGATCTTTCAGGTCGATACGGGACTTCCCCTCTGTGGGACGTCCCAAAAGAACCACGTTGACGCCCTCATAGGTATCCGCATAGAAATAGCCTGCCCCGTCGTCAAACCGCAAATCACGGACAAGCGCCGCAGCCTCGATCCTCGCCTGCTCCTCCGTAATGAGCCCCGCCTGCTGGCGCTTATGGATCTCGTCCACCAGGCTGACCGCGATCTGCGTCTCCATCTTCAGCTCGCGCTGCACATCCGACAACAACGACTCACGATAGCTCGTCACTTGCTGCTCCGACTGATCCGCCATATTCTTCAAGAATATGCCTGCAATACAGATCATGGTAATCAGCGAGGAGCCAACCATCAACATGATAAACTTGAACCTCATTGATTGAAATCCCGCCATGAAAATCCATCCTCCCCTAAAACTTGCTAAAAATAGCGCTGCATAAAAACTGACATCACAAATATCTATTATGCGTACTAATTCGATATCCAGCCACAAATTCCTTCTTTATCATCAACAAAAAAACAACTTTTTTTCAAAAAAGCAAAAACAGCGGATTCTTCTAAAATTTTTCTTTATTTGCCCTGCAAATAAAGCTATAATAAGGTCAGAGTTTTGTAATCATTTACGAGGTAACAGTTCAATGAGTCTTGACGGTTTTTCCATGCATCCGCTCTGCAAAGAGCTGAATCAGGCCCTATGCGGCGGGCGTATCGACAAGATCACGCAGCCGAACAAATATTCCGTTGTGCTTTCCGTGCGCCAGCCGGGACAAAACTTCCTGCTCCGGCTTTCCGCACATCCGCAGAACCCGTCCGCGCATCTGCTGTCCCATCCTTTGGAAAATCCGCCGGAACCCCCTGTCTTCTGCATGGTGCTGCGGAAATACATCGAGACCGGGCGCATCGCGGAGATCCGGCAGCACGGCTTGGATCGCCTGCTGCTCATCGACATCGATACCATTGCCGCAGGCGGCAGCATCGTGACACGGACGCTTGCCGTGGAGCTGATCGGGAAATACAGCAATATCGTCCTTGTGGAGAACCAAAAGATTATTGACGCGCTTCGGAAGATCGGCGCGAACAACAGCCGTGTGCGCACCGTGCTCCCCGGACAAGCGTACGAACTGCCCCCCGGACAGGACAAACTCAACATCTTTGAGGTTTCCGGCCGACAGATTCTGGAGCGGATCCATGCAGAGCCGGAGCTGAAGCTTTCCAAAGCCATCCTCAACACCTGCATGGGCTTTGGCCCCGTGTCCGCGAAGGAAGCCGCTTTTCTGGCAGGTCTGCCTGCCAACATCCCGGTGCGCGAGCTGGACACAGCAGATGACGGCGCCCTTGCAGATGCTTTTTTCGAGCTCAAGGCAGCCTGTGCAGAGGTGTCCAAACCATGCCTGCTGCTGGATGCCAACAAAAAGCTCCTTGCCATGGCAGCCTTTCCCTTGCACTATCTCACGGATGCAGCCTCCACCCTCGGTTTCCCGGACATGTCCGCTCTTCTGGAACGCGCGGACGAAGTTGCCGGAAGCTATGTACTGCCGGATAAGGACCGTTTCAAAAAGCTGGTGAAGAACGAGCTGAACCGCGCCACCAACAAAATCGACGTACTGCGCCGGGAACTCGAAGATGCCGACAACGCGGAGGAGTGGCGCATACGCGCAGACAACCTCATGACCTATCAGTATCAATATCGGGATCATGCAGACGCAGAGATCACGGTAACGGATATCTACAGCGAAGACGGCGGGCAGATCATAATCCCGCTGGATCAGCGCCTGACACTCGTCCAGAACATGCAGGCATGCTACAAAAAATACGACAAACTCAAACGTGCGCAGGAACTGCTGCGCGAACAGCAAAAAAAATGCGAGGCAGAAGTGGACTATCTCGCAAGCATCGAAGCCTCCCTCCTCTCATCCTCCACGTTGGCTGAAATCGCCGAGATACACGACGAGCTCATTGCCGGGGGATATCTTCATGAAAAACCCCGCAAAAAGAACAAGGACAAGCCTGCCAGCCCCTTCCTGTTCCACGCGCCTGACGGAACGGAAATCCTTGTGGGAAAAAACAACTACCAAAATGACCGGCTCACCTTCAAGACCGCAGCCCATAATGACTTATGGCTCCATGCGCAGAATATCCCTGGCTCCCATGTGATTTTGCGCTGCGAAGGAATGGCGCCGTCGGAGGATACACTGATGCTCGCTGCGGGTCTTGCCGCCCATTTCAGCAAGGCACAAGGCTCTTCCAAGGTGCCCGTGGACTATACGGAATGCCGCTACGTAAAAAAGCCTTCGGGCTCCAAGCCAGGTTTCGTGATCTTCACGAACCAGCACACGCTTTATATCACCCCGGACGAAATCGAAGGACTCCACGAACTTATTTCCGAAGGAGGTTAATATGCAACCCATACGTTTCCTTATCATTGACAACACCAGCTATTACCATCAGGAACTCAAGCATCAGTTGGAGCGCTGTCTGCAGCAGGGCGCCGCCATCGAATTTGCGATTTCTCCGGAAGCTGCGGAACAACGGTTCCTCAGCTTCCGCCCCAATATCCTTGCAGTGAATTTCATGATGCTCAATCAGCATCGGAACGGGAAGAAGTACCTTCCCTACCTCACAGAGCGTACACACCTTCCGGTGATCGTCTTCGGTTCCATTGAGATGGGGAAGTCTGTCGCCTTGCAGGACGGTGCTGCTGATTACATCCTCAAGCCCATGGAGCGCTATCGGATGGAAGCGTTCTCGAAAAAACTTGCAAAATCTGTCACAAACACAGTGGAAAAGAATGCGGCCCGAAAACAAACGCCGCCAGATTTCAGCGCAAATCTGCCTCATACCAATCCGCAATCAGAGCAGCTCAAGGCAAAGTTCATCCAAAACGAAGGCAATGTCAAAAAAACGTCGGCTTCTTCCATGCCCCAGCCCCATCCGAACAGCCGTATCAAGCTCATTGCGATCGGCTCCTCCACGGGCGGTACAGAGGCTCTGACGGTCGTCCTCACCAAGCTGCGTCCCCCTATGCCCCCCATCGTCATCACACAGCATATCCCGCCTACCTTTTCCCTGCTGTTTGCATCCCGGCTGAATGCGGACTGCATACTGCATGTCAAGGAAGCCGCAGACGGGGACCGCCCGGAGCCAAATACCATCTACATCGCTCCGGGACAGCTCCACATGCGCGTTCTGCGCGAGCCGACCGGCGCCATGCGGATCTCCTGCCAGCCGGGACCCAGAGTGCATGGCTGCTGTCCCTCCGTCGATGTTCTCTTCAAATCTGTCGCGGCGAATATCCGTGATCATGCCATGGGTGTTATCCTGACAGGCATGGGAAGAGACGGCGCCGACGGATTACTGGAAATGCGGAAGGCAGGATCGCCCACCATCGGGCAGGACGAAAAGACCAGCACGGTCTACGGCATGCCCCGTGCCGCATGGGAAGAAGGCGCGGTGCAGGAGCAGTTCCCGTTGGAAAAGATTGCGGACGCAATCACGAAAATCGCACGGAATTAAAGGCACTCTTTTTCATTCCAATTCCCTTGCCGTGAGAATTGATTCCACTTTGATATCCTTGCGCCGATTCAGGTCAATGAACTCATCCTTGATGGTCTGCACGACCGGCAGCGATGTCACGCGGCTCTCGTCAATATAAACGATGCGGGCTTTTTGTCCGTCAGACAGCCTCACCCAGTTGCCATTGAGTGCGTGGCAGATATTCTTCATGAACAGCACGCCATATTCCGTGTCCAGCTTCCCGTTCAGCACATCCTCATAAAGCACGCCCAGCACATCAAAGGGAGAACTGCGGCGCGCATAGATGCGATCCGTCGCCATCGCGTCATAGATATCCAGGATCCCGATGATCCGTGCAAACTCATCGATCTGATCCTTGCGCACTGCATTGGGATATCCGGAGCCATCGCAGCGCTCATGATGCTGCAGGATCCCGAAAAGCACATCTCTTTTCGAGCCGATCGGCCCCAGTTTCAGCATATTATAGCCGTATTCCGCATGCTTCTTAACCGTGCTGAATTCCTCCGGCGTCAGCGAATCACGCTTGTCGAGGATTTCAGAGGGGACCTTCATCTTTCCCACATCATGCAGGACAGCCGACATCATGAGATCATGCGCCCGCTCCTTCGGCCATGACATCCAGCGGCACATGAGCCCTGCAAGAATCATCACATGCAGCGCATGATGGATGACATAGGAGCCATCCCTGCTCATATTGTGGATCTGGGATACCGCTTTTGCTCCATTGCAAAGCTCCTCCACATTCTTCGGAGATAAGATATCCTCGATCTCCTGCAGTTCCAAAACTTCATTCTTGTAAAGCTGCTGGTAGATGCGCTGGACACGCTGATATGCCCGTTCATAGGAGCCGACATACTCATCGTCCAGCAGGAACTCCTTTCCCGGAATCTCCACCAAAGCATCCTCATCCGACTCTTCAATGTATACAAAAAAAATCGGCCGCTCCAAAAGCGAATAGATCATCTGATTTGTCAGGACGGTTCCGGCGCCGATCAGAATGCTGGTATCCGCATCCATGATATCGCGCCCGACCTTCATCCCCTCGCGCAAATCCTCCACCGTATATGACTTCAACATTTCCTTGGCCCCCAGTCCCGAATGCACGTTCACCTAAGCCCTCACACTGATAAATATTTGACAAGAATTTCCATTTCCCTCCAACCAAGAGGAGAAAATTTTTGAAAGATAGCTTTATCCGTACCGATTGCCTTCAGAACATGCTATACTATAGTTGCAAGTTTATTGACGCTTGGAGGTATGACCTTGAAATTCCAGAAATCCATGGGCATGGTACGTGCGATCGCAGCCGCCCTGATTGTATTGCTCTTCGCCATCATACATCTGCTGAATCCGGAGTTTTTTCCCTACCTGGGCCGCATGCTCGTGCACGGGGACATCGTGGAAACCGCGGAATACATCCAGTCCTTCGGTCCCTGGGCCCTATTTTTCAGTTTCTGGCTCACCCTCTTTGTGAACGCCCTCGGCTTCCCGCCTGCCATCATCTTCTCCACAGCCAACACACTGATTTTCGGGATCGTGCCCGGCATCATCCTGTCCTGCGTGGCCGAGACCGTCGGCGTCACCATCAGCTTTCTGCTGCTGCGCTTCTTCTTCCGCGAGACAGCGGAAAAAATCATCCGCAAGAGCAAATATCTGAATTCCATTGATGAATACAGCAGCAAGAACGGGTTCACGGTCATGCTCATCGCGCGCATGGTACCCTATATCCCCTCTGCGCTCCTCAACGCGATCGGGGCGCTGTCCTCTCTGAGTCTGCGGGACTATGTGATCACCTCCTTCATCGGGAAGTTCCCTTCCACGGGCATCGAGGCAATCATCGGGCACGACACCATCACAAAGCAGGAGGATCCGACGCGCTTGATCGTTGTCATCATCTTCGCCATCCTGCTCATCGCCGGAGCGTACTATTATCAGAAGAAACATTTGAAGCAGCAGGAGGCAAATCCATGATGTCCAGGCGGAAGTTCATCACGCTTTGCGGAAAGCTCTGCATTGCCCTCGGACTCAGTTCCTATTTCCCGGGGATTGCCAGCGCCGCACAGACCGCGGACGGCCATCCAAGGCTCACGGAGGTCGCCTGTCTTCGGCAGCTTGTGACAAAGGATCCGGCCCATTCCCGCATCCTGATGTTCCAAAGCGACAAACTACTGAAGGATCTGCAGCTGGAATACCGTAAAACAGGGACGCCTGACAGCCGCTTTCTTCCGATTGCCTATCAGTATCTGGAGCAGGAAAGCATGCCGCAATTCATCTACCACTGCGAGCTTTCCGCCCTCCTCCCCGGCGCGCGCTACGAATTCCGTATCCTGAGCGGCGAACGTGCCACGGACTGGCAGCCGGTCATCCCCGTCCACGAAGACAGCTTTCAGATGCTCATCTTCTGCGACTCTCAATGCGTGGATTACGACGTATGGAGGGAGGTGGCGGAAGCGGCCTGCCACAGGCATCCTGCCGCAGAACTCTCCACCGTCATCGGAGACTTCACGGACAACGGGCAGTCTTTTTATCAGTGGCAAGGTTGGTTCCAGGGCGCGGAACGCTTGCTTTCCTCCACGATTTTCGCTCCTGTCATGGGGAATCACGAGTGCTACGATCTGAAATGGCAAATGTGCCTGCCGGAGGGCTATCTTGCCTACTTCCGGCATCCGGCGAATGGCAGCCTGCGTTTCAACGAATATTACTATTCCTTTGACTATGGCCCGGTTCACTTCATCGTGCTCAACAACCAGTTCGACGAATTGGACGGAATCCGCCCCGGGCTTTTGAGGGAACAGCTCGCATGGCTGCAGCGGGACGCGAAAAAAAACCGGCTCCCTTGGAAGGTCGTGCTCATGCACAAGGATGTCATTCACTACGAATATCCCGATCCCGTGAAGGGACCATGCTACATCAATGACATCGGCGAAGCCTTCATGGGAGCCTTTGATGCTCTTGGCATCGATCTCGTGCTCACGGGCCATCTCCACACCTATCGCAACCGCCATCACATCTTCGCAGGGAAGCCCGCCGACCGCGGCCCCGCCTACGTGCTTTGCGGCCTCGCGGGAGATCAGCGGTATCCCGGCATCCGGATCGACCCCGTCTTTGACAAAGTCACCGCCCCCCAGCCCGAAACGGACAACTACCTCACCCTGGACGCCGCAAGCGAAACCCTCCGCCTGCGCTGCTATTTGCCGGATGGGACTGTAATCGACGATATGACGCTTTCACACGCAAGATAGGCGGCTGAATGAATCAGCGTCTCCTTACGGAACTGTTCCAAAAGCATCACAGCCCCTGCAAAAAGCCGAAGATGCTCTTCCAATAAGCCTCCGGCGCTTCCTTCATGGCATCCCCGTGCCCTGCGCCCTGCACCAGCAGCTTCTCTTTTTTCCCTGCTCCCGAGGCTGCAAAGAGCCTTTCCATCATAGCAGGGGAAATCAACTTGTCCGCATCGCCGTGAATGAACAAGGTGGGAACCTTGACCCTGTCAATGACCTCGATCGGTGCTGCCTCTGATACTTTGGCTCCGGTCTTCCAGCCGCTTACCACATCCACACAATTCAGAATGGGAAAAGTGGGCAGCCCAAAGAGCACCCCAAGCTGCTCGCCAAACATTTCATAGGCGCTGGTATAGCCGCAATCTTCCACCACGGCGATCAACTGCGGACAGTCATCCCTGGCCGCTGCCAAGAGCGCCGTAGCCGCCCCCATGGAAACGCCGTGGAGCACGATTTTGGCCTCCGGATCACGCTCCACAATCTGCTGCGCCCAGAGCGCTATTTCCCCGCTCTCTTTGGCGCCCATCGTGATGTACCGGCCCTCGCTTTCCCCCGAAGCGCAAAGGTCAGGGGTCAGCACCTGCCATCCCTGCTCCAAGTAGGCTTCTGCATAGTCCCTGGCGTAGCGCTGGTCGCGCCCGTAGCCGTGGATAAGGACAGCCCACCGATATCCCGGTGTCTCCGGCAGGAAATGCGTCGCAACGAGTTTCCGTCCGTCTGCTGAGATGCATTCCCACTGCTCACGACCGGCCTGCGGCAGCTTGGGAATCATCCTGCCCTTGTCCTGGATGCGCTCGCAAGCAGACGGTATCGCTAAGGGATCCTCTGCGTTCCCCCGCTTCAGGGCAAAATCCACGAAATAAGCGCCCACACCATAGCCTGCCGCTGCCAGCAAAAACAAGACAGCAATCCCGCCGCAAATGTATTTTTTGTTGAACATCTACCCGACCTGCTTTCCAACGTAATATTGTCCAGCGTTCCATCGTTTCGCTCAATTATTCCTGATTTTGGACGAAAAATGCTATCTGTCCCAGCTTTTCTTTGCGTCATCATCTGTAATTTGACGAATCACCCTGCAAGGATTTCCTACGGCCACACTGTTAGATGGAATATCCTTTACCACAATGCTGCCGCCTCCTATCACCACGTTGCTTCCAATCGTGACACCGGGCATGACCTGCACGCCTGCACCAATCCAGACATTATCACCGACGACAATCGGATATGCGTATTCCAGTCCCTGATTTCTCCGTTCAAAATCGATTGGATGTCCAGACGTGTGGAAACCGCAAGATGGTGCAATGAAAACATCGTGGCCAAAAGTCACACCTCCTGCATCGAGAATCACCAAACCGTGATTCGCATAAAAATTTTCCCCCACTTTGATTCTATAGCCATAATCACACCAAAAATCCGGCTCAATGTGAACATTCTTTCCTGTTTCTCCGATGATCGATTTAATGAACTCATGTCTCTCATCTATATTGTCTATCGCAAGGTTGTTGTATTTTTGGCAAAGAATCTTGCATTGAATTCTTTCCCTTTCAAGCTCCTTATCGTAATTGGCATCATATAGTTTCTGATGCAGCATCTTATCTTTTTCTGACATTTTAGAAATGCTCCTTTCATCCAGCGAATTCCATTTTCGCCCAATTATATTTGATTTTGGAGGAAAAATCAATTCATTGGACAAAAAAGGTGCCTCCGATATCATATCCGTTACAATGACACAGTCTTTTGCCCAGTACAGATTAAAATCCTTTTTGCCGGGTCTATACATGACATTCTGAATCCCCTGGTTCTGCAGGAACCGGAAAACATAGATGCTGCTTTCTTTTTCAACCTGTATGAAAACCGTATTCTGCGCAATCAGATGGTTTAGAAACTCGTTCATTAAATGAGCTTGGCCCAGATTTGCGAGAATTGGCTGTCCATTGCAAGGCGACAAACCGCAGTCATAGTGGTGCTATGTCGAGGATTTGTCAACACAGGATGGGCTGAGGAATTAATCAACACACCCTAAATTCCTTTGTTAAAAATTTTTATTCGTGTAGTATTTTCAAATATGCGTCCAGCCTTGCGTTGATATACCCGGCAAGCAGTCCTTCCATAGCGGAAAGATCGTGCTTGACATGGTAGGCATCAAAGGCATTGTAATACATGACCCTGTCGGTAAACTTGATGTCGATAGGCGGATATCCCGCCTTCATCAGTTCAAGGTTGACAAGCAGTCTGCCGGTTCTGCCGTTGCCGTCGATAAAAGGATGAATGCCTTCAAACTCGATATGAAACCGGGCGAGCTTTGTTACGATGTGTTCCTCGCTTGCAGCGTAGTCCTGCAGAAGCTGTTCCATTTTCGGTTCGATAAGATACGGCTGCACAGGTTCATGATGAGCGCCCATAATGCGCACGGGAACTCTTCTATAAACGCCTCGGTCATCCTTTTTGTCTGCAAGTACAAGATAGTGGATCTGTTTAATGATGCTTTCGGTGAGAGGCGCTTTTTCTTTCACAAGCTCTCTGACATAATCGAAAGCCTCTTTATGACCGACAGCTTCCATATGATCTTTCAGCGGTTTCTGAGCTATCGTAAGTCCACGGAGAACAAGGTCGGTTTCCCGGAGCGTCAGCGTGTTGCCCTCGATAGCGTTGGAGTTATATGTGTATTCGACTGTAAATTCCTCATTGAACCGCTCCAGTTCACCTTCGGTCAGAGGTCTTCTGCCGTCCAGCTCCACTTTTTTGCGGTTGATCTGAGACAGGATACTATCTTTCGATTTAAACCTGCCATCGACGGGCTTTTCCGCGTCAATCGGGATCTTCCAGCCGCGTCCTTCCTGATACGCGCCGGGAATCTTGCCCTCGGAGCATAATACTCTTATTCTTCTGTCGGAAATACCCCATTTCGCGGCCGCTTCTTTTACCGTCATATACATAAGCCCTCACCTCCAATCTGGATGTTTTATTATACCATACTATCGGAATAATATCAAGGTTATCGGAACAACATATTACAGAATAGCGGAATAATATAAACAGTTGCGGAATAACCTCCTTCCTGTTGGAACAATGCAGCCGCAATCAGCGGAACAATAGAAAAGACACCCGGAAATTTCCGAGTGCCCTTAAACATCATATTGCAATCTTGGAGTGCTTTTAATATTGTAGTTTGCGGACCGTTTGCAGCCTTGAAGGAGCTGCAAAGCCTTTTTACGAGCCGTTTCCTCGACCCCCTCATGCCGGAACATTCTCAAAACCGGCGCACCCGGATTGCAGTGTTATTCTTGCAATCTTGGCAGATCTCATCGGATACAAGGCCAACAGTCCGGACGTTGACCGGAGCAAAACCGAAATCCTGACGCTCTGTTATGATCTCGATATACTATTTTGGTCTTATGAAGGTTTTTTCTCCGCTTCCTCGGCATCCCTAATCTGATAATAATCATCCATATTGACGGAGACTTTTATCGTATCATCGGGTTTTCGTCTGCCCAAGAGGCACACAGTCTCCACATGGCTCGATTGCTCCAGATTGATGTCAAATATCCGTCAAATTGCTCCGTTCGTTCTCGGAAATATATCAACGGCATTTTTGACCTTAAAATAGCCATTTTTTCGACCGCACTCGTTCTCGGAAACAGGTCGATGTGGTTGTCCCTACTTATAATATGGAACCGGGCAAACTTGCCGACCGTCTCAAAACTACGCTCTGAGGAAATAAGTCCGAAATCCCATCCACTCGACCTTAGAGATTTTATACATCTGGTTTTTCACCAAATTCAAATCTTGCTTTTCCTGCTGCGATAGCAGCAACAGCGACGTCCTCTTCTGTCCTATCTGGAACAACCCGTAACCCCTTCATAAACCGAGAATAGTATTCTTCTTCAATGAGTTCTTTAGGTGCCTGAATACGACAATTGTCTGGATATTTTTCTGAAGGCCATTCCCATACATATTCCTAAATTCCGGAAAAATCTCCAACTCGAACAGCGCATAAGTTCGGTGATCCAATAAGGACTGAAAACTTGATGTTTTCATTATCAAGCCTACGACAGAATTCTTCGCACTTTTTTATTTCGCCCAAACTCAACGGTTTGCCTTTGATCTCGAACCACCTATTCAAGCTTGGAATATAAAAGTCTGGAAGATATCTGGTTCCATCCATTTCGAATCCTTCGATTTCATATTCATAAGTTAGACCGACTGCATTGAAAAAGACAGCCCAGCGAGCTTCAAGTCGACTACGAAATCGATGTCCGTCATATTCTGTTTCAATTGCTTTTATATCATTACTCACGGACGAATAAGCCTCTTTCTTCAAATGCAACACCATTACCATTATTCATGTCTTACAAGGACTCTCTTAGTGTCCTTGTATTTTTCACGCAATGATGGGATGTTTATATCAGTACCTAATACTTCACGAACGACGCCCCATAGACCATCTTTTTCATCCGGGAAGCTATCCATATACTGGTTAAACGGGAGTTCCATCACGAACTTTGCCTGATCCTCGATGCCTCTGCCCGGAACACCATAATCCAATATAGGAGACAACCCTGTTTTGATGTCTTTTCCAAAAACAATAACTCCTGATGCCGGTGCTCCTCCAAGCAAGGTCATGCTTATCGCAAGATCAATCATTTTATCATCAAGGCTAATCCATGAGTGATCAAAGTACAATCCTTGCCCAAGCACCTCGCCTATACATAGAGAAGGTGTATATCCGATCTCAGATAGGCAAACATATAACGCAGCGCACGAAGCGTGGCAGGCACCCCACCATTATTTTCTCTCCATGTACCTGTACATGTTTGCCAGAACATCCCCTACATCTTCTTTATAGCCATTTTCTTTAACTGCATAACTTATTTGCTCCGGAACACTCATTGTGTCTTTCTTAAACAGCAATTCTTATATTTTTTCCCGCTTCCGCATGGACACGGATCATTTCTTCCTATTTTCATCACGCGCCCCTTCTTTATTGTTTTATAAAGGAAGTTAGCCATCTGGAGCCAATCGGTCTCGTTCTCGATGCTGACATTATTCAGCTGAATGAATACCTTGGACGATTTGATGTCGTCGCCACGGTTCCACTGGAGCGTCGTGCCCAGCGCAGATTCTATTTCTGCTTTATGTGTATACAGGCTATCGAATGCAGCCTTGTTTTCTTGCTTATTTCCTCTGCCAAATACGACCTCTGTCCGCGCCGCATCAAAGTTTGCTACGCAGCAAAGATAGAAGCCGCCTATACCAAAGAAGCCGTTGATCCAGTTATCCCTTGACGGATTAACATTGGAGAAGGAACCATCCTCGCCGTGAGCTTTCTGGATAATCGGGAGCGCGTATGTCCAATATTTTCTTCGGAGCTCGTAACGGCTACCCGGTTCATCCTCATTCACTTCGTTCTCATCACGCAGATAAAATACCAAGTCTGCCGGATCTTCATCGTACAATTTGAAGAGACGACTCAGAACAGATAGCTTGCTCTGAGTGCTGGTGTTTGTCCATACATAGATGCCATCGCCGATCTCAAGCGACTTCGTGAACGCATCCTGATTTGTATTGAAGTGGAGAGCAATGTTCTCCTCCTCCGACATGGCCAGCTTAGTGATAATGGCCTTATCCTCGGCATACAGAATCTGAATAACCTTCTGGAACATCTCAACCCAGCTCGTTACCGGCTGCTCAGTGTTTTTAAAGGTGAACTTCGCAATCAGTCGTCCGGTCAGTTCGCCCTCATCCTCAAGCGTATAAGTGTCAAGCTGCTTTTCTTCCGGTTTATATTCTGTGACAGGTGCTGCCCAGATTGACAGAGCCCGACCCATGAGATATTCGCTGCGCTCCTCCAGCTCCGCCAGCGTCCACTTGTCCTTCTTGGCAATCCAAGTATTCATGCGGATACCACTGTCATCGAAACCGTTCTGCATGGTTCTCTTTTCAGTGAAAGAGCTATTGCTGTATTTCGAGTTGTAGGCCGTCAGCGTAAGATTTGCCATGCGATGCAACCACAGCTCATGTATCTGCTCATAGTCATCGCCCAGCTCCTTCTGCCACACCGGTGTCAGATGCTGAGGCATAATGTGCTCAATCGAATAGGTGCCGTCATCACAGTGACGGTATACATCCTTATCCTCCGAAGTACCGAAGTTCTCGAAGCGCTCAAGAATGTAAATCTTATTCTTGCTGTTCATCAGATAAACTGGACGTTCCTCAAATGCCGCCTTAAACTCCACATCGTCCGGGAAGCGGGCACGCTCTTTCTTGGAAAGAAGTGCATACTTGAGCTTCTCGACATAGTTATCCTCGGTACCGTCGTATCGTATGATCTCTCGGTGCAGCATGAGGAAGATTTTATTCAGAGCATTTGTCGGCAGGTCACACATCGTCCGGCGGAACAGGTAATTCTCTGTCGTCAGGAAAATCTCAGTGACCTGTGCCAACGTCAGTTTGTTTTCGTTATATAGGCGCAGCACTTCGAGGAAATACGGCCTTGTTACCGTAGTCTCCAAACGATTCAGTCGGTCAATACAAGCGTCAAGGGCGGCACTGCCAGAATTACCATCAAGGAGAATCTGGTACCGCTTTGCGTAGGCCAGCATCTCGGCAAGGAGTGGTTCCGTTTCGATTTTTCCAAGCTCCACAAAGTCCTTAAAATTGATGTAGATCTTCTTCTGCTGCGGGATGGCCTGCTGCTTCACACTCAGGTAATCCCGGATAAAGGCGCTTACATCATACTTCGTGCAAACCTCGATCTTATTCCAGTATTTCTCGTAATAATCCTCCTGCTCCTTAGAAGGCAAGCCCATCAATATGAAATTTCTGATCTTATCACCTTCACTGAGGTCAAGACCGGTCGAGTTCAGGCTCTCAAAAATGAGCTGCGGATTGTCGTCCATATCCAGTCGGATGTTTATAATCTCCAGACAGCAGATCGCATCGTAAAGCTGATCGATGGTGATTTCCTGTTTCTGAATGCGGTCATAAAAATAATCGTAATTCACAGTCAGATTGGACTCGCGGATATGCTCTGTCGGATCAGAGAACAGCTTCCCGAAAGCCGTCTGGTCATTCTTTACCGGTTTGAGCTTGATACGGGTATCCTCCGGCTTCCACTTGTCCACGAGGTATTCCTCGAAAATTCGCTGCTTCAGATTAGCGGTCTCCGGCACAATGACACCCTTATCAATCAAGTTATACATGGCAAGGAACAACAGCGAAACTGTCGTAAGACGCTGCTGGCCATCAATGATCAGAAACTCCTCATTGTGCCCATCCGGATTATAGACAGAAACAAGACTCCCGAAAAAGTGACTCTTCCGGTTCCCCTTGATGATCTTTACAAGATCATCATACAGCTGCTTGCAGTTTTCGGTTTTCCAGTCATAGTTTCTCTGATAAACCGGAATGACAAACCGCTTGTCTGAGCCCTCCATATATTTAACGAATTTGCATTCTGAACCTTTCATCTGTCTTTATTCCTCCTCGTTTGATAGCGAGGCCTTCAGTTTTAATTTCCCGGTACTGCCATCCTTCACGACATACTCCGGATTTTCCTTGATAAATCGCGCCGACTCACGCGAGAAGCCATTTCTCTGCAAAAGGATCGTCAGCGGATTTGTGGTGCCGTATTCAACATAGTGACATCTATCGTGGCAACTCAACTCTCACACTTTTTGAGCTAATTTGCCCTTCGATAAGTTACCGAGAAGCATTTGGTCTGCCCGATGTTAAATTCCTCCGATTGTCCGAAAACCGCAGTATTACTGGGCTTTTGCGGCTATTTTCCTTCGACTCTTGACATCAATACTACTGTCTCGACATGCGAGCTAAACGGGAACATATCCACGGGCTGCACTTTCTCCGCCCGATATCCCAATCCATCAAGAATTGCAATATCCCTTGCCAGCGAGGCGGGGTTGCAGGATACATAGACGATTCTTTTCGGCTCCATCTGTGCGAAAGTTTCCAGTACCACCGGCGTGCAGCCGGCTCTCGGGGGATCTACGACAACGACATCTGGGCGGATGCCTTGCTTGTAGAGCTTGGGCATAACGACGGTTGCGTCTCCTACGATGAATTCCGCGTTCTTGATGTGATTGTCCCTGGCATTTTGCCGGGCATCCAAAATCGCAGGCTTTACGATTTCGATGCCGTAAACCCTGCGGGCTTTCCGGGCGAGGAACAACGTGATGGTCCCCGTGCCGCAATAGGCGTCTATGACGATTTCATGTCCGCTGAGCTCTGCGAATTCCAGTGCCTTGTTATAGAGCACTTCTGCCTGCTCGCTGTTGACCTGAAAAAATGATCTTGCGGAAATATGGAAATCCAGCCTGCCAAGAGAATCCAGAATCGTCGGCTTGCCCCAGAGGAGCTTTGTTTCCCTTCCCAGAATGACGTTATTGTGATAGGTCTGGATATTCTGTTGGATGCTTGTGAGCTTCGGCACTTTTTCGCGCAACAGCCGCACGAATTCCCTGGCTTTCGGAAGTTCTTTCGTCGCCGTCACCAGCACCGCCATGAGTTCTCCGTTTTTTCCCACACGCCCCATGACATGACGCAACACGCCCGTATGCCGATCCTCATCATAAACGGAGATATGAAGCTGATCCACGATTTCGCGTACCGCGTTGACAATCGCATCGTTGCCCTGCTTCTGGATATGACATTCATGCGTGTCGATGATGTCATGGCTCCCCTGTGCGAAGCATCCGATGACAGTCCTGCCCTTGCTCCTCCCGATGGGGAACTGCATTTTATTTCGATAGTTCCACGGATGCTCCGCAGGCAAAGTCTCCCCCACAAAAAGGTCAGGACGTTTGCCGATACGGGAAACAGCGTCGACGACCTGCTGATGCTTTGCCTTGAGCTGTGCCTCATAGGAAAGATGCTGGAGCTGACATCCTCCGCAAGCGTGATAAACCTTGCATTTGGGTTCCACGCGATCCGCACTTTTGCGCAGGATTTTCAACAACCTGCCCCTCGCATAAGTCTTCTTGACTTCTTCAATCTGCGCCTCGACAAGCTCGCCCGGCAACGCATAAGGCACAAAAACCGTAAATCCCTCAAATTTTCCCACGCCTTCACCGCTGCTGCCCAAACCGTGGATTTCAATTTCGTAAGTCTTCCCTTTCACCACAGGGATTGTCTTTTTCATAAACGCTCCAATCTTTCCGATTCCCGTTCTGCGTTCCCCACAAAGTTTAATCGTTCCAACAGTTCCATCGGATGCTTCAGGATCAGATCCGCGCCGCTTTCCACCAGTTCCGACTCCGGGCGGAACCCCCAGCTGACACCAATCCCGAGGAATCCTGCACGGCTTGCCGTTTCCATGTCCACCGGACTGTCTCCGATATATGCGACTTCCTCGGGGAGAACGCCCATACGTTCTGTAATCTGCAAGGCACGGGACGGATCCGGCTTGCGAGCCTGTCCGGGAACATCTCCCACGATCTCGCGAAATATCCCGGCAGGGAACAGCTTTGCGGCGATCAATCTTGCTGCAGGCTCCTGCTTGTTCGTGCAGACGGCCAGTGGGATTCCCTTCTGCTGCAGCTTCCCCAGCATTTCAAGGATTCCCTCATAAGGCTTCGATTTGTTCATCATATTTTTTTCATAAATACCTTTGTAACGTACCAAAGCCTCATCCACAAAAGTCTCATTCTCTGCCATGTCCTTCGGCAAGCTGCGCTGGATCAGCTTTCTGGGGCCGTTCCCGACAAAATAACGGTACTCTTCCAGCGTATGTCCCGGATATCCGTAAAATGACAGCAGCTCCTCCACGCTGTCCGCCAAATCCTCCAAAGAATTAAGCAACGTTCCATCCATGTCAAAAATCACCGCACGATACTGCACAAACATCCTCCTTCGCACAGGAACTTTCCAAATGTAGTCCCGTAACATGAGACTTATCCGGTGGGAGCCTTAACCTCCCACTGAATAAGTCGAATAAACCCACTGTCGTCAGTTTTCTTTCTTCATTGCCATCTTATGCTCATACATCGCCGCATCCGCCTCATGGAAAACGGCTGCGTATTCCATGCCGCTCCGATAGACTCCAATGCCTCTGGCCACGGATACAGCCAGTTCGTCGCCCTCCACCTCGAAGCGCTCTGCCTGCGTCTGTTCGTCGAAGGAACGAAGCAGCTGCTCCCGATGCTCGTAGTCCTGTTTCTCCAGAATGGCTACAAACTCATCGCCGCCCACACGGAAGACAGGACTGTGAGCGAACACTCTGCAGATGATATTTGCCGCACGGCGGATCAGCTCGTTTCCGGCTTCATGCCCATAGCGGTCGTTGACGCGCTTCAGGAAATTCGCATCAAATACCACAACAGCATAGGCAAGCGACTCTTCAGACCTGCGCTTGTCAAGCTCTGCTCCTTTCCGCATGTAAGCCGCCGTATTCCGAAGCCCTGTGAGCTTGTCCCGATACACATAGACTTCCAGCTTGGAAACCATCTCGCGGATGCTGTCCACCAAAGCGCCCAGTTCGTTTTCCGACTCGTAGGGGATCTTGACATCCAGATTGCCTGCCGCAATCCTTTTCGCTGCATCCGTCAATGCCAATAAGGGACGGATGCCACGGGAAGCCAGCCAGATGCTGAAGAACGATACCATGATTGCCACGAATAACATGCTCGCGATCAAATGCATCAGCATATTGTTGCGCTCCGCGTACACATCGTGGCGGGGCATTGCTATGCCCAGCCAAACGCCGTCGAAAAGATAGGTCTCTCTTTCATAATAGCCGGGATTCGGCACAAAATCAGCTCCCTGCTCAAAATCCCTATGATAGAGCACCCTATCGTTCCGATCCATCAGATAGACATGTCCATAATCATAAACCGCCATTCTGCGGACTTCATGGACCAGATACTCGAAATCGATGTCCATGCCCACAATGCCCACGAAATGATTTCCCTCATAAAACGGCGCGACATAGGAAATGACATAGTCCTTCGTCAGGGGATCGATGTACGGCTCGATCCATGTTGCATGATGGCGCTGCATCGGAATATAAAACCAGCCTACATTTTTTACATCGGTCGGCTCATATTTCGAAAGATCGATGGGAACCCTCCGGTAGAAAGAAGGGATCGCTCCTTCCCAGCGATCCGCCTCACGTTCCCACGAAAAACCGCTAATCGGCCCCGCATAGGACGGATCGCAGCGCAGGTAAAACGCAATACTGCCGTCCGTACCGGCGGCAACCAACTCGCAGAAACGCTCCATCCGCTTCAGGTAATCCTGTCGATACGCTTCATCATTCACAAGACGGTCATAGCTTTCCATTTCATGCAGGGCCAAAGCCTTCATGCCATTGACGGAAACCCGTATGCCGTCGAACGTCCTCCGCATCCGTTCCCGGCAGATGGCGCTCATCTCTTCCATGGACTGCTCCGCATGCTGACTGAGCGCATAATCCATTGCGAAAAAACAGCCCCATCCCAGCACTGCGGCGGAAATAAAAACTGTCACGACCTCCAGCAGCACGACATTGGTCATGATGGAACGCCGATAGCGAAGCAGCATATAAAAAAGAGCGATCATCGCTGCATTTACCATGGTCAGGCATTCCGCAATGTACTGCCGCCATGTGTCGATCTGGTCCAGATCGTAGATGATGCCGGAAACATCCAAAAAAACAAACAACGCAAAAAAAGAAAGGAAGAATAGAAGCGCCATGCTCCAGCTGCTGTCGTGCGAAAAGCTCCCTGCGCCGACGGAGACGTCCTGCTCTGCTGCGCTCTCGGTACTGCCGCTGATCTCCGGTGATGCCGAACGGAAAAGATAGCGCTGTTTTGGTTGATAAAATGCGTAGTTACGGCTGATAAGATAGAAAAACCAAATCGATCCAAAGAAAATCGCGATGTTAAAGTCGTTGACAAAACAAAGCAGCACATATTCGATGCAGGAATTGATACGGGAACCCGTATGTTCCCGTATTTGAGCCCATCCCTCCGCATCCATGGTGAGCCCTTGAAAAACGGACGTTACCGAAAAGGTAAGAAACAAAATTCCGACGAACTTCAGCAAACAGTGCGCACTGGAAGAAAAAACCGGCTCCCCCGGACGCACAAAACAAGAATGCCACAGGCGAAACGGCAGATACGCAGATAAAAAGACACAGAGCGCATCTCGGCAAAGGACCCAGAAAGACTGCGCCGAGACCGCGCCCGCCCCCTCCTGCTCCATAAGACGGCCAACGGCCTGCCAGTCCACGCCTGTCAGCAATTCCCCCACGAAAACGCCTGCGGCCGCCACGGGCCCCCACATCAGCCCAAGCAAAGGCGGCAGAAACGTCGCAAATCGGACCACCTGCAGCGGCATCACAAAAATAACAGGCGCAGCCATCACGCATATGGAATAAACGATGAGCGAACAGAAAAAGCGGCAAACTACTCGTTTCAAGCTTCCACCTCCTCAAAGAGATGTTGTACGGCTTATGGAATCCGGAACGCCTCGCAGGCTTCCGCCCCGTACTTTTCCTTCAGGTGACCAATCAAAGATTGTGTGCGCTCCTGAAATTTTGTTCGTTCCTCCGGTGAAAGCTCAATGACCTCCATGCCGTTCGCAATGCATTCCCGCAAGAACCTTTGTTCATTTTCCTCCACGTAGTCCCTTCCCCAGTTGCAGGCCGCTGTCATCTTTTCCTGAAGCATTGCCTGTGTTTTAGGTTCCAGCATATCCAATGATTTGGTATTCGCGACGAAAATGTAATTTTCATAGGCATAATTCCAAATCGTCATGTATTTCTGTATATCATCCAGATTCGCGGACAGTATTGTAAGATAGCTGTTCTCTTGTCCGTCCGTGGTTCCCTGCCGTATGGTGGTCGGAAGCTCGCTCCAGCTCAGGGGAATCGGTTCGGCTCCCAAGGCCCGAAAGAACAGAAAGTAGCTTCCCTGCTTCCCAAGCACACGGATTTTCAGCCCCTGCATATCTTCCACATTTCTGACCGGACGTTTGTCATTCGTGAGCTGGCGGAATCCGTTATGGGTCGAGCCCAGATAGCGGATGCCCTGCATCTCCAAAAGTTTCGCATAATACGCCCCGCCCGTTTCATCGATGACCTTTCGCGCCTCCTGATAGCTTTGATAGCTCCAGGGAATCGTACCGACCGACAAGCGTTCATCCAGTATTGCCATCGTGCCGGAGGTGTAGGCCGCCAGATCCACAGAACCGTTCGCTATCATCTCCACGCCCTTGGTCGTGTTGCCGCCTGCCAGCTGATCCCTCGGATAGACCTCGATATGAACCCGCCCGTTTGTCTCTTCATCTACCAGCTGGGAGAATTTGCGCGCCACCATGGTATCGATGCCACGTTCCGTGCCATTGACCGCCATGACCATCCGCACTTTCTGATATTCCCCTACATCATGCAGCATCCTTTTTTCCTGTCCACAGCCGATCAACGCGAGCGAAAGGATGCACAGAAGCACAGCGCAGCACCTCTTCATCCCATCACTCCCCTCTTTACAGAGCCTGAGGCAAACACCATACCCTCGGCTATCTATTCGACGGTCAGCGTTGAAATCCCTGCAACCCGGAAAATTCTCTGAAAAGCTGCACAAAAAATCGGCAAGCCGGTCAGAAGACGCCTGCTTGCCGATTTGCGACACGATTCAGTTGTCCAGCTTGCTCGCAAGCAGCTGGTTCACCATCTGCGGATTCGCCTTGCCTTTGGTCTGCTTCATGACCTGGCCCACCAGCGCGCCGATGGCCTTTTTCTTTCCGGCCTTGTATTCCTCTACCGCCTTGGGATTCGCGGCAATCACCGCATCCACGACGCCCTCGATTTCCTTTGTGTCCGTGATCTGCACAAGGCCCTTGTCCTTCACGATCTGCTCGGGGGACGCATCGGAAGCCCACATTTCCTTGAATACCGTCTTGGCGATTTTGGAGGAGATCGTTCCCTTGTCGATAAGTGCGATCATCTGCGCCAGCCGCTTTGCGTCCACAGGGGAATCCTGGATTTCCTTTCCCTCTGCATTGAGGTTTTTGGACAGGTCTCCCATCATCCAGTTCGCCGCGGCTTTCGCGTCGGCTCCTTCCGACACCATGGCATCGAAATACTCCGCCATCGCACGGGTGCTGGTGATGATGCCCGCGTCGTAGTCAGAAAGGCCAAATTCCTGCTGCAGACGCTCACGACGCGCATCGGGAAGCTCCGGAAGCTCCTTGCGGAATGCTTCGATCTGCTCCGCCGTCGTCACGATGGGCGGAAGGTCAGGCTCAGGCATATAGCGGTAATCATGGGCGTTTTCCTTGCTGCGCATGGAAAGCGTGATGCCCCGCTCCGGATCCCAGGTACGGGTTTCCTGGACGATATGCCCGCCATCCTCCAAGACCTCTGTCTGGCGCTCGATTTCATAATTGATGGCATCCTCCAACGACTTGAAGGAGTTGATGTTCTTCATCTCCGTGCGCGTGCCAAGCTCCTTGGACCCTTCCGGACGCAGGGAAACATTGATATCGGCACGCAGATTGCCCTCCTCCATACGGCAGTTGGACACATCGATGTACTCCATGATAGCCTTGATCTTTTCCATATAGGCACGCGCTTCCTCCGCGGAGGAAAGATCCGGCTCGGAAACGATTTCCAGAAGCGGGACGCCCGTGCGGTTATAGTCCACATTGGAAGTCGCGGAATCCTTGATATTCGTGCCGGAATGCACCAGCTTGCCGGCATCCTCCTCCATGTGGATACGGGTCAGGCGGATGCGTTTTTTCCCGGACTCTGTATCGATATCCACCCATCCATGCTCCGCAATGGGCAGATCGTATTGCGATGTCTGCCAGTTTTTTGGCAGGTCGGGATAATAGTAGTTCTTGCGGTCGAATTTGCTGTATTGATTAATCGTGCAGTTCGTTGCGAGCCCTGCCTTGATGCCGAACTCCACCACCCGTTTGTTGATGGTGGGCAGCACCCCCGGCAAGCCAAGGCAGACGGGGCATACATGGGTGTTCTGCTCTGCCCCGAAACCCGTTTCGCAACCGCAGAAAATCTTTGTCTTTGTCTTCAGCTCACAATGGATTTCAAGACCAATGACTGCTTCATAATTCATGCGTTCTTCCCTCCAATGCTTGCCATTTTCGTATGGAAGTCCTGTGTTTGCTCATAGGTATAGGCCGCTCGCAGGATAGTCTCCTCATCCAGCGCCTTGCCGATGATCTGAAGCCCGATTGGCATGCCCTTGCTGCTGAAGCCGCAGGGGACGGAAATGCCGGGAAGTCCCGCGAGATTCAAGGGAACCGTGCAAATATCCTGCAGGTACATCTGCAACGGGTCGCTGACGAGCTCCCCGATTCTGAAAGCAGGCGTCGGAGCCGTCGGAGCCATAATGACATCCACTTTTTCGAATGCTTCCGTAAAATCCTGCTGCACCAAGGTACGCACTTTCAGCGCCTTGAGATAATAGGCATCGTAGTAACCGGCGGAAAGCGCATAGTTGCCGATCATGATGCGCCGCTTGACCTCCTCGCCGAACTTCTCGCTGCGGGTATTGGTCATAAGCTCCACAACATCCGCGCCATTGACGCGCTCACCATAGCTGATGCCGTCATAGCGTTCCAGATTGGTTGCCGCCTCGGCCGGTGCGATCAGATAATACGTGGAGATTGCATAATCCGTATGGGGCAGGGAAATCTCCACGACCTCCGCCCCCAGTTCCTTGAACTTGTCAATGGCAGCGCGGACTGTCTTTTCCACATCCGCATCCATGCCCTTGACAAAATACTCTTTCGGAAGACCGATTTTCAGCCCCTTGACATCCTCTTTCAACGCCTTTGTGAAGTCGGGAACCGCTGCATCCGCAGAGGTGGAATCCATCTCATCATGGCCTGCGATGACATTCAAAATATGCGCGCAGTCCGTCACATCCCGGGCAATCGGCCCGATCTGATCCAATGAGGAAGCATAGGCCACCAGCCCATAGCGGGAGACCCGTCCATAGGTCGGCTTCATGCCTACCACACCGCAAAAAGAGGCGGGCTGGCGGATGGATCCGCCCGTATCCGAGCCAAGCGCCCAGATTGCCGTCCCTGCTGCTACGGCAGCCGCACTGCCGCCGGAGCTCCCCCCCGGGACACAATCCGTATCCCAAGGATTATGCGTCGGATAAAAGCCGGAATTCTCTGTGGAACCGCCCATGGCGAACTCATCCATATTGGTCTTCCCCAGCATGACAGGGTGTTCCTTTTCGAGCTTCGTCATGACCGTCGCATCATAGGGAGGCACGAAGTGCTCCAGAATCTTCGACGCACAAGTGGTCGGAACGCCCTTTGTGCAGATATTGTCCTTGATTGCGCAGGGAATTCCCTCCAAAAAGGCAATCGCATCGCCCCTGGCGATTTTCTCGTCCGCTGCTTTCGCTTGGACAAGCGCCGCTTCCTTTGTCACATGGAGATAGGCCTTTACATCCCCCTCCACCTCGTCCATACGGGCCAGCACATCCTGCGTGAGCTCCGCCGAGGTGATTTCCTTCTTCACGAGCATGTCATGGAGAACATGCGCCGGTTGTTCAAATAATCTCACGTTCTTCCCTCCATCACTCTTCCAGAACTCTCGGAACCTTGAAGTAGCCGTCTTCCTTCAGCGGCGCATTGGAAAGCGCTGCCTCGCGGTCGAGGGACGGCTTCACCACATCCTCACGGAACACATTCTGCATGGGCAGCGCATAGGTCGTGGGCTGCACCTGTTCCGTATCCACGCCGGAAAGGTTCTCCACATAGGTCAGGAAAGCATCCATCTGCCCCATATATTTGTCTGCCTGCTCTTCCGGAATGGAGAGACGGGAAAGCACCGCCACATTATCCAAATCCTTCTTCGTGACTTTCACTTAATTCACCATCCATTTCCAAAATTCAAAACTAAACTTCATTATAACGCAAGCGTTCAAATTTTGCCATAGGCAAAATACTCCTCTTAGCGTTTCGACAGGTTAATCCTGTCATAACGCAAGCGTTCAAATTTTGCTATAGGCAAAATATTCCCCTTTTGCCATAGGGAGAGTTTGCCGTGCCGCAAGCCGCTAATCGCATTTCAGGCTGCCTTGGCAATGGTATCGCCGTGAAACCTTTGGACAAGCTGCCACAACACAAAGGATAACATTACGGCGAATATCATAATCACGTTCAGCCCGTGAATATAATCCGGCCACGGAAGAGCGGCCGCCATCATGCCGAAACTGCCGAACATGGTTTGCATAAACTTGATCACGGACGAGGCCGTACCGGCGTTGTTGTCGGTAATGCTGAGCAGCCAATTCATGGAATGTGACCGGGTAAATGAATTTGCCAATGTATAGGGAACATAGCACATCAAAAAGACCACAGCACCGTCCCTGCCAACCGCCAGCATGGCTATGGCGCTGAAAACAGCCAAGGCAAAGCAGATATAAGTGAGCCTGAACTTTGACAGGCGGCGGCTTAGTTTCAGGTATAAAAACGGCCCCAATATGGAAAACGATGCGTTGATGGCGTAAAAATGGCTGTAGGTTTGCGCGGACAAGCCAAAATGTTCCACATATATGAAGGATGACAAATTTATGTACGCCATAAAGGGAGTCGAGAAACAGGCAAACACCAAGAGCAGCAGCATAAAGTCCTTACGATGGGCAACTTCCAGCAGCAGCGACAAAGAATGAAGCATTGTGCCTTGATAACGGGATTGCGGCAAAAGCGTTTCGGTCAGCAGACACGCCAAGATAAAATTTATTGCGCCCAAAACAGACAACAAGACAAAGGCTCCGTGCCATGCGGTAAACGTAAGCAAAAAACCGCCGATAACGGGAGCCACGATTGGTGCAATTACCCCCAACGCCTGAGTGACGGCCAAAATCTTTTTCATTTTGCTCCCGCTGAATATATCTTTTACCAAAGCCGTCGATACGGTTATAATCGCGCCCGAACCGATAGCTTCAACGATACGGGCGCCAATCAGGACATATATGTTGGGAGCCATCGCGCAAAGAACCGATGCAAGGGTATATACTGACGTCCCGAACAGCAGAATGGGCCGTCGCCCGTATTTATCGCTCAAAGGGCCAAGCAAAATCATGGAAATTGCATAAAACACAAAGAATAAAGTTAAGGTAAGACTCACCAAAGATTGCGATACCGAAAAATATCCGCTCATTTCCGGCAAAGCCGGCAGGTACAGATCCGTGGACAAGGGGACAAACATATTCATAAAAGCTATAAAAATAACCATAAAGCGATCGGGCAAATTTTTTTTTAGCGCTTCCATACAGTAGCCCGCGCAAACAGCGCAATACAGAGAAGGGCAAACACGATGCCGGATGGATAGGAAATGGATGTGGAAAGCTGCAGCCCTTCCGGCGCATACAAAATATAGGTGCTGGTGACCGCAGACATGAAAGCGGCGGGAACTGCCGCGATCAGATAGGCACGGCTCCCCTGCATGGTGCGATAGAGGTAGACCGCGCCTGTCCAGAGAACAATCATGGCGAGCGTTTGATTGGTCCATGAGAAGTACCTCCAGATGATGTGGAAATCCATCTGGGAAAGAAGCCCGCCGACAGCCAGCAGGGGAACCGCAAAGAGCAGACGCTGCATCGGCTTCGACTGCCCGACACCAAACCAATCGGCCAACGTAAGGCGCGCGCTGCGGAATGCCGTGTCACCGGAGGTCAGCGGACAGGCGATGACACCAAGCATGGCAAGCGTAGCGCCGATATAGCCGCTGATGCCGCTGCCCCCCATAAAACCGACGCAGATATCATAAACCACGGTACCGGCGCCGCCGTCAGCCAGCGCCTTGGCCAGATTGCCTGTTCCGTCATAAAACGTGATGCCGGCAGCCGCCCACACAAGCGCAATGATGCCCTCTGCGACCATTGCGCCGTAGAACACGGGACGTCCCAGACGCTCGTCCTTCAAGCATCGGGACATGATGGGGGACTGGGTGGAGTGAAAACCGGAAATCGCGCCGCATGCCACGGTGATGAACATCAGCGGCCAAATGGGCATAGCATCTCCCTTCGGGTGCAGATTCACCAGCTGCATCTCCGGCATCACATGTCCGCCGACCCCCAGAAGCATGCCGCCCATGATGCCAAGGGCCATCACGATCAAACAGACGCCGAACAGGGGATAAAACCGGGAAATAAGCGCATCAATGGGAAGCAGCGTCGCAAGGAAATAATACAGCAGCACACAGGGCAGCACGATCGTAGTCGCGACTCCCGTAAGATTCGAAAGCAGCCCCGCAGGCCCCGTCATGAACACTGTGCCCACCAGAACCAGAAGAACGACGGAAAAAATCCGCATGACGGTCAGCATGACAGGTCCCAGATGACGCCCCACTACCTCGGAAATGCTCTTCCCGTCCTCCCGCAGGGAAATCATCCCCGAAAGGTAATCATGGACGCCGCCCGCGAAAATCGTTCCGAAAACGATCCAAAGATAGACGCTCGGCCCCCACAGCGCTCCGCCCAGCGCCCCGAAAATCGGGCCCAGCCCTGCGATGTTCAGCAGCTGGATCAGGAACACCTTCCACGTAGGCAGCGGGATATAATCCACACCGTCATTGTGCACCACAGCAGGCGTGGGCTTGTTCGTGGGCCCGAAAATCCTTTCCACGACGGTGCCATAGATAAAAAATCCTGCAATCAGCGCACACAGAGCAGCTAAAAATGTAAACATTCTCATTCCTCCCTCTTCAACTGAAAAACGAAGCCTCCGAAGGTGCATTTCCTCACGGACGAATTCCATCCTCACAGCACTCTGCGAAATATTCCATTTCCCTTCTCCGAAAAAAGAAAGGCAGTTCCTGCGTCACAGCAACAGGAACTGCCGGGAAAACCACAATACCCATACGGAACTTGGCGTGCACAGCAGCCGCATTTCCCCTGTATCAAGCCATCCTATTCGCTTTTCTTGGAAGGCTTCAGCTTCTCTGCAATCTTCTCGACCATGACGTAGAATACGGGAATCAGGAAGATGCCAAGAGATGTCGCAAAGAGCATGCCTCCCACGACCGCGACCCCCATGCCGTTACGGGAGGCCGCGCCCGCTCCCGTTGCGATGGCAAGCGGGATACAGCCGATGATGAAGGCCAGGGATGTCATGATGATCGGACGCAAACGCAGATTCGCCGACTCCAGCGCCGCTTTCACCGCATCCATGCCCTTGTCCCTGCGCATCTTCGCGAACTCAACAATCAAGATCGCGTTTTTCGCCGCAAGGCCCATCAGCATGATGATACCAATCTGCATGTAGACACTGTTCTGCAGGCCGGCATTCGGATGTCCGGCCGAGGCCTCCACAATGCTCATCGCAAATTCCGAGAACAGGGCACCGAAGACGCCGATCGGGATGGTCATGAGCACCGAGTACGGAACGCTCCAACTCTCATAAAGCGCTGCCAGCGACAGGAACACAAAGACCAACGACAAAAGCATGACCTGCCCCGTAGAGCCGCTTGCCTGCTTCTCCTCTCGGCTCATGCCGGACCATTCCACATGGTACCCGTTTGGCGCAACCTGCTGCACAACCTCTTCGATGGCTGCCATGGCCTGACCGGAGCTGTAGCCCTCCCCTGCCTCTCCCTGAATGGAGACGCTGCGGGTTCCGTTGAATCGGGTGATGACCGAGGGAGCCGTCCCAAGCTTCGGCGTGACCAGTGCGCTCAGCGGGACCATTGTCCCCAAATCGCTGCGCACAAAGACAAAGTTCAGCGTCTCTGCCTCGTTGCGATACTGGGCATCCGACTGGAGCATGACCTTGTAGCTGCGCCCGAAGCGGTTGAAATCATTGACCTGAAAACCGCCGAAATTGACCTGAAGCGCGGTGAACACATCGGACAGATTCACGCCGAGATTCGTGACCTGATTGCGGTCCAGCTCGAACTGATAGGTCGGCGAATTGATCGCATAAGTGGTGCGCACCGCCGCCAGCTCCGGCCGCTGGTTCGCTGCCGCGATGATCTTCTCTGTGACCTCGTTCAACTCCTCATCGCTGTGGCCGCCCATATCCTGAAGCTCCATGGTCCACCCGCCGACCATGCCGAGGCCGGGCAGGGATGGCGGCAAGAAGCCAAAGATGGTTGCCTCCGGATGATTCATGTAGCCAAGAACATTCGCCTGATTGACAATCTGGGCAATCTGCTTGTCAAACTCCTTGCGATCCGCCCAGTCATCCAGAGAAATGAACAATGTGCCCATATTCGACTTGTTGCTGGAGGACAGGACATCATAGCCGCTCATGTGCATGACGCCCTTTACCCCCGGAATTTTCTGGATGTCTGTCGCAAAGGCATCCACCGTATCCCTGGTGTGGTTGAGGGATGTTCCCTCCGGCAGCATCACAGCGGCTAGGAAGTAACCCTGATCCTCGTCCGGCACAAAGGTGGACGGCAGGATCTTGAAGAGCAGTCCCGTAAGTCCGCAGACGATGAGCAGGAACACAATGGCCAGCTTCATATGGGAAATGCACCAACCCACCTTGCCCGTATAGCGCTCGCGGATTCTGTCAAACCATGCGTTGAACGCATCGAAGAAACGTCCCAGAGGCCCTTTTGCCTCATTTTTGTCCTTTTTCTTCAGCAGCATGCCGCAAAGGGCAGGCGTCAAGGTCAGCGCAATGAACGCGGACAATGCCATGGAAATGGCGATGGTCAAAGCAAACTGCCGATAGAGCACGCCTGTCGTTCCCCCAAGGAAAGCTACCGGCACAAAGACAGCCGCCAGCACGAAGGCGATGGCCACGACCGGCCCCTGCACCTCGTCCATTGCTACTTCCGTTGCCTCGATGGGGCCGAGTCCCTCGGATTCCATGTGCTCTTCCACATTCTCGATGACCACGATCGCGTCATCCACCACCAGACCGATGGCAAGCACCATGGCAAAAAGCGTCAGGGTATTGATGGAAAAGCCCAGGACAATGAAGGCGCCAAAAGTTCCCACCAAGGAAACCGGGACGGCCAGCAGCGGGATCAGCGTTGCGCGCCATGTCTGAAGGAACAGGAACACAATGATGACAACCAGCGCCAACGCCTCAAAGAAGGTATGCACCACCTCGTTCAGGGAAGCGCGGATAAAGTTCGTATTGTTGACGACTTCATGATACTCCATATCCGAAGGGAAGGACTTGGAGGCATCCTTCAGGAGTTCCTGGACCTGAGAAACGCTGTCCATCGCGTTGGCATCGCTGGTAAGCTGGACAGCAAACCCGATGGCCTGCTGATTGTTGTACTTGGATATGACCGAGCTGCTCTTTTCGCCCGTCTCAATGCGCGCCACATCCTTGAGACGCGTATAGGCGCCATTGCCGGCCGATTTCAGCACAATCTCGCCGAATTCCTCCGGGGTGACCAGCCGTCCCTGCACCGTGCCGGTATACTGCTTCTCCTGCGTATCCGGAGCGGGCATCTGCCCGATGACGCCCGCAGGCGCCTGAATGTTCTGCTTCTGAATGGCTTGGGTCACGTCTGCCATGGTAAGCCCCCGCTGCGCCAGCTTGTCGGGGTTCACCCAGACGCGCATGGAGTAGTCCGAGCCAAAGACTTGGACCTTGCCGACGCCCGGAACGCGCTTGATGGCATCAATCAAGTAGATATCCGAATAGTTCTTCAGAAACTCCGGCTCATAGGTTCCGTTCGGGGACACGATGGATACGACCAATGCCATGGACGGTGAGCTTTTCTCCGTCGTGACGCCTGCGGTCAGCACGTCCGACGGCAGCGTGGAATTCGCCAGCGCCACCTTGTTCTGCACATTGACCGCGTCCATGTCGGCATTGGTGTCCAGACCGAACCGCACCGTCAAACTGTAGGTGCCCGTGCTGTCCGAGGACGAGCTCATGTACGTCATGCCCTCTGTGCCGTTGACCTGCTGTTCAATGACCTGCGCCACCGTATCGTTCACGACATTGGCGTTCGCGCCGGTGTAGGTGGTCGAGACGTTGACCGTCGGCGGCGAGATCTGCGGATACTGGTCAATCGGCAGCTGCAAGGCTGCAATGGTGCCGATGATCACAATCATGAGAGCTATGACGATTGCAAAAACCGGACGATGAATAAAGAATCTTGCCATGGTATCCCCCCTACTGCTGCTTCTTGCTGTCCGTCGTCATAGAATAGCCCATCTCCTCCGGCGTCACCAGCGTCGTATCCAGTTCCTTGCCGTTCTGCAGGCTCGCAAGCCCGTCCACGATGACTATGTCCCCATCCGAAACGCCCTTGTCCAGCAGGTAGTAGTCACCAAATTCAAACACCGGTTTGATGACATGGGACGTGGATTTATGATTTTCATCCACCAGCAGCACGAACTGCTTTCCCAGAAGTTCCTGCACGGCCGCCTTCGGCACCAGAATCGCATTTTGGGCGCTCCCGCCGGTCACTTTGACATTCGTGAACATCCCGGGCAGCAATACGCCGTCGGGATTCGGGAAAATCGCCTTGACGGTCAGCGTTCCCGTTCCCTCGGCAAGCGCTCGGTCGGACTGCACAATATGCCCCACATGGGGATACTGTTCCCCGTTCGCAAGCGTCAGCGTCACCTTCTGCTCCACATTGCCTGCCCCGGACATCACATAGGACGCAATCCACAAATATTCTTGCCCCGTCACGGCAAACGTCACATAAATAGGATCCGGCGCCGTGATGGTGACCAGATGCGTCTGCCCCGCAACCGTGTAGGTACCCACCGACACGTCGTCCAGCGCGAGTTTCCCGTCCATCGGCGCGTAGACGATGGTATCATCTAAGTTCTGCTGCGCATATTGGAGCAGCGCCTCTTTGGCGGCCACTTCCTCTTCGCAGCTCTTTACCCGCGTCTTCTGCGTCGTGACCTGCTGCTCGGAAATCGCATTGTCCTTCAGCAGCTCCTCATTGCGCATCAAGTCGATCCGGGCATTTTGCAGGAGGACTTGCGCGTTTTCCAGATTGGCCTGCGCCGCCATGACATCCGACTCGTACTGCTTGCTTTCCAGACGGTAGAGCGGCTGCCCTGCCTTCACCCATTCCCCACCGCTGATATATTTCTCCACGACACGGCCCGAGACCTTGGACTGCACGACCACATCCGCAACGCTTTCCACGTTCCCCGGGAATTCATGGAAAAGATTCGGCGTGGACTGCTTCGCAATACGCATCACCTTCACGGGAACCGGCGCTTCCGCAGCCTCCTCCTTTTCCCCGCCGCATCCGCCGACCAGCAGCGCCGCCAACAGAGCTGCCAATGCGAAGAACTTCCCTTTCCAACGACAAACCGGCATAAAGCCACCTCCTGCAACTACCATATCCCAATGCCTTTGTTACATATATCCTGTTACATATAATCGATGGATGTACGCTTCCGCTCCTGCTTGATGCCGCCAAGCTTCGAGGAAACATACTCCACAATGACGAAGAATGCAGGAATCAGGAAAATACCGAGCGACGTAGCAAAGAGCATGCCGCCCACAACCGCAACGCCCATGCCGTTGCGCGCTGCAGCACCCGCGCCTGTGGCAATCGCCAAGGGCAGACAGCCGATGATGAACGCAAAGGACGTCATGAGAATCGGGCGCAGGCGAAGCCCCGCCGCCTCCAGCGCCGCCTTCACGGGAGCCATGCCGCGGTCCACACGGACCTTCGCAAACTCCACGATGAGGATCGCATTCTTTGCCGCCAGACCGATAATCATGATGATACCAATCTGCATGTAGATGCTGTCCTGCAAGCCCGCATTCGGATGCCCAAAAAACTTTTCGACAAAACTGAGCCCGTACTCAGACACCACCGCACCAAAGACACCGGTCGGCACGGTCAACAGCACCGCATAGGGAACGCTCCAGCTCTCATAGAGGGCTGCGAGGCACAGGAACACAAAGACCAATGCCAGCGCCAGAACACGGCTGGTAGAGCTGGCTGCTTTTCGCTCCTCACGACTCTGCCCGGACCACTCGATCTGGAACCCCGTAGGAGCCTCTTGATGCACGATTTCCTCAATCGCCGCCATTGCCTGGCCGGAGCTGTATCCCGCTCCTGCATTGCCCTGGATGGTCACGGCCCGCGTCGCATTGAATCGGGAAATCTGCGTCGGCCCTGTGCTCAGTTTTGCACGGATCAGGGTATCCAGAGGCACCATCTGCCCGGCGGAACCCTTCAAGAAGATGAATTTCGCTGCCTCCGCCTCGCTCCGATAGCGGGTGTCCGACTGCAGCATGACCTTATAGGTACGCCCGAACTGATTGAAATCATTGACCTGCTTGCCGCCGAAATTGATCTGCAGCGCATTGAACACATCCGAAAGCTTGACGCCGAGCATTTTGACCTTCTCGCGATCCACCTCATACTCATAGGTGGGCGAAGTGATGCTGTAGGTCGTGCGCACGCCCAGAAGCTCCGGACGCTGGTTTGCCGCCGCCACGATCCGTCCCGTGATCTCATTGAGTTCCGCGTCCGTATGCCCTGCCATATCCTGCAGCTGCAAGGACCAGCCGCCGACCGTGCCCAAGCCCGGGAGCGCCGGCATATTGAAAGAGATGACCCGCGCCTCAGGCACTACTTTCGCACCCAAGCCGAACATCGTCCGAACGCCGTCGTCCACGGATGCACCATCGCCGCGCTGATCCCATGATTTCATGCCCACGACCAGCAGGCCCGCATTCGGCTTGGAACCGAAGGACAGAATATCGAAGCCGGTGATATACATGACGTTTTCGAGACCGGGAATATTGTCCTTTACTGCCATGGCCAATTTGTCCATCGTGTCCGACGTGCGGTTCAGCGAAGTGCCCTCCGGCAAGGAAACCGATGTCATGAAGTAGCCCTGATCCTCCTCCGGCACAAACGTCGAAGGGAGATGCTGATAGACCAGCCAGGTCAGGCCGCAGATCAGGAACATGAAGATCACCGCGTAGCGCGCCCGATTGATGAGCCGTGCCACAATGTGCACATAGCGGTTCTTCGTACGGTTGAACCATTCATTGAATGCCGTGAAGAACCGATCCAAAAGACCCGTCCGCTTCTCGTCCAGAGCATGGGGCTTCAGGATCATGGCGCAGAGCGCCGGCGTCAGGGTAAGCGCCACAAACGCAGAAAGCGCCATGGAAATCGCAATGGTCAGCGCGAACTGCCGATATAGCACGCCCATCATTCCGCCCAAGAACGCCACAGGAACGAAGACCGCCGCCAAAACAAAGGCAATCGCCACCACAGGTCCCTGCACCTCGTCCATGGCACGCTCCGTCGCATCAATCGGCGTCAAGCCGCTTTCCATATGATGTTCTACGTTCTCAATGACCACGATGGCATCATCGACCACAAGCCCGATGGCAAGCACCATCGCGAAAAGGGTCAGCGTATTGATGGAAAATCCAAGAATCAGAAATGCCGCAAAGGTCCCGATCAGGGAAACCGGCACCGCAAGCAGCGGAATGAGCGTCGCACGCCAGTTCTGCAGGAACACAAAGATGACCAGCACCACCAGCAGCAATGCCTCTATAAATGTCTCCGTGACCTCATGGATCGAGGCGCGGATATAGTCCGTGCTGTCGAATATCTGGGACAGTTTCAGCCCCGGAGGCAGATCCGGACGCGCCTTGTCCAGGATCTCCTGCACATTTGCCACGGTATCCATCGCATTGGCATCACTTGTCATCTGGATGCCGAATCCCACCGCAGGATATCCGTTGAATTTCGCGACGATGTTGTTGTCCTTTTGGCCGGTCTCGATGCGTGCCACATCTTTCAGCCGCACAATGGCGCCAAGCCCATCCGCACGCAGAATGACATTCCCGAATTCTTCCGCTGTCACCAGTCGGCCTTGCACCTTGCCCGTATACTGCTTCTCCTGCCCGTTCGTTGCAGGCATGGCGCCAACCACGCCTGCCGCCGCCTGCAGATTCTGCTCCTCCAGAGACGAGACCACATCTGACACGGACAATCCCAACTCCGCGAGCTTGTCGGGATCCAGCCAGATACGCATGGAATAATCCGATCCAAATACCCGCACATCGCCCACGCCGTCCACGCGCTTGATCTGATCCATCAGATAGATGTCCGCATAGTTTTTCATGAAGGCGCGGTCGTATCTCCCATCCGGAGAATTCAGGGAAATCATCAGCGCCATATCATTCGATGCCTTGCGGGTCGTCACGCCGACCTTCTGCACATCCGCCGGGAGGCTCGCATTCGCGATGGCGACATTGTTCTGCACCTTGACAGAGTCCATATCGCCGTCTGTCCCTACCTGGAATACGACCTGCAGGTTATAGCGCCCCGTATCGTCCGAATTGGAGCTCATATAGTCCATGCCGTCCGTGCCGTTAACCTGCTGCTCGATGATCTGTGCGACGGTCTCATTGACAACATCCGCATTCGCGCCCGTGTAGCTCGTGCTCACGGAAATCGTAGGCGGCGAAATCTGCGGATACTGGGCAATCGGCAGCTGCAACCCTGCTAATATGCCCACCAGCACGATGATGATTGCGATGACGATCGCAAAAATCGGCCGATGGATAAAGAATTTTGCCACTCCAATGCCTCCTTACGACTTCGATGGCGCATTCAGTTTGCTGTCATTGAAGGGTGTCGTATCTGCCTTCAGGGAGAACCCCATCTCCTCGGCGGAGGTCATCGTGATGTTCAGCGGCATGCCCTCGCGCAGGCTGCTGAGACCCTCCACGACCACCACATCGCTCGGTGTCAAGCCATCCTTTATAATGTAGTAGCTTCCCACCTTGTCGCCCAGCGTGACGGTCCGCGCCTCAGACTTGTTGTCCTGCCCGACCACCATGACAAAGGATTTCCCCAGAAGCTGCTGCACAGCACGCTGGGGAACCAGCATCGCATTCGGCACGACCTTGCCCGAAAGCTTCACGCGCACAAACATGCCCGGCAACAAAAAGTCATCCGGATTGGCGAAAAGCGCCTTCAAGGTCAGCGTCCCCGTGTTGTCCGCAAGGCCGCGATCCGATTCTGCGATTTGCCCGAGCAGCGGATACTGCGTCCCGTCGGCAAGCGTGAGGGACACGTTGATCGGTCCCTGGCCGCCATGCTGCGTCGTAGATACATCCATGAATTTCAGATATTCCGTCTCGCTGATGCTGAACTGCGCGTAGACCGGATCGGAGGAGCCGATGGTCACCAGATTCGTCACCCCGGCCACCGCAAACGTCCCGACTGCCACATCATCCACGGCAAGCTGCCCCGTCATCGGCGCGTAAATCACCGTATCCTCCAGATCTTCCTGCGCTTTCTTCAAAAGAGCGGCATTCGCCGCAGCGGAAGCCTCATAGGAGTGCACATTCGCCCGCTGCGTTGTCACGGATTGCTCCGAAATCGCCTCGGACTCGTAGAGGTGCTCATAACGTGCCAAATCAATGCGCGCATTGTTGAGCGTGGCCTCTGACTGCGCCAGATTCGCCTGGGCCTGCAAGACGGCAGACTCATACTGGCGGGAATCAATCCGGTAAAGCGGCTGCCCCACCTGCACCATCTGTCCGCCCGTCACATATTTTTCCACCACTTTGCCGGAAACTTTGGACTGGACATAGACCTCGTTCTTGCCCACGATCTTGCCCGCGTATTCCGCGGCAATCGGCGTATCCTGCTGGATCACCATCATCGTCTTGACCTGCACTGCATTCATCTGCTGTGCCTGCTGCTCATCATTCCCACACCCGCTGAAGAGCGAAGCCGAGATCATCATAGCCGCCGCCAGCACGGCGCTTGCTTTCTTATGCTTTAGAAAAAACAAAAAATAACCCCCTTTGAACAGAGCCAAAATTGCACAAAATATCCTGCTGAAACAGGAAAGAGTCCAATATAACAAATTATATGATATCGTATTCTCCAAAAGAAGTCAAGAATTGCGCAGATTCCCACAATTCGCTCAACTTGCGAGCGATATCCTTTCCAAATCGTCCGGGACGAGCACATTCCCTTGATAGTACCGTCTCGCTTCCTCCGTGTAATTCGCCTTTCGATGTGCCATATCTTTGTCTTCCGTGTGATAGAGCACAAGATTTTTTACGCCCAGTTCTGCTGCAAGCTCGCTGGCTTCCTTGACCGTACTGTGATTCTTCTCGTAGGGCTTGAACACATCCCGTGCCCCATAGAGGCAGAACGCCTCGGAAAGCAGCCAGTCCGCCCCCTCCGCATACTGTTTCGCATGCTCATTGTACGGTTCGTCCCCCAGACAGGTGAACCTCATGCCATCCGAAAATTCCAGCTGATAGCCGAACTGCTTCGCCTTGGTAGAAAGGATATCGAATGCCGTGAGCACAAGCCCCTCGAAGGGAACCTTCTCCCCATCCTTCACTTCCTGCAGGATGATGCGGCTGCCGAGCTGCGCCAGATCCTTCTTTTTCAACGTCATGCGCGCCATCGTCTCCAGCATCTCCTTTACCGCATCATGGCAGTAGATATGGAGTTCTCCCTCAAACTTCCCCTGATTCATGAGCGTCGCAATCTTGCGGATCACCCAAATGACCCCCAGCACATGATCCGTATGCCCATGGGTCACGAACATGTGATGCACACGCTTCCAGTCCGCTCCCGCAAGCTCCATCTGCCGCAGGATTCCATTCCCCCCGCCGGCATCCGTCAAAAAGATCTCCCCATTCTCCAGCCTCACAAAGAAACAGGTATTATAGCAATGCGTCACCATCGCGTTCCCCGTCCCCAGCATCACAAGCTCTCTCATTTTTGCATCCTCCAGTTCCTTCTATGTCGTGATCATCATAATGAAAGGCTCCTCGTTGCCAGCCAGCGAGGAGCCTCCTTGTCATTCGATCACATTCATTTTCGCAATTTTGACAGCGCTTCTTTCGCCGCCATCTGTTCCGCTTCCTTTTTGCTCCGCCCAAGCCCCGTCCCGTACACGGTGCCCTCGATGCTCACCGCGAATTCATAGGAACGGTCATGATCCGGCCCTGTCGCGCGCAGCTCCACATAGTCTACATGGCGATCCGGCTTACGCTGGACGATTTCCTGCAGGATCGTCTTGTAGTCCTGCAGATTCTCGCCCAACCGGACGCGCGCAAACTCAGGCTCCAATTGCCGAAGCACGTAGTCCTTCGCAGTCTCCCAGCCCTGATCCAGGTAAATCGCGCCAATCACGGCCTCAAAGGCATCTTCCAGATTCGAGGTCCGCGTCCTGCCGCCGCCCATTTCCTCGCCATGCCCCAAGAGCAGCGCATCACCGAGGGCCAGATGCCCCGCAAGCTTCGCAAGGGTTGCCGAGCATACGATGCTCGCCCTTGTCTTCGTCAGCTCACCCTCGGGCAGCTTCGGGAAATGCTCATACAGATAGGTGCTGGAAGCAAGTTCCAGCACCGCATCTCCAAGAAATTCCAGTCGTTCGTTATGCATCACATGACGCTTTGCCTCATTCGCATAGGAAGTATGCGTCAACGCAGCATTGAGATAGCCAAGATTCCGGAAATGAACGCCCAGCCGCTGCTCCAAAGCGCGAAGCTCCTGCTCGCGGCGGGCTGTCAGCTTATCACTCATGCAACCTATCAATCCTCATACTTCTTGATGACCAGGCAGGCATTATGTCCGCCGAAGCCAAAGGAATTGGAAATCGCTGCCCGCACCTTCTTCGCCTTTGCCTTGTTGGGCACATAATCCAGATCCATGCCCTCATCCTGCGTTTCGTAATTGATGGTCGGCGGCAGCATATCATTCTGGACAGCCAGCACCGTCGCGATGCATTCCACACCGCCCGCTGCCCCAAGCATGTGGCCGGTCATGGATTTGGTGGAGGAAACAGAAACCGTCTTTGCCGCCTCGCCGAACACAGTTTTGATTGCCTCGGTCTCACCCGCATCATTCATATGCGTGGATGTGCCGTGAGCATTCACATAGTCCACTTCCTCGGCCTTCATACCCGCGTCATCCAGCGCAAGCTGGATGCACTTGGACTGGTATTCCCCGTGGGGAGCAGGGCTCGTGATGTGATAGGCATCATTGTTCATCCCATAGCCCACAAGCTCCGCATAGATCTTTGCACCGCGTGCCTTCGCATGTTCCAGGCTTTCCAGCACCACCAGACCGGCGCCCTCGCCCATGACAAAACCGCTGCGGTTCTTGTCGAAGGGACGGGATGCATGGGCAGGATCATCATTGTGGTCCATGCAGAGTGCCTTCATCGCACAGAAACCGGCGACTGCAGCAGGGGAAACACTGGCCTCCGTACCGCCTGCCACCATCACATCCGCCTCGCCGCGCTGGATCACGCGGAACGCGTCGCCAATGCAGTTCGCTCCCGTGGCGCACGCCGTCACCACACAGCTGGAAGGACCATGCAGGTGGAAGGTGATGGCGACATGACCTGCCGCCATATTCGGAATCATCATCGGAATGAAGAACGGACTGATGCGGCCCGGTCCCTTGGCAAACATCTTCTCATACTGGGAATGCATCGTCTCAATGCCGCCGATGCCGGACCCCACATAGGCGCCGATACGGTTGAGATCCTCTTTCTCCAGATCCAGCTTTGCATCTTCGATTGCCATCTTGGCCGCTGCCACCGCGAACTGCGTATAGCGATCCATACGCTTCGATTCTTTCTTGTCGATATAGTCCTCCGGAACAAAATCCGTCACTTCGCCGGCAATCTGGGAACTGACCTCCGCAGGATCAAAGCGCGTAATGCGTTCAATGCCGTTCTTTCCCTCCAAAAGAGCTTTCCAGAAATTCTCCGCACCGATACCGATTGGCGTTATCGCCCCCATACCGGTAATCACTACACGATTGCTCAATGCAATAGCCCCTTTCCTATGACAATCTCAAACCGCCGCTTCCGCCTCGCCAACGAGCTGCGCAAAAATTTCCTTGACCGAAAGGATTTTCTGCAGACGCGGCATATACTCGCCCGTGAACACCAAGCCCGTCTCCACATCTCCCTGCTGCGCACGCATGAGTGCACGGATAATGCAGAAATTATGCTTGCACGCCTTCAGGCACGAATCGCATACCTTGGGCGGGACAGGCCCTTCCATGACCTTCTGTGAAAACGGGGTGCGCACCGCACGCCCGGGAAGCCCCACAGGACTATGGATGACCACGATATCCTCAGGTTTCGATTTCAAATAGTATTCCTTCAACGCAGGCGCGCCGTTCGCTTCCTCGCATGCCGCGAAGCGCGACCCCATCTGCACGCCGTTTGCGCCCATCTTTATAAAATCAACGATGTCCTGGCCTGTCACAACGCCGCCGGCGGCAATGATCGGCAAGCTGATGGCTTCCCGAATGCTCGGTATCAGCTCACGCACAGAGGTATCCGTGCCCAGATGCCCCCCGGCCTCCTTGCCTTCCACGACAACTGCCGTGGCGCCAAGACGCTCTGAAATTTTCGCTAATTTAACGGAAGACACGATGGGAACGATTGGCGTCCCCGATTCCTTGCCAAGCCCAAACATATCACGAGAAAAGCCTGCGCCCGCTACCACCAGGTCGATCCCCTCATCAATGGCTGTGTTCACAATGCCCGCAAAATCACGCGCGGCCACCATGATGTTGATGCCAACCACTCCATCGGTCAAGGAACGCGCGAGCCTGATTTCGTAACGAAGCTCCTCATGGGACATCCCGGATGCCGCAATGAGCCCAATGCCTCCCTCGTTCGCCACAGCTGCCGCCAAACGGGCCGTGGACAGACGAATCGCCATGCCGCCTTGGACAATCGGTACTTTCGCAACTTTCGTGCCAATTTTCAGCGCTGGAAGCTTCAAGACAATTCCTCCCATCAGCCCTACCCAGGAACCATCCGAAAATGTTCCTTTAGAAAATCCCGCGAAGCAGCTTCACGGGATTTTGCAAAAGGTAAGACACTAAACTTATTTGTTCTGGTCTATATAGGTCACAACGTCCTGAACGGTCTTGATCTTCTCTGCGGCCTCATCCGGAATCTCAATGTTGAATTCCTCCTCAAAAGCCATGATCAGCTCAACGATATCCAGGGAATCTGCGCCCAAGTCATCGATAAAGGTAGATTCAATAGCTACCTCGTCAGCTTCAACACCCAGCTGCTCAACTACGATATCTCTAACTTTTTCGAAAGTCGACATCTCGTTTCACCTCCCTCCGCTGATGCTAATACCATCATATCACATAACCATGCCGCCGTCTACATGAATCACCTGACCTGTGATATAAGCGGCCTGATCCGATACCAAAAACGCAACGGCATCCGCCACATTTTCCGGCGTTCCCATCCGCTGAAGCGGAATGCCTGCCAGCGCTGCCTCCTTGGCTTTATCGGAGAGCACCGACGTCATATCCGTATCGATAAAGCCCGGCGCAACCATGTTCACCGTGATGCCGCGGGATGCAAACTCTTTTGCCGCAGACTTGGAGAACCCGATGACGCCTGCCTTCGCCGCGGCATAATTCGTCTGGCCGGCATTGCCGTTCACGCCGACCACGGATGTCATATTCACGATGCGCCCGCTGCGCTTTTTCATCATGAGCTTGGATACCACCTTCGTGCAGTAAAACACGCCCTTCAGATTCGTATCCAGCACTGCATCGAAATCCTCATCCTTCATCCGCACCAAAAGCCCGTCACGGGTGATTCCCGCATTATTCACAAGGACATCGATCCCGCCGAAAGCCTCCACGACCTTTGCAACCATTTCCTCCACAGCAGCCGCATCCGCCACATTCGCCTGAACCAGCAGTGCTTCGCCGCCGGCAGCCTCGATTTCCGCCTTGACCGCCTCCGCCTTTTCCGTATTGCCCGCAAAGTTAATGGCAACCTTCGCGCCCTCAGCGGCAAGACGAATGGCTATCGCGCGCCCAATGCCGCGGGATGCCCCCGTAACCAGCGCGACCTTACCGTCTAAGAGCATATTATCGAACCTCCTTGAAATAGTCAAGCACTTTTTGCAAAGTCTCAAGATTTTCCACGTTCATGCTCGTGAGCTTGCGGTCAATGCGCTTGTTGAATCCGCAGAGTGTCTTTCCCGGGCCTGCCTCCACAAAGGTGTCCGCGCCAAATTCCACCATCGTCTTCACACAGTCGATCCACAGCACAGGATGATCCGCCTGCGCCACAAGATTCGCCTTGATATCCGCGGCTTTCGTTTCCAGCTTTCCGTTATAATTTGCCACCACGGGGAACGCCGCATCCCGCAGCGTGATCTTGTCCAGCTCCGCCGCAAGCTTCTCCGCTGCTGGTTTCATAAGAGTGCTGTGGAACGGCGCACTGACCGGAAGGATCACAGCCTTCTTCGCGCCTGCCGCCTGCAATGCCTCGACAGCCTTCTCCACGCCCTGCGTCGTACCCGCAATGACCGTCTGTCCCGGGCAGTTGAAGTTCACGGCCTGCACCGCGCCCGCTTCTGCAGAAGCCTTTTCGCAGGCATCCGCAATCACAGCGTCCTCAAGGCCGATGATGGCCGCCATGCCGCCTTCCCCCACCGGCACAGCCTCCTGCATGAACTGTCCCCGCTTGTGCACCAGGAGAACCGCATCCTGAAAATCCATGACGCCGGCAGCCACCAGAGCCGAGTACTCACCCAGACTGTGCCCGCCTGCCACTTCCGGCTGGATTCCATGCTCCTTCAAGATCTCATTTACGATGACGCTCATGGTAAGAATCGCCGGCTGGGTATTCGCAGTAAGCTTCAAATCCTCCGCAGGCCCCTCGAAGCACATCTTCTGAATCGAATATCCGAGCGCCTCATCAGCCTCCTTGAACAGCTTTTCCGCGACCTCATACTGCCCGCAAAAATCCTTGCCCATGCCAACAGCCTGAGCTCCCTGCCCGGGAAATACGAACGCCAGTTTCCCCATCTCAGCACCTCATTTTCTTTTGATTGTTCTCCGAAAACTCAATAGTTCGCCTGCAGACGTTCCACCGCTGCAGGAAGCCCCTTCACGATATCCTCAATGATCTGTTTCACAGGCTTGATATCCTCCAGCATGCCGGAAATCTGCCCAATCATGACCGAGCCGTTCTCCACATCGCCTTCATGTGTCGCACGGTGCAGGCTGCCCACGCCAAGTTTTTCCAGTTCCTCCGCCGGCGCTCCTGCGGCCTCCATTTCCAGATAGGTACGCGTAAGCTTATTGGCAAGCACGCGCGCGGGATGCCCAAGCGTGCGTCCCGTCACGACGGTGGAGCGGTCCTTCGCCTTCATGACCATGTTCTTGTAATTCTCGTGTGCAATGCACTCCTCGGACATGACGAACCGGGAGCCCATCTGCACTGCGTGCGCCCCCAGCGCAAACGCCGCCGCCATGCCGCGGGAATCCGCGATGCCGCCCGCTGCGATGACAGGAACATCTACTGCGTCCACCACCTGCGGAACCAGCGGCAGCGTCGCAATCTCACCAATGTGTCCGCCGCTCTCCGTACCCTCCGCAATGACCGCGTCCGCACCAATGCGCACCAGACGCTTCGCGAGAGCCACCGAAGCCACAACAGGGATCACCTTGCTGCCGATTTCCTTCAATGCGGGCAGATACTCCCCGGGATTGCCGGCTCCGGTCGTGACAACCGGCACCTTCTCATCCACGACAACTTCCATGACCTCTTTCACGAACGGGGACATGAGCATGACATTCACGCCAAAGGGCTTATCCGTCCAGCCCTTGCACTTTCGGATCTCCGCACGCAAAACATCAGGCGGCATATGTCCCGCGCCGATGAGCCCCAGTCCCCCTGCGTTGGAAACAGCGGAAGCCAGTTCTGCCGTGCCGATCCATGCCATGCCGCCCTGAAAGATTGGATACTTTATGTTGAGCATCTTGCAGATCACATTGTTTTCAAACATTCGAATGAATCCTCCTTACTTGGGAACCTAAACTCCCCCGTCATTTCATCATACAGGATAATATAGATAAATACCGGTATCATTTCTTTTCACTGTCATGCGAGCCTATCTCCTCCTTTGCCAGCGTATCACGGATATGCGCGAGCACATTGCCCTTGACATATTCGTTTGCCACGCCGATGGCGCTGCAGATCGCTTTTGCGTTGGACGAGCCGTGGCTGATAATGCAACAGCCATTGACGCCCAGGAGCGGCGCCCCGCCATACTCGGAAGCATCGAGTCTCTTTCCCAGCTTCTTCAGCGTCGGCATGAGCAGAAAAGCTCCACATTTTGCAAGAAGCCCTCCATCCTTGATGGCTTCCTTGATCAGTTTCAAAATGGTTTTTGCCAGCCCCTCTGCAAATTTTAACACAACATTGCCAACAAATCCATCACAAATTACGACATCGATATGCCCTTTTGGGATATCACGACCCTCCGCATTGCCGACAAAGTTGATGAAATGCAGCTTCTTCAAGAGCTGGTAGGTTTCCTTCGCCTGTTCGTTCCCCTTGGTTTCTTCTTCTCCGATATTGAGAAGACCGACTTTCGGACTTTTCTTTCCATATACATATTCCGCATAAATGGATCCCATGACACCGCTCTGCACCAGATGCTCAGGGCGGCTGTCCACATTCGCGCCGGAATCCAGAAGAAGCGTCACGCCATGCAGTGTCGGAAGCGGCGTCGCAATCGCCGGGCGTCCTACGCCGCGAATGCGCTTCAGGATGAGCTGCGCTGCCGTCACCGCCGCGCCTGTGCTCCCCGCGGAAAGCACCGCATCGCATTCGCCCTCCTTCACAAGGCGCGTAGCCACCACCACGGAAGAATCCTTTTTTGTGCGCACAGCGTCCGCTGGATGCTCATCCATGCCAATGACCTCCGAGGCGTGATGGATGGTGATGCCGAGCTGCTCCCAGTCCTTTTCATGCTTCAGTACGGCACGTATCTTCTCCTCGTCGCCCACCAGCACGATTTCACATTCGTACTTCCTTGCAGCGCGCACCGCGCCAAAGACAATTTGTTCCGGTGCAAAGTCACCGCCCATAGCATCGACTGCGATTTTCACAGAATTCCTCCTCAACAAGCCTCCCACGCAACCATGATAAACTTCGCGCGGAAGACCTCCTCGCGATCATTGCGGGTTTTTACCCACACAAAATATTTATTTCCTCTCACATGGATGATCTCGGCTTTGGCCACCAGCTTCTCTCCCATGTGTACGGGAACCTTGTACTTCACATTCGCCACGCCGGTCACAGCCATAGGCACATCAATGACAGCCGAGGCAAGGGAATTTGCCTGAGAGAACATATAATGTCCCTTTGCGATCTGTGACTTGGCGTAGACCATGTCCTCCGTGATGCGCATGAGCGAAATGCCTGAATGCCCCGGCTCCAGATCAATGAGCTCCCCTACGACCTCTTCCTTTCGCTCCACCGATTTCAGCTTGTCCTGCGCGCTTTCCGCCATTCTGCGGATGCGCTCGCGAAGCTCCGGTATCCCAAGTTCCAGGCGATCCAGACGGATGGTCTGCACACTGACCTGCAACGCCCGAGCAAGCTCCTCATCTGTCAAAAAGGGCTTTTCATGAACCTGATCCAGCAAGATCTGCTGCCGTTGCTGTTTTTTGACCCGCGGCATTCACATCACCTTTTTATACTAGTCTCAGTTAGAAATTTATTTCTTACTGAGACTGCATGAGACGTTCGCGGGTTAAAATCCTCATAAAACACCTGAAATTTTAACCTGCGATAAGTATTAGTACCTGCTACTACAACCAATTATAAGACTCATTATAGCGGCTTTTCACATAAAAAGCAAGCGTATCATGAACCCCATTGCACACAAAATGAGCAGGACAACGTCCTGCTCACGAGCCGCAGGCCAAGGCCCGGCAAATCTGCACGGATCTTATTCTGCAGCGGCTACAACTTCCCTGCCATCATAATAGCCACATTCCGGGCATACATGATGCGGCATTTTCGGCTCATGACACTGCGGGCAAGCAACAAAGCCCGGCGCCTCCAGCTTCCAATTGGCACGGCGCTTGTCGCGGCGAGCCTTGGACATCTTGCGCTTAGGTACTGCCATCGCGGATACACCTCCTTAAATCCGGGAATCCTCTTCATTTCAGATTTTTGAACTGCTGCAATGCCGCAAGCCTCGGATCCGGCACAAAAGAATCGCAACCGCATTCCCTCTCATTGCGATTGGCGCCGCAAACGGGACAAAGCCCCTTGCAATCGGACTTGCAGATATTGCTGAGCGGCTGTGCCGCAAGTAATGTATCTCGAATCATGTCCGTGATGTCGATCACATCTCCATCGAAACAGTTTATACTGTCATCCTCTGCCCCATCCGCAGTCCCGCAATACTCTTCCGAGAACTCACAGACCTGTTCCGCCACGGAGGGCGTGAGGCAACGGTCACAGATAAAATCCTTCCTGCAGGTAATCCGCCCGCTGACGCGATAGGCCGCCCCTGTGGCAACAACGCTTCCCTGAACAACGATATCCTTCAGCTCCGCATGCTCCAACACAGCGCCTATGTCCTCGGCCTCGACAGAAAACCTGAACGGGATATCCTTCCCGTTTCCGTTCCTTACTTCAGCAATATTCACTTTCATCATCCAGCATCAACCTCAACTCATTATAGCGACAGGTTCATGGTTTGTCAAGCAAATTGCCGATAGAGCAAGAAACTCCATGTCCTCAGTATCTTCCCCTGTCATGCTTCATCTTGCTGACCGGTATATTTGCCACTAGCGCCACGGAATCGTCATCGTTTGCCAAGGAAATTTCCATGTCCTGCTTGTTGATCTCCATATAATTGGAAATCACGCGGATGATATCATCCCGCAGCTGGTCCATAATCTCCGGCGATACATTGGCCCGGTCATGGATCAGGACTACCTTCAAGCGGTCACGGGCGATTTCCTTGGAAGATTTCTCATTCTTGCCGAAAATTTTCATAAGTGCCTCCAGCATCTGTGCAGCCCCCTTACCTTCCGAATACTCGCTTCAGCTTCGCAAAGAAACCTTCCTTTGGGAATTCCATAAAAGGAATCTGTTCACCGCAGATACGTCCCACAATATTGCGGTACGCCTGACCCGCATGGGAGTTTTCCATCGTGATGACCGGCTCGCCGCGGTTGGTCGAGGTGACCACCAGCTCATCATCCGGCACCTGCCCGATGCACTCAATCGAGAGGATATCGTTGATATCCCCCATATCCAGCATGTCCCCCTTTTCCACCATCTGCGGGCGGATACGGTTGACCACCAGCTTGATGTTCTCCTTGTCCGCACGTCCAAGCTCGCCGATGATCTTGTCGGCGTCACGCACTGCGGAGATTTCGGGCATCGTCACCACAATGGCGCAGTCCGCTGCGGCGATTGCCGTCTGGAATCCTTGCTCGATCCCTGCCGGGCAGTCAATGAGAATGTAGTCGTATTCCTTTCTGAGCTCTTCGCACAGTTGCACCAGCTGCTCAGGATTCACCGCGCTCTTGTCCTTGACCTGGGAGGTCGGGAGGAGGAACAGTGTCTCGAATTTTTTATGGCGCACCAGCGCTTTCTTGTACGCCACGCGCCCCGAGATCACATCCACCAAATCGTACATGATACGATTCTCCAGCCCCAAAAGCAAATCCAGATTCCGAAGCCCCGTATCCGTGTCTACCAATACCACTTTATTCCCACGCATGGCAAGACCCACGCCCAGATTTGCCGTCGTTGTCGTCTTGCCCACGCCGCCTTTTCCCGATGTAACTACGATAACCTCGCTCATTCGTTTTATCCTACCTTTCTATCGGCTCGATGACTATTCTTCCGTCTTTGATGGAAGCTCGTTCTGCCTTGTCCGTCTTTTCCACCACGTCCGGAGAGCGCGCGATGAGATTCGCTATGCGGATCTGCGTCGGCATCAGGTGATCCGCTATGATGAATGCCTTGGAGTTCCCATAGGCCCCCGCATGCACCATGCCGCGGCAGGTGCCCCGGATATCGATGCTGCCGCCTGCGATGATCTGCGCTCCGGGATTCACGTTGCCGCAGACCAGCACCGAACTCTCTGTCTGGATTTCCTGCCCTCCGCGCAGTGTCTTGTTGATGACCACCATCTGCTGCACTTGCGGTTCCGTGCTCGTGTCTTTCCCCGGTTTCGGCTCCTTTGCCGCCTCCTTGGCAGGCTGCCGCTGATCCTGCTGCTGTTCCTTGCCCTTCGCGTGCGCCGCTGCGTGCTTCTCGGTACGGAACCGCATGCCCCGGCGATGGAAAAGCCGCTTCAGTTTCTCGATCTGCTCATGGGGAAGAGAATCCTTCGACACAAAAACTTCCGTCCCCGTCACAAAAAAACTGGATCCCGATTCAAACCGCTGAAGGATTTCCTTCTCAATCGCTTCATAATCAGCGTCCTTCGCAAAGGAAAGCTGCAATCCCGATCGGGTTCCCCGAATCTTTACAATCGCATCGCTCATCACAAACCCCGCTCACTTTTCATGAAAAATACTGCACATGTTCTTCATTATACAAGAATCTTTCCTGTCTGTAAATCACAGATTGCCGAAACTATTCTCCCTGCGTGCCCGCAACCGGCTGTGGCTGCGGTGTCTGCGGCTGGTCCAGCCCGAATGCCGCCTCAAGGATCTTCCGCCCGATGGGGACGGCTGACTGCGAGCCGTATCCGCCCTGCTCCACGATCACTGCCACGACCACATTCGGGTTGCTGAAGGGACCGTAAGCCACAAACCACCCGTGGTCGCGTCCCTGCGAGTTCTCCGCCGTCCCGGTCTTGCCGGCGATGTCAATCGGGAATCCCGCAAAGACGCTTGCCGCAGTCCCGTATTTCGTCACGTCATGCAGACTGGACTGCACCAATTGGATGACCCATGCAGGCACGTCCAGCTGGGAAAGCAGCACGGGTTGGAATTCCTTCAGGACTTTCCCATCCTGCGTCACCATCCGCCGTACCAGATGGGGCTGATAGCGGTTGCCGTTTGCCGCAATTTCGCCCATGACCATGGCGGCCTGCAGCGGCGTCACCAGATTGAATCCCTGCCCGATGGCGGCATCAAAGGTTTCGGAAAGATACCATTCGTCCTCAAACACCTTCCACTTGTAATCGCGGTTTGCCACAAGCCCGTCCGATTCATAGGGAAGATCGATGCCTGTCTGCTTGCCCAGTCCGAACATACGCGCATACTTTTCCAGAAGGTCGATGCCGAGACGGTTTCCCATTTCATAGAAATACACATTGTCCGAATGCGCCAATGCATCGCGGAAATTCAGCCAGCCCAGCACCTCGCCGCCTGCATTGCCCTTCGGAATGATCCAGTGATGCCCCGAATCGTAGATCTGCTCCTCCGGCGTGACCTTGCCCGCCGCCAACGCTGCTGTTCCGGTCACGATTTTGAAGGTCGAGCCGGGAGGATACTCCCCTGTGATGGTCTTGTTGTCCATCGGGTGATCCGGGTTCGTATTGATGGCATTCCAGTCCTTCTCCGAAATGCCATGCGCAAAGAGATTCGGATCGAAGGCAGGGCGGCTCACCATCGCCAGCACCTCCCCCGTCTGCGGGTTCATGACCACGGCTGCTGCCGCAGAGGCATGGATTGCCGCAAGCTGCTCATCGACGGCGCGTTCCGCCGCAGACTGCAGATGCTGGTCAATGGTAAGCACCAAGTCCGCCCCGGGCACCGGCTCCTTCTTCCCGAGGATCTGCACGGGTCTGCCGGACACATCCACCTCAACCTGCTCACCGCCGTTTTCACCACGGATTTCCTTGTCGTAGATCTTCTCCAGGCCGAACTTCCCGATGATATCGCCTGACTTGTAGCCCTCATCCTTGCGCCGTTCCAACTCTTCATCGCTGATTTCGCTCACATAGCCAAAGGTATGCGCGCCTTCCTGCTTGAGGATATAATTTCGGATGGGCTGGATCTCGATCACAACGCCCGGATAGGCGTTCTTCTGTTCCTCGATGACCGTGACGATATCCGCCGTCACATCGCTTTTAATGCGAATCGGATCGAAACCGGTATGCGCATCGATCTTCTCATGGATTTTTTCGACGGGCATCTTCAGCAAATGGGAGAGCCGCAGGATCACATCCTCAGAAATGGGAGCGGTCAAGGGCAAAAGGGATACGATAAAGCCCGGGCGGTTCGTCACCAAGGGAATCCCGTTCCTGTCAAAGAACGTACCCCGCGGAGCCACCGAGGGGATGATGCGGATGCGGTTCCCATCCGCCAAACGGGCATAGTGCTCCCCGTCATAGACCTGCAGATAGCCTGCACGCCCGATCAGCACAAACACGATCAAGATGATTACAATGCCCAATGCCTTCAGGCGCCCGTCGAAATCCTCATTTTCCCCCACAAAAATCTCTCCTGCATAAAACAAGAAAACAAGGCACCAAACGGTGCCTACTGAAAGACGGAATCCTCCGTGGATCCTCATTTGTTTTCCCCAAGACGTTGATCCAGCTCATAGACCGCCTTGTGGACCGGATACGCAAACACCAGTTGATACGCAAACATCGGAAGCAGTACATCCTGCATATTGGTTGCAAGATGAAAGCGATACCCTAATAATAGCATAAGTGTGACAAGAATGAAATAGTTTCCTGCCGTTGCAAAAACAGATGCCATGATGGGCAGGAAAAACTCCTCTTTGAAAACGCGATCCGAAAGCTTTCCGCACACCCACCCGATCACCATATAGCTCAGGACGGAACATCCCAAAAAAGTGCCTGTGCCCAGATCCTGCAAGAGTCCGGCGCAAAAGCCCATCAGGACGCCAAAGCGGCAGCCTTGCAGGAAGGCAAAAGAAACCGTCAGCAACAGCAGCAGATTCACCGATATGCCATGATACGCCAAAAGCGGAAACAGCGAGGACTGGAACACGTAAAGCCCCGCTGCAAAAGCCGCCCATATCCCGATTTTTTTCATGGCTGCACGCCCTCCATCCCCGCTTCCGGCACTGTCTCCGTGCCCGGTGTCTGGACGGGCGGCTGCAGTGGCTCAGGAGGACTTTCCCTGGAGGCGACGATGACTGCCACATCCTCCAGCTTCTGGAAATTCACCGATGGCTCCAACACACCGTATTTCAGCAATCCGCCTTCATCGTTCCGGATGGTCTGTACACGCCCTACAATGATGCCTTTCGGATAGACACCACCAAAGCCTGAGGTCACGATGATATCGTCCTCCCGCATGTCCGCTGTCTTTGGAATATTGACCATGCGCGGCATCGTAGGATTGCCCATATCGCCCTCGACGATACCTGTCACACGGGATTCCGGGCGCTGCACCAAGGTCCCCACGGAAGACCGCGGATCCAGAATCAACTGCACCTTGGAGGAAATCGGGCCGGCCTCCGTCACGTGCCCTACCAGTCCCATGGGAGTCACGACCGCCATATTCTCACGGACGCCGGCCTGCGTCCCGCGATCGATGACGATCATGCTGGACCACGTTGCCGATTCCCGCCCGATCACGCGAGCCGCGACCAAATCGAACTGCGTCGCGGCCTGCTTATAGCCCAGAAGCTCCCGCAAGCGTTCATTTTCCGCGGCATATTCACTGGCCGTCAGATTCTGCGCACGAAGCTGTTCCACTTCATTGCGCAGCATCTTGTTCTGCTCATGCACCGTGACGATTTCCCAAATATTCGATGTCACATAATTGAGCTGGCTGCCCACCCAGGAAACGGCCTCCTGAAAGGGCATCAGCACCAAAGAAACGGCCTGGCTGCTGACCACCGGCTGGAACCTGCCGCGGGCGGCAAAGAAAATAATACAAAAAATGCTCACGAACACGAAAATCAATGCCCATATCTTGCGGGCGGAATTTCTTTCACGCCTGACACGATTGCTCATTGTCTCAGCTTCTTCGAGGTCATCACGACACGCTTCAGCAGATTGATATTCTCAAGGGATTTTCCCGTCCCCTCGCCGACGCAGGAAAGCGCGTCCTCGGACACCAATACGGGCATCCCCGTTTCCTGCGCGATGAGTTTGTCCAAATTCTTCAGCAATGCGCCGCCGCCTGTCATCATAATGCCATGATCCATGACATCCGCCGCAAGCTCGGGCGGTGTCCTTTCCAGCGTCCCCTTGACCGCCTCAATGATCTTGTAGATTGGCTCATTGAGCGCCTCGCGGATTTCCCGTGCCTGGATGTTCAATGTCTTCGGCAGTCCGCTCACAAGGTCACGGCCACGGATGTCCATCGAATGATCGGCTTCCGGCGTCACGATTGCCGTTCCGATGCTGATCTTGATTTCCTCTGCGGTGCGCTCGCCGATCATGAGATTATACATCTGCTTGATATAGCGCACAATGGAATCATCCATCTCATCGCCCCCGATGCGGATGGACCGGCTGGTCACGATACCGCCCAAGGAAATAACCGCAATCTCCGTCGTACCGCCGCCGATATCCACGACCATGCTGCCCGTCGCTTCCTCCACGGGAAGTCCCGCACCGATCGCAGCTGCCATCGGCTCCTCAATGAGATAGGCCTCCCGTGCGCCTGCCTGCTGTGCCGCATCGATGACGGCACGCTTCTCCACCTCTGTCACGCCGGAGGGCACGCCCACCACGACGCGCGGGCGCACAAAGGACTTCGTGTTCATCGCCTTGCGGATGAAGTATTTCAGCATGGCCTGCGTCACGTCAAAGTCCGCGATGACGCCGTCCTTCATCGGACGAATGGCAACGATATTCCCGGGCGTCCGCCCGATCATCTGCTTTGCTTCCTCACCGACAGCCAGCACATCTCCCGTATCGCTCTTGATGGCCACCACAGAAGGCTCCCGCAGCACAATGCCGCGCCCCTTCACATGCACCAACGTATTCGCTGTTCCCAAATCGATCCCCATATCATGGGACAAACCGCCAAAAAGACTCCACATGTAACAAAAATCTCCCTTCACCGTCAAAAAAATATAGCAAGATGAAAGTCTTCCATTTCTTTCCACCAAAATGAGCGCTGTATTTTTACAGCACTCATAATTTATCATATTTACCTGCTCTTTGCAATACGGCTTCCGAATGTATTCATGAAAAAGCAGATGGCAGCATGTTCCACCGTTTCAAGTGAGCAGCCCCTTCTCCTTCATGGACAGGAATCTCTCATCCCCCAGTATGATGTGGTCCAGCACCGGGATATCCATGATCTTCCCCGCCTTTACCAATCGCTGTGTCACGGCGATATCCTCCCTGCTGGGGCTTGGATCGCCGCTTGGATGATTGTGCAGCAGGATCATGGAGGCCGCCGCATAGCGCACTGCTGTCTGAAACACCTCCCGAGGATGCACGACGGAAGCTGTCAAGCTTCCCACAGACACATCCGGCATGGCTAAAATATGATTTTTCGTATTGAGCAGCATGACGGCAAAATGTTCCTTCTGCTCATGCCGGAAACGCGGCATGGCAAAATGCGCCACATCCTCCGGACCGTGAATGATCTCAACCCTCTCCGCCGCCTTCTGTGAGAGCCGTCTGCCAAGCTCCACCGCCGCAAGGATCGCGGCCGCTTTCGTCGGACCCACGCCATGGACCTTCGCAAGCTCCGCAGCAGAGGCATGCATCATGGCCACCAGTCCCATGTCCTTGTAAAACGCCAGTACCTGCTCTGCAATGTGCAGCACGGATTCGTCCTTTGTACCCGTGCGCAGCAGGATTGCCAGAAGTTCCGCATTGCTGAGGCAGCCTGCCCCGTAGAGAATCAGTTTTTCCCGCGGCCGTTCATTCGACGGCAGATCCCTTACCATGATTGCCATAAAGATCGATTCCTGCCTTTCCGGCAAGCTCGCGGACAGCATAGAGGGGAAGTCCCACGACATTGGACCAGGAACCTCGGATTCCGCGGATAAAGCACTCTGCGCCGCCCTGGATGGCATAGGCGCCGGCCTTGTCCATCGGCTCCCCCGTCGCGACATAAGCCGCTATCTCCGCTTCCGTCATCTCCCCAAAGATCACCTCTGTCGTTTCCGTTGATTGGAAAACCTGTCCCTGCCGGACAAAAGCAATCCCCGTGATGACCTCATGCGTCTTTCCCGCAAAAGAGCGCAGCATGGCCTTTGCATCCTCCGCATCCTTCGGCTTGCCATAGATGTGATGTTCCAGCGCCACCACCGTATCCGCTCCCAGCACAGGAGACTGCGGGAATTCCCCCGCAACGGCCAGCGCCTTCGCCTTTGCATTCCGCATGGCAAGCTCTGCAGGCGGGAGATCGTCTCCCATGGTTTCCTCCGCATGGCTCACATGTACCCTGAACTCACATCCCATCGACTGCAGCAGTTCCTGCCGACGAGGGGATGCTGACGCCAAAATGAACATATCCTGCACGCTCCTCTCAATCTCAATATCTACGGAACAGGAACAGCGCCAACACAATGCCCAGAATGCTCATGAGATTCGGCGCAAAGGACAGCCCCATCGTGAACTGGATCACATAGAGATTGACGGTAAACGGCGCGACATCGAATACCGGAAAGGTCCTCGCAAGATAGGGCATCACCCCCGAAAGGACATCCACATCCCTCAAAAGCTCCCCCAGAAGACCTCCAAGAATCGCACCAATGATTACAAACAGGATACAAAAACCATATCCCCGTCCACCAAACCTTGCCAAATGAATGCCTCCCATCTGATATACGGAATCGAAACAACTCCCAGTATATCAGATTTCAAGAAACATTTCTCCCCCCGACAAAAAAATTCCTGCCGATTTTTCATCCGTCGGCAGGAAAATTTACACATTTGTCTACTCAGAGAAGATACCGTACATAAACATAAATCGTAGAAAGGACAATCGTCAAAATCATGATGGGGAAACCGACTTTCAGGTAATTGATGAAGGTGATGTGCACCCCTCGTTCCGCCGCAAGCCCCGCCACAATGAGATTCGCAGAGGCTCCGACGAGGGTCCCGTTTCCGCCGAGGCACGCGCCAAGCGCAAGGCTCCACCAGATCGGCTCCAGATTCGATACGCCCATGGTTCCCATGTTCTGGATCAGCGGTATCATCGTCGCCACAAACGGGATGTTGTCCAGCACCGAGGACACGATGGCGCTGAGCCAGAGCACCAGAAGCGACGTCTGCATCACATCGCCGCCTGTGATTTCCACCGCCTTCTCTGCCATCTGTCCGATAATGCCTACCTCAATCAGACCTCCCACCGCGATGAAGAGACCGATGAAGAAGAAGATGGTCGCCCATTCCACAGACTTCATGGCAGATTCCACTAGATGATGGCTGCCGCCCGCAAGCAGCAAAAGCAGGAATGCGCCTGCCAGAGCGACCATGGAGGATTCCACATGGAACAGCTGATGGGTGAAGAAGCCGGTAATGGTAAGGGCCAGCACAAAAAGCGCCTTGGAAAGGAGTTTCCTGTCCTTCAAGGCAGCGCTCGCATCCATCTGCATGAGCTCCGCCTGCAGCTCCGGCTTCGTCTGCAAACTCTTGCGGTACAGGACCTCAATGATGAAGAGCACAACAATCATATCAATGATGGCAATGGGCGCAAGGTTCTGGATAAAAGCCATGAAAGTCAGTTCCTTTACCGCGCTTCCGATCATGATGTTCGGCGGATCCCCGATGAGCGTCGCCGTGCCGCCGATATTCGACGCAATGATCTGTGCAAGCAAAAACGGAATCGGCTTCAGGTGCAATTTCTGCGTAATGCTGAACGTGACAGGCACCATGAGCAAAACCGTCGTCACATTGTCCAAAAATGCGGAGAACACCGCCGTGATCATCGCCAGATACAGCAGAATCTTCTTCGGCTCCGCATTCGCCTTCTTTGCCGCCATGATCGCCACGTAGTCAAAAAGCCCCGTATGGCTCGTGACGCCAACCAGCAGCATCATGCCGACCAGCAGCCCCAGGGTATTGAAATCCACATGATGCAGCGCCGTCTCCTGCGACAATATCCCCAGAAGCACCATGCTCACAGCACCCAGCATCGCCGCCACCGTGCGATGTATCTTTTCCGACACGATCACAGCATACATCAAAACAAAAATCGATGCCGCCAAAACCTCCATAAATACGCCTCCTTATGTCTCCATCTGCCTCTCCGCCGCCTCTACGACATTCTGCATCAGCATCGCCACCGTAAGCAGTCCTACACCTCCCGGCACGGGCGTAATCGCCCCCGCGACCTCCTTCACGGCCTCGAAATCCACATCCCCGACGAGCTTCTTCGGTGCAATGCGGTTGATGCCCACATCAATGACCGTCGCCCCGGGCTTCACCATATCCGCTGTCACGAATTTCGGCTTGCCGATGGCGGCCACAAGAATATCCGCTTCCCGCGTGATTTCCGGAAGGTTTTGGGTGTGGGAATGGCAGACCGTGACCGTCGCATGCTTCGCCATCAAAAGGTGCAGCATGGGCTTTCCCACGATATTGCTCCGCCCGATGATGACAGCCCGCTTGCCGTCCATAGGAATATCCGCGAGTTCCAGCATACGGATGCAGCCCGCAGGTGTGCACGGCACCAGTCCCGGCGATCCCGTCACGAGCCGACCTACATTCACGGGATGGAACCCATCCACATCCTTTGCGGGATCGATGCGGTTCAAGATTTCCTCTTCCTGCGCATGGATCGCATCCGGCAAGGGGAGCTGCACCAGAATCCCATGGATGGCACGATCGGCATTCAGTTCATCAATCTTTGCCAAGAGCTCCTCCTTGGTCGCGTGCTCCGGCATGCGGATCACATCCGAGCGGATCCCCAACTCCTCGCAGGACTTGTGCTTGTTCCGCACATAGACCTGGGAGGCCGGATTCTCTCCCACGATAATGACCGCCAGCCCCGGAGCCGTGCCATATTTCTGCCGGAACGCCTCCGCACGCTTTCCCGCAGCTTCCTTGAACTGCTGGGCAAACACTTTCCCTTCCAAAATTCTTGCTGACATAATCTTCACCTCAATCATCCAAGGAACTGTCTTAGACCCTGCTGCGTATCCAAGCCGCAGCGGGACTGGATACCAAACAGGTCCTAAACCATATAATTCAGCCACGCACACAGGCAGATCGCCATGGATACAATGCCGTTGCGCATAAAATATCCCTGCGTGAGCCGACTGAAATCATCGTATTTCAAAATCCGGTGCTGATAGATGAGCACGCCGCCCGCAATGCCTACTCCGAAAAAATACAGCGAGCCCAGGTGCAAAAGGATTCCCACCAGAAAGAAGCACACAATGCAAACAATGTGCAAGGCTCCGGCAATCCAAAACGCACGCTTCGCGCCAAATTCCGTGGCAAGGGAGTGAAGTCCCTGGCTCTTGTCAAATTCCTCATCCTGTGCGCCGTACATCGCATCAAAGGCCCCGATCCAGAGCGCCACCGCCGTGCATAGGAGCAGCATCGGCGGATCGATCCGGCCCCCCGCCGCCACCCATCCGCCTGCGGGCGCCATGCCGATGGCAAGCCCCAGGAACAAATGGCACCAGCCCGTGAAACGCTTCGTAAAAGGATAGATCACAAAAGGAATTGCCGCTATGGGCAGCAGCTGCAGGCAAATCGGGCGAAGCTGCGCCACAGAGAAAACGAGCAGTACAAAGCACAGCAGTATGAACACCAGCGCCTCCCGCTTGGATATCCTGCCCTGCACCATTGCGCGATAGGCCATCCTCGGCTGCTGGCTGTCGTATTTGAGATCCGCCCAGTTGTCAATGGCCAGCGCCGCAGCCCGTCCGCTGGTAATCGCCACCGCAATCCAGAAGAGATCCCAGATCCTCGGACTGCCGTTTGCTGCCAAAAGCGCTCCCATGAAGGCAAAGGGCAGGTCGAAAATCGTATGGTGCAGCGCAATATTATTCAAATGCGCCCTGATGCTTATCAAAGAATTCCACTCCTTGTTCCGGCCCACTTTTCAATCTAGTATAACACATTTTAAATAGCTTGCTGTTTCACGCAGGATAAATTTTCATGAACAAGGATGAGGAGCGCAGTCGTAGCAGAGCTACGTCAAGCGATTCAAACAGCAAGTTATTTGGAATGGGTTATACTAGGCCCAGACTGCTCCACTTCGCGTCCACCAGACGCTTGATGTCCTCGCTCATCTCGATCTCATCGGGCCATTCCCGCGCATGCCCTTCCTCCGGCCATTTGCGCGTGGCATCAATGCCGAGCTTCGTGCCCCATTTCGGCATAGGCGAGGAATGGTCCAGCACATCCAGGGGCCCCGTCACCATTTCGAAGTCCTGCTTCGCATCGATGTTATTGAACACCCGCCACGAAACCTCACGCATATCCTGCACATCCACATGGGCGTCCACCACGATGATCATCTTCACATTCATCATCTGCCCCATGCCCCAGAGCGCATGCATGACCTTGCGCGCCTGCATGGGATAGGACTTCTTGATGGAGACGATGACACAGTTGTGGAACACGCCTTCAAAGGGCATATGGAGATCCACGATCTCCGGCATCATCTGCTGCAAGAGCGGAAGGAAGATGCGCTCGGAAGCCTTGGCGAGATAGCAGTCCTCCATGGGAGGCTTCCCTACCACCGTCGCGAAATAGATGGGATCCTTCCGATGGGTGATGCAGGTGATATGAAAGACCGGATAATCATCGGCAAGGGAATAGTAGCCCGTATGGTCGCCAAAGGGCCCCTCCCATCGCTTTTCCTCCGTATCCACATACCCTTCCAGAATGATCTCCGCATGGGCGGGAACCTCCAGATCCACCGTCCTGCACTTCACCAGCTCCACGGATTTATGGCGCAGGAATCCCGCAAACACCATCTCATCAATATCCCTGGGAAGCGGCGCGGTCGCCGCATAGGTCAGCGCGGGATCCGTGCCGATGGCGACCGCCGCCTCGATGCGCTGCCCGCCTGCCGCCTTCACATCGCGGTAATTTTCCGCGCCATTCTTGTGGATATGCCAGTGCATGCCCGTGGTCTGCGCATCATATTTCTGCAGACGGTACATGCCCACGTTGCGCTTGCCCGTCTTCGGATTCTTCGTAAAGACCAGCGGCAGGGTCACGAAGGGGCCGCCATCCTTCGGCCAGCAGGTCAGGATCGGGATCTTGTCCAAGGAGGGATGCTCCTCCACGACCTCCTGACAGGGCGCGCTTTTCACGTATTTCGGAAAGTTGATTGCCCTTTTCGCCATCGGGATCAGCGACACCAGATTCATCTTATTCTGCAGGGAAATATACGGAAGCTTCAATATCTCCCGTATCTCATCCGCAATATCATCGAGTTTTTCTACCCCCAGCGCCATCGCCATGCGCTCATCGCTTCCATAGGCATTCATGAGCACAGGCATATCATAGCCCTTCACGTTTTCAAAGAGCAGGGCAACATTCCCCGCCCCCTTCATTTTCGAAACGCGATCCGTGATTTCCGTGATTTCAAGGTGCGCATCCACTTCCTGCGTAATGCGCTTCAGCATCCCATGGGACTCCAAATCTGAGATGAACTCCCGCAAATCCTTATATGCCAAAACAGTTCCTCCTGTCATTTCCTCAAAATATACTTCACCACGAAATACCCCACCTCATAGAGCGCAATCATCGGCACGGCGAGCATGCACTGCGAAATGACATCCGGCGGGGTCACGACAGCTCCGATGACAAAGGTGGAAAAAATCACGATCCCCTGATACTTTTTCAGAAACTCCGATGTCACGATGCCCATCTTGCCCAGAATCGTAATGATCAGCGGCAGCTCGAAGACAAAGCCGAAGGGCAGGACAAAGGTAATCAGGAAATCAAAGTATTTCTCAATGGAAAACAGCGCCTGTAAATTGTCCGTCGTGAATCCGATAAAGAATTTGATCCCGATGGGCAGCACGAGATAAAAGGAAAACGCCAACCCCAAAAAGAACAACAGTACCGAAATCGGCACAAGGATCGCCAGGACCGCGCGTTCCTTCCGCGTGAGCGCGGGCAAAAAAAAGCGCCAGACATGATAAAAAACCACGGGAAGCGCCAAAAGAAAGCCTGACAGGATGGCGACTTTCAGATAGGTAAAAAAAGCCTCCGCAGGCTGCATATAGTAAAGCTTTCCCGCAGGCTTCGTAAGATATTCAATGATCTGCTCGATGTAGAAATACGAAATGGCGCTGCCGACAGCTATGGCCTGCAGGCTGCGGATGATGCGGGTGCGAAGTTCCTCCAGATGCTTCGTCAGCGACATGCTGCCATCATCCACAGGCTCTTCCTGCAAGGGTTCCGTTTCGGCCGCTGCTGCATTCGCCGAATGTTCTTCTGCCATGCCGACTCCTTATTTCTTCTCCGGATCTGTCTTTTCCGCAAGCTGCTGCGGCTGCTGCGTCACATTGACCATCGTGTCCTTCGCGTCCTCTTCTTTATTGGCATCCTTGAACTCCCTGATGCTCTGCCCCAGCGCCTTTCCGACGCCCGGCAGCTTCCCCGGGCCGAAGATCACCAATCCGATCACCAGTATCAAGACAAGCTCCGGCACACCCAATCCAAACATAGAAAGTCCTCCTTCAATATAGTGCATACAGGGTTTATTATAACGCCACACCCCAAATTTTTCCACAGAAATTTTCAGCGGCAGGAAGGCTCGAACATCCGGCCCATGCCTCACGTGGCAATGCTATTCTACCGCTGCGATTTTTTCCATTTCCAAGGAGATCGTTCCGTCGGCTGAGGCAGAAAAATCTTTCCAGTTTGCTTGGAGACGCGCTGCAATACTTTCTTTGTCCTCAGTTTTTGCATCCAGCAAAAGCATGAGAAACTGCCCCTTGCCATGCCGGGTGACGCAGTCGCTTCTGCGCAGGGAGCGGATAAGCATTTCCTGAAGCTGCTGCAATGCCATGTCCTCATCCGCCCGCTCCTGCAAATGCAGACTGACCTGCACGATCTGGATGCTCCTTTGCTCCCTGCCTGCAAAGCGGACCAGAAATCGGTAGATGCCTTGGAAGCGCTCAAAATCCACATAGTAAGCCCCCGCGTCGACGTTCCGTTCACCGAGGATCTGCTGTATCTGCGAAATGCTTTTCGGGGCAGCATGCTCGGGGGCAAGATGCGATGTGCCGTAGGCAGCGAAACCATGCTTTCCGTGCTGCTTCACCGTATAGAGCGCTTGATCCGCCTTTTCGCACAGCTCCGAGAACGCCGTCCCCTCCTCCGGGACAAAAACCGCCCCCACAGAGGCCCCCAGCGGAATGGCCATATCCTCGCCCATGAACTCCTTTGCCGAACGCTGCAGTTCTTTATTGAGATAATTTGCCTTGTCGCGGATGATGGCTTCATCCTTCAGATGCTGCAAATAGACGATGAACTCATCGCCGCCGATGCGCCCGACGGGGTCGGCGGCACGGATGATATGCCGCAGCAGATCGGCAAACCGGATCAGGATGCGATCCCCCATGCCGTGCCCATAGATATCGTTGATGAGCTTGAAACTGTCGAGGTCGATCATCAGCAGCGTACCCGGCACCCTGACGCAAAGCTCGGCGATTTCCCGCTGGGCCGCCCCCTTGTTGAGAAGGCCGGTCAACGCATCCAAAGAGGCTTTCTTCTTCAGTCCATGGATCCGATCCAGATTCTGGATGATATTCCCGATCCTGCGAAGCAAAACATCCGCCTTCACTGGCTTATGGATATAGTCCGCCGCGCCCGCCTCGAAGACCTTGCTTTCGCTGGTATCCCTTTCGTCCGCCGTCATAAAGATGACCGGAACCGGCTCATCGCCATATTCCTGCAGCAGCCGATGAAGCTCGTAACCGTCCATTTCCGGCATCAACAGGTCGGAAAGCACCAGATCCGGCCTCTCCTTGACAAAAAGCTGCAGCGCTTCGGCGCCTGAGGAGGCGCACACCGTCTCATACTCCTTGGAAAGGATGCGGGATGCCAGATTCAGCATGACCGGCTCATCATCCACAATCATTATTTTTCTCATGGTTTTTCCCTCATTTGTTGACAGTCACAACTCTCCGATCCGGCGCAGGGTTTCCATGATGAGCTCCACCTGAGGCCGCACGGTCTTCAATACCAGACGCTCCTTCGGGCTATGGATATCCAGCGTCGTAACGCCGATGGATACGATATCAAGCTCCGGATTCTTCTTGAAATGCCAGCCGCATTCCAGTCCTGCATGAATGACCTCGATGGTCATGGGACGTCCGTTCTGCTGCTCGAAGATACTGCTCATAAGTTTTGCGAGCTTGCTGTCCTTGCGCTCTTTCCATCCGGGGGACTGTGCTCCGATCTGCAGCTCAAATCCTGTCAAGGCTGCCATATCCTCCGCCATGAGCCGGAATTCATCCACCTGCTCATCCACGGCGGAGCGGGGAAAGAACTGCACCTCCACGCGGTCCTCTGTCATGGCGATCACGCCAAGGTTCGCGGAGGTTTCCACCAGTCCCGGAACGACCTGCGACATGGTGTAGACGCCGGTATGCAAAAGTGTCAAAAGCTGCAGAAGCCGCTCCTTATCGTCTGCGGCCAGTACCGACACCGGATGCTGATGCGGCTTGCAGGTGATGGTGATTCCCTCTTCCGCTGCCCCATAGATTGCCATGAAGCGCCGTTTCGCATCTTCCACGCAGCTTTCTGTCACAGACTCTTCCAAATCCGTTGCAATGATAGCCTTCGCCGTGCACGGAATCGCATTGCGTGCCGTTCCTCCGCTGAAATCCGCAAGCTCTGCCATGCCTTTCGCCGAAATCTCCTTCAGCAGCATGGCCATGGTCCGGATCGCATTGCCGCGGCCGTCACCGATGCGCTCGCCGGAATGACCTCCCCTCAGCCCGCCAAGTTCCAGACAAAAAGCTCTCCCTGCCGTTGGCGCCACACGTTTCAGCCGACGCGAAAAATCCAGATTCACGCTGCCCGCGCTTCCGATGGTCAAGACATCCCAATTCTCCGAATCACAGTTGATCAGGAAAGATGCGCCTTTCAGATATTCCTCCGAAAGTGCGATTGCCCCGCTCATGCCCTGTTCCTCATCCACGGTAAAAATAACGCGGATCGGGCCGTGCTCTTTCAGATGCTTCAAAATATAGAGGATTTCCGCGATTCCCGTGCCGTCATCCGAGCCAAGGCTCGTCCCTTCCGCCTGCAAATACTCTTCCGTCCGAACCGTTTGGATGCCGTCAGTCAACGGATTGTAGGCAACTCCCTCAGCCGCAACGCAAACCATATCCATATGGCTTTGCAGAATGGTCAGGGGCGCCTGTTCCCTTCCCTTGGCTGCCGGCATGTCTGCAATGAGATTGAATGCCTTGTCCTGCACCACGTTCAGGCCCAGCCCCGTCAGCTCATCGCGCAAAAAATTGCTCACAGTTTCCTCATGCCCGGATTTTCTCGGAATCTTCGCAAGCTTGCCGAATTCTTCCAACACCTGCTCCAAAATTTCATCCTTGGCCATCCTTACCTCTCCTTTGATACAGCTTATCTGCGCCTTTACGGGCTTGATTTGCTAATTTTATCATCATAAAAAAAAGAAAGCAACCCCACAATCAGGGCTGCTTTCTCCCCTTTCAAACGAACGCACAGGAAATCAGTCCGTCAAGGTGCTGATCATGGCCTCTTCCGCATCCACACCGTCCGGCACATAGAGCACGATATTGCTCGAAATGCGCTTCGCATCGCCATTCGTGACATAGCACACGCCGTTCACAAAGTCACAGATACGGCGCTGCTCTGCCAGATCCACCTTCTCATAGTTGATCACGACGGCACGCTTGCTCTTGATATCATCAGCAACAGCCGTCACCTGCTCGAAATCCGTCGGCACATAGAGCTTGATCATAAGCTCCTGCGGCTTCGTCGTATGAACCGTCAACTGCGGACGCGACGTCTGCGGTGCAGAAACCTCCTTCAAAGGAGATGCTGCGCTGCTCACACCGCCATAGGACACAGCCCCTGTCTGATAGGAAACCGTGCCGCCGTTTGCCACCTTGCGCTCCTCGATTATGGGGTGCACAGATGCCTGTGCTGTCTGACGAGATTCTTCCACGACCGTCTGCTCCTCCACGAGCTCTTCTGATTCGATCGGCATGATAAAATCTGTCAACTTCCTCAAGAATTCCATCCTACCTCGCCCTTCCCACAAGACTCAATCATCCAATAACAAGAACAACTCCATGCGAAACAGTGTTTCGCATCACGCCCTACACGAAAACTTCAAGATAAGTGCACACGCTCCAACGAGTTTTCTTTATCTTATCACCGACACGAAAAAAAAGCAAGCATCTTTTTCATCTTTTTTTCACGAAAAATTCATCTTATTTTCAGAAAAAATGAAAAGATGCCTGCTTTTCTCAAGGCTGAACCGAAAGAACCGGAATGAGCAAGATGCGCTTATTTGCGGGCATTCTTGGCTGCGCGACCGCGTACCGTGCGATCCAGAATCGCCTTGCGAAGACGGATGTTTTCCGGCGTGACCTCCACCAGCTCGTCCTCATTGATGTACTCCAACGCCTGTTCCAGACTCAGGATACGGGGCGGCACGAGACGGATCGCTTCATCCGACGAGGACGTCCGCATATTGGAGACATTCTTCTTCTTGCAGGGATTGATGTCAATATCCATCTCGCGGGAGTTCTCGCCCACGATCATGCCCTCATAGACCTGCTGGCCGGGCGAAATGAACATCGTACCGCGATCCTGCAGGGTGAAGATGCCATAGCCCGTCGTCTCACCCTGCTCAAATGCCACAAGGGAGCCGCGGGAGCGTCCCGGGATATCCCCCTTGTAGGGCACATAGCCATGAAAAACGTGGTTCATGATGCCATTTCCCTTCGTGCTGGTCAAAAGCTCCGAACGGAAGCCAATCAGCCCGCGCGCCGGGATCACGAACTCCATACGCATATAGCCGGAGACCTCCGTCATGTTGGAAAGCTCCGCTTTCCGCTGCCCCAGGGACTCCATGACCGTGCCCATGTATTCCTGCGGAACTTCGACGGTAAGGTTCTCAATCGGCTCGCAGCGCTGTCCGTTGATGGTCTTGTAGACGACCTCCGGCTTCCCCACCTGCAATTCATAGCCCTCGCGGCGCATGGTCTCGATGAGAATGGAAAGATGGAGTTCTCCGCGCCCGGACACCTTGAACACATCCGCAGAATCCGTTTCCTCTACGCGGAGACTCACATTCGTCTCCACTTCCTTAAACAGGCGGTCACGGATATGGCGGGAGGTCACGAACTGTCCCTCGCGGCCTGCAAAGGGACTGGTATTGACGCCAAAGGTCATGGAAAGCGTCGGCTCATCGATATTGATGGTCGGGAGCGCTTCCGGCTTCTCGGCATCTGCCACCGTATAGCCGATACTGACCTCTCCCAGCCCTGTCAGCGCCACGATTTCGCCCATACCGGCTTCCGGCGTTTCGACACGGCTCAGCCCCTCATAGGTAAACACCTTGCCAACCTTGGCCTTTGTCTCCTGATCGCCGTTGATGAGCACAACGGTCTGGTTTTCCTTCACCTTGCCGCGAATGATGCGCCCGACTGCTACACGCCCCACATATTCATCGGCTTCCAGCGTCGTGACCATCATCTGGAGCGGCCCGTCGGGATCGCCCTGAGGCGCAGGGATTTTCTCCACAATGGTTTCCATCAGGGGAGTAAGATTGTCGCTTTCATCATCCATCTCATATTTTGCAATGCCATCACGCGCTGTGGCATAGATGACAGGAAAATCCAGCTGATCGTCATCTGCATCCAGTTCCATGAAAAGCTCCAGCACTTCATCATATACATCATCCACACGCTGGTCGGGACGATCGATCTTATTGATGACCACAACGGGCTTCAGCTTCTGCTCCAAGGCCTTGCGAAGCACGTATTTCGTCTGGGGCATCGGCCCTTCAAAGGCATCTACCAGCAGCAGCACGCCATCCACCATGTTCAGCACGCGCTCCACCTCGCCGCCGAAATCCGCATGGCCCGGCGTATCCACAATATTGATCTTGATGCCATTGTACATGACGGCCGTATTTTTCGACAGGATCGTGATGCCGCGCTCACGCTCCAGATCCCCGGAGTCCATGACGCGCTCCTCCACCTGCTCGTTCGACCGGAAAATATGGCTCTGACGCAGCATCGCATCCACCAACGTTGTCTTGCCATGATCGACGTGGGCAATGATCGCGATATTCCGCAGTTTTTCATTCGTACTCATTCTTCAGATACTTCCTCTCATTAAAAAAGATACATCAAAATGTATCCTGAACACAACAATCCCATAGTATTACAGCAACGTTTTCTTGTCAATCTTTTGCGCAAAAAACTCCGCGAAAAACGGTGTTTTTCACTACGCCCTAACCTCATCTGCGCCCTAATGGACTTGATTCACTAAGATTTCGCAGCAAAAAGCTGATGCAGCGCCTGCGGCGTGCATCAGCCCGATGTGCAACATATTTCGCGACATTGCATCTCCGATGTCAAGAAAAAGTTAGATGCCGAATTTTTATTGCTTGTGCAGATAAAAACTGATACGATATGAAAAAAAGACTGCATGGGAAATACATGGACCGACTCTTTGCCGCCTTGCAAAATGCGCTTGGCGAAAAGAACGAGAAACATGGGGAAATCACGGAAATGAAAGGAAACTTATGATGGATAACATGCTCAAAACAATTCTGGCAGACTTGTTTGATCTGCAAAAAGACCGGGCATCCCTTGAGGAAATTGCGGAGCGCATCCGTTCCGGGGGCACCCTCAAGGGTACCAATATGTGCATTTTGATTCTGGCCATTTTCATCGCTTCCATCGGACTGAACATGAACAGCACCGCCGTCATCATCGGTGCCATGCTCATCTCTCCCCTGATGGGGGTCATCATGTCCATCGGCTACGGTATGGCAGCCTATGACAGCGGATATGTCAAAGAGTCATTCCTGAAGCTTCTTTTTCAGGTCACTCTCTCGGTGCTGACCTCTGCCCTGTATTTTGCTTTTTCTCCCATCGACACGGCATCCTCGGAGCTTCTGGCGCGAACGGAACCCACCATTTGGGATGTCCTGATTGCCATTTTCGGCGGACTGGCAGGGATTATCGGCAGCACGCGCATCGAGAAAAGCAACGTGATTCCCGGCGTAGCCATTGCCACAGCTCTCATGCCGCCCCTTTGCACGGCGGGATTCGGCATCGCCACCCATTCGCCGAAATTTTTCTTCGGGGCGCTGTACCTCTTTTTCATCAACAGCTTTTTCATTTGCCTCACCACCTTCCTTGTGCTGAAGCTCTTCAAGATCCCGGCCAAGGCATACGTATCCGAGGAAGTCTTCCGGCGGCAGCGGTGGGGGCTTTCCGTTCTCGGAATCCTCGTCATCCTGCCCAGCCTGTACATGGCCTATCAAAGTGTATCTGCCAATCTGGAACAGGTGCAGGCCAAGGCGTATATCGAAAAAAATTTTCTTGCGAAGGATTTGCATGTTGTATCCTACCAAGTCTTGCCGGAGGAGGAACAGTTGGAACTGACACTGGTCGGACGAAGCGTCACGCCGGAAGAACAGGAGGAACTTGCGAAGGGACTTCGTTCCTACCCTCGCTTGTCCGGCTTGAAGCTGCATATCATCCAGAATGATCTGTCCGGCACCGTCCGTACGGAAGACTTGCAGAATCTCATTGACACCCAATGGGCAAATGTGGGCGGTGCTACCTTGGCGGAAACCCAGGAAGAACTGAAGAAATACAAGGAGCGCAGCCTTCTCTACGCTCCCGCGTACCAAAGGGAAAGGAAGGACAGACAGATATTGTCGGCAATCCGCGAAAAAGCTCCCTTGCTCTTTCCCCAGTTTGATAGCATCGAAGCTGCATCCGTTGCCTCCGAGGATGAAAAAGGGAACACGGTCTATAAAAAAATGTTGGCTCTTGTTTCCTTGAAGAATGACATGCCGCCGGAAGAAACAACTCGCTTCCAAGGATGGCTGAACGCTGAAGCCGGTATGTCCGTGGTTGTCGTGTACCAAATTGTGCCAACACAAACAACAAATTAAAAACGGGCGAAGAAATCAAAAAAATCTCCTTGATGCTACGGCAAAGCCTACAGCAACAAGGAGATTTTTTTGAAACCCCATCTATTTACCACGAAATCTTAGCGAGCACAAGTCGTAGACGCGGCGGGAGCTTAGATTTCGTGTAAGGGCGTAGCGACACGGAGTCAGTCCCGTTAGGGATGCAAAACATCGTTTCGCACGGAGTTTTTTCAGCAGATCCGGAAAATATTTACCTATTGTTTTTCTCCTGCATCATACGCAGCCGCTCCAGCTCCTCTGCAATTTTCGTCAGCTGAAACTCAACCAGCGTCACCCCGCTGCCCTCGCAAGCCCTGCGAAGCTCTGCTACACGGCGGATTTCTCTTTTATCTTCATCTGATACCATGACTAAGACCTCCGTTTCATTACATTACCACCATTGAGACCATTATACCATTGCATTTTTTTCGGTTCATGAAAAAAATCTGAATATTAGAACCTGTTTAGTATCACGCCCCAGTACCACTGCCGGGTCTTTTTCCGGCTGCCTGCGTCAGATAAAACTTGACGTAGCTCTGCCCTAAAGGACTAGCTTCGCGTCGCTACGACGGCGTTTTATCTTCCTTGTCAGACGAAAAAATCCCTCGGCATTGTCACTGGTGCTTAGATACTAAACAGGTTCTTAGGCTCCGCTTACCGCGTGTTCCACGGTTGCCATGGCCTGTTCGCTGGTCATCAGGATCTCCCGTGGCTTGCTTCCGAGACTCGGCCCCACGATCTGAAGCTCCTCCATCGTATCGAGAAGCCTTGCGGCCCGCGTATAGCCAATGCGGAACCGTCGCTGCACGCCGGAGGCGGATGCGATGCCCGTGCTCATCACAAGCGCCACCGCATCCCCCAGAAGTTCATCCACCTTGGGGGCATTGTCCTTTTTCCCATTGCCCTTGGCGTCTGCCTCCTCCAGCGCTGCCTGTTCCGTGAAATTGATGATCTCCTCGTTCGGCTCAGCTTCCTGCCCTTGGGCGCGGATGAAGTCCAGCAGGTGCTCCACTTCCTCATCGCTGACAAAGGCGCCCTGCACGCGGCGCGGCTTGGAGGCGCCGATGGGGAAAAAGAGCATATCGCCCTTGCCCAAAAGCTTTTCCGCCCCGCTCATATCGAGAATGGTTCTGGAATCGATCTGGGAGGAAACCGCAAAGGAAATGCGGGAAGGGATGTTCGCCTTGATGATGCCCGTAATGACATCCACGGAAGGACGCTGGGTGGCAAGCACGAGATGGATTCCCGCTGCACGAGCCTTCTGTGCCAGACGGCAGATGGCGTCCTCCACATCATGAGGAGCCACCATCATAAGGTCCGCAAGCTCGTCGATGATAATGACGATGGCAGGCATTTTGTCCTCGGGAAAGTGCTCATTATAGGTCGCCATGTTGCGCACGACTTTCTCCGCGAATTTCGCGTAGCGCTTCTCCATCTCCTGCACCGCCCAGTTCAGGACGGAAGCAGCCTTCTTGGCATCGATGACCACCGGCACCATGAGATGCGGAATCCCGTTGTAGCCGGAAAGCTCCACCATCTTCGGATCGATGAGAATGAACTTCACCTCATCGGGCTTTGCCTTGAAGAGGATGCTGGTGATCAAGGTATTGATGCAGACGGATTTGCCCGAACCTGTCGCGCCGGCGACCAGAAGGTGGGGCATTTTGCCAAGATCCGCAAAGATGGCCTGTCCTCCGATATCCTTTCCCAGTCCCACGGTGAGCTTGGAAGCCGCCGCCTCGAATTCCGGCGCCTCCAATACCTCCCGCAGCTGGACGCCCTCCAGTTCGCGGTTCGGCACCTCGATGCCGATCGCCGCTTTGCCCGGGATCGGCTCGATGCGGATGGAAAATGCCGCGAGGCTCAGGGCAAGATCCTCAGCAAGATTCGTGATCTTGCTGACCTTGACACCGGGCGCAGGCTCCAGCTCGTAGCGTGTGACCGCAGGCCCGTGACAGGCATTGATGATGCGCGCCTTGACCTTGAAGTCCTCCAGTGTCTGCTGCAGCTTGACCGCATTTTCCTGGATCTCCATCTCCACTGCCGCGTTTTTTTTCTTCACACGCTTGGAAAGGAGATATTCCACCTTGGGCAGTTCATAGGGTTTCACGACAGGCTGCGGAGGCTCTTTCCCTGCGCCCGCGTCTGCCGCGGCTGGCGCGGGCACAGGAACAGCCGTTGGGGGCGGCGATATCGTCTCGTGGGATGTTGGAGGCTCCGCCGATGCTTCGGACGCCTCGTCCCATGTTTCATCCGCTCCATATTCGATGGTAAAGTCAGGAACATCCAAGTCTAATTCCTGTGTGTCTTCATCCGTATATGCCGCCTGCAAACTTGCTGCCGGCGCCTCGACTGCCTGTCTTTCCCCCGTGATCGGTGCCTCCTCCGGTTCTTCCTGCGGTTCAGCGGAAGCGGGAATTTCATCCATCAAGGTATCCGCCGACATGCGCGGCTGCGGGATCTCCTCAGCAACAAATGCCGTCATGGAAGGCGTGAATTGCGCTGTTTCCATTTCCTCATTGGAATGGGGAATCTGCATTTCTTCCTGCGCCATGGGCTGCACGGATGCAGCCTCTTCCTCCCGATCATCAAACGCGCTGATGACACGCTCCTTGACAGGTGCTACTACGTGCTCTTCCATCATCTCCCCGACTTCGGCCACATGCCCGTAGGTCGCGGCGATTGCCGTCCCGGCCGCGCTTGCCCCCTGCACCGCCTTGTCCTTCGTCTTCAAAAGGCCATTGCCAAGGGACCACTTGGTAAAGAGCAGGACGGAACTCACCACCCCTGCACCAAGCACGATAATACCGCCATCCACGCCAAAGAACTTGCGGAGCAAAAGCAGCGCTCCACCGCCCAGAAGCCCGCCCCCCTGCGGCAGACTCTCCGGCAAAATCTCCGCGCCGGGCGCGACGGTAAAGTGATGGTAAATGGCAAGCAGGGAGACAAAGAATGTCGTCATGCCAAAAAAACGCAAAGAATATACGATGCCATGATGCTTTGTAATATATTGCAGCCCGATGAGCAGAATCACAAAAATGACAGGAATCGTCCCAACGCCAAAGAAATAGTGCAGGAATTTCGAGAAATGCCCCCCTACAAAGCCGGCATTCCAACCGAAACTCCCTGCCAAGGCAAGGAGTCCCGCAACGAAAATTCCGATGCCAAACAGCTCATATCGCCGCTCGGTATTCGCGGAGGCGAGCTTGGGCTCCTTTTTCCGCGCCTTTCGTCCGGCTGATTTTCTTTTCAAAATGATTCACCACGTTTCAACAGAAAAGACTGCCGCCAAATGCGGCAGCCCGTCTCATATGTTTTACTTGCCTGTCAGTCGCTTGGCGCAGCGGTTTGCCTCATAGATGATCTTTTCCTCATCCAGGGTTTTAAGCTCGCGATGCTCCATGAGCACTTTTCCCGCGACCATCACGGTATCCACGGAAGACGAATTCGCCGAATACACCAGAAGCGAAATCGGGTTGTAGTTCGGCGTCCATGCGGCTCCCTTCATATTCAGCAGCACGATATCCGCCTGACAGCCCGCTTCAATGCGGCCACAGTCCTCGAATCCCAATGCCTCGGCACCGTACTCCGTCCCCATCTGAAGCGCCTTGAAGGCAGGCACCGCCAAGGGGTCCAGCGTATCTACCTTGTGCAGGAGCGCCGCGAGATTCACTTCCTCCAGCATATCCAGATTGTTGTTGCTGGATGCGCCGTCCGTGCCGATTGCTACATGGATGCCCTTTTCCAGCATACGCGCCACAGGCGAAATGCCGCTTGCCAGCTTCATATTGCTGGTGGGATTATGCGCCGGATACAGCTTGTACTGCTTCATGATATCCATATCCTCGTCATCCACATAGACCGAGTGCGCCGCGATGCCGCCATTGTTGAAATACCCGGTCTCAGCGATGGCCTGGAACGGACTCTTCCCGTACTCTTTCTTCGCGTTTTCCACTTCGCCCTTGGTCTCCGACATATGGATATGGATCCGCGCACCAAGCTTTGCCACGGAATCCGCCATCCGATGCAGGAAATCCGGCGGACAGGTGTAGATGGCATGGGCTCCGATCAAAACAATCACACGTCCGTCCGAGCTTCCGTTATAATTCTCATAGAGCCAGATATTCTCCTGCCATGTCTTTTCCGCGCCTTCCAAAGAAGCCGTGACAATCGGCGCACGGCAGATCGCGCCGCGAAGCCCCGACTCATCGATAATCTTCGCAACCTCCACCATCCAAGGGCCATACATATCCGCGAAGGCCGTTGTGCCCGACTGGATCATCTCTACCGCGGCAAGCGCCGCCCCCCAATAGATATCCTCCCGCTGCATCTTTGCCTCAATGGGCCAGATTTCCTGGCTCAGCCAGTCCATCAATGCCATATCATCCGCATAGCTTCTGAGCAGCGTCATGCTCGCATGGGTATGCGCGTTGACAAAGCCGGGGATGGCCAGCTTGTTCCTGCCATCGATCTCGCGATCGTAGACAACGCCTTCCGGCGACTTGCCCACAGACGCTATTTTATTCTGTTCGATCACGATATCCGTTTCCTGCACTTTACCGGATGGAAGGACAACTGACGCATTTCTGATGATCGTTTTCATAGGATCCGCTCCTCCTATTCTATGCCAAGATATGCCTTTTGCTCGTCAGAAAGTTCGTCAATCTTGACGCCAAGCGCCTCCAACTTGATTTCCGCAATCTGCTGATTGATCTTGTCTGGCATCAAATGCACATCCTTGGCCAGCTTTTCGTGATTCTGCAGGACATGCGCCAGGGAGAAGAACTGCACCGCAAAGGAAAGATCCATGATTTCCGCCGGATGCCCGTCACCAGACGCCAGATTCACAAGGCGTCCCTCCGCCAAAAGATACAGTTTGCGACCGTCCTTCTGCACGAATTCCTCAATATTATTGCGCACCCTGCGGCGGGAAACCGAACCTGCCTCCAGCTCCGGAATATTGATTTCCACATCGAAATGCCCCGCATTTGCCATCATTGCCCCGTTCTTCATGACCTCGAAATGCTGCTTGCGGATCACATCCTTATCGCCTGTCAGCGTCAGGAAGATATCCCCGTATTTCGCCGCCTCATCCATGGGCATCACCCGGAACCCATCAAACACCGCCTCGATGGCCTTGATGGGATCCACCTCCGTGACAATGACATCCGCGCCAAGTCCCTTTGCGCGCATTGCGCCTCCCTTGCCGCACCAGCCATAGCCCGCGATGACCACTGTCTTGCCCGCGATCACCAGATTCGTCGTGCGCATGATGCCGTCCCATGTGGACTGGCCGGTGCCATAGCGATTGTCGAAAAGGTACTTGCAATAAGCATCGTTCGCCGCAATCATCGGGAACTCCAGCTTGCCAGCGCGAGCCAGCTGGCGCAGGCGATGCACGCCCGTCGTCGTCTCCTCCGAGCCGCCCAGCACCTTCGGCAGCAGTTCGCGGCGCTTCGTGTGCAGCAGATGCACCAGATCGCCGCCATCGTCCATGATGATATCCGGCTCGATGTCCAGCGCACGATTCAGATACATCTCGTATTCCTCATCAGAGCAGCCATGGGTCGCGAACACGTTGACACCGTCCTCCACCAGCGCCGCAGCCACATCATCCTGCGTCGAAAGCGGATTGCTTCCCGTCAGCGCCACCTCTGCGCCCGCGTGCATAAAGACCTCCGCCATATAAGCTGTCTTGGCTTCCAAATGAATGGTAAGCACCATCTTTTTCCCCGCAAAGGGCTTGGACTTGGAGAACTCCGCATCGATCGCTGAAAGCACCGGCATGAAATTCTTCACCCATTCGATCTTGTCATGCCCCGACGGAGCCAGCTTGATATCGCGAATCATAGATTCCATCACAACAACCTCCCAAATTCTTCTTCATTGCCACGCATGCGCCTATTGTACTATGAAATCTTAGCAAGTGCAAGCCAAAGGCGAAGCAGGAGCTTAGGGAACCACTGATTAATTCCCTTTTGTCCTTGCCGAGTCTTTTCCTGTCATGCTGCGTCAGATGCCGTTCGACGTAGCTCTGCTACGACTTCACGGCATCCCTGACAGAAAAATCCTTCGCCAACGACAAAAGCTCATTTAATCAGTGGTTCCTTAGATTTCGTGTAAGGGCGTGTGGACACCGCAGGTGTCCGGTAAGCTTACCAGGAAAGCCGCCCTGATTTCCAGTTTTTCTTGCTTAAGGAACTGGACCGAAATAAATTGCAATTGATGCGCAGGATAAATTTCGACTGTCAAGAAAGGAAAAACGAAGTCGTAGCAGAGCTACGTCGAGTTTTTCCTGACGCAGACAGACGGAATTTAGACAAGCAGAAAATGTAATTTATTTCGGGATAGTTCCGCCACATATCCCGACTCCACCGCATAGATATCCGTAGCCTCGCTGCAATCCGTGTCATAGATATCTCCGCCGACCGTATAATACGTCCGCCCTTGTTTATCCGTATGCTGCGTGAACGCATTGATATAATCCCGTTTTCCCAATTTCGTGAACACGAATTCCGCTCGTCCCCTGCGGAGCCTTCTGGGAAAATTGATATTGAAGAAAATCTGCTCGTTTGCCTCCCGGATCAGTTTCTCCGCATAGTCCACCGTAAGCTCCGCCGTCTGCTCATAGCTGAGCTCCGAATTGCGGTCCAGGGATACGGCCAAGGAATGTATCTCATGCAGACTTCCCTCCATGGCCGCCCCTACCGTACCGGAATACAATACATCCGTCGCCAGATTCGCCCCATGATTGATGCCTGAAACCACGATATCCGGCTGCTGCTCCTCCCCGGCGATCGCCTCCAGATAAATCTTCACGCAGTCCGTCGGCGTGCCATCCAGCGCCCATGCCTTGGCATGATACAATCGCTCCAAATCCTTCCGGCGCACAATCTCCATCGGACGGTGCACAGTCAACGCATGCGACATCCCGCTCTGCTCACGCATCGGCGCACATATCACCACCTGATGCCGCACAGAAAACGCCGCCGCCAAAGCATGCAGCCCTTCTGCCGCAATCCCGTCATCATTTGAAAGAAGAACCTTCAAACCCTTATCCTCCCTTTCCCTGCATCGCCCGCTAACATGTCTATACACCCCAAAAGGCAGGTCGGAATCATCCGATCTGCCTTTATCCGAACCGCTTTCGCAGCCATTTGCTGGTGACCCACCACGGAATCGAACCGTGAACCTACTGATTAAGAGTCAGTTGCTCTGCCAGTTGAGCTAGTGAGTCAGATTCAATTTTCATCGGCACCCCGTGCCATCCTTCAACAACAGGTACTATCTTAGCACGTCGATCAGCGCCTGTCAATACCTTTCAAAGAGATTCTACAAATTCATGCCGCCTGTGCTACATGCTTCTCTGCCGCAGGGCCTCGTAGGCAATGACAGAAGCAGAAACTGCCACGTTCAAGGACTCCGCATGTCCCTGCATAGGAATATAGAGCTTCTTGGATACTGCAAGCAGTTCCCCTGAGATACCGTTCGCCTCATTCCCGAAGATGATGGCCGCCGCCTCGCGGAAATCCTGCCGGAAATACGGTTTTGCGGTATCATCCACATCTGCGGCAAACAGGGGGATTCCCCATTCTTCGATTGCATTCATCAACTCTTCGTTCGTTACGTGCGAAATGACCGGCACATGGAAGATCGACCCCATGCTGGCTCGCACGGTCTTGGCGGAAAACGCATCCACCGAGCCTTCCATGAGGATCACGCCGTCCAATCCCGCCGCATCCGCTGTCCGCAAGATCGTCCCGGCATTCCCCGGGTCCTGCACCCCATCCAAGATCAGAAGCAGCGGTTGTTTCCGCCGGAACAGCGACTCCGTATCCACCGGATTCTCCTGTATCTTCATGACCAGCATGATGCCCTGAGGCGTCTGCGTATCGCTGATGCGCGAAAAAAGCGGAAGCGGCACCTCATACATCATGCACTGTTTCTCCAGCTCCGCAAGCAGCGCTGCCCCCCGCTCGTCCTTCGCCGCTTCCATCGTGTAGAAACCATGGACGATCTCCCATCCGGAGGCTGCCGCCATTTCCACAAGGCGGACACCCTCAGCAAGGAACAATCCCTCCGTTTCGCGATTTTTCCGCTGATGCAGGCTGATGGCCTGCTTGACCTTCGGATTGACCGAACTCTTTATGATTGCCCTCATGCGGTCACCCCCTTTCTGATTCACAAAACGGGAGACTGAAAAACAGTCTCCCGCACGACAGGATTACAGATTCTCCTTCGCAACAGCAACAAGCTGTGCAAAAGCCGCAGCATCATTCACTGCGATATCCGCAAGCATCTTGCGGTTGACTTCCACGCCGGCCTTTGAAAGACCGCAGACCAAGCGGCTGTAGGAGATGCCGTTCATACGCGCTGCCGCATTGATGCGCGCGATCCAAAGACGGCGAAACGTCCCCTTCTTGGCACGACGGTCACGGCGCGCATAGTAAAGCGCTTTCATGACGGTCTCGTTGGCTTTCTTGAACTGCTTACTCTTCGCCCCGCGGTAGCCCTTTGCGAGTTTCAAAATCTTTTTATGGCGTCTATGTGCTGTCACACCGGTTTTTACTCTTGGCATATTGTTTCCTCCTGTTCCATCAGTTGTCACGCATACGGAAGCATTCTCTTGACACGGCCGTAATCCGCATTGGATGCAAGAGCTGCCTTGCGCAGATTACGCTTGCGCTTCGGGGACTTCTTCTCCAGAATATGGCTCTTAAACGCTTTATTGCGTCTGAACTCCCCGCTTCCGGTCTTTGTAAAGCGCTTTGCCGCAGCTCTGCGCGTCTTGATTTTTGGCATTGCGATTCCTCCCTCAAATATTACCGATTCTCAACCAAAAAGGGATGGCATACGCCACCCCTTTGAAGATCAGAACGTTTGACGAACCCGACCGGCTTCTTGCCGGCAGGTGAGAAGCGGTGGCTCCTTCTTGCGAACAGAACTACTATACTATACACCATTCTGCTTGTCAATACTTTTCTTCCTTGCTTTCGATTTTTCCCTGCACATACGCAATGAATGCGTCCACATCCATGACCTCGCTGTCCTTTTCACCGTATTTCCGGACAGCAGCCGTGTGGTTCTCCATCTCCTGATCGCCGACGACCAGCGTATATGGCGTCTTCTTGACCTGGCTCTCGCGGATCTTGTAGCCCGTCTTTTCGTTCCGGTCATCCACCTCGACGCGCAGGCCGAGATCAAACATCTTCCGCTTCAGCTCATAGGCATAGTCCATATGCTTGTCCGTGATCGGCAGGATGCGGATCTGGACTGGCGCAAGCCATACGGGGAAGGCACCGGCGTAGTTCTCGATCAGAATGCCGATGAAGCGCTCGATACTGCCATAGACCACACGATGCACCATGACCGGACGGTGCTTGGCGCCATCCTCGCCCACATAGGTGAGATCGAACTTCTCCGGCAGCAACATATCCAACTGGATCGTACCGCACTGCCAAGTGCGCCCGATGGAATCCCTCAGATGGAAGTCGATCTTCGGCCCGTAGAACGCACCGTCTCCCTCATTGACCACGTAATTCAGACCGCGGTGTTCCAAGGCGTTCCGCAGAGCGTTCGTCGCCATCTCCCAGATTTCATCGGAGCCCATGGAATTCTCCGGACGAGTGCTGAGTTCCGCAGTATAAGTCAGTCCGAAGGTCTTGTAGACTTCATCGAAAAGATCGATGGTCTTCTGAATTTCACCCTCCACCTGCGACGGCATCATAAAGATATGCGCATCATCCTGCGTGAAGTTGCGCACGCGGAAGAGTCCGTGCAAGGCACCGGAAAGCTCATGGCGATGCACAAGGCCCAGTTCGCCGAGCCGCAGGGGAAGGTCGCGGTAGCTATGGGGATGGGAATTGTAGACCAGCATGCCGCCGGGACAGTTCATGGGCTTTACCGCATAGTCTTCCTCGTCGATTTGGGTAAAGTACATATTCTCCTTGTAATGATCCCAATGCCCCGACTGTTCCCAAAGCTTGCGGTTCATGATCAATGGCGTCTTGATTTCCTGATACCCATAGCGGCGATGCACTTCACGCCAGTAATTGATCAGCTCGTTGCGGATGACCATGCCGTTCGGGTGGAAAAAAGGGAAACCCGGCCCTTCCTCATGCAGGCTGAAAATGTCCAGCTCCTTGCCGAGCTTGCGGTGATCGCGCTTTGCGGCTTCCTCCAGCATGTGCAGATACTCATTGAGTTCTTCCTGTTTCTCGAAGGCCGTTCCATAGATGCGCTGCAGCATCTTGTTTTTCTCGCTGCCGCGCCAGTAAGCGCCTGCCACACTCTGCAGCTTGAAGGCCTTAACCTTGCCCGTAGAGAGAACATGGGGGCCTGCGCAGAGATCCGTGAACTCCCCCTGCGTATAGAGAGAAATCACTGCGTCCTCCGGCAGGTCGTTGATGAGTTCCACCTTGTAGCCCTCGCCCTTTTCCTCGAAGAACTTCAAAGCCTCCGCGCGCAGCATCTCACTGCGTTCCAGCTTCAGATTCTCCTTGACGATTTTCTTCATTTCCTTCTCGATATCCGCCAAGTCCTGCTCCGTCAGCTGTTTGTCCATATCGATATCGTAGTAAAAGCCGTTCTCAATGGCAGGCCCGATGGCAAGCTGCACATTCTGCTCCTTGTAAAGGCGCTTGACCGCCTGTGCGAGGATATGGGAGGCCGTATGACGGAGCGCCCAGCGCCCATCCGCGTCCTCAAAGGTCAGGAATTCCACGGCAGCGTCCTCCCGGAGCACCGTCGTGAGATCCTTGGTCTCGCCGTTCACCTTGGCTGCCAATACCTTCTTCGCCAAGCTGTTGCTCACCTGCTTCACAAAATCCAGAATACTCGTCCCCTGCTCCACCTCGCGGACGCTCCCGTCCTTCATCGTGATCTTCAACATTTTAAAAACCTCCTGAAAAAGAAAAACAGCCTCGTCCCATGAAGGGACGAGGCATCTGCTCGCGGTTCCACCCTGCTTGCTGTTCTCACACAGCACTCAAGCCTTGATAACGGAGAGTTCTCCGGCATGGCATTTCCTCCATGCGCCAGAAGAAACTTCTGTGAGGCGGTAACATCTGCTGCCCGCCCAGGATCTCGCACCGGCCGATCCCTCTCTGAGAGCTTCCCGCAAACATCATGTCCTCAAATTTACTTTTCTTTTTATGGTCATCATTATAATCTGAAAATCATTCTCTGTCAACAGCCGCACGAAAAAATCATTTTACTCGTGTTACATTCTCACCGTAAATGGTTTTGAAATCGTCCCGCATAGAGACGGGCACCCAGCCGTTTTTCTCGGCGAGCTGACGGCATTTGTCTGCTTTTGCGGCATCCCCCAATTCGCGCTCCAAGTCATCGCACAAGAGGAAAAAGGCCGCACTCTTGTGCTTGTTCCCGTTCACGGTGTAATTGAGCATGCTGGTATCGCCGCTGGAATTCCCAAAGGCCAGCACCGGCTGTTTGCCGATTTCCCTGGCAATCGCCGAAACTTTGTTCATCTGCAGGTTTTTGATGACAAATTTGCCACGCACCAAAGAATCGTCCTTTGTGTAGGCATAATCCAGCCCGTCTTTTTCGCCCTGATGCGATGCATGGATTTCTATGTCGGTGCCGATGATATGATTCTCGGGGATATGCAGCATATCGCAAACCATAATCCGCACCAGCTGCCGTTCCGACCCCGATACCACGTATACCTCAAAATCATTGCTCTGCAAATACTGGATGACCTCTGCCATCGGAAGGTAAACCGCCTCGCCCCATTTCAGGTTGGAAAGCCCCTCCACCGGAGTTTTCATGAAATTTTTGACATAATCCGTGTATTCGGGATAGCCAAGCCCTTCAAATACCGCAGCCTGATAGGGTGCGCTGCTGCCAAGCTTATCACCGGGATCATGGCTCCTGATAAACCGCTCCAGTCCCAGCGCAAACTCCCGGGTGGATGGAGATGCTTGATAGCTGCTGTCGTGAAGCGCCCGGTCAAGGAACAACATTCCGTCAAAATAATAGGGCGCAGTCTCGCAAAGGAAGGTTCCGTCCATATCAAATACGGCAACACGATCCTCCACCGGAATAAAGTTCTTGCTCCCTTTATTTGTGACGTCCTTTACATAGTTTATAAGTGCCTGATAAGAGACTGCATCCTTGTTCCAATACTTGAAATTGCTTCCCTTTTGATTGACGGAAATCTGTGCAATTTCCGCGCGTGACATCGCTTCGGTATCCGTCATCCATGCGGCAGTTCCAAGACCGATCACAGCTGCCAAAACGGCGGCACAAAACTTGCTTCTTTTCATGTTCACATCTCCCCCACAATGACCGTGATGCCCACATTATCTTCTCATACTACTCTCAGTTAGAAATTTTATTTCTTACTGAGGGTGCATAAGACTTCAGGCGTGCGTATGCACGACTGGCTTTGATAAAAATTCCTTATCCTTCATTTAAAATTTTTATCAAAGATAAGTATCAGAAATAAAAACAGGCAATATCCTTAATCCATGATTGTGGATGCAGAATACTGCCCTTCATTTTCAGCCTGGGAACCTTTCATTCAGAACATTGATTGCATCTTGCGCCGAAATATTCCTCTCGTCCAATATCCTGAGCAATTCTCTGTTCTTCTCAGCGGATTGTTCCTCGCGAAGTTCTTTCAGCTGAGCCTCCAACTTCTTGACTTGTTCTTTTCGATCAGCAATTTTCTGTTCGATCGTAGAGATAAGTTCCTCATAATTTTTCTTCTTTGCCATGGAATTCACCTGCCTTTTCACGGATTAATATTCGATACATACAACGGTTATTCCTGCTAAATATTTTATTAAAATATAAATTTTTATAAAAAATTTTTACCGTAAATTTTAACGAGCAATGTACATGAATAAATCCCGGCAAGCTACTAAAATTTTTCAATAGATTGCCGGGATTTATGTTATGGAAATCCTGTCATTTATCCAAGAATTACCAGCGACTCGTGCGCCTTGACGCTCTGTCCTGCTGCCACGTTGAAGCTCTTGACCGTGCCGTCCGTGTCCGCTGTGATCTCGTTCTGCATCTTCATCGCCTCAAGAATCAGCAGCACATCGCCGGCTTTCACAGCCTGCCCTTCAGCAGCAACCAGTTTCACGACCTTGCCCGGCATCGGAGCATCGATGGAATGTTCGCCCGCGCCTGCGGCAACCGCGGCCTTCTTCGGAGCTGCCGGAGCCGCCGGAGCTGCGGCAGGAGCCGGTGCTGCCTTCGGCGCAGCTTTCGGAGCTGCTGCTCCCGCTGCCTTGACCTCTTCTACCTCAACCTCATAGGACGTACCGTTTACCGTAATGTTGAACTTTTTCATTGAAATTCCTCCACTGTCTAAAAATATGCAATCAACGGCGTCCGCCACGCGCGGCCTGCGCCCAGACGTCACTGCGCTTGATGCGCACTGCGATTACCTTGTCCCCCATCATCTGCTGGACCGCAGCCGTAATGGCCGCGACCACTTCAGGGCTGACTTCTTTTGCGTTTGCCATATCCAAATCCCCCAATTAAAGCGGAATATTGCCATGCTTCTTGGACGGCCCTACCTCACGCTTGCTCGCAAGTGCATTGAGCGCCGTAATGATATACGGACGGGATTCCTTCGGCTCGATGACCATGTCCGCATAGCCGCGCTCAGCAGCCTTGTATGGTGTCGCGAACTCATCCACATACTCCGCCGTCTTCTGATCCTTGTCCGGATCCTTGCGGAAGATGATATTCGCCGCGCCTGCAGGTCCCATGACCGCAATCTCGGCAGAGGGCCACGCCATGACCTGATCCGCGCCCAATTCACGGCAGCACATCGCGATATAGGAACCGCCATATGCCTTGCGCGTGATGAGCGTGACCTTCGGAACCGTCGCTTCGCTGTATGCGTAAAGCATCTTCGCGCCGTGACGGATGATGCCGTTGTGCTCCTGATCCACGCCCGGCAGGAAGCCCGGAACATCCACCAGATTCACCAATGGAAGATTGAACGCATCACAGAAGCGAATGAAACGTGCGGATTTATCCGAAGCATCCACATCCAAGCAGCCTGCCATGACACTCGGCTGGTTCGCGATGATGCCTACGCTGCGCCCGTCAAAGCGTGCAAAGCAGGTGATGATATTCGTCGCGAAATGCTCATGCACTTCATAGAACTCGCCGTTGTCCACGATGGAACGGATCACGTCCTTCATGTCGTACGGAGCATTTGGGTTATCCGGAACAACCGTATTCAGGCTTTCGTCCTGACGGTTCGGATCGTCGCCTGTCTCCACAATAGGAGCATCCTCCATGTTGTTGGAAGGCAGGAAAGACAGAAGATAGCGGATCTGCTGGATGCAGTCCTCCTCATTTTCTGCCGCGAAATGCGCAACGCCGGAACGTGTGTTGTGCGTCATCGCGCCGCCCAATTCTTCCGCCGTCACTTCCTCTGCCGTAACAGACTTGATGACGGCCGGTCCTGTGATGAACATCTGGCTCGTGTTCTTCACCATATAGATGAAGTCCGTGATGGCCGGGGAATACACCGCACCGCCCGCGCAAGGTCCCATGATAACGGAAATCTGGGGAATCACGCCCGATGCCGCCGTGTTGCGGAAGAAAATGCCCGCATAGCCGGAGAGTGCGTCCACAGCCTCCTGGATGCGCGCACCGCCGGAGTCATTGATGCCGATGACCGGAGCGCCCATCTTCATGGCAAGATCCATGACTTTCCAGATCTTATGCGCATGTTTCTCGCCCAGCGAACCGCCCTCGACCGTAAAGTCCTGCGCATAGGCATAGACAAGACGACCGTCCACCGTGCCATATCCGGTGACAACACCCTCGCCCGGCAGATCCTTCTTGTCCTGTCCAAAGTTCGTGCAGCGATGCTTCATGAACATATCCAGTTCCACGAAGGTACCCTCATCAAAGAACATCTCGATGCGCTCGCGGGCCGTCATCTTGCCCTTCGCATGCTGCTTCTCGATGCGGGACTCACCGCCTCCGAGACGGATCTTCTCCTTTTTGGCCTTCATTAATTCAATTTTTTCCTGAACAGTAGCCACTCTTTTACCTCCTACTCAGCCATCACAAAAGCTGCGCTTGCAATGGCTGTAAAATAACACGCTTATAAAACTATCAATCACGCTGGCACAGCTCCAGCAGGACACCATGAGTAGCTTTCGGGTGGAGGAAGGCAATCATCGCACCGCCGGCACCTTTGCGGGGCTTTTCGTCAATCAGGCGGACACCCTTTTCCTTCAAATCGGCCAACGCTGCTTCCAGATTGTCGACACGCAGGGCAATATGCTGGATACCGCCGCGGCCGCCATTCTTTTCAATGAATTTCGCAATCGGAGAATCCGGCTCTGTTGCGGCCAAAAGCTCAATCTCGCTGCCGTTCGGCGTCGGATAGAATCCCGTCGTCACCTTCTGATCCGCCACCGTCTCCTCGCCGGTGGAAGGAAGCCCCAGAGACTCGCTCCAGAACGCACCGACCTCCTTGAGATCGGATACCGCGATACCAATGTGATCCACACCTAAAATCTTGAACATTCCGATTACCTCCTAAAATGTCTTTTCCCCGGAGCTGCTATTTCAGCATCTCCTTCATAATATCTCCAACCACCGTGTAGGGGTCAGTTTCATGTTTCCGGATGCTCTCCACATAGCCGTCCAATCGTCCGCTGTCCACGATCTTGCCCTTGATATAGCGCCCGATATTGCTGGACAGGATATCCAACATTTCATCGCGGATACGCTTCGTGCGGCGTTCGGCAAGCAGGCCGTTGCCCTGAATATACGCATAGTGCTTCTCGATATACCCGATCAGCTCCTCAATGCCCTCGCCCTGACTGGCTATGACCTTCTGGATGGGCGGCCGCCAATCCGACATATTGCTGTCAAGATCCAGCATCATATTGAGCTCGCGCACGAGCTTGTCCGCGCCATCGTGATCCGCCTTGTTGATGCAGAACAGATCGCCGATCTCCAAGATACCGGCCTTGATGGCCTGAATATCATCTCCCATACCCGGAATGAGGACTACCATTGTGGTATCCGCAGCTTTTACGATATCCACCTCGGACTGTCCGACACCCACGGTTTCCACAAAGATGACATCCTTGCCAAAGGCATCCATCGCTTTGACCGCATCTGCGGTTTTATGGGAAAGCCCCCCAAGACTGCCGCGCGTCCCCATGCTTCGGATGAACACGCCCTCGTCCAAGGTCAGCCCGTTCATGCGGATGCGGTCTCCCAGAATCGCACCGCCCGTGAAGGGACTGGTGGGATCCACTGCCACGATGCCAACGGTCTTGCCCTGCTCGCGATATGCCCTAGCCAGTCTGTCGGTCAACGTGCTTTTCCCCGCTCCCGGCGGCCCCGTGATGCCGAGCACAAAGGCATGTCCGGTATGGGGATAAAGCTTTTTCATGATCTCTGTCGCTTCATCGTATTCATTTTCAATCGCCGTGATGGCGCGGGAAAGCGCCAGACGATTCCCCTGCAGGAGTTCTTCCGCAATATCCATCCTATATTCCCTTTCATAACAGCACGGTAAACACGAACCCGGTATTAGCACTTGCGAATCGAGAGTCTGCCAGCCGGTCTGACTCTCAACTCCCAACTCCCAATACGCCATTCGGAATAGTTTCTTGCATGAAACTGCAGGAAACAGCACGGAGCAAAATGCCCCATGCTGTCCCCAGCTTCGTACTTGTGTTATGCCTTTACATTCGCCTTGATGAAATCGACCACATCCGAGGTCGGCGTGCCCGGCGTGAACACCTCAGCGATTCCCGCCTCCTTGAGTGCGGGAATATCCCCCTCCGGAATAACACCGCCGCCGATGATCAGCACATCCTTCATTCCGTTCTTATTGCGGACAAGATCCACCACCTTCGGGAAAAGATGGGGATGCGCACCGGAAAGGATGGACATTGCGACCACATTGACATCCTCCTGCAGCGCTGCCTCGGCAATCTGCTCCGGTGTCTGGCGGAGTCCTGTATAGATAACCTCAAAGCCAGCATCACGCAGTGCGCGCGCAACGACCTTCGCGCCACGGTCATGACCGTCCAGACCCGGCTTTGCAACTAATACTCTGATCTTTTTTTCCATTTCAAAATCCCTCCAAAAGATATTCTGTTCCCATCCATGCATCTGAAAGCATCAGAGATTCACATGAGCCTCGTACTCGCCGAAGACCTCACGCATCACGCCGCAAATCTCTCCCAGCGTAGCGTAAGTCTTGACAGCAGCAAGGATATGCGGCATGAGGTTCTCGTTCTCATCCTGGCAAGCAGTCTTGAGATCCGCAAGCGCAGCCTTGACAGCATCGTTGTCGCGCTTTGCCTTCATTGCCTCGACCTTAGCCTTCTGCTTCTCGCCAACGGATGCATCGACACGCAGCAGATTCTTTGGAGCTTCTTCTTCAATCTGGAACTTATTGACACCGACGATGGTGCGGGCACCGGACTCGACATCCATCTGCCACTTGTAAGCGCTGTCCTGGATTTCCTTCTGGATATAGCCCTTCTCAATCGCAGCAACCGCGCCGCCCATTTCGTCGATCTTCTTGATGTAATCCCAAGCCTCGGCCTCGATCTTATTGGTCATAGCCTCTACGTAATAGGAGCCTGCCAGCGGATCGATGACATCCGCAAGACCGCTCTCATAGGCAACGATCTGCTGCGTACGGAGCGCGATCATAACGGATTCTTCCGTCGGAAGAGCCAACGCCTCATCGCGGGAATTCGTATGGAGGGACTGCGTTCCGCCCATGACAGCAGCTGCCGTCTGCAAAGCGACACGCACGATATTGTTGTTCGGCTGCTGGGCCGTAAGCATGGAGCCTGCGGTCTGCGTATGGACACGCAGCATCATGGACTTCGGCTTCTCTGCCTTGAAGCGCTCCTTCATGACCTTTGCCCAAACGCGGCGGGATGCACGGAACTTCGCGACCTCTTCCAGCACATTGTTATGCGCATTCCAGAAGAAGGAAAGACGTCCCGCGAAATCATCAACGTTCAGGCCGGCCTTGATCGCCGCCTCCACATACGCAATGCCGTCAGCAATCGTGAAGGCAATTTCCTGGGCTGCCGTGGAGCCTGCCTCGCGGATATGGTAGCCGGAAATGGAGATTGTGTTCCACTTCGGCACGTTCTTGGAGCAATATTCAAAGATATTCGTAATGAGCCGCATGGAAGGACGCGGTGGGAAAATATAAGTTCCGCGGGCCGCATACTCCTTCAGGATATCATTTTGGATCGTGCCCTTGAGCTGGTCAGCGGAAACGCCCTGCTTCTCAGCAACGGCAATGTACATGGCAAGCAGCACGGATGCTGGAGCATTGATGGTCATGGAGGTGGAAACCTTGCCCAAATCGATCTGGTCGAACAGGATTTCCATATCAGCCAGGGAGTCAATGGCAACGCCCACCTTGCCGACCTCGCCCTCGGAAATCGGATCGGTGGAATCATAGCCGATCTGCGTCGGAAGGTCAAATGCGCAGGAAAGCCCCGTCGCGCCGGACTCGATCAGATAGCGATAGCGCTTGTTGGATTCCTCCGCCGTAGAGAAGCCCGCATACATGCGCATCGTCCAGAAACGGCCGCGGTACATGGTCGGCTGCACGCCGCGCGTGTAGGGATACACGCCCGGGAAGCTGATCTCATCCGCATAGTCCGTATCCTTGATGTCCAGCGGCGTGTAAAGGCGCTGTTCCGGCAGATGCTCACGCTCCGGAAAACGCGCAATTGCCTTCTCGACGCTTGCCTGATACTTGGCAAGCTCTTCCTGGATTTTTTCATTGCTCATAACGAATCCTCCTGTTTCATTCAGTTTTTATCCGCTGCTTTTGCAGCCTCTCACATGATGTTCCGACACAGGAGCTGAAGGAAAATAAGTTATTTTCCTTCAGTTCCCGGTTCAGCCTCATGCTTTCTACAAGTTATTTCATAGAACCGGTCTTGAGGAACTTCGCGTGGAAGGAAAGTGCCTCCTCCATGAGATGCGGCGTGTTCGCGTGATGCGTTGCCTCAAGGGCACGGTTATAATAATCAAGCAGCAGCGGCTTATAGTCCGGATGCACGCAGTGATTGATGATTTCCAGTGCCTTTTCGCGAGGCGCCTTGCCGCGGAGATCCGCAACGCCCTGCTCGGAAATGATGAGGTCCACATCGTTCGCGCCGTGATCCACATGGGAGCACATCGGAACAATCGAGGAAATCGCGCCGCCCTTCGCAACAGAAGGCGTATAGAAAATGGTGAGGAACGCATTGCGCGCAAAATCACCGCTGCCGCCGATACCGTTCATCATCTTGGAGCCTGCCACGTGGGTGGAATTCACATTGCCATAGATATCAACCTCAAGCGCCGTATTCATCGCGATGACGCCCAGACGATGCACAACTTCCGGCGAATTGGAGATTTCCTCCGGGCGCAGCAGCAGGTACTTCTTGTATTTCGCGACATCTTTGTAGAAGCGCTCCATGCCCGCCGGAGACGGCGAAAAGGCCGTGCCGGATGCAAAGTTCAGCTTGCCCGCATCAATGAGATCCAGCATGGCATCCTGGATGACTTCGGTATAAACCGTGAGATCCGTCATATCGGAATCAACAAAGCCTGCCAGCACGGCATTGGCCACGTTGCCCACACCGGACTGCAAAGGCAGCAGGTTCTTCGGCATGCGGCCCGCCTTGATCTCGGCATTCAGCACCTCCAGCGTGAATGCCGCCATCTTCTTCGAGTTCTCGTCGATGGGGGAAAGGTCGCGCGTATGATCCTTGATATCGCAGGGAACAATGAACTTGATCTTTTCCGGCGTACAGGGAATATAAGTGGTACCGATGCGGTCATTTGCCTTCACGATCGGAATCGGCAAACGATTGGGAGGATCCATCGGGATGTAGACGTCATGCATGCCCTCAAGCTCCAAAGGCTGTGTCGTATTGACCTCTACGATAACCGTATCTGCCGTTTGCACATAAGAAGCCGCATTTCCAAGGGAAGTGGTCGGGATAATGTTCCCCTCTTCCGTGATCGCGCACGCTTCCACGATTGCTACATCGATCTTGCCAAGATACCCCACGCGGCTCAGCTGCGCAGATTCAGAAAGGTGCAGGTCCAGGTAATTGACATGCCCGTCATTGATGTCATCGCGAAGCGCCTTGTCCGTCTGGTATGGCAAGCGCTGCTTGATGCCATGCACGGAAGCCAGCACATCATCCAGTTCAGGGCCCGTGGATGCACCTGTCCAGAGATTGACCGTAAACGGGTCCTTCTTCATCCGCTCCGCCAATGCCATCGGCACGGCCTTCGGATAGGCGGAAGCCGTGAACCCGCTGGTAGCAAGCGTCATGCCCGGTTTGATGAAAGCAGCTGCTTCCTCGGCCGACACAATTTTTTCCTGCAGCGATTTGTTGCGTACGCGATCGAGAATGTCAATCATGAATAATCCTCCCTCATCGTCCAAAATGCATTGTTGGAACCACTCAAATTTGCACGTCACACAGTCCCGAACCCAAGGAGCCGATACCAGTTCCGTTCCCCGCAGAACTGGTGTTCCGGCAACTATAACCATTCGATATTGCTTCTATGAATTATAATCATGGATTATCGTACGACCATGTGTGAATTATATCCCATAGACTAGAATATCACGATAAAGAAACGCCGTCAAGATAAACTCGACGGCATTTGCACATATTTTTGAAATGGTTTTGAAATTTCAGTCTGCGTTTTTATCGGAACAGTTTACCCTCATCCGGATCATCTTCCATGGGCAGTTCCGGCAGGCACGCAGCAAGCGCTGCAAGCATCCAAAGCAGCATGGACGTCGGTAGGTTGAACAAAAGATCATCGGTCAGTCCGTTGAGGGCGACGGAAACAAATGCCAGTCCGATGCCAAAGCCCACGCCCTCGCAAAAGAGATGCGGCTCCCAAGTCCTGAGTTCCTTGATATGGTCCACAGGCTCCGGCGCTTCCTGTTCCGGTTCGTCCGGTTTTTCCCGCACAACGTCCCCTGTCGGTTCCGCTTCCGTTTTCGGTGCATCCTTCTCTTCCGGTTCCTCTGTCCCGGTCAGCCTGTCCTCTTCCATGGATGCGGGCTCCTCGGTGATGCCATCCTGCACGGCCGGTTCATGTGCCCCTGCAGTGGACGTATTCTCCTCTTCCCTGCCCTCTTGTTCACCCGGCTCATCCGGTTCTCCTGTCCCTTGGCTGTCCGCTTCCGCACTGGTTTCATTCTCCTCGTCCACGGATGTTTCCTGCAGTTTTTCGGCTTCCGGTTCGGGCACAGCATCCTTCTGCCGGTCTTCCCCTGCAGCCGGTGCCTCTGTTTCCGTTTTTTGTTCTATGTTATCTTCCGGCGCTGTTTCCTCTGCTTTCCCCGCTTCTTTCGTTTCCCCTGTTTCCGTGGGTTCCGTTTCCGCCTGCGTTCCAAGTTTGTTTTCCTTCTGCGCAATGGCTTGGAGGCAGAGCTTCACGAACTTCTCCCTGAGTTCCTGCTTTTTTTTGTGGATGGCTTCCGCCGCCTGGCGGCGTTCTTCTTCCTCCCGCCGCAGCCTTTCCTCTTCGGCTTTCTTCCTTTGTTCCTCGGCTTTGCGTTTTTCCTCTTCGGCCCTGCGGCGTTCTTCCTCGGCCTTTCGACGCTCTTCCTCGGCTTTTTCCCGTGCCAGGCGCTCCGCTTCGATGGCTGCCAGCCTTGCCTTTTCCTCCGCTTCACGCGCCAGCCGCCATTCTTCCAGCAGTTTCGGGTCCTTATATGTCAGTGCAACGTCCATGGTACCAAAGAAATACCAGAAAAAGGACAGCGCGCCTGCAATCCCGATCTCCGCAATGTAATTCAGGTACATATTATGCGCATGCACCAGCTTCACATCCGCGCCCTGCAAATAGAAATCATATGCCGGATATACCATCCAGAAAGCGCCCCAGCCAACGCCGAAGAAGGGATGATCCTCGATCATCGCTATCGTGCTTTCCCAAATGGCAAGACGCATCTGGGAGGACGTATCCGTCTCGAATTTCGTATAGGTGGAGACAATCCTTTCATACAGCGCGGAATCCACGGCCAACAGGACAATGCCTGCCGCAATGCATCCCAGAAGAATGCGCCTGTCCTTGAAAAGCCCGTAAACACCAAGGATCACTGCCATCGTAAGGCAAGCGCCGCGGGCATAGGTCATAGCAAGGCAGGCGGCCAAGGACACCATGCCGACAACAAGTGCGATTCGGCGCGTCCTGCCTTTGATTTTCGTAAAGATACCCAGGATGACACAAATGGCCGCATCCAGATATCCGGCCAGAATGTTCGGATTCTCCCATGTGGAAAAAACCCGTTTCCGAAGCTCCGGAAATGCTTCACCGTCCACCCAGCGCATCTCGCTCGTATCGATCCCGACAAAGTACTGGTAGAATCCATAGAGCACCACCAGCACGGCAGAAGCCCCAAGCGCGGCAACCAGCCGCTTGACCTGCCGCCGCGTGCGGATATTCTGTCCGATCAGCAAATAGGTGAGCCCATAGACTCCGACCAAATTGTAGAAATTGTAAAAACTGAATCCAAGATCCGGCGACACCAGAACGGACACGGCGCTCAGGAGCACAAATACGCCAATCGGCACGTCGAAGGGAAGATGACGGAAATGGAAGTCATCATCGATTCTCAGCCGTATCAGCCAGAGCAAGATGCCGAACATCAATGCCATGGTCGCGCCTGTCGGCCAAAGAGCAATCAAAAATGCCTCTGCCATCACCGCACGCATGATCCATGTTTCTAATTGCAGCACACGCCGCCGCTGTACAAACACATTGATGGTCTGATCCAAACCATATCACCCCCAGATTCACATTTTCAAAAGAATCCTCCGAAGCTCTCCGATCAGATACAACGATCCTGCCGCGACGAGAAGATGCTCCCCGTTCGCAAGTTCCAACGCCCTCCGCAATGCCTGTTCCTGGTCTGCGACAGCCTCCGCGTGCCGAACGATCCGCCCTGCTTCCCTTGCGACCATCTCGGGCGCTGCCGCCCGTTCGGAAGCCGGCGTCGAGACGATCACCACATCATCCGGTCGAAGCAGTGTCTCCAGCATCACATCAATTTCTTTGTCCTTCAAGATTCCAAGCAGGAAAATCCTCTGCTCCGACGGGAAATATGCATCAAGGCTTGCGCGAAGTGCCTGCATTCCTGCGGGATTATGCGCGCCGTCAAGAAGAATTTTCTGCGTCCCCAGATCCATGCGCTCGAACCGTCCCGGCCAATCCACCAGTTTCAGGGCATGCACGATATGCTCCCTGGTCACGCGTTCATCTGCATTCACATTGTGCAAAAGCGTTGCTGTCATAATGGCCAGCGCACTGTTCTCGATCTGGTAGCTGCCCAAAAGATGAAGCTCATATGCCAGCCGATCGACACCAAGCAGTTCGGAACGGAACTCCAGCCTCTGCACATGCTCATCCGTTGAGATCAGCTGCGCTGAAAAATCCTCGCCATCCACAAAGATATCCGAGTTTTTTGCTTCTGCTTCCGTGCGGATGATGTCCAAGGCTTCCCCGCGCGCCGCCGTTACGACCGGTATCCCTTCCTTGATGATGCCCGCCTTGTGATGAGCGATTCCTTCCAACGTTCCGCCGCACCGATCCGCGTGCTCCATCGTCACATTCGTGATGACAGCAGCCTCCGGCACGATGACATTCGTCGAATCCAGAAGCCCCCCCAGTCCTGCCTCGATCACGGCGTACTCCACATGGCGTATCGCAAAATAGAAAAATGCCGTTGCGGTCAGCACCTCGAACTGTGTCGGCGATTCCCCATCCTCATCCGCCATCTGTTCCGCATATACCCTTACCACGCTGAGACACGAAGCAAAATCGGACTCGCTGATGGGCTGCCCGTCGATCTGGATGCGCTCCGTGTAACTCACAAGATGCGGAGAGGTAAACAGTCCCACATGGATATCGGAGGAGCGCAGGATACGCGCCAGCATGGAGGATACCGAGCCTTTTCCATTCGTTCCTGTCACATGGATGCTGCGATAGCGCTCCTGGGGCTGGTCCAAAAGCTCCAGCAGGCGCCGGATTCTCTGAAGTCCGGGTTTCATTCCGAATGCGGCCAGCTCATCCAGATAGGACAAGCTTTCCTGATAGTCCATAGCGAAGATTTCCTCCTCAGAGTCTCGCCAAATCGGCAATACGAGCCTCTATCGATTTTTTCTTTTCCTCATAGCCCGCCAGTTTCTCCCGCTCCGCCGCAACAACCTGTTCCGGCGCTTTTTTCAGGAAGCCCTCATTGCCGAGTTTTCCGGCAAGCCTTGAAAGTTCCTTTTCCAGCTTATCCAGCTCTTTCTGCATGCGTGCCGTTTCCTTCTCCACATCAATGAGCCCCTTGAGCGGCAGATAGACCTCCACCCCGTTGACTACGCCTGTCATCGCATTCTCCGGCTTGTCCGCGCCGACCGAAAGGAATGTCACGGGATCTGCAGCCGCCAAAGCCTTCAGATAGCCCTCATGCGACTCGAAGACCGGACGCAATCCTTCATCCGTGAACCGCAGCATGAGCTCACTGTGCTTGCCCGGGGCGACCCCCACCTCAGCGCGCAGATTGCGGACGATCTTGATGGTTTCCATGATGGCGGTCATATGTTTTTCTGCGGCATCATCCAAGAAGGGAGCCCCGTCCCCCGGCCACTGAGAAACCATGATGCTCTTGCCCTCATGGGGCAGTTTCTGCCAGATTTCCTCCGTGAGGAACGGCATGAAGGGATGCAGCAAGCGAAGCGTGCGCTCCAGCACATGGCTCAGAACATAGAGTGCCGTCATGCGCGGACGCTCCTGTTCCTTGTCATAAAGACGCGCTTTGGTCAGCTCGATATACCAATCACAGAACTCATTCCAGATGAATTCATAGATCATGCGCCCTGCTTCGCCCAGCTCGAACTTGTCCAGATTCTCCGTCACACCCTGCGCCGTACGCGCATAGCGGGAAAGGATCCAACGATCCGCAAGCGTATAGTCCTCCTCCGACGGCTTGAAACTGCGGTCGAAACCTTCCAGATTCATCAGCATATAGCGCGAGGCATTCCAGATCTTGTTCGCAAAATTGCGCGCGGACTCCACGCGCTCCCAGTAAAAGCGCATGTCATTGCCCGGCGTATTGCCCGTGATGAGCATGAAGCGCAAGGTGTCCGCACCGTATTTGTCAATGACTTCCACGGGATCGATGCCATTCCCCAGCGATTTGGACATCTTCCTCCCCTGGCTGTCGCGCACCAGGCCATGAATGAACACATGACGGAAGGGAATATCCTTTCCGAACTCCATCCCCATCATGACCATGCGGGCCACCCAGAAAAAGATAATATCATAGCCCGTGACCAAAACGCTCGTCGGATAGAAATGTTCCAATTCCTCGGTTGCTTCCGGCCACCCCATCGTCTCAAAGGGCCAGAGGCCTGAGCTGAACCAGGTATCCAGCACATCCTCGTCCTGATGAAGATGCGTCCCGCCGCAATGACTGCAGACCTTCACGTCCTCGCGGGAGACCGTGGTCTTTCCGCAGTCATCACAGTACCATGCAGGAATGCGATGTCCCCACCAGAGCTGGCGGGAAATGCACCAGTCACGGATATTCTCCAGCCAGTTCTCATAAATTTTCGTAAAGCGTTCCGGCACGAATTGGATACGCCCGTCCCGTACTGCCTCAATCGCCGGTTTTGCGAGGCTCTCCATCTTCACGAACCACTGCTTTGAAACCAGCGGCTCCACCGTCGTATGGCAGCGCGAGCAATGCCCCACCGCATGCTCATGCTCCTCGACGCCCACGAGCACGCCCTTTTCCTCCAGTTCCTTCACCAGAAGCTTGCGGCACTCATAGCGGTCAAGCCCGGAATACCTGCCGAGGCCTTCGGACATCGTGCCATCATTCTCAATGACCTTGATCTGCTCCAGATCGTGGCGAAGCCCCATCTCAAAGTCATTCGGGTCATGGGCAGGCGTTACCTTCACGGCACCCGTACCAAAGGCGGGATCGACATATTCGTCCGCAAAGAGCGGGATCCTGCGCTCCACGATGGGCAGGATCAGCGTCTTGCCGACCAGCTCCCGATACCTTTCATCCTCCGGATGCACTGCCACGCCCGTATCGCCGAACATGGTCTCAGGGCGCGTCGTCGCGATTTCCACATACCGATCCGTTCCCTCGACCTGATAACGCAAATGCCAAAGGTGTCCCTTTTCATCCTCATGCTCCACCTCGATGTCCGAGAGCGCCGTATTGCAGCATGGGCACCAGTTCGTGATTCGTGTCCCCTGATAGATAAGCCCTTTCTCATACAAGCTCACGAATACTTCGCGCACCGCCTTGGAACAGCCTTCGTCCATCGTGAAGCGCTGGCGCGCCCAGTCGCAGGAAGACCCCAGCATACGCAGCTGATACATGATGCGATTGCCGTATTCTTCCTTCCACTGCCAGACGCGCTCCAGGAATTTCTCGCGTCCCAGCGCATAGCGATCCGTTCCCTCCTCACGAAGCACGCCTTCCACCTTGGCCTGCGTCGCGATGCCCGCATGATCGCAGCCGGGCATCCAAAGGGTATTGTCCCCCCTCATGCGATGATAGCGGATCAGGATATCCTGCAGGGTATTGTCCAGAGCATGCCCCATATGGAGCTGTCCTGTCACATTCGGCGGCGGGATCACGATGCTGTACGGCTTCTTGCCCTTCTCCACCTCCGCATGAAAGAAATCATTTTCCTCCCAGTACTGATACCATTTTCTTTCAAAGGACTGCGGATCGTAGACCTTCGGGATGTTGTTTTCCTGTTCCTGCATCTCTGACATTCTCATTCTCTCCTTACCTAAGGAACCGTCGAAAAATAAAGCGCCTCCGTCCAAAAGGACGAAAGCGCCTGCTCTCGTGGTACCACCTAAATTCTCCCCCGCAGTCTCCCACAGAGGACTCAAAGCCTTAACGCGGTCCAACGTCTGAAGCTGCCGGCAGTGCCTTCCCCTCAGAAACTCAGAAGCGACCTTCCCTGCCCTCACACAGAAGCTTTCACCGACCGCTTCCTCTCTGCAGCCCTCCGGCAGGTACTCCTCTTCCTCATCGTCGATTGTCGAAAGCTATCATAACACATCAAACATCAAATTGCAACACGGAACTGCCCAAAATGTCATTCCAGATAGCTTTGCAGCACGACTTTCAGCTTCGCGGGTTCCATGGGTTTTGTCAAATGCGCGTCCATACCGGACTTGCGCGCATTTTCCATGGCATCATCAAAGGAATCCGCCGTCATTGCGATGATGGGAATCTTCCCCGCATCCGGCCGACGCAGCTCACGGATGTACTTGGTCGCCTGATATCCGTCCATGATCGGCATCTGCAGATCCATGAGAATCAGATCATACGTTCCTACCTCGGAGTCCTGGAACATCTTGAGCGCCACGGCCCCGTTATTTGCCCAGACAGATTCCAGCCCCAGATATTCCAAGATGCGCATGCCCAGCTCCGCATTGATTTCGTTGTCTTCCACCAGAAGGACCTTCCCATGAAGGAGAGCTGCGGGCTCGGTCTTCTTCCTCTGAGGCTCCTGATCCGGCTTTTCCTTCGCAGGCTCCGCCTCAAAGACGAACTGAATCGTCGTCCCCTGCCCGAGCTCGCTTTCCACCTCAAGTGCCCCCTGCATGAGCTCCGCAAGGTTCTTCACAATGGGAAGCCCCAGGCCCGTGCTTTCCACCCCCTTCTCCCGATAGGGGTTCTCGTGCTCCTGCGTAAAAGGCATGAACATTTTCTTCTGAAACTCCTGACTCATGCCAATGCCCGTGTCCGTCACGGCAATACCGACCCGCTTCCTGCCACGGGCAGCAGGCTCCACATTGACCTGAAGCGTCACGCTTCCGCCTTTCGGCGTATATTTCACGGCATTGGACACCACATTCAACAGCAGCTGGCGCATGCGCACGCGATCCAGCATGAGCATCCCGAAGTCCTGAGCGCCGTTCCCCGTAATGCGGAAGGTCTGCCGCTTCTGCCTGCAAAGCGGCTCAAAGACATTCCGGATGTCCGAAACAATGCTCTCATAGCTGCATGGCTCTGTATGAAGCTCGATCTTGCCGCTGTCCATGCGCGCAATATCCAGCACATCATTCACCAAACTCAGCAGCATCGTTCCTGCAGAACGGATTTTCTCCAGATCATCCATGAGCTTCTGCCTGTCATCGATATCCTCGAAGGCAAAGCCTACCATGCTGTTGACCAGGCCGATCGGCGTGCGGATATCATGGCTCACCCGCGCAACGAACTCGCTTTTTGCTTTCGTCGCTTTTTCCACTGCCTTCAACGCGCGCTGCGTGCGGCGGATCTGGCGCTTCTCATGGTCATAGACCGCCGTCACATCCGAATGCAGCACCAGGACATCCCCTTCCGGCTCATCCAGCCAGAAATAGCGAAGCAGCCGCCTGCTGGTAATGCCGTTTTCCACGCATACGTAGGGATAGGAAAAACTGCCGTATTTCCGCAGGCATTGCAGGACATGCTCCGCCCGGGTCACCTCAAGCCACCGTTTCGCGTCCTTCAGCGTGACAACAGCTTCCTGCATGAGCTTCCGATCCTTGTCATAGTCATCGACGCGCTGCATTTCACTGTAGACCGTCCCGCTCTTCCGGTAGTAGAACTCAAAGCTAGCATCACGCGGATTGAGCACGCCGACAAAGTCGAACTCATCCTGCGCCACCTTTTCCATCACCTTTTCACGCCGCTTCTGCCAATCGATGTCAATGTTGCATGCCATCGCCTCCACATCGCCCGTGACCGGATTCTGCAGCATCGTGATGACCCCGTCGCGCCAGCAATGTTCTCCATTCTCCAGTAAGAAGGGATACTCCAGCCTGAATTCCGTCCGTCCATGGAAAAATGCCTCGATCAGATTCTTGCGCGTCAGCTTTTCCTTCAGATCATGGCGGGTATCGGCATCCGCCACGACATCGGACAACTTCTCGAAGAAATCGTCCGCCGTGCGGACATCCTGCATCCGTTTGCCGAAATCCTGTCCTTCCACATTGCGGCAGACGTTATCGGTCAGATTCAGCTGCACGGTTCCGCTGGTAGAGGGATAAAGCTGCATCAGGTGCTGGAAAGCATTCCGATACTGATGCTCAGCCACCTTGCGCTGTGTCACATCCAGCCCGACACCGCATATCCCGCTGAACTTGCCCGATTCATCGTAGAGCCTCAGCAACACGACATGCGTATAATAATCCTTGCCCTGCTGCACATCGACGTGGCAGCGGATATCATCCTCGACTTTTTCCGCCCCGGCATCGATCTGCCGATAGAGACTTACATATCGTTTTTTGGACTCATCTGCGACCAATGGAAGCATATCCTCCGGCGAGTCCAGGTCCTCCGGTATGCCCTTTGCCATCCGATACATGCGCATTTGCGGAGCCTCGACCAAAAACTCCACCCGATGCGTGACCGGATCATAGATCCAGATCGTCATCTGTCCGGCATTTGCCGCAGCCTGGTATATTTGCTGAAGCTGATTCCTATCCTGATGCGCCGCAGACTGAATCCGAGGAGCATCTGCTTGTTTTCTTTCCATATTATCCCCGTCCACTCCTAGTGCAGAGGCCCGAACTTCCACAGGCCCATCCTGCCTTTCATCTTGCAAGCTCAGAAAAATGCCGACCTTCGGCATCTCTCCGGCCCTCCCGAAAACATCCTATTTCCCATCCTTCTGATACAAAGAGAGCTGACACTCGTCCATGTCAGCTCATCTCGCCAGTCTGTAACGAAGATTTATTTCTTGGTCAAATTTCCCGCTACTTGATTCGGACCCACGCCACCTCCAAAATTCTGGCCCCGTAAAAATTCCCGAACAGCCATCTTGATGACCTGATTCTTGCTGAAATCATTCTCCTTTGCATAATCAGCGACTTGTTGGTAGAGAGACTCGGGAAATCTTACCGTTGTTGTTACCACACGCAGTTCCCCCCTTTATGAATATTGCTTGTACAGATTCAATATACTACAAAAGGCCTACTTTTTCAAGATTTATACTCGCAAAAGAAAAAATAATCCTATGGAACAATGCCATCCGCAGGATAAGAGTAAAATGACATTATTCTTATTGGTAATACCTCACTCCCGCCTCAAAGAGCTGCTGGTCCTTGCTGCCGGGCACATTCATGCCGATATTCCGCCCGATGCGCTCAGAATGCCCCATCTTGCCCAGCACGCGCCCATTGGGGCTCGTGATTCCCTCGATGGCATGGGATGAGCCATTGGGATTGAAGGGGGCTGCCATGGTCGGATTCCCCTTGTCATCCACATACTGCGTCGCAATCTGTCCGCGGATGCGCAGCTTTGCAATGATTTCCTTGTCCGCCACAAACCGGCCTTCCCCATGGGACACAGCGATCGTATGCACATCGCCCACCTCCACATTGTTGAACCAAGGAGACAGATTGGATGCCACCTTGGTATGAACCATGCAGGACACATGCCGCCCGATCTGGTTGTGGGTGAGCGTCGGCGAGTCATCGGACAAATCGCGGATCTCTCCATAGGGAACCAGCCCCAGCTTGATCAATGCCTGGAAACCGTTGCAAATGCCGAGCATGAGCCCGTCCCTGCGCTCCAAAAGTTTCATGATTTCCTCCGCAATGCGCGGATTGCGGAACATGGCCGCTATGAACTTGCCGGAGCCATCCGGCTCATCACCGCCGCTGAAGCCGCCCGGAAGCATCACGATCTTCGCCTTGCGGATTCCCTGCACGATTGCCTCTACCGTCTCCTCGACAGCCGACGGCGTGAGATTCCGGATGACCAGCGTCTCCACCTCCGCACCTGCCCGCATCCATGAGCGCGCAGAGTCATATTCGCAGTTCGTCCCCGGAAACACGGGGATGAAAACCTTTGGGCATGCCTGCGGGGCTGCCGCAGTGATCCGGTTCCCCTTGCGATAGGGCACCATGATGGCTTTTTCCTTCCCGGTCTGCTTCGCCTGTGTCGGGAAAATCTTCTCCAGTGGCCTCGTATAGGCACGTTCCACTTCGGCCAGGCTCACCGCCGCCGTGCCGCACACAATGCTGCCCACAGAGGTCGTCATGCCCAGTTCATAGAAGCCTGTGCCGGAAAGGGCCTCACTGAGATCCGCCGTTGCCACGACCTCAATGAGAATCGTTCCATAATCCGGCAGGAACAGCGCATCCCGCGAACTGATTCCGTCCATCGCAAAGGTAAATCCGATGCCGTTCCCGAGGCACATCTTCGAGACAGCGGCCGCCACACCGCCAAGCCCCACGCTTTGCGCCGAAAGCACGCGCTTCTCCTGCATGAGTCCGTACAGTTTCGCATAATTCCGCTTCAGCAGCGCGAACTTCGGCAGATCCTGATCGTCCTTCGGGCAGGGAATCGCATAGACTTTGCTGCCCGCATATTTGAATTCCGGGGAGACCGCATGATCCGCCTCCATCACATTGACGGCAAAGGAGGCCAATGTCGGCGGTACATGGATGTCCTCGAACGTCCCCGACATGGAATCCTTTCCTCCGATGGCAGGGATGCCGAGCCCGTGCTGTGCCATGAGAGCGCCCAGAAGAGATGCAAATGGCTTTCCCCACTTTGCCTCATCCTTGCCAAGCCGCTCGAAGTATTCCTGAAAGGTCAGCCGTATATTGTCCGTCCTTGCCCCCAAAGCCGCCATCTTCGCCACGGATTCCACCACTGCGTAGACAGCGCCGTGGAATGGGCTCCAGCTGCTGAGATCCGGATTCAGGCCGAAGGTCATGGCGGTTGCCGTATTCGTTTCCCCATCCTGCACGGGGAGCTTTGCCACCATGCCCTCCGCAGGCGTCAGCTGATTCCTGCCTCCGAAGGGCATCAGGACGGTATTCCCGCCAATCGTGGAATCGAACCGCTCCGCCAGTCCCTTCTGGCTGCACACATTGAGATCCTTGAGATTCTCCAGCCATGCCTTTTCGAGATCGCGCCCGCATGCCCTGACCTGTGCAGGCACCTCACGCAGATAGCGGCGCGTCTCATCCGGCATCGTGATGCACGCCGTCACATGCTGGCGCACACCATTCGTATCGAGGAAAGATCGGTTCATCTGCACAATCGGCTTTCCGCGCCACTTCATCACCAGCCGCGGCTCTTCCGTCACGACCGCGACCTCCGTTGCCTCTAGATTCTCCTCGTCCGCCAGCTTGACAAACGCATCCAGATCCTTTGCATCGATCACAACCGCCATGCGTTCCTGGGATTCGGAAATCGCAAGCTCCGTTCCGTCCAGCCCTTCATATTTCTTTTTGACCGCATCCAGATCGACCACAAGCCCATCAGCAAGCTCCCCGATCGCCACAGCCACGCCGCCCGCGCCGAAGTCATTGCAGCGCTTGATCATGCGGCTTGCGGAGGGATTGCGGAAAAGGCGCTGTATCTTTCGCTCCGTCGGGGGATTGCCCTTCTGCACCTCTGCGCCGCAGCTCGTAAGGGACTCCTCCGTATGTTCCTTGGATGAGCCTGTGGCGCCGCCACAGCCGTCTCGTCCCGTGCGGCCTCCGACCAGCACAACGAGATCCCCTGCCGCAGGACGCTCACGCACAACATTCTCCTTCGGCGCCGCCGCAATAACCGCGCCGATCTCCATGCGCTTTGCCAGATATCCGTCATGATAGAGCTCGCGCACCTGTCCTGTCGCAAGTCCAATCTGATTGCCATAAGAACTGTAGCCCGCAGCCGCGCCGAGCGTAATCTTCTTCTGCGGCAGCTTCCCCGGCAGTGTCTCAGAAAGCGGCTTTCTCGGATCCGCCGCGCCGGTCACGCGCATCGCCTGATAGACATAGGAGCGTCCCGAAAGGGGATCGCGGATGGCACCCCCCAGACAGGTGGCGGCTCCGCCGAAGGGCTCGATCTCCGTCGGATGATTGTGGGTCTCGTTCTTGAACATCACGAGCCAGTCTTCCATCACGCCGTCCACATCCGCCTGCACCACGATGCTGCAGGCATTGATTTCTTCCGACTGGTCCAGATCCTCCAGCAGCCCTTCCTTGCGCAGCGCCTTCATGCCGATGACCGCGATGTCCATGAGCGTCACATCACGCAGCTCCCCGCCATACAGGTGATCCCGGTCTTCTCGGTACAGATCATACGCCTTGCTGATGGCCGGCTGGAAATAGCCGTCCTCGATATCCACCATATCGATGGCGGTCGTGAAGGTCGTATGGCGGCAATGATCCGACCAGTAGGTATCGATCACACGAAGCTCCGTGATCGTAGGCGGACGCTTCTCCTTCGTGCGGAAATATTTTTGGCAGAATTTCAAATCCTCGAAGCTCATAGCAAATCCCCGATCCGCCATGAATGCTCGCAGACCTGCATCATCCAGACCGTTGAACTGCTCCAGGACCTCGACATCGGCAGGCGGTTCCGCCTTCATATCCAATGTCTCCGGTTTTTCCATCGAAGCTTCACGGCTCTCCACCGCATTGATGCAATAATCCTTGATCCTTGCAAAGGTTTCATCATCGACATTCCCCACCAGTACGATGATGCGCGCTGTCCGGATCACGGGGCGTTCCTTCTGCGTCACAAGCTGAACGCACTGCGCAGCGGAATCCGCCCGCTGGTCAAACTGTCCCGGCAGGTATTCCATCGCAAACATACGGGAGTTCGGGAATTTCGGCAGCCGTTCCTCATAAATGACATCCACGGGCGGCTCCGAAAACACCACGGACTTCACCTGGGCATATTCCGCATCGCTGAGCCCCTCGATATCATAGCGCTGAATCACGCGGACCGCTTTCAGCCCTACCAGTCGGAATGTCTCAATCAGATCATCACAGAGCTGCTGCGCGGGAATATCGAAAAAGCCCTGTCTTTTTTCCACAAAAATTCTCTTTACCGCCATGATTCTGCCTTCCCCCAAACTACGGAACTTTCACATGATAAGGAACTGGAGGAAAATAAGTTAGTCATATGGCGTAGAACAAATTTTGTCTGGCAAGGAAGCGGAAACGCAATCGTAGCGACGCGCAGCTAGTCCTTTAGGGCAGAGCTACGTCAAGTTTTCGCTGACGCAGTCAGGCAGAATTTGGGCAAGCCAAATGGCTAAGTTATTTTTCGACAGTTCCTAACTACAGAAAAAAGGCATAGCGGCACATGCCGCATATGCCTCGATTACATCATAACAGGATGTCCACCGGGATCTTCACCACGACCTTTGTCACAGGCCCCGGTCCGTCCTCCAGCGCAATGCAGGGACGATGCACGTCCACAGGATAGAGCACGGCATAGCTCCCGGGGAACAGCATCACGCTGCTGTCCGGGATGAGCGATTGATAAAACATCACGTCCCGCTCCGCATCATAATCCTCCGTCACGATCAGATCCGGGCTCAGCGGACACCATCCAAGATACTCCTCGCCCTCGACAACGTACTGGATATCCACGAATTCCTGATGCGACTCCGGCTTGCAGTCCTTTTCGGGACGCGTCTGATACCGCTGCAGATTCGCCACGATCCCATGTTCCCCGATTGGATACTTCCCGTCCTCCATCTTCGTAAAATCATGCTCCGCAAGATAGTGCAAAGCCTCTGCGATGGCAGGATGATACGCTGCCTGCTCAGCTTCGATCAGATCAATAGTACCTATCATCATTTTGTATGCTCCCATCTTCATCGGCAAGAAATGCAGTCCATTCTTCAGCAAATCCAAGCACAATCATCATAATAGATCTCATTTCTGTTTCTATTGTATACAAAACCTTCGCCTTATGCAAGAATTCCGCCCAAAATTTACATCGTTTCCAAAAATATGTCGCATACTCCCATTCCCCAAAGATTTCCCTTGCGGCTGCCCGCTGTCCTATGATAGGATATACAGGTTAGAAATTTTTATTTTAAGGAGTCCTGCTTATGCGTGAACTACTGGAGCTTCTGGAGCACGATGCCCGCCGCCCCGTGAACGAGCTGGCATCCATGCTGCACCGCAGCGAATATCAGGTGGAAAAGGAAATCGCCGATCTGGAAAAGAATAAGATCATCCTTTCCTACAATACACTGATCAACTGGGAAAAATTCGGCGCTGACACAGTCACCGCCATCATCGAGATCAACCTCACTCCCCAGCGCGAAGTCGGCTTCGACGCAATCGCGGAGCGCATCTATCGCTTTGATGAGGTGCGCACGGTCTATCTCATGAGCGGCAGCTTCGACCTGCTGGTGATCATCGAGGGCAAATCCCTCAATGACGTGGCGAACTTCGTCGCGACGCGGCTTTCCACCATCGAGGGCGTGACAGCGACGCGCAGCCATTTCATGCTGAAGCCATACAAGAAGGACGGCATCATCATGAATGACGAAGAACGCGACCGCAGACTGGTGGTGTCGCCATGACCGCTCAGGAAACCGAATGGAAGAGCCGCCTTTCCCCTGCCGTCAACTCCATCGCCCCATCGGGCATCCGCAAATTCTTCGATATCGCGGCCAAGATGGAAGATGTCATCTCCCTTGGCGTGGGCGAACCGGACTTCGTGACGCCCTGGTCCATCCGTGAGAGCTGTGTCTACGGGCTGGAGCGCGGCTATACCTCGTACACGGCGAACCGCGGCATGCCGGAGCTGCGCATGGAGATTGCGCGCCACTTCGCGGAGAAATTCGACACGCATTACAACAGCGATACAGATGTCCTCGTGACCGTCGGCGTCAGCGAGGCGTTGGATCTCGCCATGCGGGCCATCCTCGCGCCGGGCGACGAGGTGCTGATCCCCGAGCCGTGCTATGTATCCTATCAGGCATGCACCATCCTCGCGGGCGGCATCCCCGTTGCCGTTCCCGCAAAGATCGAAAACGAGTTCCGCATCACGCCATCCGAGCTGGAGGAGCATCTTTCACCTAAGACAAAGGCCATCCTGATCGGTTATCCGAACAACCCGACCGGCGCCATCATGGACAGAGAAAATCTGCTTGCCATCGCGGATTTTGCGAAACAGCTCGACCTCATCGTGATTTCCGACGAGATCTACGGCGATCTCACCTATGGCGGCGAGCATACCTGCTTTGCCTCCCTGCCCGGCATGAGGGATCGCACGATCCTGCTCAACGGTTTTTCCAAGGCCTATGCCATGACCGGCTGGCGCATCGGCTACGCCCTCGGCAACGCCGACATCATTGCGGCCATGACAAAAATCCATCAATACACCATGCTCTGCGCCCCCATCACGGCGCAGACCGCCGCCATCGAGGCACTCCGCCGCGGCGAGAAATACATGAAGAAGATGGTAGCGGAATATGACCGACGGCGCCATCTTATCTACGACGGATTCACAAAGATGGGGCTTCCCTGCTTCGAGCCGAAAGGCGCGTTCTACATCTTCCCGAGCATCAGCCCCACAGGCTACACCTCTGATGAATTCGCGGAAAAGCTGTTGCAGGCGGAGCATGTGGCGCTCGTCCCGGGCAGCGCCTTCGGCAAGTGCGGCGAAGGCCATATCCGCTGCTCCTACGCCACCTCCATCGACAAGATTTCCGAAGCCCTTGCCCGCATCGAAAACTTTGTCAAGAAACACAAAAAATGAAAGCAGACACCAAAAGAGTCCCTGCGCCGTATCCACATCGACGCAGGGACTTTTTGTCCCCCATGGCAGAACAAGCCCCTATTCCTGCTTCGGATGCCTCGGATGTGCCTGCACAATGGCAATCGCATCCGCCAGCTGCTTGATGGTCTCCACCTCATACTGGCTTCCCATGCTCTCCACCCGCGCAAAAATCTGCCCTTTTTCCGTCGAGACATACTTCGGCGGCAAATGGTTGAGCGCAAGAATCGCAATATCCCGCTTGCACTGCTCGCAATGGCAGCAGTCCGGGTACTGTGCCAATACCTCATCCAGCTTCGCTACCACATAATCTTCCATAAAGTTCTTCAAATCCACCGAGACCCCACTCCTTCCAAGCTAGCCCTTCCACAGTGATAATTATACAAAAAAAGTGAAAATCCTGCTTGCTTGAAAAATTTTTCAACCGAAACTACGATATCAAATTTCCTTTGACGAATGTTGTACTCTATCTTTCTTTTGATGAAAAATGGGTTAGCCATTTTTCGTCAGTTCCTAAACGTCAGTAGCCGAAAACTTCCTTTGCCCGCCGCATATTAGCCCTCACATCTACCCCAAAGGGGCAGCGTGTTTCGCAGACACCGCATTGGATACATTCTCCCGCATGATGGGAAAGTGCGGCGTAATGCTCCCGCACGGTTTCAGGAACGCCCTGCTGGGCAACGGTCAAATTCAAAAACTTCGTGACATAGGCGATGTCGATTTGCTTGGGGCAGGGTGCACAATGACTGCAATACATACAATGCCCCGACCAACTGATGCGTGGGAAAGAAGCAAAGGCCAGGGCATAATCCCGCTCCTCGTCGGTCGCATCCTCATAGGCAATGCTCTTTTCCAGCTGCTCGACGGAATGGGCACCCGCCAAGACGGTCGCCACTGCCGGACGTGTCAGGGCATAGTGGATGCACTGGTTGACCGTAAGCGCTGCTCCTGCCGGAGACAGCTTGGCGTCCAAAAGGTCACCGCCGCCAAAGCATTTCATGACGGTGATGCCCACACCCAACCGCTGGCAGGTTTCATAAAGCCGCTGCCGCTCGGGATCCATATTGCTCAAACGGCCCTCGTAATTCTTGGCCGCCCAAATCTCCTCCACATCCTCCGAGGCAGGCTGCAGGTCATAGCAAGGATTCACGCTGAACATCAGCACCTCGACAGCACCGCTCTCCACGGCACGCTGCGCCACTTGGGGATTATGGCTCGATAAGCCGATATGCCGGATACGCCCCTCCCGTTTGAGTTCCTTCGCGTACGCCAATACGCCGCCCTGCTCGATTTCCTCCCAGTCGGACAAGGCATCGCAGTAATGGATCATACCTACGTCCAGATAGTCCGTTTGCAGGAGCTGCATCATTTCCTCGAACCCGGCTTTTGCCTCCGCCACATTCCGGGTACGCTTATACTGTCCGTTCTGCCATACGGAGCAAATATGCGACTGGATGTAAAACTTTTCCCGCCGCCCGATCAGTGCCTCGCCCACGGCTTTCCTTACGGCGGGATTCGAAGCGTAAAGATCAAAATAATTCACGCTGTGCCGCTCGGCCGCATCGAAAAGCTCCTTTGCCATCGCGCAGTCCTTTTCGGCAAATCCCTCACAGCCCATGCCGATTTCACTGACGTTCAGCCCGGTATTTCCAAGCATACGATAATTCATGTCCGATTCCTCCCGGCTATTGCAAAATGGTGCTCCATCCAGATACTATACTCGCGTTCAAAGAAATGTACCAAAACGAAACTGCTTCCTGCTTCCGAACGCTGTATATGCAGAAGCCGTAAACATCTACCTTCGCTGCGCTTGGTAAATATTAACGGCTTCTAGTATACCTCGGTTCTTGTCCTTCCTTGAAAGTCATCATCATATGGTGCGTCAGGCTCCAATCATCAAGCTGGCCTTGGATGTCTTCGCGCTTCACCCATACGGCTTCCTTGAGTTCCGTGCTGTCCATCCGTATGGTGGGATCTCCGTCCAAATCGCAGTAAAATCCCATAAGGATATCCTGCACATTTCCCCAAGGCTGAGATTTATAGTAGCGGATATTTTTGACACGAAGCCCCGTTTCCTCCATGACCTCCCTTGCCACACATTCCTCCAAAGTCTCGCCGATTTCCGTAAATCCCGCAACAAGGGCATAAAAGGGAGTGTCACGATTGGCATACTTCGTCATCAGGATTTCATCCCCATTGGTTACTCCCACAATGACGGCAGGCACCATGCGAGGATATATGGTATTTCCGCATTGCGGACAAACCATTGCCCGCTCCTTCGCAGAATGGCGGGTGCTATGGCCGCATCTGCCACAAAACCGACTGTCCCGATACCAAGCGGCCAAATGCCATGCCGTATAAGCCACATACATATAGGCAAGCGGCGTCTTCATCTTTTGCCGTATCTCTTTGAGCGTCATATAGCAAAAACCGGGCAACGGGTCGATTCCATCCCGGTTGGCAAGGAAGATCCTCTCCTCATCCAAAGAAAACAAATAGTGGCACACCAAATCATCCGAAAAATTCTTCCGCTTGGGAAATTCCATTTCTCCGGGACTTCCCCCGACCATCATGGCATCGTTATGTACGCAAATGACAAGATCCTGCGCTTCGGCTTGAGCCTTGGCCCGATATTCGTTGAATATCCGATGGGGGAATATGTCCTGTATCATAAGCATCACTCCAAAAAGCAAACGGTCACGTTCCGGTTGGCAAAATACATGCTGTGCATAAAAACCTACGATGCAAAAGGATGGACAGCTATTGGGGCGGTAAGCCTCCTTTTTACTGTGAAATCTTAGCGAATACAAGCCAAAGGCGCAGTATGAGCTTAGACTTCGTGTAAGGGCGTAGCGACACGGAGTTAGTCCCGTCAGGGATGCGAAACCTCGTTTCGCACGGAGTTTATTCCTGCTGCAGCATTTCCATGATAGCCGGGTAGGTCTTTTCGTATCCCTCGAACAAAATCGCATGGTAACCACACTCTTTTGCTGCTTGGATATTCTCCGGCATATCGTCGGTAAAAAGGCATTCCACCGGATCGAGGTGATATTTCTCGCACAGATGTCGATAGATGGCATGATCGGGTTTTGCCATTTTCACATAGCAGGAGAAAATCCCCCCGTCCATCAAGGGCAGGAAATCCAATACCCCCCAATTGGCCTCCATGGCAAACTCCGAGTAATTGGAAAGATAATACACGTCCTTTCCCATATCCTTCAGTTCACGCAGCCACGGAATCGCATACGAATGCTTATGCATGGCGTTTCCTGCCTGGGCAAGCGTCTGTCGGATGTCCTGCCCATATTCCGGCGCAACAGCTGCCACTCGATCGACTGCCTCCTGCCCGGAAATCTCGCCCCGATCCATGGCTTGCCAATAACCGTGCGACCAAATGGCGTCGTTGATGATCCGAATCTTTTCTTCATCTTCTCCATAGCGAGAACGCATATATTTCATCCAGTCGAAATCCATCAACACATTGCCGATATCAAAAATGACATTCCTTATCAATGCTCATCCCTCCGTTGATCGCATGTCGGATCAGCTGTGCTGTAAATTCGGTACAAAAATCTGTTTGGTTCGAGATTGCCCTCGCTTCAAGGCAGGATTTCCAGCCAATATCCGTCCGGATCATTGATGAAATAGATGCCCATGCCGGGATTCTCGTAGCAAATGCACCCCATCTGCTTATGCTTCTCGTGGGCCGCGTCGAAATCATCTGCCGTGAAAGCCAGATGAAACTCGTTGTCTCCCAAGTTGTACGGCTCCTTGCGATCCTTGAGCCATGTCAGCTCCAATAGGTGCTGGCTCTGGTGCGGGTCGCCCAAATAGACAAGCGTAAAATCACCGCCATCGATACGGCGCACCTCTTTGAGTCCCAATGCCTCCTCATAGAAGGACAGGCTGCGTTTTAGGTCAAGCACATTGATGTTGTTGTGGGCAAATCGAAACATGATTCTCCGTCGCTCCTTTTTTGCTTATGGTATCAGCAGGAGAGTTCGCCCGGCAAGGCAAGCTCCTCCTTGATTACGGTTTCATTGTACAGCAATCAAAATCAAATAACAAGTATGTACTTTGGAGCAACATAGTATCTTAAGGATGCCGGAAAGAAGTGCTTTGCCATTTCATTGCTATCGGGTGAGGCATTTGTGCGGGAGTTGTTGGGGAGATTGTGACAAAAGGGGCTGTGAAAAAAGTCCACCTAGAAAAAAAGAGACTCCCGTCCAGAGCATAATGCTTCGAACGGGAGTCTCTTTTTGGCTCCGGAGCGGAAAGAAACGGACTTATTGGCTCGTGAGGAAAATTTCTTAAAAAAATACCTCACGAGCAATGAAAATACATTTTTTTAGGGGGATTTTTAGCACTTGCGATCCGATATAATTTTTGAAGATGCCATGTGGGAGGCTAGCACTGGAATCGGCATCGAGATAGTGATATTAGAGAGGAGAATTATCATGACAAAAGCAGAATTACTGCATGAGGTAGAGCAGGCCATACTCCTTGCACGTATGGATGAGGATTTTTTGATCTATATCAATCTGGAAACTGGAGAATTGGTGATAGATACGAACTCACCTTATGCGGATGATCCGGCAATGTGCGATAATCCGGAAGGATTACGTAAAAATTTAGAAGAAAATACAGGAAAATATCTAGATTTACCTTATGCGGTAGGACGGTGGCGGATGCGTCACGGAGATCCTAAAGATCTGGCGAATGAATGGTGCGAGGAACACTCCCACGAATTAGCGCCCTTGTTCGAAAAATAAGATAGGGACACATGGCAATGTAGGATTGATGCCGAGATTGGAACGAACATCTGAGTCATCAATGATGACATGCGACTCATGTGCAGGGGGACAGCAACTTCGGGCTGGTTGTTGTCCCCCTGTTCATCGCGCCAAACATCCCATGTTCATCGGTCATCCTTCTACGATTCATTCCTAACACCCTGATAGAGGTGATTCGTTCTCTGTTTTAACCGGAATCCCGGAAGCAGTCCAGAGAATCCGTGTTTCTTCAATATACCATCAATTCCGTCAAGGATAGCACAAAAATCAACCTGAGAAGGGGTGAACCTTGCTCCTGTCAGAAAATCGATATTGTTCTCGATGATATGCGCATGAAGGTTGTCCGTATTAAGATGGATGCAGCTCAGCACTTGATGATGCCCGCCCTGCCAGTGAGCCAGAAGGCTGACGACTTCCCTCATACAGTCAGAAAAGCTTCCCAGCTGGCAGGATTCTTCTTCCGGCAGAGAAACGATGAACTCAAAGAACTGCCGTCCCCACAGGGTATTGTTTCCTTTTGCGACATGGCAGCGCTTTACCAACATCATTTCCTCATAGGGGTAACGCGGGGAAACGTATGCGGTGCACTAGAGATTGGGACTCGTTGCCAGTGGATCACGGATGTAGTTGAGCCGCTCAAACAACTTGAGGTGATCCTCGACGGAATGCCGTTGAAGCTTGAAGATGCTCACGGTTTGTCACCTGCCCCAATTTGGGCGAGGATTTCGTGTGCTGCTTCCTCTATCTCCTGATCGCTTGCGGCATAGGCAGTCATCAGCACACCTGCCACTGCATTGATATGCTCTTTTTGTGCGGTTAGTGTGTTGCATACGTCATGAGAATCAAAATTTTGCACATTGGATAGTAATGCCATATTGGCGCGGACGGCATCCTGCAATTGCTCGACCCGCTTTGCCATGTCCTGATGATAGAGCAGTTTCTTTTCGTGAAGCCTGGCCAACTGCTCTGCAATCCTCTTCCCGTCATAGATATGCTGAATCGGCTGTCCCAGACTGGAAGAACGGGCAAATTCGCTGACAGAGAGTCCGGCTTCTTGGGCTTTCTGCTTGATGCTTTCCAGTTCGTCTATTGTCAGGCGTATCGTGATGGTCTTGCTTCGCTGCCCCGTTTTTTCCTTTTTCGGCATAGAACGTCCCTCCCATAAGTAAATGTGTTACAAAGCCATACTGGATAATAAAAACAGCCCTACAAAATAGAGCTGCTAGCTTCAATATCAATATAAAGACTGCCTTTGTGAAGTATATCATCCCCCACAGATACTGGATATCATTTATCATAATTATTGTTCATTACATATCCATATTATTTATCATTGATTATATTATAGTTATTTGATATTAAGTTTTAAACAATAATTCATGATTATTATGGTTATTTTCATCAAGCGACTTTATTGTGTATGATCTGTGTATGCTATACGAGCCACTCAGGATGCATATCCACACATCCATGCAAGAAAACATTACAAAAGAGACATATATCTAATGGAGGTGAATATTGATGACAGAATTTTTAACTGCAAAGCAAGTAGCTCACGAGTACCTGAATGACGTTTGTAGCTATCATAAAGTGTTGCGACTCACACGGGATGGGAAAATACCGGCAACACGATTGGGGAAATCTTATCTTTACAAGCGTTCACAGCTTGACGTATGGGCAGAGAATCAGTTCTGCAGGTCTGCGGCAACAAATGACGAAAATGCGGGTACTCAATTGTGAAAGTGGCATTCAAGGATTTCGCTGAGGATTTCCAAGCCCAGGAATTTTCCCGATAAAGCAAAACGCCATCATCCTCGCACTACATCTGCGATAAACGATGGCGTTTTGTTCACCAAAATGCATTCCAGCGAATCATGGGAATTTCCGTAAAGGTTACCCAGCTCATTCCGCTGCCATTGCCTCCAATTCTTCCATTGTTTTGCGTATTACCCTTCCTTGGTGAAACTGTTCGTCACTTTTGTCCAACATTGAAAGATATTCAGCATTATGAGCAGCCTTTAGGGATACGCTTCGGACATAGTCCTCTGCACTAACATTGACAGCTGCGGCTTGTTTCTCTATCAGTTGCACATCCGCAGGAGTGAAGTCTATCATCATGGTCTGCACCTCCAATCGGTTTTTTGAAATCATGACGTTGTTGCTCAAACTTTCCCATAGGAAAGTTTTTCACTGGTTTCTCTTTTACCTGTCTAAATCATCAATATACCGTAAAGTTTGCCTGTTTCAGCAATCTTCTCCTTCCGGCACTTTTTCCCGTTGCATCTTTCTCGTTCAAGAAGCCTCGCTTCCAATCATTTGATTCTGGATATATTATACTACCATATTGTCAAACAATTCTACACAGAACAGGCAATCGTAAGAGCCTGATTATCACATTAGACTTCTGCTGATTATTTCACGCCGTGGAAACCGGCGGTTCATGAGAAGGAAACCACCGGTTCACGGCAAGGAAACCACTAATTCACGGAAGGAAACCGGTTAGGGTGTATCTTCGGGACGGAGGGGATGCGGGCTGAGGAGCTGTCTCATGTTTGTCTCCCCAGTGTAGACCTGGATGGCATTCTGCACCAAACGATCCATGATGGAATCGGCGTTGGCATCTCCACCGAGCAGAACGTGCGATCCAGTTCCGAGCCTATCCGCCAGCTGTTTTAAGGGGAAACGCATCGGAGATCCTCGCTGTGGCAAAGCTGTGGGAACTTGCGAAGGATGATGGGAGAACCGGTGTTCGCGGGGTAGATTCCACGGAAGAAGTGGAATCGACTCGCGGGGCAGCCGTTGCGATCGCCCGTTATACCAAGGGAGCCGTGGCGGTTTCGGGGCCGACGGATCTCGTTACGGACGGGGAGACGGTGGCGTATGTCAAAGGCGGTTCCCATTTTCTTTCCAAGATCACGGGAGCAGGGTGTTCTCTGGGGGGAGTCATGGCGATCTATGCAAGCCAGACAAGTCCTTTTCTGGCGGCGCTGACAGGCGCGGCGATCTATAACCTTGCGGGGGCAAGAGCAGAAACGAAGGCGCAGGGGCCGGGGAGTTTCCAGGTACGGTTCCTCGACGAACTCTACTCAGCGGCGCCGGAAGAAATCGCGGCGTGTCCGATGGATCTGGAAATGGCATAAGGAAGGTGTATGATATGAATACGTTGATCGCGGTTGCGATTGCGCCCTGCGGTACGGGAGAAGAACTTTCCGGGAAAGTGGCGGAGGTGATCCGCGTCATTCGGGAATCCGGGCTGCCCAATCGCACGAATTCCATGTTTACGGAAATCGAGGGCGAATGGGACGAAGTCATGGAAGTCGTGAAAAAAGCGACGTTTGTATTGGCGGAACGGGGCATCCGGACGGAAGTCGTACTGAAAGCGGATATTCGCCCCGGATTCACCCATATGATGCAGTCGAAAACAGAAAAAGTCGACGCGATTCTGGGGGCGGAAAGATGAGCATGAGAGAAAATCTGGACATTTCCGCTTATCTGGTACTGGGACCGGAAAACACCTTGGGGCGGCCGGTGGAGGATATTGTACGGGCAGCGGTACGGGGAGGATTTACCTGCGTGCAGATCCGTTCGAAGGAGGCTTCCGCCCGGGAACTCATCGAATGCACCGGCAGAGCTGCGGAAGCCATTGCTTCGGAGCACCGAGCGGAACGGGTGGCACTTCTGGTGGATGACCGTCTGGATGTGGTTTTGGCGGCCAGGATGCAAGGTGTCAAGGTGGACGGCATTCATGTGGGGCAGACGGATATTCCCGTGGATGTCTGCCGGAGGCTTCTGGGAGAGGATGCCATTGTGGGACTTTCCGCCCGGACAGAGGAACTTCTGGACTATGTGAGGACTGTGAACACGGAGGAGATCGATTACTTCGGCGCAGGGCCGTTGCATGAAACGGCCACCAAGCCGGACTGCGGCATGGACAGCGCGGGACATGTCATTACAAGGAGCTTTGAGGAACTGAGAGAGCTGGCGAAGCTCAGTCCGATCCCCGTTGTGGTCGGCGGCGGCGTAAAACTTGCGGATATCCCGGAACTGGCGCAGACCGGTGTGGACGGTTTTTTTTTGGTCTCCGCCGTAGCCGGCGCGGAACATCCCGAACAGGCGGCGAGAGAATTGGTCAGCGCATGGAAGAAACAAAAGCAAAATGACAGTCGTTAGCAAAAAAGGGCTGTGAAAAAACTCCCTAAAAGTGTTGCTGAGGCAATATAACAAAAAGCGTTCAATCTCCGAAAATCCTTAATTTATAAGGCTTTTGATGATTTGAACGCTTTTGTTTTTTAGGGGCTGTATCGATTTTTTTCGCACTCCCTGTGGGCATGCAGGATCCTCATCATTTTGTGACAATTTCTAACGGATAATGACAGGCAATCGAATGGTTCGGAGCTAGCTCGCGCAGCGCCGGCTTTTTCTTTTCGCACATGTCACGGCAGTGTTCGCACCGGTTTCGGAAAGGACAGCCCGAGGGAATGTCAAGCGGACTGGGGATATCCCCGGCAAGGATGGATATTTTTTGATTTTTTTCCTGATCGGTGGAAAAGACAGCCTTCAAAAGCGCCTGGGTATAGGGATGGCGCGCTTCTTCCAGACGATCGCCGTCCAGTTTCTCCATGATGCTGCCGAGGTACATCACCGCAATGCGGTGGCTGAACAGGGACACCAGCGCCAGATCATGGCAGATGAAGAGATAGGTGATTCCCTTTTCTCTCTGCAGTCTGACCAAAAGTCTGATGATGGTATCCTGCACGGACACATCCAGCGCGCTGGTCGCTTCATCGCAGGCGATGATCTCCGGTTCCAGAGCCAGGGCGCGGGCAACGGCAACGCGCTGACGCTGGCCGCCGCTCATATTGTGCGGATAGCGTTCCGCGAAATCCGCCGGCAGATCGACCTGCGCCAGAAGTTCCCGCGCTTTTGCCGCCATATCCTTTCTCTTCAGGAGACCGAAATTCAGCAGCGGTTCGCAGACAATGTCCCGGATGCGCATTTTCGGGTTGAATGCGGAGGTCGGATCCTGAAATACCATTTGGATATGACGGCAGTTTTCCCGCCTGGCTTCTCCCGTGAGGTTCGTGATGTCTTTTTCGTGCAGCAGGATGCGCCCGGAGGTCGGCGGCTGCATATTCATGATCGTTTTGAGAAGCGTTGTCTTGCCGCAGCCGGACTCGCCCACAATGGCGACCGTTTCGCCCTTCCTCACACGGAGGGACACATCATCGCAGGCGGTGAGCGTTCTTCCCCCCGACAGGGGGAATTTTTTTGTCATATGTTCCACACGCAGGATGACGTCGGATTCTTTCGGATCAGGCATACCGTTTTCCTCCTATTTCCGGCACGGAGGCCAGCAGCGTTTTTGTATAATCTGCCTGGGGATGCTCTATGACATCCTTTGTCTTTCCGCATTCCACCGTTTTTCCCTGACGCATGACCAGCAACCGGTCGGACAGGTAAGAGGCTACGCCGATGTTATGGGTGACGATGATCATGGAGGCACCGGAGCCGCGCGTGATGAACATGAGCTCTCCGACGATCTGCGCCTGTGTGGTGACATCCAGCGCCGAGGTCGGTTCGTCGGCCAGGAGCAGCTTCGGCTGGAAGGTGATGGCCATGGCAATGCCGACCCGTTGACGCATGCCCCCCGAGAGTTCAAAGGTATAGGAGGACATGATATTCTCCGGATTCGGCAGGTTCATGAGGGTTAATTTCTCGATGGCCAGATCATAGGCCTCTTGTCTGTTCACATCGCTGTGTGTCTGAATGTATTCGATATATTGCTTTCCGATGGTATGTACGGGGTTCATCATGTTGCCGCTGTCCTGAAAGATCATGGAGATTTCACTGCCGCGGAGAGACCGCCATTCGCCCGGAGAAAGGCTCAAAAGATCTTTTCCCTCGAAGCTCATTTTCCCTCCCGATATTCCGGCGCCTCTCGGCAGACAGTTCAACACGGCGCGGATGACGGTGGTCTTCCCGCTGCCGGATTCGCCGACGATGGCAAGGATCTGTCCGCGTTCCAGTTCAAAACTTACATCATGGACCGTCGGTTCCGCTTTTCCGTGATAGGTTACGTCCAGATGGGATACTTGAAGCAGCAAGGCCGTTCCTCCTTCCAATGGTAGAAATTTAGCGAAGTGGCATTGAGGCACGAACGAAAGCCCCCCCCTGAAAGGGGAGGTGCCCCGTAGGGGCGGAGGGGTGGCGTCCACTTCATTCTCCTTCGTCACCCCTCTACCGCTGCGCGGTCAGCCTCCCCTTTCAGGGGAGGCTGACATTCGTTCAATTCCTACTTTGTCGGCTTGATAAGATTGGTGATCCAGTAGTAATCCGAAGGATACATCTTCACTCCGCTTATCGAAACAGAATTGATGATATTGGTCTGGGGATAGCCGAAGAAAAGGGCTGCTCCGTCATCCAAAAGTATCTGCTGCAGGTCAATAATCAGCTGACGGCGCTTATCCTTGTCGAATTCGGAGGAAAGCTGCTCCAGTTTGCTGTCATAGGCAGGGTTGCTGTAACCGGAACCATTCTGGGGATTGCTGCCGTTTACATTCGTCTTCCAGTACCAGGTCAGGAAAATCTCTGGGTCCCCCGTATTGGCCGTGGTAATGTTTGAGATAAGCAGGTCATACTCTCCCTTGATGCCCATGCCATCGACCAGATTGTAATCCACCGTGTTGATCTTTATGTCAAAACCGAGTTTCTTAAGGTCGGACTGCACCGCCTCAGCATAAAGGGGAAGCTCTGCACGGCTGTTGTAAACTACGAAATCCAGTTGCAGCTTTCTGCCGTCCTTATCGCGGATGCCGTCTCCGTCCGTATCCTTCCAGCCTGCCTCATCGAGGAGCTTTCCGGCTCTTTCCGGATCGTAGGCATTGGGGTCCTTCAACTGGTCGAATCCATAATCAAGAGAAGGAGGAACCGGGGCTTTTCCGGGGATAAAGGTCCCCTTCAGGAGCACATCGTTATAGGTCTTGCGGTCACAGCCGCAGATGAGCGCTGCGCGAACCTTCGGATCGGAAAGGATATGATCCGGTTTTTGATTGAGACGTGCCAGCACGACCCGCAGGGAAGAAATTTCATCAATGTGGAATTTGTCGTTGCCCTTGAAAAGGTCAATATCCCCGGCTGCTATATTCACTGCCATATCCACATCCCCGGACTGGAGCGCCATAGCGCGGGTATTCGGATCGTCAATGGAAGGAATCTCCACTGTTTCGTAAGGAACCGTGCCGTCCCAGTAGTTTTCGTTCCGCTTCATGACAGCACGCTCTTTGACAAAGGATTCCACCTGATAGGGGCCGGTGCAAATGGGGCCTTCCTTAGCGAAATTGCGGCTGCCTTCCGCATCCACATCTACGATAATGAAGAGGGGATCAGCCAGATAGCCGGGCATGCCGGGCAGGGGCTTCTTGGTGCGGATGATGAGATTCTGGCCCTCGGCCCTGATTTCATCATATTCAAAGAAAGTAGCCGCACGCTCGTTCTTTTGGAAAGCACGTTCAATGGAGCGCTTCACCATATCTGCGGTCAGGGGGTCCCCATTGGAAAATTTCACGCCGTCACGGATCTTGAAGGTCCAGGTCAGTTTATCATCGCTGATCTCCCACTTCTCCGCCAGCCAGGGAGAGACATTCATCTTTTCGTCAAATTTGGTCAGGCATTCGCCAAGACCATAGCGCATCACCACCCAGCCGAAAAAGTTCTGGGTCGGTTCCAGGGTATCGGCAAAATTCGTCACGCCGACCTTCAGCACCTTCGCATCGGCTGCTCCTCCACTTTTCCCGCTGTCTCCGCCACAGCCGGCAATCAGCCCTGCGGCCAGCACGCAGCAAAGTCCCGCACTGAGGCTCTTCATAAGTTTTTTAAAGCGCAGATCTTTCATTTCGTTACCCCTTTCTGCAATAAAACCATTATTTTGAATTTGATTACTCCTGTCTTGGGTCCAGTACATCACGCAGACTGTCCCCCCACAGGTTAAAAATCGCTACCACGATAAAGATGGCAAGTCCCGGATAGATCATCAGCCAGGGAGCCGTCTGGATATACTGGCGGCCTTCGTTCAGCATCAGTCCCCACTCCGGGGTCGGCGGCTGCGCACCGAAACCCAGGAAGGAAAGTCCCGCAATTTCCATCATCATGGTTCCGATATCCATCGCGCCCGTGATAATCACCATGGGCAGGATATTCGGCAAGATATGGCGAAGCAGGATATCCCGCGTCCTTGTGCCGTTGACCTGTGCCGCCAGAATAAAGTCGCTGTGACGCAGCTTTATGACAAGGCTCCGCACCAGCCGGGCATATTTCGCCCAGCCCACGGCAAGCAGGGCAAGGATCGTATTGATGACACTGCCCCCCAGAATCCCGGCGATTGCAATGGCAAGCACAACCCCCGGAAAGGCAAGCATCATATCCGCAAGACGCATCAGCACCATCTCGATCCTGCCGCCGAAATATCCCGACACGATCCCGACCAATAGCCCTACTGCCACCAAAAGCAGGACGAGACAAATGGTCATAAACAGCGATACCTGTGTGCCGCAGATAATACGCGACAACGTGTCCCGTCCCAGTTTGTCCGTTCCCAAGAGATGTTCCGCAGAGGGAGTCTGAAGCACATTTTTCATATTTCCTTCCATGGGGTCCTGAGGCGCCAGATAGGGCGCAAAAACGGCGATCAGCAGGATGAGAATGACGAGCGCCGTATAGCAGGAAAACAGCCGATGCTGCCGTATGAAGTCCAGTTTCTTTTCCATCAGCCGGATTCCCCCTTCCGCAGTTTAGGATCCAGATAGGCATAGGACAGATCCACAAGGAAATTGATGAACATGTAGACAACGGCGATCCAGAGGACAAATCCCTCAATCAGCGGATAATCGCGCATCATAATAGCGCGTACAGCCGTATTGCCAATGCCCGGCCAGGAAAAAACGATCTCAATGACAGCCACGCCGCCCAGAAGCCAGCCGATAGACATACCAAGCAAGGTAATGAGCGGCAGAACCGCATTCGGCAGTACATGCTTCCAAAGAATAGCACGCTCCGAAAGCCCCCTGGCCCTTGCTCCGATCACATAGTCCTGATGCAGTTCATCCAGAACGACTGTACGCACCTGGCGAACATATTTGGTGGATTGGTAAATGGCCAGCGTCAAGGCGGGCAGGACTACCCCCTTGAGAGTAATCGTAGAGCTTGCAATGGGAAAGAGTCCCAGCTTCAATCCGAAAACGTAAAGCAGAATCAAGCCCAGCCAGAAATTCGGCATGGAGACGCCGATAAAAGAGCAAAAACGCACCAAATAGTCAGGCCATTCATTCTGTCGGACCGCCGACCAAATGCCCAGGGGAAGGGAAATGATAAGCACGAACACAATGGTCACGAAAGCGAGAAGCAACGTCCCCTGGAAGCCTTCGGCAAGCTTTTCCGTCACAGGTTTCTTGGCAGAATAGGATATCCCCATATCCCCGTGCAGAAGTCCTCCCACCCAATTCGCATACTGGACGAGAAAGGGCTTGTCCAGCCCCATCTCAGCCCGTGTCTTCTGGATGAGCTCCTCAGAAACAATCGTGTCCCCTGCCTCCAGCACCATCATGGCCGGATCTCCGGGAGCTATATAGGTCAGGCAGAAGGTCAGGAAACTGACTCCGACCAGGGTGATCAGCATTTGCAGCGCGCGGTTTCCCAATCGTTTCAAAAGAAATCACCCTCCGTTATCAAAAGTACCAGCGGACACGGCCGTAAAGGGTCTTGGAATCAAGATCCGTGTCCAGTTTTTTGCCCTGGAAGTAAACGGCATCGGCCAGAATGTTTTTGAACGGTACATACTGCACACCGAGCTCCCAGCCCTTGCGATGATTTTCGGAGAACATGGATTCATAGGTAGGCGCCAGACTGACATTCCTACTGACATATCGATAGGCCGCATGTGCTCCCCATGTCCCCGCATTCCCTTTCTGCGCTCCCTTATAGCCGAACTTCACGCTGTAACTGGAAGCATATTCATCCGCTTTGTTGTTCCTTGCATAGGCAGCGGAAAGATTGGCATTGCGGTCGAATCGGTAACTTGCTCCAACAGAGAAGATGCCGGCCGCGTCCTCGTTGTTGTTGCGGCTGTAATTCGTTGCATCACGGAACCCTTCGGAACCAAAGTGACGATAGCCGAGTCCGCCGAAGAACTTTTTATCGCTATAGTTGACCTGAATTCCCTGATAATTGGCTGCCTTGTCCGTTGTAAAATCCGAGCCGACGCCGTTCCCTGCTGTCATGTCCCAGCGGCCGGCTTCCAAGATTGCCTGCACTTTGCTGCCAAAGGACAACTGCGCTCCGGAGAAGAAGTTATCTGCCACAAGACCATCATCGTTTGTACTGTAAAGAGGCATCTTGCCCAGAGCAACCTTGAATTTTTCGTACGCACCTTCCGCATAGGCATAGGTGAGAGCCAGATTCGTAGAGGAACTTTCCTTCATATTCACCCGCGCGGTCAGACGGCTCTTGATGCTCCAGTGGTCATTGACCTCTGCAGTGGGAAACAGTCGGAGCTCTGCGCGGTTCAGATTGTTTTTCTTCTGGTTTTCCCGACGGTCGCTCTTGTAGATATAGCGTAGCTCACCCGTCCACCTCACCATATCCGCATGCTTTTCCAGATTGGAAACGCGGACGCCCAGGTTGTTGAGCTCTTCGCTGAACTCGGCCGCCAGACGGTCCAGCATGGCCTTGTCCGCTCCCGTGGGATTTTTTGCCATGGCCTTTGCCACCATCTGCGCCATTTCATAGCGAGTGATCTCACGGTCTCCCCGGAAAGTTCCGTCTCCGTAGCCTTCGATCACACCGTCCGCCGCAAGCTGCGATAGGGCATCATAGGCCCAGTGCCCCGCGGGGACATCGGAAAAGGGATTCGAAGCCGCGGACGAAACTCCCGCCGATCCCGCGGCAAGAAGAAACGCAAGGGAAAGTACTGCTGTCTTTTTCAAAATAAAGACCTCCTGATGAAATTTATGTTCAGAAGAAAATCTTCTTCTCCTGCGAAAGGATGCGCCGTACAAGGAAATGCGAGCAGACCGCGCGTGTCGTCTGGTCAATGGCAAGAGCCAGCCATGCTCCCATGAGTCCCCATTCCATGTAATAGAGGAAGAATGCTGTGATGACAGGGCGGAAAACCGTAATGCTCAAAAAGGAATAAACTGCCACCTGCGTTGTTTTTCCGCTGCCGCGAAGCACGCCGGAACAGATCATGGCGTGGGCTTCGGGGAAACTGACGGCAGCCACAAAGATCAGAATTGCGCTGCCGAGAGCAAAAGCGTCGCCGTCGTTGGAATAGACGGAAAAAATTTCCTCCCGCAGCAGGAAGGTCAACAGGAAGCTGAGGACGGAAAAGATACATCCCCATCGCATACCGGAGGAAAGATATCGCTCCCAGGCTTTGAAGTCTCCCTTTCCGCGGGACTGCCCCGCAAGCGCCATGTTGGCTTTCCCCAGTCCTCCGGCGAAGCAGTAGTAAAAATCGCAGAAATTCATGCAAATGGCATGGACCGCATAGGGGATCGTCCCCAGTTCCGCCGCCATCCGCGTATAGAGCACCATGCCGATGCGTTCGCAGCCCTGCTCGCCGAATACCCCGCCGAATACGGGCAGAAATCGCTTAAAATAGGCGCGGGAGGGGAGGAGTTCACCCTCGAACAGATGCTCCCGGCGGAGGAACCATAGGGTTTCGGCCATAGCGCAGGCCGCTCCCAGAACGGTTCCGACAGCCGCCCCCTGTACCCCCAGAGCCGGGAAGGGGCCGATCCCGAAAATCAGGAAAGCGCTGGCAATGATATTGAAGATATTGCCACGCAGATTGATCCTCAATACGGCTGCGGTTTCTCCGAATCCCATAGGCACCGCCTGAAGGATCGCCGTCACGGACGAAAAAAATACGGCCGAAAGAGCGATATTCGAGTAGAGGAGAGCCTCCGGAAGATAAGAGCTTTCCGCGCCCATCCAAAGCAGGATATCGTCAAGGCAGCAGTAAAAGATGAGATGCGCAATGCCAAGCAAAAGACCCCAGAAGAAAAGGGTCTGCTTCATCAGGCTTCCCGCCGAAGCCGGTTCCTCTTTACCATAGTACTCGGCCGCGAGAAGCGTGACGACCGCAGCGAGGGAGCGTGCCAGGGTGAGCAGTATCATACGGGGCTGCGTGAAGATACTCACTGCCGCGACAGCCGCCGTCCCCAGCGTACCCACCATAATGAGATCCACATTGGAGAGCAGGATCATGAGCACGCCCTCCCATGCGGCGGGCAGGGCAGTATGCAGATACTTTCTGTCGTATTCGGATATGCGCAGGATACGGGTCCATGAAATCAATGAAGAATCCATCCTTTTCGGCAGTTCTCCTGCAGACAGTGATGCAAAAAAGAAAACTCCGAGGTTTGATACCGGAGGGGGAGCGGGCCGGGAAAATCGTTTGCCCGAAGGCGAAAGCAACCCGCAGGACAGACATACGAAAAGCCCATTTCCTGATATCCCGGAAATGGGCTTTTGGGGTGGTTATTTCAGTTTCAAACAGAAGATATTACGAATCCCGTTCACTTTGAAACATACAACGGCGCAGAACACATCCACCAAAATCTCCATTCCCATCACTCGTAGGTTCAAAGAGCCGGAACCTTCATGTTTCCGAACTCTTAGCGGCGATTGTCGATCAGGCAATTCTCCTGGCTTCAGTTCATTGTTCCTCTGCGCCTTCCCAGGGTTTCCCCCAGTGACATATACCGGAATCTTCCAAATATGTTTCGGATTCCTTTGCAGATTCACTCCCTGATACAGTGGCGGGACCGCGCCGGCCTTGGGGGATACCCCCGTACCGGACTTCCTTATTGAGTCTTCCGACACCTAATCCTTTTCGTATGAAGTTGTCTCTTTTCCCTAAAAGGATATCATTGATAAGAACGATTGTCAATAAGGAATCTGAATTGTGGTCATACTCTTGGCTAGGGCGTGTTGAATAAACACAGAGGAACCTATCATTATGCCATATTCTCATTCTATGGTGTTACGGAAGGATTGCGCCGGGTGGCAGATAAAGAAAATATTTTGTTGGCGGATGCAACAGACCTTGGGCAAGCCAAATGGCTAAGTTATTTTTCGACAGTTCCTAAACTGAACTCCACTTTGTCGGTCACTCCACATCCAGATCCGCCGTCACCTGATAGTAGTCACAAGGGTGGGATGTATAGTTCTTCACATTGGCCTTGGCAATCATGCTCATCTTCAAGAATGAGCAAAAGACAAAGGCATGGTCATCCAGAATCACCTGCTGCATAGCTAGGGCAAGCCGGGCTCGCTTTGCCGGGTCAAATTCCCGGCTGAGCTGGGCCTCCAGAGAATCCAGTGCCTCGCTCCTGTACTTTCCTTGGTTCTTAGTGGCATCGGAGGTTGCAAAGACCGTGAACCAATACTCTGGGTCTCCTGTGGGAGCTTGGACATTGGCCATGGCATAGATATCCCAGCCCTTTACATCCTTCACCGCCTGATTGTTGTCAGCGGTGCAGTTGATGTCCACCTCCATGCCGATGTCCTTCAGACTGGCCTGAGCAGCTTCTGCCAGCAAGGGCAGTTCTTGACGGCTGGGATAGGTGAGCCATTTCACCACCAGTTTCCTGCCTGCCTTCTCCCGGATGCCGTCACCGTCCGTATCCAGCCAGCCGGCCTCTTCCAGCACCTTTTTGGCCCCCTCTGGGTCGTAGACCTCGGATTTCACCTTGTCACCGCCATAGGCAGGACCGGCAGGAAACACACCGGCAGCAGGAAAGCCATTGCCGTCCAGAAGCTTTGCCACGAAACTCTCCTTGTCAATGCCCATGGAAACAGCTCTGCGCACAGCCGGATCGGCGCACACGGAATCAGGGTCAAAATTCATCTTGCCAAAGAAGCAGCGGGAGGTGGCAATCTGAGAAATAACGTATTTGTCATTCCTGAAGAGGGGATAGCTTTCATAGGCCAAACCATAGGCAGCTTGCACCTCCCCGGCTTGCAGGGCGCTGGACAGGGTGTTGCCATCGGTGATGGTACGGATGGTAATCTTGTCCAGCTTTGGGCTCCCTCCCCAATAATGTTCGTTTTTCTTCAAGGTCAGGTGGTCATCTGTCTTCATGTCCTCTGCGATATATGGGCCGGTGCCGATTGCCATTCCCCCCTCAAAGCCTGCCTGCACATCCACGATGCAGCCGTAGGGGTCGCCCAGATAGTTCAGCAGGGCCGGCTTTGGCTCCTTGGTTTTGATGGTCAACTCCTGCCCCTCTGCCTCCATGGAGTCAATCTTCAGATCCTGTTCTGCCCGTTTGTTATTGGCAATCAGATGCTCAAAGCACTCCTTCACTGCTGCGGCATCCAGCTTGCGTCCGTTGGAAAAGGCCACACCATCCCGCAGGGTGAATCTCCATGTGAGTTCATCCACATTCTCCCACTTCACCGCCAGCCAAGGCTCCACCGCCATATCATCGGAGTATTTCACCAGAGTCTCTCCAATGCCATAACGGATGCATGCCCAGCCGGAGTAGGCGTTGTGTGGATTCACATCGGATTCCTCATTGGAGCTGTTAAAGGTGGTGTCCCCAATGACCAAAGTTTTCTGCCCTCCGGACGATGCTGCCTGTTCCTGTCCACAGCCTGCCAGCAGACTGGCGCTGAGACAAATGCCCAGAGCCAGGGACATGATTTTTTGCCATTTTTTCAATTCGCTTCATCCTTTCCTAAAATTTTGCACAGTTCTTTACTGCAACACACTGTCAATCAGCCTCTTGGTATATTCCTGCTGCGGATTTCTTATCACATGGTCACAGTTTCCTTCCTCCACCACTTTCCCCTGATGCATCACCATGACTCTGTGGCAGAAATCCTGCACGAGGGCTATATCGTGACAGATAAAGAGATAGGACATGGACAGCTCCCTATGCAAGCTGTCCAGCAGGGAAAGTACTTCTGCCTGCACCGTCACATCCAGAGCCGAGGTGGCTTCGTCCAGAATAAGGAGCTTGGGACTGAGTGCCAAGGCTCTGGCAATAGCCGCCCGCTGGCACTGCCCGCCGCTGACCTCATAGGGATAGCGTCGGGCAAAATCCTCCTCTAGGCCGCACATTGAGAGCAGCCTTCTGCATTCCTTGTCTGCCTCCGCTCTGGCATAGCCATGATTCAGCAAGCCCTCGCAGATGCCATCCCCCAGTGTCCAACGGGGGTCAAAGCTCTCCACCGGGTTCTGGAAAACCATCTGCATGACACCATAGACCTGACGCAGTTCTCTGCCCTTGGTTTTCGTGATGTCCTTGCCCCCAAGGATGATCCTGCCCCCATCAGGCTCTATTAGCCGCGCTATGATCCGCGCCACCGTGGTCTTGCCACTGCCGCTTTCCCCTATGATTGCCAGCTTTTCTCCGTGCTGCAGGGAAAGGCTCACATCATCCACAGCCGTGAATTTTTCCGCGCCGGAGGAAAAGACCTTGTGCAAATGCTCTGCTCTCAGAAATTCTTCCAACGCCTCACCTCCTAAGCCTCGGCACAGCCGCCAGAAGCCTTTGGGTATAGTCCGACTTAGGATGGGCCATGACTTCCACCGTCCTGCCATATTCTACAGTTTCTCCTCTATGGAGCACCAGCATCTTGTCTGCCATGGCTCTGAGCACCCCCATATTGTGGGTAACCAAGAGGATAGCGGTGCCAAAAAGCTTCCTTGCCAGCAGCATTTCCTCTATCACCTGCTTCTGCACCGTCACATCCAATGCGGAGGTTGGCTCGTCTGCCAGCAGCACACGTGGTCTTAGAAGCATGGCTGCCGCCACCCCCACCCGCTGCTGCATGCCTCCCGAAAGCTCGAAAGGGTAGCTGTCCAAGATGCGCTTGGGAGCATCGAAGCCGAACTTGCCCAAAATATCCATGGCCTTTTCCTCCACCGATTCCCTGTCTCGGCAGCCGTGGGCAGCCATCATTTCCTGCAACTGTACCCCTACCCTGCGGATGGGACAAAAGCTGCTGCCGGCATTCTGGAAGATCATGGCCAGTTCCGGACCGTAAATGTTCCGCTGCTCTTCTACCGGCAAATCCGGCAGGTTTCTTCCTCTGTACCAGATATCCCCGCGTGTCACCAAACCATCCCGGCCCAACAGGTTCATGGCAGCTTTCAAAACAGTTGACTTGCCGCTGCCGCTCTCTCCCACGATGCCCAGGATTTCCCCCTCTGCCAGAGAGAAACAGGCCTCATGGATAACCACGCTCTCCCCATAGCTGATGTCCACATGCTCATAGCTCAGTAATTCTGCCACTTGCCCCCTCCTATCCCCTGTTCTTCGGGTCAAGATAATCACGCACCGTATCCCCCAGCAGGTTAAAGACCATCACAGAAAAAAAGATGGCAAAGCCCGGAGCCAGCGTGATCCATGGCTGGGTGGGCAAAAGATTCCGCGTCTCGCTCATCATGCTGCCCCACTCCGGGATGGGAGGCTTAGCCCCCAGTCCTAAAAAAGACAGCCCTGCCAGCTCCATCATCATAGTGCCGATATCCAGCATGGCTGTCACCAGAATGGGACCGGATATATTGGGCAGTACATGCCTCCACACCAGCTGCAAAGAGCCGCACCCTCCCATCCGAGCCGCCTGCATGAAGGGCAGAGCCGAAATGGCCAAAGTCTGGCTGCGGGAAAGTCTTGCATATTTAGGCCAGCTGATGGCAGCCAGCGCAAAGATGGCATTATGGACACCCCCACCCAGTACCGCCGCCACAGCCAGTGCAAAGACCAGCCCCGGAAAGGCCAGAAAGAGGTCTGCTGTGCGCATCAAGAATGTATCCAACCATTTCCCACTGCGGGCGCAGAGAATCCCAATGAGGCTGCCGAAAACAGCTATGAAGCCCACCAACAGCAAAGAAGCGAAAATACTGGTCCTGCTGCCTGCTATGACCCGCGAGAGCATATCCCTTCCATAGCGGTCTGTACCAAGCCAGTGTTCCGAAGAGGGGGGAGCCTTTGCTATGGTCAGATCCTGAAGATAGGGGTCATAGGGTGTCAGATATTCACTAAAAAAGGAGGCTAGCAGCAAAAGCAAGGCCAGACATGCCAGAAAAGCCAGCTTCAGCCGCAGATTATTTTTCCGCACTTTTGGCTTTCTGACTGTGGGTATCCTTTGCCCTGTCATTTCCCGCTCACCCCCAGCCGTATGCGCGGATCCAAATAGTGGTACAGCAGGTCTGCCAAAAGGTTCACTCCCACATAGATCATGGCCATCCACATAACATAGGCCTGTATGACGGGATAGTCCCGCATGTTTATGGCATCCACCGCCAGTTTTCCTACCCCATCCCACATGAAGATGCTTTCGATAATGGCCGTCCCCCCCAGAAGGTTCCCCAGAGACAGAGCCAGCAGTGTCAGTATGGTCAGCATGGCGGCCTTCATGACATTTTTCCAGAGAATGACTCCTTCGCTGATGCCTCTGGCTCTGGCCCCCAGAACATAGTCCTTCCCCAGCTCTTCCAGCACAGCCGAGCGTACCTGCCGAAGGTATTTAGCAGACATGGCTACGGAAAGTGTCAGGGTGGGCAGTAAGGCGCTTTTTAAATCCATGTTGCTGGAAATAACCGGCAAAAGCCCCAGCTCAATCCCCAGAATATCCATCAACACCATGGCCACAAAAAAATTGGGCATGGCATTGCCAAGAAAGCTGGCAAAACGCAGCAACAAATCTGAGACCCTATCCCGATGCACCGCCGCCCAAATGCCGCAGGGCAGGGAAACGGCCACCGTCAGTAACAAGGAAAGGCCTGTCAACAACATGGTAGCAGGCAGCTTCCGCAGGAAGGCAGAGAAAACCTCCTCCCCCGTCACATAGCTATGCCCCATGTCCCCTTGAAGCATCCCCAGAAGCCAGTTGCCATACTGCTGCCAGAAGGGCAAATCCAATCCCAACGAAGCCTTTTTTTGGTCAATGATCTCCTGAGCCACCTCCACCCCCCGATTGGCATACATTTCCGTCACCGCGTCGCTGCCCGCCAGATACATGAGAAGGAAAGAGAGAAAAGTGATGCCAAAGAGAATAGGAATGAGCTGCAAAAAACGCTTCAGTGCATAGCCCATGTCTGAAAATCTCCTCTCCTGTAAAATCTCAAGCATTTATAGTATAAAGGACACAATCCCTCTTTTTAAGCCCCCTAGGGGGTTGAAAAATAAGGAAGGAACCCCCCACGGGGCTTAAAATTTCACGGTGAGTAGGTTATCCTGTTATGCAAGAACGAGAGTTGATGAGGAGGATTCTTATGGACAGCAACACAATACAACAGTCCGCAGCCTACGAAAAGGAAAAACAGCTAAACCGGCAGATCGAGGCCTATTGGGATGAACGCAGCACAGATTTCAGCAAACTCCGCCAAAAGGAACTGAAAGGTCCCTGCGCCCCCGCCTGGCAGGCCTATCTAAAGAAAAAGCTCCCTGCAGAAAGGGAGCTTAAAATCCTGGATATCGGCACTGGGGCAGGCTTTTTCGCCATCCTGCTCTCCAAGCTCGGCCACAAAGTGACGGGCATTGATATGTCGGCAGATATGCTGCACCAAGCAAAACAGAACGCCTTGGTCATGGACTGCAGGGCGGATTTTCGCAAGATGGACGCCCAAGAGCTGGCGTTCCCGGACAACCATTTCGATGCCGTCCTCAGCCGCAACCTCACCTGGACCCTGCCCGATGCCATGGAAGCTTATCGCCAGTGGCGTCGGGTACTGAAAGCAGGCGGCCTGTTGCTGAATTTTGATTCCGATTACGGGCTTACGGCCTTCTCCCGCAAGGAAGACCAGGCAGATGTCCACGCCAATATCAGACAGGAATTGGTAACAGAGTGCAACGCCATCAAGGAGGAACTGCGCATCAGCACCCACCGCCGTCCCCAATGGGATCGGGAGTTCCTCTGCAGTCTGGGCATGGAGGTGGAAGTGGAGGAAGATATTGCCCCGCAGGTTCGGGTGGACAAGGAAATGCATTTCGATACTCTGCCCCTGTTTTGCATTTGTGCACGCAAGTGAAATTTCAGCATGTAACACAGCTTCTAAGCATTCGATAAAAGAGGCTGCCACACGAAGAAAAAATTTCTTTCGTGCGACAGCCTCATCATTTACACCTGCTTTTCTGCAGCTTTCTCCTGTACCGTCCGTTCCTCGTCCATGAGCTTCTTTGCAGCCGCGATCTGCAGCTCTGTCTGGTGGTAGGAAGTACCGCCGAGGGAATCGCGGTTCTTGACGCAGGTTTCCGGCGAGATTGCTTCCCTGATGTCCTCTTCGAACAGCGGGGAAAGCTCCTGAAAATCCTGCAAGGACAAATCTTTGAGCCAAATGCCGCGCTTGATGCAGAGATGCACCGCACGTCCCGACACGGCATGTGCCTGACGGAAGGGCATGCCCTTTTTCACCAGATAGTCCGCCAGATCCGTGGCATTGGAGAAGTCCTCCTCCACGGCTCGCCGCATGACCTCGCGGCGCACCTTCATGCCGCGGATGAGCTGCGCGTAGACCGCAAGGCTGAACTTCACCGTATCTATGGCATCGAAAATGCCTTCCTTGTCTTCCTGCAAATCCTTGTTATAGGCCAGCGGAAGCCCCTTCACCGCCGTGAGCATCGCCATCAGATGGCCGATGACCCGGCCTGTCTTGCCGCGCACCAACTCCGAAACATCCGGATTTTTCTTCTGGGGCATCATCGACGAGCCCGTGCAGTGAGCATCATCCAACTCCACGAAGGAGAACTCCCGGGAACACCAGAGAATCGTCTCCTCACTCAAGCGCGAGAGATGCACCATGAGAATGGAAGCTGCCGCAAGGAACTCCATGATATAGTCGCGATCGCTCACTGCATCCAGACTGTTGCCATAAATCGCGTCAAAGTGCAGCGCATCCGCCACCATTTCCCGATCGATGGGAAATGTCGTGCCTGCCAGCGCACCCGCGCCGAGGGGCATGATGTCCGCCCGCGCGTAGACCCCCCGGAAGCGCGCAAAATCCCTCGCAAGCATCGAGAAATACGCCATGAGATGATGCGAGAACAAAATCGGCTGCGCCCTTTGCAGGTGCGTATAGCCCGGCATGATTGCATCGCTGTATTTCTCAGCCGCTTCCACCAGCGCCTGCTGCAACTCCAGAATGAGCCTTTCCACCTCGACCGTCTCACGCCTCACATACATATGGGTATCCAGCGCCACTTGATCGTTGCGGCTGCGGGCCGTATGCAGCCTGCCGCCCGCCTCTCCGATGGCATCCGTGAGCCGCTTCTCGATGTTCATATGGATGTCTTCCAGCCCCACATCGAAGGAGAACGTCCCCGCCTCGATCTGCCGCAGGATATCCTCCAGTCCTTTGACGATCGCCTCGCAATCCGCCGCCGAAAGGATGCCGCATTTCGCAAGCATCCTCGCATGAGCCATGCTGCCCGCAATATCCTCGCGGTACATGCGCTTGTCAAACGCAATCGAAGCCTGAAACTCATTGATCATCTCGTCCGTGGACTTGGAAAAGCGCCCGCCCCAAAGCTTCTCGCTCATTTCTTATCCGCCTTTTCCTGCATCAGCGCGCGCACTTTGAGCGGCAGACCAAAGAGATTGATGAAGCCCGTCGCATCGGACTGGTCATACACGTCATCGTGCTCAAAGGTGACGAATTCCTGGCTGTAAAGCGAATAGTCGGACTTCGCGCCCGCAGAGATGATGTTGCCCTTGTAGAGCTTCATCTTCACCGTGCCCGTCACCGTCTCCTGCGTGCTGTCCACGAATGCCGCCAACGCCTCGCGCAGCTGGCTGAACCACATGCCGTCATAGACCAGCTCCCCATAGCGCACCGCCACATGCTCCTTGAAATGATAGGTCGCACGATCCAGGCACAGATATTCCAGCTCACGATGCGCATAGTAAAGGATCGCTCCGCCGGGATTCTCGTACACACCGCGGGACTTCATGCCCACCAGACGGTTCTCGCAGATATCCGTAATGCCGACGCCATTGCGTGCGCCGATTTCATTGAGCTTCGTCAGCAGCTCCACTGCTCCCATGCGCTCTCCGTTTACCGCCACAGGCACGCCCTTCTCGAAGCAGACCTTGACCTCCTCCGGTGCATCCGGCGCATGTTCCGGAGCCTTGGAGATCAGGAACATATCATTCTTCGGCGCATTCCAAGGATCCTCCAGATCCGATCCCTCGTGGGAGAGATGCCAGATATTCCTGTCCATCGAATACGTCTTGTTCTCCACCGCCACGGGGATGCCATGCTTCTTGGCATACTCGATTTCAGCGGAACGGGAATCCAGATCCCACTCGCGCCACGGAGCGATGATTTTGATGTTCGGAGCCAGCGCCTTCACCGTCAGCTCGAAGCGCACCTGATCGTTGCCTTTGCCTGTAGCTCCGTGGGCAATCGCATCCGCCCCCTCGGCCTTTGCGATATCCACCAGCTTTTTCGCGATGATCGGACGTGCAAAGGAAGTGCCCAGAAGGTACTTGCCCTCATACACAGCCCCGGCCTTCAGCGTCGGCCATACATATTCCTCCAAAAATTCCTTGGTCAGATCTTCGATGAATACCTTGGAAGCACCGGATTTCAACGCCTTGTCATGCACAGGCCCCAATTCATCTCCCTGTCCCACATCCGCGCAGACCGCAATGACCTCGCAGTTATCGTAGTGCTCCTTGAGCCAGGGAATGATCACCGAAGTATCCAGACCGCCGGAATAAGCCAAAACTACCTTTTTTACACTTGCCATTCAAAACATCTCCTCATCTTATACTCACACTTCTCTGTTGTCATCCCATGGTCAGTGCCATGATCGCCTTCTGCGTATGCAGCCGGTTCTCCGCCTCATCGAAAATCACATTCGCGTGTGCCTCCAGCACATCCTCCGTGATTTCCTCCCCGCGATAGGCCGGCAGACAGTGCATCACGATCACGCGCTTGTCCGCATAGGAAAGCAGCTTCTTGTTCACCTGATACGGAGCAAAGATCTTCTTGCGCTCCTCATGTTCCGCTTCCTGCCCCATGCTGGCCCAGGTATCCGTCACCACGATATCCGCGTCGCGTACCGCCTCCTCCGGATCCTCCATCAGCGTGATGGACGCCCCGGTGAGCGTTGCATCCTCCTTGGCCAGCCGTGTGACCTCGGCATCCGGCTGGTAGGCTTTCGGCGTTGCCGCCACGAACTCCATGCCGGCCTTTGCGCAGCCGTACATATAGGAATTGGTCATATTGTTCCCATCGCCCACATAGGCCATCTTGAGCCCCTTGAGATTCTTTCCCTTATGCTCCCGGATTGTCAGCAGATCCGTCAAGACCTGGCAGGGATGCAGGAGATCCGTCAGCGCGTTAATGACGGGGATATCCGCGTACTCCGCCAGCTCCACCACACGGTCATGCCCGTAGGTGCGGATCATGATACCGTCCAGATAGCGCGACAGGACACGCGCCGTATCCTTGATCGGCTCCCCGCGCCCGAGCTGCAGATCCCGGTTCGACAGGAACAGCGCCTGCCCGCCGAGCTGGTACATGCCGACCTCAAAAGAGACCCGCGTGCGCGTCGAAGACTTCTCAAAAATCATTCCCAGCGTCTTGCCTTCCAGCAGATGATGCCGGATGCCCGCTTTCTGCTTCGCCTTCAATTCCGCAGCCAGCGCCAGGATTTCCTCTACCTCATCCACGGAAAGATCGTGGATGGAAAGCATATCTTTTCCCTTCAGCATCAGCCTTCCTCCTCTGACAGTACCGTGTCAAGAATCCCCATAACTTCATCCACCTGCGCCTTCGTGATGATGAGCGGCGGGATGAAACGCAGGACTGTCCCTGCGGTGCAGTTGATGATCGCGCCCCGTTCCAGACATTTGTTCACGATATCCCGCCCCGGCTTCGTGAGCTGGACGCCGAGGATCAGGCCAACGCCGCGAACTTCTGTCATCAGAGCCGGATAGTTCTGTTGCAGCGCTTCCAGTTTGCCCTTGAAATAGGTTCCGACCTCTTCCACATGGGCAAGGAATTGCTCCTTCGGTACCGTGTCCAGCACCACATTCGCCGCAGCGCAGGCCAGCGGATTCCCTCCGAAGGTCGTCCCGTGATCGCCCGCATGGAATGCCTTCGCCACCTCATCCGTTGCAATGAACGCGCCGATTGGGACACCGCCCGCCAGGCCCTTCGCCAGTGTCACGATATCCGGCTTCACATGGTATCGCTCATAGGCGAAAAACTTGCCGCTGCGCCCGATGCCTGCCTGAATCTCGTCGAAAATGAGCAGGGCATGATATTTGTCGCAGAGAGCGCGCACCTGCTTCAAATAGTCATCCTTCGGCGTGTAGACGCCGCCTTCGCCCTGAATGGTCTCCAGCATAACCGCACAGGTCTTCTCGCTCATGAGCTTCTCAAGCGCATGAATATCATTGTAGGGCACATAGTCAAAACCGGCGGGCAGCGGCCCGAAGCCCTCCTGATACTTTGGCTGCCCCGTTGCCGTGAGCGTCGCGATCGTGCGCCCATGGAAGCTGTCCAACGCCGTGATGATCTGGGATTTCTCCGCATCGAACTGATGCGCGTACTTCCGTGCCAGCTTGATGGCACCCTCATTTGCCTCCGCGCCGGAGTTCCCGAAGAACGCCTTGCCAAGTCCGCTGAGTTTCACCAGCTTGTCCGCCGCATCCGCCTGCGCCTGCGTATAGTAGAGATTCGAGCAATGGATGAGCTTTCCCGCCTGCTCCGCGACTGCCTCCACCAGCGGCCCATAGGCATGGCCCAGTACATTGACCGCAATGCCGCCCAAAAAATCCAGATACTTCTTTCCCGTATTGTCATAGACATAGGCGCCTTCGCCACGCTCCAGTACAATCGGATAGCGCTGGAACACGGGAAGATACCCCTGTCTGTCCTTTTCAAAAACCTGCTCCGCAGTTTCCTTCATGCACATTCACCCTCTTGCTTCACAACCTGCGTACCGATACCCTGTGAGGTAAAGATTTCCAAAATGATGGAATGGTCGAGCCGCCCATCGATAATATGGGTCTTGCTCGCGCCATTTTCCAAGGCCTTGAGGCAGGCCTCCACCTTCGGGATCATGCCGCCCGCAATGACGCCCTCTTTGATATAGGCATGTGCCTCGCTCACCGTCAGGCTGGAAAGGAAGCTCGACTTGTCGTTGAAATCCTTGTAGATGCCCTCGATATCCGTGAGCAGCAGCAGTTTCTCCGCATGCAACGCACCCGCGATCTCCGCCGCCACATAGTCCGCGTTGATATTGTAGCTCTCCCCGTTCTCGCCGACGCCAATCGGCGCAATGACCGGCACATAGCCCTGATTCAGCAGATCCTCCAGAATGCGGATATCCACTCCCTGCACCGCGCCCACATAGCCGATATCCACCTTTTTCTTGTCATCGCCCTCATAGACCGTGGCAAGCTTCTTCCTCGCCTGTATCAGTCCCGCGTCCTTTCCGCTGAGACCCACGGCGCGCACACCGCGGCGGTTCAGCAATGTCACGATTTCCGAGTTGATCTTGCCGTCCAGCACCATCTCGGCGATCTCCACCGTTTCCTCATCCGTCACGCGCAGGCCGCTCACAAAGGAAGATTCCTTGCCCACCTTTTTCAGAAAGCCAGTGATCTCCGGCCCTCCGCCATGCACGATGACGGGGCGGATGCCCACGTATTTCATGAGGGCTACATCCTGCATGACCTTCTCCTTCAGGCCATCATTGATCATCGCATTTCCGCCGTATTTGATGACCACCGTTTTCCCGTAAAATTCCTGGATATAGGGCAGCGCCTCCACCAGAATAGCCGCCTTGTCCTCTGCAGAAAACATCCTGTCATCTCCCATCAAGTATGGTACTCCCCATTGATCTTCACATACTCATAGGAGAAATCGCAGCTCCAGACCGTTGCCTCGCTGTCTCCGTCTCCCATGTCCACCGTAATCACGATATCGTGCTCCGACATGACTTTGCGGAGTGCCTCTTCATCGTATTTCGCGCCCACACCATGCGCATAGACGGGAATCCCGCCGAATTCCACCACGGTCTTCTCCGGCGTCATCGGAACACCCGCATAGCCTACCGCGCAGATCACGCGTCCCCAGTTGGGATCCTCACCGAAGAAAGCGGTCTTCACCAAGGGTGATTTTGCGACGCTCATGCCGACAGCCTTTGCTTCCTCAAAGGATCTCGCATGCTTCACGTCAATGGTCAGGAACTTCGTCGCGCCCTCGCCGTCAGCCGCGATATGCTGCGCAAGCCCTGTGCAGATGGCAAGCAGCGTATCGAAGAATTTCCTGTAATCCTCGTTCTTTTCCCTGATGACGGGATTTCCCGCCGCGCCATTTGCCAGCACCACCGCCATATCGTTCGTGCTCATGTCGCCGTCAATGGATATCATGTTGAAGGTCACTTCAGTGATCTCGGAAAGCGCCTCCTGAAGAAGACTGCTCTCAATGGCCGCGTCCGTCGTGATGAAGCAGAGCATGGTCGCCATGTTCGGCTGAATCATGCCGGAACCCTTCGCGATTGCGCCGAAACGCACCGACTTCCCGCCGATCTCCACCTCCGTCGCGCATGCCTTGGAATAGGTATCCGTTGTGACGATCGCATTGCCTGCGTTCTGGCTGCCGGTCTCCGAAAGCTCGGAAACCGCCTGCCGGATTCCCTGTTCCACACGGTCCATCGGAAGATTCACGCCGATGACGCCCGTGGAAGCAACCAGTACATCCTCCGCCTTGCATCCAAGCTCCTTCGCCGCCATCGACGCCATGGCTTCCGCGTCCTTCCTCCCCTGCTCACCTGTGCAGGCATTCGCGCATCCCGCGTTTGCCACCACAGCATGAGCCGTTCCGCTTTTCACAGCCTCTTGTGACACATATACCGGAGCCGCCGCTACGGCATTCTGCGTGAACACTCCTGCCACGGCAGCCTCCTTCTCCGTATAGATCACCGCAAGATCAAGGTTGCCGCTCTTCTTGATGCCGGCCCTCACGCCGGCCGCTTTGAAGCCTGTCGGGAATGTAACCCCCGCCTTGGCATTCTTCTCACTGAACATATCTGTTTCCTCCCTTATGGATACATCGGAACAACATCCAGGCCCATTTTTTCCTCGAATCCACACGCAATGTTGAAATTCTGCACCGCCTGCCCTGCTGCTCCCTTCACGAGATTATCGATGGCGGAAAGCACGATCACACGCCTCGTGCGCTCATCAATATGCCATGCAATATCGCAGAAATTCGAGCCCCGCACATCCTTGGTAGCGGGGTAGCCATTCCTTCCAAGCAACCGGATGAAATACTCATTTCCATACATTTTCTGGAATGCCGCATCCACCATTTCAGCTGTTATTTCCTGCTTCAGCGTGCCATAGCAGGTGGCAAGGATGCCCCTGGACATCGGTACCAGATGCGGCGTAAAGTTCAGGACAACGGTCTCCCCGGAAAGTTCTTCCAGTGCCTGCTCGATTTCCGGCGTATGGCGATGATGCGCCACATTATACGCCTTGAAGCTGTCATAGAGTTCCGGAAAATGGTTCCCCTGCTTCGGGGAACGGCCCGCTCCCGAGACACCCGATTTCGCGTCCACGATAATGGTGTTCATGTCAATCAGACGGTGCTTTGCCAACGGAGCGAGCGCCAGAATGCTTGCCGTCGTAAAGCATCCCGCGTTGCCGATGATCTTGGCCCTGCGGATCTCTTCGCGGTAAAGCTCAGCCAGCCCGTAGACGCGCTCCGCCTCCGGATGCGTATGCGGCACATGGTACCACTCCTCGTAAACAGCGGTATTGCTGAAGCGATAATCCGCCCCCAGGTCAATGATGCGGACCGGGAACTTTTCCAATGCTTTCCCGACTTCCATCGCATGTCCATGGGGCAGGCCGATGAACACGAAATCACTGTCCTCGCCGATGCGCGAGATATCTTTCATGCTCTCCAGCTCCAGATCATAAAGCCCGCGAAGATGCGGATACAACGCTGAGATCCGCTCTCCCGTATGGCTTTCGGAAGTGACATGCACGACCTCAGCCTGCGGATGCTGATACAGAATACGCAGCAATTCTGCGCCCGCATAGCCCGTGGCTCCGATGACACTGACTTTCATTTCCCGTTTCCTCCCTTGCGCATGAGAAAATCATCCCTGCGCCGCGACATTCATAATTATACATCCTTATGCATAAACATTCAAGTTTTTCTTTGTCCAAAACACTGTACGAACCGTCCAAACAGCATTATAATATGGAGAAGTGAATCAAAAAGGAGACGCTATGAAGAAAAAACGAACATTCAGCTTGAAACATTTCCTCTTGCTTCTCGCACTGGTCTTTTGCGTTGCATATCTCTGCTCCGGCGGCACCCGGATCTTCCAGCCAAAAACATGGCAGCATGTCGGCGACTACCTTCCAAAGGCGGAGCAGCCGCAGTCCGACAGGCCGTCTGCGGCAGAAGAAGCCACCTTCACGGACCGGATCAGCCGTCTGGTCTTTCTGCGGCGCGCAGTGGCAAGCCATATCCGAAAGGACAGCTACACCGCCCTCAACCGGATTCCCCTGCAGCTGCGGCAGGCCGTCATTGCCGTGGAGGATAACCGCTTCTACTCGCATCATGGCTTTGATGCAGAGGGCATGATGCGTGCCGCGCTGGTCAATCTCCAGTACGGAGAAATCACGGAGGGCGCAAGCACCATCACGCAGCAGCTCATCAAGAACCTGTTCCTGTCACAGGAGCAGACCTTCGGGCGCAAGGCCGAAGAATTGCTGCTGGCACTCGACATGGAAGCCAACTATTCCAAAGACGAAATTCTGGAGCTCTATCTGAACAGCATCTATTTCGGCTCGGGTTACTATGGCATCACGGACGCATCGCAGGGCTATTTCGCCAAGGAGCCGCAAGATCTCGACCTCGCAGAGGCTTCCATGCTCGCAGGGCTTCCGAATGCGCCTTCCCTCTATTCCCCCTACGTGGACTTCCTAAAGGCGAAGAAACGCCAATTCATCGTGCTGGATGCCATGGCGCGCACAGGCTTTATCACGAAAGAACAGGCCGAAGACGCAAAAATCGAGCCCCTCTATCTGGCGCATGAGTAAGGAACTGTTCCGAAAACAAGAAAAGAGAGGTACCATGCCAAAAGGTATCTCTCTTTTTTGTTGATCACTCACTTCTTGTTTTTCTTGTCGGCTTCCTTTGCCTGCTTCTGCGCAGCATCCTCGAAATGCTGATAGAACTTCTCAGAGAGATCCATGTAGGTGTCCTTGGTGTCCACACCCGACCGCCCCGTCTTTCCGGCGGCAACCTCATAGGTATAGAGAAGCTCATTCGTCCCGGCCTTGAATACATCAAAGAAGAAAATCGTCGTGCTGTTGTTCGCCACGGTCACAATGACGTATGCGTCCGCATACTTTCCGACATTTTCCCGAAATGCCTTGGCGGCCTTGACGCGGTCCAATGATTTGATATCCACGCTGGATTCCGCACGGATGCTTTCAGCCACCGCGTCATAGGACATGACGTAACTGCGCGCTTTCCTGCTCGCGTCAAACACAATCTCCGTCAGCTGATCATTCGTCGGCGCCTTGTCATTGGGCGGCATATATAAGGGTTTCCCGATGGCCAAACGATGGATCGGCACCAAATCCGCACCCGTCTGTATCGTTTCACGTTCTCCTTCAGCCGCAAAAGCGAGCTGCGCCGAAAGTACAAGCATACAGATTACCAGCAGCAATTGCACTGTTTTCTTCATGAAATTTCCTCCCTGCAGTATGGAATGTCCGGCTCTGCCGCATCCTTCTTGATTTGTGCCAAAGCACACTGTTGTTTCATTCTACACCAAATCAACCGTTTCTGCAAGATGTCCCGCATGACTTGCTCAAAAATTTTAATCGCCCAAAGCTTCCCGCTTCGGATGGTCCTTGCAGAGATCCGCCAGCGTGATGGCATTGAGCACGCTGCTGATGCTTTCGCAGACCTTCTCCCAGACATTGCGCGTCGCGCATTCGCCTGCCCTCTCGCAAAACTGGTCCGACGACTCCGCGCTGGTCAGCAGGCAGTCCACCAGCGCAATCGGGCCCTCCGTCACCGTGATGATCTCCCCGATGGTGATCTCCTCCGGCGGCCTTGCCAGCATATAGCCGCCCTGAGCGCCACGCACGCTTTTGACGAGATCCGCCTTTCTGAGCTGGCCCATGAGCTGTTCCATATAGTTTTCCGAAATTCCTTGGCTGCTGGTGATCTCCTTCAGCGGAACCGCACCTTTTCCATAGTGGAATGCCAGCTCATACAACGCGGCCACGCCATAGCGCCCCTTGGTTGAAAGCTTCATCGTGTCCTCCACATCCTTAAAGAGTCCTATTTCTCAAAGCGCTCCGGCCAGCAATCACGCAGGTACTCGCCCATGCGCTTTTCCGCCCCTTGCTCTGTCGGCTCATAATAGTGCGCCCCGCGGCTCTTATCGGGAAGATATTGCTGCTCTTTGAAATGCCCCTCATAGTCATGGGGATAAATATAGTTAAGTCCATGTCCCAGCTTTGCCGCGCCCTTGTAACTGGAATCCCTGAGATGCGGCGGCACCGTCCCGCAGTCACGGCTCCGCACATCTGCCAGCGCCTTGTCGATGGCAAGGTAAGCCGCGTTGCTCTTGGGTGCCGAGGCCACATAGGTCACCGCCTCCGCCAGCGGGATCCGTGCTTCCGGCATGCCCACGAACTGCACCGCCTGCACCGCCGCCATGGCTACCACAAGCGCCATGGGATCCGCATTTCCCACATCCTCCGCCGCGCAGATTGCCACGCGCCTTGCGATGAAATTCAGATCCTCCCCGGAGGCCAGCATACGCGCCAAGTAGAAAATCGCCGCGTCCGCATCGCTCCCCCTCATGCTCTTGATAAAGGCAGACACCGTATCATAGTGGTTGTCGCCCTTCTTGTCATAGGATTGCATACGCTCTCCCAAAAGCCCCGAAAGGATCTCCTCCGTGATTGCACCGCCCGTCGGCGGCACCATGGCGGCCGCCTGCTCCAACAGATTAAGCGCCATACGGGCATCGCCGCCCGCAAACTGCGCCATGAGCGCAAGCACCCCATCCTCTGCCGTAATGCCTTGTCCGCCGAGGCCCCGCTCCGCATCCTCCAACGCCTGCCGCAGGATTTTCTGCAGTTCGCCATCCGTGAGCTGCTCCAGCTTCACGATGCGCACTCTGGACAGAAGCGCATGATTGACTTCAAAAAAGGGATTCTCCGTGGTTGCTCCGATGAGCACAAGCCGCCCATCCTCCACATAGGGCAGCAATACATCCTGCTGGCTCTTGTTGAAACGATGGATTTCATCAATAAACACAATCGTGCGTTTCTGATAGAACTTTCTCTGCTCCTCCGCCGCCTTCACGATCTGCCGGATATCCGCGATGCCCGCCGCCACAGCATTCAGCCGATGGAACGCGCTTCCCGTGAGCCCCGCGATCATCTGCGCCAGCGTGGTCTTGCCCGTCCCCGGCGGCCCGAAGAGTATCATGGACGGCACCTGATCCCGCTCGATCATCTGCCGCAGGTACTTTCCGGCGCCCACGGCTTCCCGCTGGCCGATGAATTCCCGAAAATTCCGGGGGCGCATGCGCTGCGCCAATGGCTCGAATTCCCTTTCTGTCTGCGATTCTGCCGCCGCAGAAAATAAATCCATGCTCTCCATAAAAACCTCAAAAACCTCTTTCAAAGCCCCGTCGAACCAAAACCTCCGAGGCGCTCCTCCCCCATGCCTGCCGTATCCGCATCCGCAGTCAGGTACTTCATGAAAACGCCCTGTGCGATCCGCATGCCCTTTTCCACTTGAAACGGCTCCGTTCCAAGATTCCAGAAGGATACCATGATATGCCCCTCATTTTCCGGGTTATCGTAATAATCCGCGTCGATCACGCCCACATTGTTCATGAGCATGAGCTGATGCCTCACGGAAAGTCCCGAGCGGATATAGAGATACAACACCTCATCCTGCTGCATATATGCCTTCAGCCCCGTCGCGACCAAAGTCATCCCACGGGGCAGAAGCAGGACATCCTCCGCCGCCTCGATATCATAGCCTGCGCTCGCGCCTGTCTTGCGTTGCGGCAAATGAATGCCCCTTCCTTCAAAAGCGCTGACGACTTGAAATCCTCTTGCGCCCTTCATGCCGGACATTCCTCGCTTTTTTCCGCACACTCTGCCGCAAAGGCACCATTCAGCGGTTTCATCGGAGCAATCGTGGAAATCGCATGCTTGTAGACAAGCTGCTGCTTTCCCATGGACTCGACGATCACCGTGAAATTGTCGAATCCCTTCACGTTCCCCTTGATCTGGAAGCCGTTCATCAAATGGATGCTGACCGCCACATTTTCCTTCCGCACCTGATTCAAAAAACTATCCTGCAAATTCACGGGTCTGTTTTGCATAAAGCAATCTCCCTTCCTAAGGAATTGTTCATAAGGTACTGCTCATAAATGAAAATGTTCCCCGACATCCTCCCACACCCTTCGCAGAAGCCGCTCCCCCTGCAAATGATCCAAATCATACCAATGGATATACGGCATGCGGCGGTACCAGGTAAGCTGCCGTTTGGCAAAATGGCGCGTATGCTTCCGGATGAGCTCGATGGCCTCTGTCCCTGTCATCTCTCCCGCAAGGCATGCCGCCGTTTCCTTGTAGCCGATGCCCTGCATGGCCTGCATTTCCCGCGTGACTCCACTATCCAGAAGCCCCCATACCTCATCCATCAGCCCTTGTGCAAACATGCGCTGCACACGCTGATTGATTCTCTCATAGAGCGCCTGCCGATTCCTTTGGAGCCCGATCACCCACGCATCATAGCGAAGCTCTCCGCTTTTCACGGAAAACTTTTCCCTTGAAATGCTCTCTTTCCCAAGCTCTGCTACTTCCAAGGCACGGATTACCCGGCGCAGATTCCTTGGATGGATGGTCTCGGCCGCTTGCGGATCCCGCTCTGTCAGCATGGCATAGAGGGCTTCCCCTCCCTGCTCCTCCGCGATCTGCTCCAATCGCTTCCGATAGGCATGATTCCCCGAAGTCTCATTGAATTCATAGCCCTCCAGAAGCGCCTGCACATAAAGTCCCGTGCCGCCCGCAAGGATCGGAATCCTGCCCCTGCCGTGAATCTCATGGATCAGTGCCTCCGCCCGCTGTTTGAACTCCGTTACATCGAAATGAGCAGAGGCGGGCAGGATATCCACCAGATGATGCACGATGCCCTGCCGCTCCCCCATACTCGGCTTTGCGGAGCCGATATCAAAGCCCTGATAGACCAGCATCGAATCACCCGAGATGATTTCCGTGCCCAAAGCCTTCGCAAGCTCGATGGAAAGCTCCGTTTTGCCTGCCGCGGTAGGCCCCAAAATGACAATCAGCCGCTCTCTTTCGCTCATGCCAGCTCGATGTCCTCGCCCGGCTTCACGATATGTACCTCCGCATGCGCCATCTTCTCCGTGAGTTCCTTGTACTTCGCCACATCCTGCCGGATGATGGGCCAGGTATCATAGTGGAGCGGAATGACATGGCGCACCCCCAGCCACTGCGCCGCAAGCGCTGCGTCTTCAAGTCCCATGGTGTAATTATCCCCGATGGGCAGCAGCGCGTAGTCCAGCCTATCCTTCTGCCCGATGAGCTTCATATCGCTGAACAGCGCCGTATCGCCCGCATAGTAAATCACCAGTCCGCCGATATAGATGACATAGCCGCAGGCAATGCCGCCCGGAACGCCGGAACTGTGCTGCGCCAGCGTCATGCGCACCTTGCCGAAGGGCAGGTTCAGGGAGCCGCCCAAATTCATACCATGCCCCTTGACATCCGTCCCCATGGAGGTGCAGATATCCAGTATCTCGGGTATCCCGACCACCTCCGCACCCGTGCGGGCCGCAATATCCGGCGCATCCCCCAGATGATCCCCATGGGCATGCGTCACCAGAATATAGTCCGCCGCTACATCATTTGCGGAAACGGATGCCACCGGATTTCCCGTCAGGAACGGATCCACAAGCACCTTGTACTTGCCGTCATCCAGCAGGAAACAGGCATGACCGAAATACGAATACTTTACCATAAAAAAACCTCCCCCGAAATCATCATATCAGAACACAGCGGCAGGAAATCACGAAAACAAAACGAATAACAAAAATCAGACAACATGATTATATGATTGATTATACCATAACAACAAGGTCGTGAAAACATGTGCCGGAATCTTATCTCCCTTCCCCAGATAGAACTTATGTTCGATGCGCCCCTTCCTGCCCTCCAGTATCTGCTGATTGCCGGTGGAAGGGCTCCCGCCCCCCGCTGGCTGCAAAGAACAAAACAAGGCCGCAGTCTCTGGGCCGTCGACCACGGCATCGATATCTGCCGCCAATGCAATATCCTTCCCGAACGTCTGCTGGGAGACGGAGACAGCGCTTCCTCCGATGCTTGGGAATGGGCAGAGGCCCACGCGGTTCCCACGAATCGCTACCCGCCCGAAAAGGACTTGACGGATACCCAGCTCGCCTTGAAGCTCCTTGCCCCCGAGTCCCCATTCCTGCTGCTTACCGGCTGCTTCGGCGGTCGTCTGGACCACCTGTTCAGTACGGTATTTTCCTGCGCTCACGCAAAAATGCCCTGCCTGCTCGCCGATGAACAGGAACTCCTGTTCCCCCTGCATGGCGGACACAGCCTGACGCTTTCCTGCAAAACACCCCCCAAAGCACTGTCGCTCCTGCCGCTGACCGCAAACTGCGAAAAGGTCTGCATCAATCATATGCACTGGCCCCTTGAAAATGCGTGCCTGTCTCAAAGCCAGCCCAATGCCGTCAGCAATATCCCCTCGTCGGAACAGCCAATCACCGTTTCTGTCGGAACCGGCATTCTGGGTATCTACCTCGATTGGGGCATGGCATAAGGAATGGAACCAGCAAGAGGCAAAAATATCGTTCTGTCACGAAAGGCAGCAAAGAGACACGAAGAGCACCCTGCCACAGCAAAGTGCTCTTTTTTCATGAACAACGAATCTTTATCCCTCGATCGCGTCCAACGCCTTTTTCATTTTTGCCGCAATCCCCTTCATCTTTGCCGTGGATACGGAGCAGGCCGCAACACGCACGCCGAGTTTCAGGGGAACCGCAAAGATCAGATCCTCATGCAGCTTGTCGCAGACCGCCGCAGGGTCTGCCGCAGGGACGGACAGGAAGAAACCGCCCTTGTAAGGAAGCGCGTTCAGTCCGCAGGCCTTCGCTTCCTGCATGAACAGATCGCCCCGCGACTGGATCAGCCGATAGAAATCCGTCCGCTCCTGCTCGAACTGCGCCAAAGCCGATGCATCCCGCTGCAGCTTCACCAGAAGCCCCATCGCACCGCGATTGATGTTGGACCAGGTAGCGCGGCTCGTATACTTATTGATTTCCCGGAACTCGGAAATGACCTCTTTACTGGAAGAAACAGCAATCAGCGCGCCCGTGCGCTGTCCGTACATCGTATAGCCCTTGGACATGCTGAAGGCGAACATCACGAGGATGTTTTCCGGCAGATGGCTGAACTTCTGCATGAAGCGGCGCGTCTCATGCTTCTCGCCGGCATAGTCGATATATGCGATATCCACCAGCAGGCTCATGCGCTTTCCCTTTGCCGCATAGCCCCGATAAAGCTCCAGCACCTTGTCCCAATCCGCTTCCGTCAGGCTGAAGCCCGTCGGATTGTGCGCGGGCGTATTGATGATGACCAGCAGAGAGTCCTGCACTTTGAGCAGTTCCTCCACCTTCGCCGCAAAATCCGAAAAATTGAACTCCTGCTTCTCATCGAACAGGCGATAGTTCTCCAAACGGCAACCCACTTCCTGGCAGATGACATTGTAGGTGCCCCAGAACCAGTCCGAGGTCAGTACCGCATCTCCCTTCTCCGCATAGTTCGCGATGGCATGATGGATTGCCCCTGTACCGCCAGCGGTCGCAATGGAGCCGAAATATCCCTCCGGCTTTTGATCTGCAAAGGTCAGATCAATGACCGCATCCAGATAATCCGGCAGTCCCGAAATCGGCGCATAGGCAGTCAGCTCGGTCATATCCATCGAGCGATAGACTCTCTCCATGGTCGGCAGACAGGCAAGTTTGCCCTCTTCATCCATCATGACGCCAATCGTTGCATTCGTGACCTTGTCCGCCCCGTACTTCTCCGCAGCCTCACGGCATGCGGCGCTCGCCCCAAAGATTGCATCCTTCAATCGCTTGTTCGCTGCGTGAGAAGCAGCCATACTCATAGACATAATCCGCAAGTTCTCCCTTCTGATCTGTATACTTAAGTCCTTCTCTATTGTACACATTTCATGGCAAAAATCAACCAAAGAGCGCAAGTATACAGTATTATACTCGCGTTCAAAGAAATTTACCAAAACGAAATTACTTCCCATTTCCGAACGCTGTACATACAGAAGCCGTTCCAAATAACTTGCTGTTTGACTTGTCTAAATTTCCATGAACTGTGTCTTCAATCGCTTGACGTAGCTCTGCTACGACTGCGCTCATCATCCTTGTTCAACGTGTTATACTAGTATATCGCAGCAAACTTCCGTCCAAGGCTCAAACCTCCACAGCCTCCAGCGCATCTAGAAGCTCCTGCCGATGAATGGCATAGGTGCCTGCCTTTCCCACGACCACGCCGGCCGCGAGGTTCGCCAGATAAGCTCCTTCCTCCGGCTTCAAGCCGCCCGCAAGCGCCATCGCGAAAGTCGCAATGACCGTATCGCCCGCGCCTGCGCTGTCGAAGACTTCCTGCACCTTGGTCGGGATATGCACGGAGCGGTTCTCGCCGACGAGGCTGATGCCGGCCTCGGAGCGTGTCGTGAGCACATTTTTGATATTGAACTTCCGGATCACATAGCGCCCTGCACGCTCCGCCTGCTGATCGTCCTTTCTCTGGATCGGCGCCAGGAGAATGCGATTGAGCTTCTTTACATTCGGCGTCACATAGTCCGCATGGGCGTACTTGAGCCAATTCAAGCCGTAGGGATTCACGATTACGGGAACGCCGTGCGCATGCGCCTCCTTGATCATGCGCTGACAGAACCTGTCGGTGCAGACCCCCTTCTCATAATCCGCAATGACAAGGGCATCCAGGCTCTCATTGAGCCGCCGGCTGATATAGTCCTCCATCTTGTCCGTGAATTCTTTGTCCCGTGGCGAGGAGTCCTCAAAATCCACACGAAACATCTGATAGTGCCCGCTCATGATGCGCACCTTTGCCGTCGTGGGCTTATCGGTATAGACCAGCCCGCGCCATTCGATGCCGTTCAGCGTGAACTGCTCCAAAAGGCTCTCGCAGTTCGAATCACTTCCCACGAATCCCGTGATAGAGGTCTGACAGCCAAGCTGCGCAAGATTATGCGCCACATTGGCAGCGCCGCCCAGCGATACCTTCTGCCCGATCACATGCGCCACAGGCACAGGCGCCTCGCTGGAAAACCGCGTCACATCGCCATAATAGTACTTGTCCACCATGACATCCCCAACGACCAGCACCCTGCACCTTTCCGACCTCTCGGCAACGAACTTCCTCAATTTTTCCTTGTCCATAAAAAAGCCAGCCCCTTATCGTTTGCTAACCTGTAACATTCGATAAAGGAGCCGGCTTTCCCTGCCATGACATCAATATTATTATATCCAAAAGAAATTGATTCAACAGATTCCCGTCGTGAGATAAAACAATACGCACAGGAACGGCACAAAAAACTTCATCAGCATGATGACCGCAATATCATAGTAGGACTCACGATGCGTAAGCCCGCAGATGGCAAGCAAGGTGACAAGCGCGCCGCAATGAGGCACGGGGTCGATACCCACAGAGGCAATCGCCGTGATGCGGTGCAGCACGTCCAGCGGAATGCCTCCCGCCTGCGCCATTGCCGCCCACTGCTCCCCCAGCATACTGAGCGCTATCGTAAGGCCGCCCGATGCCGATCCCGTCAGGCCCGCCATGATGTTCGTCGTCACGACAGCGGAAAAAAGCGGCCCCGCGGAATCGCACATGCCCAACAGCAAATCCTTGATCGGAAGAAAGCCCGGCATGCTCACGATCACGCTGCCGAACGCAAAGCCCGAGGCCACGTTCAATACCGCCGCGGTCGAAGAAATCGCCGCATAGTTGATCTGCGGAAGGAACCCGTCCGCGATGAGGAACTTCCTGCGTCCAATCCACGCCGCCGCAAGGCTGCTGATGACCAAAGCCACACTGATGGACCAGATTGCCTGCACCTTTCCCACGTGCGCGGCAATCAAGGCCAGGTGGAAGGGCAGGAACGCCTCCAGGCTTTTCTCATCCCAGTGGAAACCCCAATCCCAGTGGAACGGGTTGCTCAAAATCACATTGATCACAATCACCATGACCAAAGGCACCAGCGACCACTGCCAAGCCGGATTGAGCCTCGACGTGCGGCGCTTCTTCTGCTGCTCCGTATGCGCACCGTATCCCTCGCCCGCCGCCATGAGCTTCTTCGCGCGATAGGTCACCCATCCCCACCCGATGGCAAGGAAGAGGATGCTGGCAAAAAGCCCGATTCCGGGCGCCGCCCAAGTCGAAGTCCCGAAATATGCCGACGGGATGATATTCTGGATCTGCGGCGTTCCGGGGAGCGCCACCATCGCGAAGGAAAAAATGCCGACCCAGAGCGCCGCGGGCAGCAGCCGCTTCGGGATGTCCGCTTTCTTGAACACCACGGCACCGAAAGGATACATGACAAACGCCACGACAAAAACACTGAGCCCGCCATAGGTCAATGCCGCACAGCCCAAAAGCACCGCCAGCACCGCCCGCTTCTCGCCCAGCACCTCTACGATCTTGCCGGCGACAGAAGACGCCAGCCCCCCCTTTTCCATCAGACGCGCAAAAATCGCGCCGAACAGGAAGACAGGATAGTACGTCTTCAAGTACTCTGCCAGCCGTGTCATATAAAGCTCTGTATAGACGGGAAGTATGTTGAACTCACTGGCCAGCGCAGCCGCCATCGCAAAGAAGGGCGCAATCAATATGATGGACCACCCGCGATAGGCCAGATACATCAAGCCGCAAATTCCGATGCCGATACACAACGCTTCCATGAAAATACATCTCTTCCCTTCCGTCAGACAAATATCCCGATTTTCCAACGGCTATACTACCATGTATCCCACAGATTGTCAACGCACCTTCCCCATCACCGGAACAATGCCCCGGCCGCTTCCCTGTCACATGTTGTCCACCAATTCCTTGACGCTGTCCGTGATACGGTTGTCGCTCATGGAGCCCATGACTACTTTCATTTGCTCCTCTGTGAGCTGTGCATCACCTGTATTTTCCTTTTCGGCGGCCTGTTCCACCAAATCTTTGACACTGTCCGTAATGCGGTTGTCGCTCATGGAACCCAGAACCACCTTCATCTGCTCCTCAGAAAGCGCTTCCTCCTCTTTTGCCGGTGCAGGCTCCGGCTCGGGCGGCGTTTCTTCCACTTCCCCTGTATTGTACAGGATATGCTTTCCCTTATACCTGAATATTTCTCGCATCCTTCTCACCTCTTTTTCCTCTCTGCCTTTTCCTTTTCTTTGCTTTTCCCCGAAATATTTTCGAACTCCTGCTGATAGGCCGCAGCAGATTTCTCCAGATAGTCCATGGCTTTGTGCCTCGCGTCCTTTTTCTCGCCATGGCCGGCGCCCGAGGAAAACACATGGACCAAATCCTTCAGGAATTGATTCGTCCAAGCCTGATAAACCGAAACGAATTTCACGGCGCCGTCGATTTTCCCATGATCCTGCTCCATATAGGATATGATGTTCTGGGCGATTCCCTGCAGATGCTCCACGCTTTTGATGAGCGGATCCGTATACCACAGGTATTTGGTCAACGTATTCTTGGAGCGGTTGATGGACTTATAATCCTCTTTGACCTTCTTTTGGATGGCAGTTCTTGCCTTTTCCCGCCGCTCTTCGGCGGCACGGCGCCGCTGTTCCGCGTCCTCTGCCGCATTGCTGTGAGCCGTTTCTTCGGGAGGAGACATGCTGTGCTCCAATCCGCCGCCTTCATCTCCCGCCATTTGTACCGGCATTTCTGCCTGGGACGCAGACGGCGCGGCGCCTTGCGCCAGCGTCTGATATTCCTGCAGAAAATTTTCCTCCAGCTCGGCAAGAGGATCCTTTTTCCCTGCTCGTTTTTTGCTCTTTTTCAGATATTTCTCATTCAGATTTTTGGCTGTGTCTGAGAACTTTTTGCTCTCGATCGCATCCTCATCGATTTTTTCGCTGCGCTGCCGCTCCTTTTCCGCTTTCCAATCACTGAGCCGATAGACCTCAAGCGATTCCTTCTCCATGCAGTAGCGGAAGAATTTCTCATTGAAGCCATGATGCGGCTCAAGGCTGTTTTGATATGCCCTCCGCCAGAGTTTTCGATGCTGCTTTGACAGCTTCGTGTAAAGCTCTCCGTACATCACAAGGGAACTGAAGGGAAAGACCGCCCCACCGATGGGAAGCGCCGCAAGAGGGTTCCACTCTGCAAGGCTGCACACCAAAAAGGCGGCTGCTCCGATGAGCGTCGCGAAGCCAAGACCGCCTGCCACGGAAGATATGATCCTCGTGACCGGTTCCGCTTCCACCGAATCGAGATGCGTATAGATTTCATGGTTCCAATACTCGATTGCATCCGGAATGCGCTCGGAGAAATTTTCCTGGTCGGATTCCGTTTGTATGGGGTCCTCCATCTCACGAAAAACGACACGCTTGGTATTTCCTGTCTGCAGAATGCTTCTGATCCTTCTCCGCTCCACCATTAAAAAGCCAAGCTTGCAGGATATGAGGACAGGACGGGAGCCGCTTTCCGGATGATATGGAAACAGGAAGAGATTGTTTTTCTTCGCGTATTCTTCCACACGAAACGCGTTCTTCTCCAGACGGTATATCATGCCGAATGTCCCTTTCTGTATGATTCTATCCTATGTATCGTAACAATCCATTGGTTTGATAAGCGCAATCACAGAGGACGGCGCAATTTGCGTTCTGTATCAAAATCAACTATAATATGCTTATTTTATATGCGATTGACATTCGAGGCGATTTGATTGAAAAAAATCCTGTTTACTTTTTTTCTGACGACTGTGCTGGTAAGCTGCGCCATTCTATGCACCGCGGGCTATCTGGCAGGAGATTACCTCGTCGGCTTCGCGCTGGAGCGCGGAAGCTTCGGCGATCCGCAGGGGCCTCCTCACGCCTATGCGCTGCTCATGCCGCCCGATAAGCGCCAGTTCAACCCGCCGGATGCCCCCTCGGAGGAATGGCACCTAAAATCCACAGACGGACTTTTCCTGAACGCCACCCATTTCTGGCCCGACGAGGAAAGCAGCCGCTGGGTCATGATCCTGCATGGTTATGGCTGCACACAGCAGAATTCCTGGTTTATCGCAGAAACCTATCTCCAAATGGGATATCACGTGCTGACGCCCGACCTCCGTGCCTCCGGCAAAAGCGAAGGCTCCTACGTCACCATGGGCTACCGGGAGAGCCAGGACATCGTGGACTGGGCATGGCGCATCACGGAGCTGCATCCCGATGCGCAGATCGTCATGCACGGCGTCTCCATGGGAGCCGCTTCCGTGATGATTGCCGCCGCATCCCGCGGCCTTCCCCCTACGATGAAGGCCGCCATCGAGGACTGCGGCTACAGCAGCGCCTATACCATTCTCGCGCATCAACTGGAAGCAGCCTTCGGCCTGCCCGCATTCCCCATCATGGCGTTCGTGGATTTCGCCTGCAAAAAACGCGCGGGCTTCTCCCTGCGGGAAGCAAATCCGCTGGAGGCAGTCCAAGAAGCGCGCGTCCCCATGCTCTTCATCCATGGCGATGCCGACACACTGGTGCCGCCTACCATGTGCTGGGAACTTTATGAGAACTGCCATGCATCACGAAAGGACTACTTTTCCGTTCCCAATGCGGGCCATGCCGTCGCATGCCAGAAATATCCCGACCTCTACTACCAAAAAATCTTTGGCTTTCTGAAGCCACTGATGCAATAATTCGTTGAAAACGGAGCTGGGAAAACGGCTCCGTTTTGAATTGCATGAAACTATTCCGTGAAATGTTCGTATGTCCTGCGAAGCGCTTCCTCCAGGCCTGTCTCCGGTTTCCAGCCCAGCCCGCGATAAGCGCGCAGATTATCCAGCATGGAGCGATAGATATCTCCCGGGCGGGGCGCCGCATAATTGGGCACGATCCTGCGGCCTGCGATATGGGAAAGATGTGTCACCAGCTGGCGGATGCTGGTCTCCGTGCGGGTGCTCAGATTGTAGACCGTGTTCGTGTTCTTGGTATGAAGCGCCGCAACAATGCCGCTCGCAACATCACCCGCATAGACGAAATCCCTCGTCTGCTCGCCGTCCCCGTAGATTGTAATGTCCTTTCCCTCTGCAATGCGTTTCGTGAAAATGCTGATGACCCCGCCCTCGCCGTTATCGCCTTGGCGCTCGCCGAACACATTCGCAAAGCGCAGGATCACATATTCCAAACCGCAGATTTCGTGATAGAGCTTCAGGTAATGCTCCATGGTGACCTTGCTGAGCCCGTAGAAGGACATGGGGCAAGGTTTTTGCGACTCGCGCACGGGAAGATCGTCCTCTGCCACATCCCCATAAGCGGCTGCCGTCGAGGCGAAGATTACCCGCTTCATGCCGCAGCATTTCGCGGCTTCCAGCACTTGGATGCCGCCAAGGATATTTTCCTTTGCATCATTCATCGGATCCTCGATGGAGGAATTCACCATCGTCTGCCCCGCCAGATGCACCGCCGCATCAAACTGCTCTTTTCGGCAAAGCGTCAGGAACTCCGCATCATGTACGTCCATGACGATCAGACGTGCCTCCTCCGGCAGATTCTCTCTGAGCCCTGTCGAGAGATTGTCCACGGAAACAGGCTCATCTCCGTTTGCCAAAAGCCTCCGCACAAGGTGCGAGCCGATAAAGCCTGCACCGCCTGTAATCAATACCTTCATAGCATTTCCATCCTCATCGTTTCAAAATCGCAAGGATTGCCGACGCAATCTCCTTTGTCTTCGCGGTGCCGCCCAAATCCGGCGTCAACACCTTTTGCTCCGTCAAAAGCGTCTCAATGGCCGCCAGCACCTTGGCCCCCCAATCCTCGCGTCCAAAAAAGTCCAGCATCTGGCTCACGCTCCAGATGGCGGCAAGCGGATTCGCGAGTCCCTTGCCTGCAATATCCGGTGCGCTTCCATGGATCGGCTCAAACATCGATGGGTACTTTCTTTCCGGATTGAGGTTCGCGCCCGCTGCCAGTCCCATGCCGCCAGCGATGGCCGCCCCCAGATCCGTCAGGATATCCCCGAAAAGATTGCTGGTCACAACGACCTGGAACCGCTTCGGCTCCTTCACGAAAAACATGCTTGCGGCGTCCACCATCAATGAGCTTGTCCTGACCTCCGGATATTCCTGCCCGATCTCCCGAAAGATCTCATCCCAAAAGACCATCGAATAGCCCAGCGCATTGCCCTTGCTCACGCTGGTGAGCGTCTTCCCCTCTTTCTTCGCAAGCTCATAGGCATAGCGGATCACGCGCTCACAGCCTTTGCGGGAAAACACCCCTGTCTGCAGCGCCACTTCCTGCGCAGTGCCCGGATAAAGCCTTGCGCCGACGTTCGCGTACTCACCCTCGCTGTTCTCCCGGACCACGACCATATCGATATCCTCACGGGGAACATCTCTCAAAGGGCACGGAGCACCGCGCAGGAGCTTCACAGGACGTAGATTGATATACTCATCGAAACCGCGGCGGATCTTCAACAGCAGCCCGCTCAGGGACACGTGGTCGGGAACCCCGGGGTAGCCGACGGCGCCAAGATAGATGGCATCGAATTCCTTCAGCTTGTCCATGCCGTCCTCATCCATCATCTTCCCATGTTTCAGATAGTATTCGCACCCCCAGGGAAAGTCCGTGTATTCCACAGCGAAACCGCCGTCCATCGCCGCAATACCTGAAAGCACTTTTTTCCCCTCGCCAATGACCTCGGGACCAATGCCGTCTCCCGCAATCACCGCAATCCTATATGTCTGCATTCCGATTCCTCCTATAAATTATCATACTGAATATACTTCTATAAAAAAAAAGAATTCCCTGCCCTTGGGAATTCTTTCCTATGAAAAATTAGCGAATCAAGCCCGCGACGCTCTGCAAAGCAGAGCCAGTCCTTTCGGTTTAGGACGCAGATGAGCTTAGTATGGCAACCCTTGCTCAGCAGACTGCCTCCTCCACATGTGCATCCTGCTCCAATGCCTTTTTCCAGAAATACTCCGTGATATGGATCTCCAGACTCTCAACCCCTGCCCGTGCCACTGCCAGCATCTCCAGGCCGAGGTTCCGAAGCATCTCAGCCACATTTGGGGAAATGCCGCAGTCACGCAGGTAACATGTCAGTGCTACATAATCCGAGCGGCTGGCCTCGCTGAAACTCCCCTCCGCATCATAAGCGATGAAGGAAGGCTGCTCCTCCGTCCCTGTGAAGACCAGAATGCGATCTGCACCGACGCCCAGCTTGCGATGTGCGAGCAAGGACAGTCCATTGCTGCCCGGCATGGCATGATTTCTGCCGTCCAAGACCATGATTTCCACACCATCTATGATATAATGCCTTGCGAGCTTCATGCCGCAGCGCCTCCATTTCCATTTTCAGAACCCTGTTCCGATTTGATGGTTTCAGTATAACAGGCAAAATTCGATACGAAAACTTGAAAAATGCTTTCGATATTGCAAAAAATGCTGTCCTTGTTATTCCTTTCCATTGAATCGAAGCCCCAGCATGGTGATATCATCGGACTGCTCGGCGCCTCCGGCATGCTGACGGACTTTTTCCAGCAGCTTCGACAAAATATCCCCGATTCTCTGATTCGCCGGCAAATGTCATTGACCTGATACATCGAAGAATTCGCCAAATATCCCCCTTTTCCTGCCAAACTGTACTTTTTGTCCATTATTGGCAAAAGCATGTGGAAAAAAATCGGCGCTACCGAAGCCACGCCGATAATTTGTCACTCGATTTGAATTGTCGTACCGTCCTTGAAAGTCATGTTGATATTTCATTCGTTCCGTTGTCATCATGGATAACCCAAGCAATTCCTTTTGCCATACGGCCCGCAGCGTTTTGAAAATGGTTGCCTTGGTTCATTTCCAATATGGTTTCCATCCCCATTCCCCGGTACCAATTGTGCAGCCAACGCGTATTTTCCTCCACAGACTGCAGGATCCTGTTCCTCGAGTTCGCTTCCCTGTCGCCCAAGGAGAGATACATGCGGTCAGGCAGCCGTTTGGGCTTGTTCTCTTGTACATAACGCAAAAAATCTGGGAACCAGAAAGAGCCGGAAGCGCTGGCGATTCGAGAGAACAGATCCGTTTGGTACATGGCATAAACGGCGAAGAGTCCCGCAAGGGAATATCCGGTCAATGCGATATATCGCGGTGCGCCGGATATTCGCTGCAGTATTTCGGGCAGGACATCATGGATCAGCTTGCCCAGATAGATGTCCGCACCCCCGGTGCAAGGCGTGTCGTTCTTGGAAATGGGCGGGATTGCCCACGGTGACATTTCATCGTCCCAATCTATGCCGCCGATGGCAGCAAAGGAAAAATCTCTGTCCGTCCTCCGCCGCACCGCCTGATATACCTCGCCTCCTTCAGCCCCCACCGTATGAAGAAGCACCAAGGGCGCGTGATCCCCTCGGGACGGGAAAAGCTGCACAGATTTTCCCACCACTTCCAGATGTTCCATATTTTCCTCCGTTCTGCGGCCTATTTATCTTCCTTGGCTTCAAAGATTTCCTTCTCATACTTGAAGCCCCAGTTCATGATGGCATAGAACACGGGCAGAAGATCCCTGCCCATCTCCGTCAGGGAGTATTCCACATGGGGCGGGATTTCGTTGAACTGCTCACGATGCACCAAGCCATCCTCTTCCAGTTCCCGCAGGCTTTTGGTCAGCATGGTATTGGTAATGCCGGGCAGATCCTTTTTCAGCTGCTCGAAACGGACGCTTTCATAGATGCACATCTCATACATCAACTGGGACTTCCATCGGCCTTGAAGCATCACCAGGAGCGGAGTCACGGGGCAATGCCCGTTTTCCGTTACGATGCCATCCTTGATTTTCGTCAGATATTCCTCATAGCTCATGTATTCCTTTTGCCTTGCACTCATGTTACCAACTCCCACAAATTTCAGGCCGGTATATAAATTATACCGCCTCCCATTCAAAGGGCAAGATTCTGCCGACAATTCCGTTGGGGATATGTTTACTGTGAAACATCTTGTAAGCACTCTGTAAAAAGGCGCAAACTACCCCAGTAGTATCAATGGACAATAAAAAATCCATATAGAGGGGACAAATA